>NZ_JAJFZL010000001.1:1904962-2539950 GCF_020733635.1 Nocardia spumae | reverse complement strand
AAGCTGGTGCCGACCCGGCCGGTGTGAACCTCGTCCTCGGCCGGCACGAATCGCGCACCGCGGAACAGCGCATCGCCGTCGAAGCGCGCGCCGTGGAAGGTCACATGCTGGCCGACGAATTGGACGCTCTCGAAATTTGCCGATCGGTCGCCGGTGAAGTGCGCGCCGCGCAGGTGGGTGTGACGCCCGGCGAAGACCGCCCAGCGGAAGTCGACATTCTCCAGTACCGCGTCATCGAAATTGAAGTGGTAAGTGGACCAGGATATTTCGGCTTGTGGACGTAGATGGGCGGCGATCACCGCCACGATCGTCCGCCGGACCTCGCGATCGTTCTGACGCAACCGGTAGACCCGCTCCACCTCTGCCCCCTCGGCCTCGGCCGTGGTCTTGCGCGAGCTCAGATGGGTGGCGCCGTCGGCCGGGTCGTAGGGCAGCCGCAGGTAGCCGCAGAGGACGTCGATGCACTGTTGACGACGACTTCGTGCCGAGAATTCGTCCGCCACACCGGCCATCGCGTAGACCCCGGCCATCCGCACGGCGACATCGGCATTACCCAGCTGGGCCGCCGCGGCTCCGAACAACTGGGCGAATCGGCCGCGCTCGTTGTCCCGCTGCCGGCGGTAGGCGACCACCAGCGCCACCGCACCACCCACACCCGCCGATACCGACAGCGCGATCTTGGTCAGATCCAGTTGATTCGGGGTGTCGGCCTTGGCGCCGAGTAGTAACCACAGCACCCACCAGGTGAATGTCGCGATCGCCAGTGCGCCGAACACCACCGAGACCACCGCCACCAGCAGCGCCGAACGCTGCATCCGCTGCGCCTGGCGCTCCAGAAATGTCCCCCGCCGAACCATGGCCGCATAGTAACGGGGATAGGGCGCCCACCGCCCGGTGAGCGCCGTATTCCCTTGTCCGGCACGTCGTTCGGCTGCTCAGGCCGCGGCCCGGCTGCCGCGCACGCCGATCGCGGCGGCGGTCAGGCAGGCCGCGGCGACGATCACCACGAACCACGGGAAGATGGTGCCCATCCCCCATTCCGTGGCCGCCCAGCCCGCCAGCACGGTCGGCAGGGCCATCGCGGAATAGGCCAGCAGATAGTAGGCCGACATCGTCTCGCCGCGCTTGTGCTGTGGCACCACATTCGACAGGTGCCGCAGCGAGCCACCGAAACCCAGACCGAAGGTGGCGCCGAGCACCACCCCCGCGACCAGGACCACGACCCAGTTGTGGGTGGCCAGCGCGGGCAACGTCAGCAGCAAGGCGATCGCCATGCCCGTATCGCCGGCGACGGCCGCGCGCCGCGCCGGAATCGAGGTCGCGAACAGCTGAGCGAGGGCCCCGGCGGTCGCCGTCGAGGCCACCACGGCCCCGCCGAACACCAGGTTGTGCACCCCGGTCTTCGCCGCCGCCAGCGAGGGATACAGCGACAGCAGCACGCCCAGGACCGACCACGCCGCCATCACGCCCAGTGCGGAGAACCAGAAGTCCGCGCGAATCTCCTGCGGCACGGCCGGTTTCGCGATCCGGATCGGACCGGGTACCCGGGTGGTGTGGGTTTCGGTCATCAGCACCACACCGGCGCCGATCAGCAGGCAGAACACCGTGATCACCACGTACGGCGTGCGCAGCGGATGCGGGACGTACTGCGCGAGCAGGGCCGAGCCCAGAATGGCCACGGCCATACCGACATTGAACGCGACCCCGGTCAGCTGACCCGACCGCGCGCCGTGCTGGGGCCGCAGATCCAGCAGGGCGGCCGCACCGGCCACGACTGTCGCGCCCACCGCGACACCGTGCAGCGCGCGTGCCACCAGCAGCATCGCCACATTGTCGGCGAGCAGGAAGACGATCAGGCCGAGCACCATCGTGGCCAGCGCGCCCAGCAGCACCGGCTTGCGGCCCACCACATCGGAGACCTTCCCCGATACCAGCACCGCGGCCAGGGCGGCGATCGCGTACACGGCGAACACGATCGTGGTGGTCAGCGGCGAGAAGTGCCATTCCTTCTGATAGAGGCCGTAAAGCGGGGCGGGAACACCGGATACGCCGAGCGCTACTCCACTGGCGACCAGAATCAGCGCATAGGCCCAGGACTGGGTGGTCCGCTGGGCCGGTGCAACTGTCACGGTTGCGGCCATCGACTCTCTCCATCAGGTAAGTTTGATTGCGATCGAACTCAACCACCGTAGCGATGGTTTGATTCCCATCAAACCAAATATCCCGTGAGAAAGATCATGACCGACACCCATACGACCGTGGAGTCCCATCCGGTCGCCGCCGTACAGGACGTACTCGGCGCCCTGCACGACCCCGTGCGATTGGAGATGGTGCGCCGTCTCAGCAACGCCGGCGCCGCGATGCGCTGTGGACAGCTCTACGACACCATCAACAAGTCGACCGCCACCCACCACCTGAAGATTCTGCGTGAGGCCGGCATCACCGAGCGCATCGTCGCGGATGGGCAGACCTATGCGCGGCTGCGCACCGCGGAGGTCGACCACGCGCTGCCGGGACTGCTCGCGGCCGTGGTCGGCGCGGCCAACCGGGCCGGCGAGCAGAAACCACCGGGAGACTGACTCAGTCCGCCAATCGCCGCACCGCGCCGGGCAATTCGCGGGTGCGCCGATACGGCCCGGCCACCGAGGCCGCATAGGGCCGGGCCAGCAGGCTCGCGGCGATGGCCGAAACCTCCTCGGTGGTCACCGCGTCGATCCGGGCCAGCGTCTCGGAGACGCTGCGGTGATTGCCGTAACTGAGCTCACTGCGCCCGATGCGATTCATCCGGGATCCGGAATCCTCGAGTCCGAGCACCAGGCCACCACGCAGCGACCCCTTTGCTCGCGCGCATTCGGCGTCGGTGATCCCGTTGGCGGCAACATCTTCCAGAACACCGCGCGCCAAACTCGCCACCTCGCCGAGATTTTCGGGCTGGCAGCCCAGATAGACCGAGAACGCCCCGGTATCGGCGAAGGTGTCCACGCTCGAGTACACCGAGTACGCCAGACCCCGTTCCTCCCGGATCCGCTGGAACAACCGCGAACTCAGCCCACCGCCGAGCACCGTGTTCAACACCGACAGCGGCCAGCGCTTGTGCCCCTCGTGCCGGCCGAACGCCCGCACCCCGAAGACCAGGTGGGCCTGCTCACTGTCGCGGTAGATCCGGTGCAGTTGCGGGGCGGCCCGGGTCCGGAACCGGCCTTCGCGCCGCGGCGCCGGCGAGCACAGCGGATCGAGCCGGCCGCCGAAGGCACGGTGCACCAACTCCACCGTGTGATCGTGTTCGATATTGCCCGCCACCGCGACCACCATCCGGTCCGGCCGGTACCGGCGCAGATGGAAACCCCGCAACTGAGCGGCCGTCATCTCCTCGATCGAGTCGACGGTGCCGATCACCGGCCGCCCGATCGGATGATCGCCGAACAGTGCGGTGAGAAAGCAGTCGCCGACCAGATCCTCGGGATCGTCGTCGCGCATCGAGATCTCCTCGAGCACGACCTGACGTTCGACATCGACGTCGGCGGGCCGGCACAGGCCGTTGAGCACCACATCGGAGACCACGTCGATCGCCAGCGGCAGATCGTCGTCGAGGACATGAGCGTAATAGCAGGTCTGTTCCTTGGCGGTGAACGCGTTCAGTTCGCCGCCGACCGCGTCCACGGCCTCCGCGATCTGCAGCGCCGAGCGCGTCGGTGTCGCCTTGAACAGCAGATGTTCCAGGAAGTGCGCGGCACCGGCGACGGTCGGGCCCTCGTCACGGGAACCGACGCCCACCCAGACCCCGATCGAGGCCGAACGCACTCCGGGCACGTGCTCGGTCACCACCCGCAGGCCGCCGGGCAGCACCGTGCGCCGCACCCCGCTGTCGGAGGGAGAACCGTCCTCGGCGAGTACCAGCGACGAAACCCCCTGCTCGAGTGCGAGCAAGGGGGCCGCGTCGCTGGGAGGTCGAGCCGATGTCGCACGCGCGGAACGCTCATCGCGCGCGGCGCGCGCTGTACTGCCCGGCGCGCGTACCGAACCCTTCGAATTCGATACGCGCGCCGAGGGCTTCTTCTTCGTCACACCCAACTATTACTCGGCAGCGGCCTCGGCGACAGCCGGAGCCTCGTCGGCGGAGGCGGCCGAGTCAGCGGAGGTGTCCGCCGCTGCCTCGTCCTCGGCGACCGGAACCAGCGAGATCTTGCCGCGGTTGTCGATATCGGCGATCTCGACGCGGATCTTGTCGCCGACGTTGACCACGTCCTCGACCTTGCCGACCCGCTTGCCGTTGCCCAGCTTCGAGATGTGCACCAGACCGTCGCGGCCCGGCAGCAGCGAGACGAACGCGCCGAAGGCGGTGGTCTTGACGACCGTGCCCAGGAAGCGCTCGCCGACCTTCGGCAGCTGCGGGTTGGCGATGGCGTTGATCGCGTCGATCGCGGCCTGCGCCGACGGGCCGTCGGTCGCGCCGACGAACACGGTGCCGTCGTCCTCGATGGAGATGTTGGCGCCGGTGTCCTCGGTGATCTGGTTGATCATCTTGCCCTTGGGCCCGATGACCTCGCCGATCTTGTCGACCGGGATCTTGATCGCGGTGACGCGCGGGGCGTAGGGGCTCATCTCGTCCGGGGTGGCGATGGCCTCGGCCATCACGTCCAGGATGGTCAGGCGCGCGTCGCGAGCCTGGTTGAGCGCCCCCGCGAGCACCTTCGAGGGGATGCCGTCGAGCTTGGTGTCCAGCTGCAGGGCCGTCACGAAGTCCGGGGTACCGGCGACCTTGAAGTCCATGTCGCCGAAGGCATCCTCGGCGCCGAGGATGTCGGTCAGCGCGACGTAACGGGTCTCGGACTCACCCTTGTCGTTGGTGACCTCGTCGGACACCAGGCCCATCGCGATACCGGCGACCGGGGACTTCAGCGGCACACCCGCGTTCAGCAGCGACAGGGTCGAGGCACACACCGAACCCATCGAGGTGGATCCGTTGGATCCCAGCGCCTCCGACACCTGACGGATGGCGTAGGGGAACTCCTCCTGGCTCGGCAGCACCGGCACCAGCGCGCGCTCGGCGAGGGCGCCGTGGCCGATCTCGCGCCGCTTGGGCGAGCCGACGCGGCCGGTCTCACCGGTGGAGAACGGCGGGAAGTTGTAGTGGTGCATGTAGCGCTTGCTGGTCTCCGGGCCGAGCGAGTCGACCTGCTGGGCCATCTTCACCATGTCGAGGGTGGTGACGCCCAGGATCTGGGTCTCGCCACGCTCGAACAGCGCCGAACCGTGTGCCCGCGGCACGACCGCGACCTCGGCGGACAGGGCCCGGATATCGGCCAGGCCACGGCCGTCGATACGGAAGCCGTCGGACAGGATGCGCTGACGCACGAGCTTCTTGGTGACCGCGCGGAACGCCGCGCCGATCTCCTTCTCGCGGCCCTCGAAATCCTCGGCCAGCGCGGACAGCACCTCGAGCTTGATCTCGTCGGTGCGCTCGTCGCGCTCCTGCTTACCGGCGATCGACAGCGCCTGGCCCAGCGGAACCTTCGCGGTGCCCTCGACGGCGGTGTAGACGTCGGCCTCGTACGGCGGGAAGAGCGGGAACTCCTCGGTGGGTTTGGCGGCCAGCGTGGCCAGATCGGCCTGCGCCTTGCACAGCCGGGCGATGAACGGCTTGGCGGCCTCGAGGCCCTCGGCCACGACGGTCTCGGTCGGCGCCTGCGCACCGGCCTCGACCAGCGCGATCACCTTGTCGGTGGCCTCGGCCTCGACCATCATGATCGCGACGTCACCGGATTCGACGACGCGGCCGGCGACGACCATGTCGAAGACGGCGGTCTCGAGCTGCTCGACGGTCGGGAAGGCAACCCACTGACCGTCGATGAGAGCGACGCGCACACCGCCGACCGGACCGGAGAACGGCAGGCCGGAGATCTGGGTCGACGCCGAGGCCGCGTTGATGGCGACCACGTCGTAGAGATCCTTGGGATCCAGGCTCATCACCGTGACCACGACCTGGATCTCGTTGCGCAGGCCGTCGACGAACGACGGGCGCAGCGGACGGTCGATCAGGCGGCAGGTCAGGATCGCGTCGGTGGAGGGACGGCCCTCGCGACGGAAGAAGGAACCGGGGATGCGGCCCGCGGCGTACATCCGCTCCTCGACATCGACCGTCAGCGGGAAGAAGTCGAACTGGTCCTTGGGGTGCTTACCGGCCGTGGTGGCCGACAGCAGCATGGTCTCGTCGTCCAGGTAGGCGACGACGGAGCCGGCGGCCTGCTTGGCCAGGCGCCCGGTCTCGAATCGCACCGTGCGGGTGCCGTAGCTGCCGTTGTCGATCAGCGCCACCGATTCGAACACACCGGGTTCGACCTCGATGGCGGAGCTGGTCTGGGATTCGGTCATATTTCTGTCTCAACCTCTCGTCTTGCCGGATCCAACGCCCAGTGGCGCGATCCGGCCGGTGTCCCTGCGCTGCGGTTTCCCTGCACAGGGGCAGCCGTACCCGGGTTCGGGCGCGCGGCAACCCTCCTGGCTGCGGCGGCGCACACCCGGCCGATCCCCCATGGAACCGGCGACGCGGAGGCGGTCATCGATCGAAGCCCGCCGGCAACTCTCGCCGAAAGGCCACTACCGAAGACCGACGCCACGCGTGCGGGTGCATACGGCTGGTGCGGTGCCGATATACGACTAACCGACGGGGAAGAGTCTATGCCTCCCCGTCGGCTGCGCGTTAACTACCTTGTGATTGTCAGCGCGTCTCGCTCGCGTCGTATGGGTGCGAGTGGATCAGCGCCGCAGGCCGAGCCGCTCGATCAGAGTGCGGTAGCGCTCGATGTCCTTGGCCTGCAGGTACTTCGACAGGCGACGGCGACGGCCGATCAGGCCCAGCAGGCCGTGGCGGGTGTGGTGATCGTGCTTGTGCACCTTCAGGTGCTCGGTCAGGTCGGCGATCCGCTTGGACAGCATGGCGATCTGGGCCTCCGGCGAACCGGTGTCCTTCTCGTGCAGGCCGTACTCCTTGAGGATGGCCGCCTTCTGCTCGGTGGTCAGAGCCACGAATTCACTCCTAATTTCTCAGTCCGCGCTCGAGGACACCGGGAAATCCCGGGCGGGCGCCACCGCGGACCGCAGCAGACCCGACGAGCCAGCCTACCGGATCACCTGCGCCGATCCGAATCGGACTGCCATCCCCGCCACCGGCGCGCCCGGCCCGGCCCGGCGAGGGGTGCGCGGGCATTACCCGACGGGTAATCGCTTCCGTTCCCCGCGACTGCGAATGTTGTTGGCACACCACAGAAACAGGAGATGACGATGCCGTACTTCCAGACCGCCGACAACACCACACTCGCCTACGAGGTGTACGGCACGGGCGCCCCGATCGTGTTCCTCGCCGGATGGTCGCTCAACACCGATATGTGGGAACACCAGGTGCCGTACCTCGTCGAGCGAGGCTACCGCTGCATTCTGCTCGATCGGCGCGGTCACGGCCGCTCCGACCGCCCGGCCGACGGCTACGACAACGACACCCGCGCCGACGACGTGGCCGCGTTCCTCGAACACCTGGATATCCGCGACGCCGTGCTCATCGGGCATTCCGGTGGCGGCGCGGAGGCGGTGCACTACCTGGCCCGGCACGGTCAGGACCGCATTCGCAAGCTCGTGCTGGTGGCCGCGGCGGTCCCCAAACTGCGCTGGAGCGAGGACCACCCCGCGGGAGTTCCCGCGGCCGCGATCGACGCGTCGATCGCCGCGCTGTGCGCCGACCGGGCCAAGTGGATGGCGGACCGCGCGCAGGGCTACTTCGCGACCCACCTGGGCAACGACGTCTCCCCCGCGCTGATCGACCAAGAGGTCCGCCGCTGCCTGTCGTGTGCCCCGTGGGCCGCGACGACGATGCAGCGCGAGATCGCCGATTCCGATCTGCGGCCGGATCTGGCGCGGATCACCGTTCCGGTCCTGCTGCTGCACGGTCTGGCCGATCAATCGATCCCGATCGAGCCGACCAGCCGGGTCGCGGTGGACCTGCTGGCGGACGCCGTCCTGAAGGAGTTCCCGACGGCCGGACACGGGCTCTACGTCACCCACGCCGCCGAACTCAACCGCGAGATCGACGAATTCGCCTCGCGGTGAACCCGATTCGCGTCGTCTCACCGGACGGGCCGGTGAGACGATCGCGGAGGGCTCAGCCCGCGGAGCCGGCGGCGAGGACCTGGCGGGTCTGCTCGACGTCGCCGCGCATCGCGGCGATCAGCTCGTCCACCGAATCGAAACGGCGCATACCGCGCAGATGCTTCACGAAATCGACCGCGACGTGCTGGCCGTACAGATCGGCCTCGGTATCGAGCACGAACGCCTCCACCGTTCGCGTGCGGCCGGAGAACGTCGGATTGGTACCGACCGAGATCGCCGCCATCACCGGCTTGCCGGGACGGATGTCGCCGACGGTCTCCCCGGCGGCCAGCACGGTGAACCAGCCCGCGTACACGCCGTCGGCGGGAATGGCGGCATGCATCGGCGGCGCCACGTTGGCGGTCGGGAAGCCCAGTTCGCGGCCCCGGCCGTCACCGTGCACCACCACCCCCTCCACCCGGTGCGGGCGGCCCAGCGCGTCGGCCGCCGCGGCCATATCGCCGGCATCGACGCAGGCCCGGATGTAGGTGGAGGACAAGGTCACCGCATGCTCGCCGACCAGGGTCACCCCGTCGACCTCGAAGCCGAACCGGCCGCCCAGCTCGCGCATGGTCTCCACGGTGCCGGCGGCCTTCTTGCCGAAGGTGAAGTTGTCACCGACCACGACCTCGGCCACATGCAACTTCTCGACCAGCAGATCGTGGACGTAGCGGCCGGGGGTCAGCTTCATGAAGTCCTGCGTGAACGGCATCACGCAGAACACATCGATACCGAGTTCCTCCACCAGTTCCGCGCGCCGGGTCAGCGTGGTGAGCTGCGCCGGATGCGAACCGGGGCGCACCACCTCCATCGGATGCGGATCGAAGGTCATCAGAACCGAGGGAACACCGCGTACCGCAGCGGATTTCACGGCACGGCTGATCAGCTGGGCGTGACCGCGATGGACACCGTCGAACACGCCGATGGTGAGCACGCACCGCCCCCAGTCCGGTGGCATTTCCTCGAGACTTCGCCATCTCTGCACACACCGCAGCCTACGCAAGAGCGGACACCGACCGGGATTCGGCGGGGCTGTTGTTCACCCGACCGTCACCGGCGACAGGGTGAACCAGCGCCCGCGGGTCGCGGGCGTGGTCACGCCAGGCTGCCTCCTCCGAGCCCACGCCTGCCCCCGCTGTGCCTGATGAGCGGGGCCCGCCACGAGCTCTCCGTGGTTACGCAGGCTGCCTCCTCCGAGCCCGCGCCTGCCCCCGCTGTGCCTGACGAGCGGGGCCCGCCACGAGCTCTCCGTGGTTACGCAGGCTGCCTCCTCCGAGCCCGCGCCTGCCCCCGCTGTGCCTGATGAGCGGGGCCCGCCACGAGCTCTCCGTGGTTACGCAGGCTGCCTCCTCCGAGCCCGCGCCTGCCCCCGCTAAGCTCGATACGTGCCCGGAAAACGTGATGTCGCCACCCGGCGTGAGCTGGCAGATTCCGCTGCGTCACAAGCGTCTCCCGATTCGGGCGCGAGCGAGCAGGCCGGGAGCGTGGCGCCGTCGCTGTCCTCGGTCGCTCAGGATTACCTGAAGGTGATCTGGAGCGCTCAGGAATGGTCACAGGAGAAGGTCTCGACCAAACTGCTCGCCGAACGGATCGGGGTATCGGCCTCGACGGTGTCGGAGGCGGTACGCAAACTCGCCGATCAGGGATTGGTCGAACACGCCCGCTACGGGGCGATCACCCTGACCGAGAACGGCCGCCGGGCCGCGGTCACCATGGTGCGCCGGCACCGGCTGATCGAGACATTCCTGGTCAACGAACTCGGCTACGGCTGGGACGAGGTGCACGACGAGGCCGAGGTGCTCGAGCACGCCGTCTCGGAGACCCTGGTGGCCCGCATCGACGCCAAGCTCGGCCACCCCGACCGCGATCCGCACGGCGACCCGATCCCGTCGGTCGACGGCGCGGTCCCCACACCACCCGCACATCAGCTCAGCGATTTCCAGGCCGGTCAGTCCGGCCGGGTGGCGCGCATCTCGGACTTCGATCCGGCGATGCTGCGCTACTTCGATTCGGTCGGCATCGCCCTGGACACGGTGATCACCGTGATCGAGCGGCGCGATTTCGCCGGAACGATCGCGGTGCGGATCGGCGAGCACACCATCGATCTGGGTAGCCCTGCGGCCGAGGCGATCTGGCTGACCTCCTGATCCGATCGCCCCGGCCGGACCTCAGTGCGCGACCAGCGCCGCCGCCCGCTCGGCGATCGCGGTGCCCAGCTGCGTCGTGGTCGCGGTCCCGCCCAGATCGGGAGTGCGCACCGCACCCTCGGCGAGCACATCGCAGACCGCGCGATCGACCGCCGCCGCGGCCGCGGATTCGCCCAGCTGCTCGAGCATCATGGCACCGGCGAGGATCTGCGCCACCGGATCGGCGATGCCCTGGCCCGCGATATCCGGCGCACTGCCGTGGACGGCCTCGAACATCGAGGGCGCGTCCCGGGCCGGATTGATATTGCCCGACGGCGCGAGCCCCAGCCCGCCGGTCACCGCGGCGGCCAGATCGGAGAGGATGTCGCCGAACAGGTTCGACCCCACGATCACGTCGAGCCGATCCGGATGCAGCACGATCTCCGCGGCCAGCGCGTCGACGTGCATCTGCCGCGTCTGCACATCGGGATAGTCGGCGGCGATGCGCTCGAAGACGCTGTCCCAGTAGGGCATCGAGTGGATGAGGCCGTTGGATTTGGTGGCCGAGCACAGTTTCCGATCGCGCCGGCGCGCCTGCTCGAACGCGTAACGGATGATGCGCTCACATCCGGTCCGGGTGAATATCGACTCCTGGACCACGAATTCGTCGGAACGGCCCGGATTGTGCGTACCGCCGATCGCGGAGTATTCGCCCTCGGAATTCTCCCGGACGATCAGGATGTCGAGATCTTCGGCGCCGCGTCCGCGCAGCGCCGATTCGGTCCCCGGCAGCAACCGCACCGGCCGCAGATTCACGTACTGGCCGAATGCGCGCCGCAGCGGGATCAGCAGCCCCCACAGCGAAATGTGGTCGGCCACACCGGGAAAGCCCACCGCGCCGAGCAGGATCGCGTCGAATCCGGCGAGCTGTTCGGGGCCGTCGGCGGGCATCATGGCACCGGTGCGCAGATACTGCTCACAGGACCAGTCGAATTCGGTCCACTCGATACCGGGCAGCACCGCGTCGAGGACCTTGACGGCCTCGATCGTCACATCGACGCCGATACCGTCTCCGGGAATGGTGGCAATTCGGAACACCGGCATCACAGTGCCACCCCGATGTACTTGGTCTCCAGGAACTCGTCGATGCCGCCGAAGCCGCCCTCGCGGCCGAGGCCGGACTCCTTGACCCCGCCGAACGGCGCGGCCGGATTCGACACCACTCCCTGATTGAGCCCGACCATTCCGGTGTCGAGCGCCTCGCTCACCCGCAGCCCGCGCCGCAGATTCTCGGTGAACACGTAGGAGACCAGGCCGTAGGGGGTGTCGTTGGCGCGGGTGATCGCCTCCTCCTCGGTATCGAACACCGTCAGCCCGGCCACCGGACCGAAGATCTCGGTGGCGAACATCTCGGCATCGTCGGGCACATCGGTGAGCACGGTGGCGGGATAGAAGTATCCGGGCCCGTCCACCGCGGTCCCGCCCAGTACCACCGTGGCGCCGCGCCGGCGGGCATCGTCGACCAGTTCCGAAACCTTCGTCACGGCGGCGGCGTCGATCAGCGGCCCGACCACGACCCCGTCGTCGGTGCCACGCCCCATCGGCAGTGCCGCCATTCGCTCGGCCAGCCGGCGGGCGAATTCCGCGGCGACCGGGCGCTGCACGAGGATGCGATTCGCGGCCGTGCAGGCCTGCCCGATATTGCGCATCTTCGCCGCCAGCGCGCCCTCGATCGCCGCGTCCAGGTCGGCGTCGTCGAAGACGATCAGCGGCGCGTTGCCGCCCAGTTCCATCGATGTCCGCATGACCGTCTTCGCACACTGCTCCAGCAGCAGCTTCCCGACCGCGGTCGATCCGGTGAAGGACAATTTGCGAGACCGGCTGTCGGCGATCATCGCACCGGTGACCGCGGCCGGATCCGAGGTGGTGACCACATTGACCACACCGTCGGGAACACCTGCGGCACTGAGGATCTCGGCCAGCGCGAGGGTGCACAGCGGCGTCTGTTCGGCGGGTTTGACGACACTGGTGCAGCCCGCGGCCAGGGCGGGCCCGATCTTGCGGGTGGCCATCGCCATCGGGAAGTTCCACGGGGTGATCAGCAGACTCGGGCCGACCGGCTGGCGGGTCACCAGGAACCGGGAACCGCCCGTGGGCGCCGGCATGTACCCGCCGTCGACGCGGACCGCTTCCTCGGCGAACCAGCGGAAGAACTCCGCGGCGTAGGCGATCTCACCGCGCGCCTCGGCCAGCGGTTTACCCATTTCGGCGGTGGCGATGCGGGCCAGCCGCTCGGTGTCGTCGAGCAGTGCCCGGTGGGCGCGCTGCAGGATCTCCGAACGAGTGCGGGCGGGAGTGGCCGCCCAGTCGGCCTGCGCGGCCGCGGCGGCGGCGAGCGCGTCCAGTCCGTCCTGCGGGCCGGCGTCGGCGACGGTGCACAGTGCCTGCCCGGTCGCGGGGTCGACGACCGGCGTCCGGGCCGCGGTATCGCACCACTGTCCGCCGATGAACAATCCTGTCGGCACACTGTCGATCGCCGCCCGCGTGGCCGCGTCCGCCTCCGCAACGGTTTGCGTCATCGCTTGCTCCTCTGTTCTGCGGGACACCCGCACCCGGTCGCGACGATGACCGGCCGCGCGATAGCCGGCCATCGTCGCTCTCTACCCATTTCCAGCGCTGTCATTGCCGTCACCGTCGCCGCCATGTTATACGTATTGTCAACAATCCGACAATAAGAATCCGGGACCGTCCGGATTTCCCCGTCGCCCGGGAGGCGGATCACCATGACTGCACTTTCCCCCGTTCTCAAGCAGGCCACACCGGTCACTGTCGACCATGGCGAAGGCTGCTACCTGTACGACACCGACGGTCGCCGCTATCTGGATTTCACCGCCGGAATCGGCGTCACCAGCACCGGACACTGCCACCCCCGCGTGGTCGAGGCCGCGCGCGAACAGATCGGCAGCCTGATCCACGGCCAGTACACGACCGTGATGCATCGCCCGCTGCTGCGCCTGACCGAACGCCTCGCCGATGTGCTGCCGTCCCATCTGGACTCGCTGTTCTTCGCCAACTCCGGCAGCGAGGCCGTGGAAGCGGCGCTGCGCCTGTCCCGCCAGGCCACCGGCCGGCCCAATGTCGTGGTGTTCCACGGCGGGTTCCACGGCCGCACCGTCGCCACCGCCACCATGACCACCTCCGGCACCCGATTCTCGGCCGGCTTCAGCCCGCTGATGAGTGGCGTCCACGTCGCGCCGTTCCCCACCGCCTACCGGTACGGCTGGTCGGAGGAACAGGCCACCGACTTCGCGCTGCGCGAACTCGACTACGTGCTCACGACCCTCACCGCACCGAACGAAACGGCCGCGTTCATCGTCGAGCCGGTGCTGGGCGAGGGCGGCTACATCCCCGGCAACACCCGGTTCTTCCAGGGGCTGCGGGAGCGGGCGGACCGGCACGGCATTCTGCTGGTCCTCGACGAGATCCAGACCGGATTCGGCCGCACCGGAAAGTTCTTCGGCCACCAGCATTTCGACGTGCGACCGGACATCATCACGATCGCGAAGGGTCTGGCCAGCGGCTTCCCGCTGTCCGGTATCGCGGCCCCGCGCGAGCTGATGGCGAAGGCATGGCCGGGATCCCAGGGCGGGACCTACGGCGGGAACGCGGTCGCGTGCGCGGCCGCGGTGGCGACCATCGATGTCATCGAATCCGAGGGACTGGTCGACAATGCCGCCGCTCGCGGCGAACAACTGCTGGCCGGGGTCCGGGCCGGCGCCACCAAGGCGGTCGGCGATGTGCGCGGCCTCGGACTGCTCGTCGGCAGCGAATTCACCACCGCGACGGGCGAACCCGATACCGCCACCGCGGCCGCGGCACAGCGGCTGGCCGCCGAGCACGGCCTGCTGCTGCTGACCTGCGGCGCATACAGCAATGTGGTGCGCATGATCCCACCGCTGATCGTGACCTCCGAGCAGATCGAGGAGGCCCTGGCCATCTGGGCACGGGTCCTCGACGAGCTGTAACCGCGACCGACCGCGATCCGAACAGGAGATCTCGATGGCCCGATACCTCACCATCACCTTGACCAAGGCGGGCGTCAGTGTGCGCGCGCGATTGCTCGACGAGCTGGCGCCACACACCTGCGCGGCGGTCTGGGACGCCCTGCCGCAGGAGGGCGACGCCTTCCACGCCAAATACGCCCGCAACGAGGTGTACACCCTGGTGCCGCGCATCACCGCGGCGCCACATCGCGAGAATCCCACTGTCACCCCCATTCCGGGCGATGTGTGCCTGTTCGACTTCGAGCCGTGGGAGATCGGCAACCCCGCCTACGGGTACGAGCCCGGCTCGGCCGCGCACGACGCCCAGGGGGCGACCGACCTCGCACTGTTCTACGACCGCAACAATCTGCTGATCAACGGTGATATGGGCTGGGTGCCGGGCAATGTGTTCGCCACCATCGAGTCCGGACTGCCCGAACTCGGGGCGGCCTGCAACGCACTGTGGCTGCGTGGGGTGGAGGGCGAAACCCTCGCCTTCACCAGAGCTTCCGACTGACGCGCGCGCCTGCGGCCCGGACCGGGAAGGTCCGGGCCGCAGGCGTGTTCACGCCAGTACCAATTCGGCGAAGCGTGCCACGGCGAGCACGAAATCGTCGGAGTGCCGGGGCCCGACGATCTGCAGGCCCACCGGCATCCCCGCGGCCGTCACCCCGGCCGGGATACTGATCGCGGGCTGCTGGGTGAGGTTGAAGGGATAGGTGAACGGCGTCCACTGCGGCCAGCTCTCGAGCGCGCTGCCCGGCGGCACATCGTGTCCCGCCTCGAAGGCGGTGATCGGCACGGTGGGGGTGATCAGCACATCGTGCGCGGTGTGGAAGGCGCCCATGGCGATTCCCACTTCGGCGGCCACGGCGCGGGCGTCGATGTAGTCCACCGCGCTGAGGGTGCGGCCGCGGTCCCACACCGCACCGAGTCCGGGATCGACACGCTCCCGCGTCCCGGGGGGAAAGGTCGCCAGCATCGCCGCCGCGCCCGCTGCCCACATCTGTTCGAACGCCGCGCGTGGATCGGCGAATCCGGGATCGGCCTCGACCACCCGCAGTCCCGCTTCGTCGAGCCGCCGCACCGCCGCCCCGACCACGGCCGCCACCTCCGGATCGACCTCGGCGAAGCCGAGCGTCGCCGAGTACCCGACCGTCGCCCCGCGCACTTCCCGCTGCAGTTCACCGCGGAAGGTGGCCAGCGGCGGCGCGCCCGCGGTGGGGTCACGCGGATCGGGCAGCGACAGGATGTCCATCAGCAGCGCCACATCCTCGACGGTCCGGGCGAAGGGCCCACCGTGCGCCAGCGGGCCGAACGGGCTGGCCGGATACAGCGGAATACGACCGTGGGTGGGCTTGAACCCGACCACCCCGCAGAACGACGCCGGAATCCGCACGCTGCCGCCACCGTCGGTGCCGATCGAGACCGGTCCCATCCCGGCCGCCACCGCGACGGCCGAACCGCCGGAGGACCCGCCCGAGGTCTTGGCCGGGTCGACCGGGTTGCGGGTGATTCCCGTCAGCGCGCTGTCGGTGGTCGCCTTCCACGCCAGCTCCGGCGTGGTGGTCTTACCGAGGAAGACCAGGCCGTCCTCGCGCAGCCGGGCCGCGGCCGGGCTGTCGACCGGCCACGGCACATCGGGCCGGATCGAGGTCGAGCCGCGCAGCGTCGGCCAGCCCTCGGTCAGGAAGATGTCCTTGATCGAGATCGGGACGCCGTCGAGCAGGCCCTGCGCATGTCCGTTGTGCCAGCGCGCCTCGGATTCCTTGGCCTGTATCAGGGCCCGCTCCGGATCGACGAGACAGAACGCGTTGAGGGTCTCGTCGCGCGCGGCGATCGCGTCCAGCGCCGCCTTGGTGGCCTCGACAGGAGACAAAGCCCCGGCCGAATAGGCGGCGGCCAACTCCGCCGCGGTCATCGCCGCGGGGTCGGTCCCTGTTTCCGGGTGGGCCATCGTAGCTCCCTTCAGCTGGGTACGTAGCCCAGCTTCTTGTCGACCACATTCTCTAAGGGCTGACCGGTCATCCAGCGCTCGAAGTTGTCTGCGAACGCGGTGACGATCTCCGATCGCCAGCCGAGGAAATCGCCGCTGTTGTGCGGGGTGAGCACGACATTCGGCAGTTCCCACAGCGGGTGCGCGGCGGGCAGCGGTTCCGGGTCGACCACATCCAGCGCGGCACCCGCGAGCGCACCGTTGCGCAACGCGGCGACGAGATCATCGGTAACCACGGATTCCCCACGGCCGACGTTGACGAAACGCGCATGCGGCTTCATCGCCGCGAACGCGCTCGCATCGAACATGTGCCGGGTCTGCGGAGTCAGCGGCGTCACACAGATCACGTAGTCCGCGGCGGGCAGTTCGGCGTGCAGATCGGTCGCCACCGTCCCGAAGTCCGGATCGTCGGTGCGCGCGGTGCGTCCCACGCCGCGCACTCGCATACCGACCGCACGCAGCAACCGGGCGATGGTGCGGCCGATCGAACCGGTGCCGACCACCAGGGCACAGGCGCCCGCGATCCGCTCGGATTCGCGATGCCGCCAGATATGACGCTGTTGCAGCCGCAACGATTCGGGCACATCCTTGGCGAAGTTGAGGATCTGGGCCAGGACGTACTCGGCGATGGGCCGGTCGAACAGGCCGCGAGTATTGGTGACCACCACATCGCTGTCGATCAGCGCGTCGAACATCACGGCGTCGACGCCCGTGGCTCCGACGTGCACCCAGCGCAGCCGATCGGCGTGCTGCCACGCGGCCGGGACGGCCGTGCTCTGGAAGTCGTAGACGAACAGCACGTCGGTACCGGGCAACGCACTTCCCAGTACCGGCCCGTCGGCGTAACGGACGGTAGCGTGCTCCGACACCGGGCGCATTCGATGCGCGTCGGGCTCGGTGCCGTCGTGCAGGACGGTGACAACTGGGCCCGCGTTCATATTGACAGGCTAAAAACCCATCGTATGCTTGTCAACAATCCGATTGTGCGCGGAGGATATTCGGCCGTTACGCGAGAGGGGCCCTCGTGGATCTGAATTTTCCCGAGTTGGAAGGTCCCGTCGCGCAACGGGGCATCGGGATCATCGCACCGTTCGATCTGGCACTCGAACGGGAACTATGGCGCTGGGCGCCGCTGGAGGTGAGCCTGCATCTGGCCCGCACACCGTACGAACCGGTGCCCGTCTCGTTGGAGATGGCCGAACTGGTCTCCGACGCAATACATCTCACCGCGGCCACCCGCAACGTCGCACACGTGGAGCCGGAGGTGGTCGCCTACCTGTGCAGCTCCGGCAGTTTCATCAAGGGGCTGGCCTACGAACGGTCACTGTGCGAGACCATCCGCCGGGCCGGTGCGCTCGACGCGGTGACGACCTCGGGCGCTCTGGTCGAGGCGATCGGCAAGCTGAACCTGTCGCGGCTGTCGGTCATCACCCCGTATGACGAGATCCTCACCGGGAAACTGCACGAATTCCTGCGTGAAGCCGGGTGCGAGGTGCTGCGTTCGGACCACCTGGGCCTCGGCGGCGGAATCTGGAAGGTCAGCTACCGCACGATCGCCGAGCGCATCATCGCCGCCGACGACCCCGGCGCCGAGGCAATCTTCGTCAGCTGTACCAATCTGCCCACTTACGACCTCATCGAACCGCTCGAGCAGTACCTCGGTAAACCGGTGCTGACCGCCAACCAACTGACCATGTGGGCCTGTCTGGGACGCATGAAGTTGCCCATGATGGGCCCCGGCAAATGGCTGCAGAACGTCTTCTAGGAGGCATTGTGGAACCCACCATCGGCTTCATCTACCCCGACCATGCCGCCGAGGACGACTACCCCTGGACGGCAACACAACTCGGCGTCGACCTGCGGGTCGCCCACATCTACGGCACCGATCTGCACGCGGTGCCCGAACTGCTCGATCTGGGCAGCCCGGAGAAGTTGCGCCAGGGGGCCGAACTGCTCGCGCCCTACCGCCCACAGGCCGTGATCTGGGCCTGTACCTCGGGCAGTTTCGTCTACGGCCCGCAGGGCGCGCGCGAGCAGGTCGACCGGCTCGCCGAGGTGTGCGGGGTCCCGGCCTCGAGCACCAGCTTCGCCTTCGTCGACGCCGCGGCGGCCCTGGGCGTCCGCACCGTCGCGGTCTGCGCCAGCTATCCCGACGAGGTCGCGACCCTGTTCGTGGACTTCCTCGCCGCCGCCGACATCCGGGTGGTGTCGATGTCGAGCGCCGGTATCGACACCGCCGCCGAAGTGGGCACCCTGACGCACAATCAGGTGCTGGAGCTTGCGGTGGCCAACGATCACCCCGATGCCGAGGCGCTGCTGATCCCCGACACCGCCATGCATACGATGAGGGTGCTTCCGGCGCTGGAATCGGCGCTCGGCAAGCCGGTGCTCACCGCGAACCAGGTCACCGTCTGGCAAGGTATGCGATCGGCCGGCCTGCGCGCCGTCTCGCCGCCGTCCGGACCGCGGCTCGGAACGCTCTTCTCGGAAAGGCCGATTCATGTCGGTGATTGAATTCGAACCCGTGAATCGGCAGTCCACGGCGGAAATGATCGCCGACCGACTGCGCGCGGCCATCGTGCGCGGCACGCTGGCGCCGGGAACTCAGCTGGTGGAGGCCGACCTCGCGACCCAGTTCGACGTCTCCCGCGGACCGGTTCGGGAGGCGATGCAGCGCCTGGTCTCGGAGGGGCTGCTGCACAGCGTGCGTCATCGCGGCATCTTCGTGATCGAACTCAGCCTCGACGACGTGGTCGACATCTACCGCGCCCGCTCCGCGATCGAGGGCGGCGCCCTGGAGCTGATTCTCGACGGCCGGCGCGAAATCGCCTATCAAGCCCTGGAACCCAGCGTCACGGCGATGCGGGCCTGCGCCGAACGCGGGGACGCCACCGGTGTCACCGAGGCCGACCACGCCTTCCATCAGGCTCTGGTCACCAGCGCCGACAGTCCACGCCTGGTCCGCGCGGCCCAGACCCTGCTCATCGAGACGCGAATGTGCCTGGGCGCGTTGCAGACCACCTACACCGACCTCGCCGAGCAGGCCCGCGAACATGTCGCGCTGCGCGAGGCCGTCGCCACCGGCCTGCCACAGGATGTGCGCGAACTACTGCTCGGGCACATGCGCGACGCCGTCGAACGTCTCCGCGAGGAGATGCGCGGCGCCAACGGGTAGGCCCGCCACCGATTCCCGGCTCAGTCGATGAGCCCGCGGGGACGCACCACGAATACCGGTGCGGCCCGCTTCCCCTTTTCCTCCAGCAGGGCGATGGCCCGGCCGTCGGCGGTCGCGGCCGCGTACACCCCGCGGATACCGGCCGGGTCGAGCCAGCGGCCGTCGCGTAGCGATTCCGCCTGCCCGGCGTCGATCTCCCGGTGTGGGAACGCCAGGCGCACAGCGGAATCGATATCGAGGTTCAGACTCGGATCCGCGGCGAGCTGTTCCAGCGTGCGGGCGTGCTCGAGGGTGAACGGACCGACGCGGGTGCGCCGCAACGCGGTCAGGTGGCCGCCGACACCCAGCGCGGCACCGAGATCGCGAGCCAGGGCCCGGATGTAGGTGCCCGACGAGCATTCGACCTCGACGTCCAGATCGACGAATACGGTTGTGGCGGTGTCGACATCGCGGCGACGCAGAATGTCGAACCGGCCGACGGTCACCGGCCGCGCCGCCAGTTGCACATCCTCGCCGGCCCGCGCGCGGGCATAGGCGCGTTCCCCGTTCACCTTGATCGCACTGACCGTCGAGGGCACCTGCTCGATCTCTCCGCTGAGATCGGCTACCGCGGAGGCGATATCGGCATCGGTGACCTGTGCCGCGGAGAGCGTGGCCAGAACCTCGCCCTCGGCATCGTCGGTGACGGTGGCCTGACCGAGCCGGATGGTCGCCGCGTACGCCTTGGTCGTCAGACTCAGCAGCCCGAGCAGTTTGGTGGCCCGTTCGACGCCGAGCACCAGTACCCCGGTGGCCATCGGGTCCAGGGTGCCGGCATGCCCGATCTTCCTGGTACGCAGGATCTTCCGGCATTTCGCGACCACATCGTGGCTGGTCTGCCCGCCGTCCTTGTCGATGACGAGCAGCCCGCCCAACGCGTCGACGACCGCCGCGTGCTCGGCCATCAGCCCGCCACGATCGCGGTCAGGATCAGCCCCTCGGCGATCGTCCACCGGCCGTCGAAGGCGGTCAGCGGCGCACCACCGTCATTGGCCTGCCCGGGCACCAGCAGCGCGCTGTGGAAGGTGCCGGCGGTACCGCTGTCGTCGACGGTGAAGGTGATGTGGGCATCCTCGAAGCCGAGCCAGCGCAGCGTCAGCGGGAACCACGCCTTGTAGGTGGCCTCCTTGGCGCAGAACAGCAGCCGGTCCATATGCAGTCCGGTCGCCGGGATCGCTCCCCGTAGCCACTCCCGTTCGGCGGGCAGGCTCACCGATTCGAGAACGCCCTCGGGCAGGGTGTCGTGTGGTTCGGCATCGATGCCCACCGACCGCCAGCGCAGGCGGTGCGCCAGCACCGCCGCGCGGTATCCGTCGCAATGGGTGAGGCTGCCCACCACACCGCGCGGGAACAGCGGCATTCCCCGCTCGCCCTTGCCGATCGCGACCGGCGGCTCACCGAGCTCGGCCAGCGCCAGCCGGGCACAGTGCCGGGCGCCGATGAAATCGCGGCGCCGCTTCTCCACCGATTGCGCGATCAGATGTTCCTCGCCGGGATGCGGTTTCAGGTCCTCCGGATACCGCAACAGCTCCGCCGCCGCCACGCCCGCGGGCAGGATACTGCCGATGACGCGGGTGCCCGCCTGTTCCTCGATGACCGCCTCCTGAGTCCAGCCTGTCTGCGCTACGAGCCTAGCGGGCGCCGGACACCTCGGTGACCGGGTGCACCGTCAGCGCACACCACGGCGACGCTCGGCCTGGCGCCGCATCTCCTCGGCGGCGGCCCGCATCTCGGGGGTGATCTTGAAGTGGCCGCCCCACTCGTTCAGATCGTCGGGTCCGTACTCGGGCGCGGGCAGAATCTGGCGCAGCAGTTTGTCGGGCAGCCCGCGCCGCTGCCATTCGCGCGGATATCCGAGCGAGACCTCCTCGAACCGCACCTCGTCGTAGAAGGTCGTACGCGGAATGTGCAGATGGCCGTACACCGAGCAGACCACGTTGTAGCGGGTATGCCAATCGGCGGTCTCCTCGGTACCGCACCACAGCGAGAACTCCGGATAGAACAGCATTCTGGTGGGCTCACGCACCGTCGGGAAATGGTTGACCATCACCACCGCGGTGCCGGGATCCAGCGCGTCCAGACGCCGCTTGCTGTACTGCACCCGGGCCCGGCACCAGGCATCGCGAGTCAGGTACGGATCGCTGGCCAGCAGGAATTCATCGGTGGCGACCACATTGCGATCGCGGGCGATGGTCAGCGCGTCGGCCTTGGTGACGGCGCCGTCGGGCATCCACGAATAGTCGTAGAGCACGAACAGCGGCGCGATGGTCACCGCGCCTCCGTACTGCTGCGCGCCCGCCCCCTCCCAGACCGGGAACGGATCCTCCGGCGTGACGACATCGAGGTCACGGCACATGGCCACCAGATAGTCGTAGCGCGCGGCGCCCTTGATCTGCACCGGGTCCTTGGCCGTGGTCCACAGCTCGTGATTCCCCGGCACCCAGATCACCTTCGCGAAGCGTTCGCGCAGGGTGCGCAGCGCCCACCGGATGTCGTCGGTCTTCTCCCCCACGTCGCCGGCGAGGATCAGCCAGTCCTCGGGCGAATCGGCCCGGATCTGCTCGACGACCGGCTTGTTCCCCTGATGACCGACATGGATATCGCTCACCGCCATCAACTTCGGAATCACTGTTCCACCATGCCCGATCCTCGCCGGGTGGGCACACCCGCCCCGGCCACCGCCGTCATTCGCACGACACCCGCACCCGATCGGCACCGCGAGTGGCCGCGCCGGTCACTCACCGCGCCACGACGACGACCGGGGAATCTCCGACCCGACCCGCACCCAGCGGCCCGACAGCGCACGCCCGGCGACCGCGAGCAGGCGCAGCAGGATGAAGGCGCTCAGTCCCGACCAGATGCCCGCGATCCCCCAGTCGAAGGTCAGTGCCAGCCAGATGGCCGGCAGGAATCCGGCCAGCGCGGCGGCCATCGTGGTGTTGCGCAGATAGGAGGCGTCACCGGCACCCAGCAGGACCCCGTCGAGCGCGAAGACCACTCCGGCGGCCGGAATGAGCGCCACGAAGAACCACCAGATCACGTGCACCCGATCGAGCACCGTCGGATCATCGGTGAACAACCGTGGAATCACCGAATACCCGGCGGCGAAGATCACCGCCAGCAGCACGGCGAACACCGTGGACCACAGCGTGATTCGCCGCGCCAGCCGCCGGGCCCCGGATGCGTCCCCGGCGCCCAGCGCCGCACCGGTCAGCGTCTGCGCGGCGATCGCCAGCGAATCCAGTGTCAGCGACAGGAAGTTCCACAGCTGCAACACCAGTTGATGCGCTGCCACCGAGGCGGCGCCGAACCGCGCCGCGACCGCGCCCGCGGAGACGAAGCAGGCCTGGAAGGCCAGGCTGCGCACGATCAGATCGCGGCCGAGCACCAGCTGCGCGCGCATCACCGCGGGTCTCGGACGCAGCGAAACCCGTTGCCGCACCAGGGCTGCGGCGAACAACGCGCCCGAGATCAGCTGCCCGGTCACATTGGCCACCGCCGAACCGGCCAGTTCCAGCCGGGGCATACCCAGCAGCCCGTGTACCAGCAGCGGGCAGAGCACGGCCGAGACAATCAGTCCGGCAACGACGTACGCCAGCGGTCTGCGCGTCTGCTGGACACCGCGCAACCAGCCGTTGCCCGCCATGGTGAGCAGGATCAGCGGCACCCCGAACAGCGCGATCCGCAGCCACCCCAGCGCCTCGTCCGCGATGTCGTGCCCGCCGGCGATCACATCCACGATCGGCCGCGCGCATATCTGCAGCACCACGACGATCGCCAGGCCCGCGGCCACCGCGAGCCAGCTGGCCTGCACACCTTCGGCCACCGCACCCGGTGTGTCCCCCGCACCGTGACGGCGCGACGACCGCGCCGTGGTGCCGTAGCTGAGGAAGGTCAACTGCGTGCTGACCTGGCCGAGAATCAGGCCGCCGACCGCCAGCCCCGCCAGAGCCAGCGCTCCCAGCCGGCCGACGACCGCCATATCGAACAGCAGATAAACCGGTTCGGCGACGAGCACGCCCAGGGTGGGCACCGCGATACCGAGGATCCGCCGGGGTCCGGCGGCCACGGGATCCGGCCGGATTCGGGCCGCGCCGTGCGCATCCTCCACGGCCCCGTCGAGCCGGGCCGCACTCCCCTCGGCGGGAGTCATCCGGCACCTCGTCCCGGCCGGCGGCGATGCCGCCGCATCCCCGGGGCTTCGTCGAACCGGATCACCTGACCTCCCACCGTCGCGTGCTGTGCCCGCCTCACGATCGCACAGCGCGCTGACAGGTCGCGCCCGGCCGTGGTCGCGGGGTCAGCGGCCGGACTACCGCGCGCCGTCCAGGGCCGAGACCAGGTTCGCCACCAGTTCCCCGGCGGCACCCTCGGTCGTATATCCGGCGGCATAGCGATGGCCGCCACCGCCCAGCGCCGCCGCGACCCGGGCCACATCCACCGCGTCACCCGCCCCGACACCGCTGTCGCGCGACCGCAGCGATACCGTCCACCGATCCGGATCGGCCCGCGATTGTTTGAATACCGCCGCGATATCGGCCTCGGCCGTGGTGCGGACGACGTCGATGACGCTTTCCACCTCTTCCGAGCGCACCCCCTCGGTGTCTCCGGCCCGCACGAACGCGTACACGAGCCCGGCGCCGCCGGCGGCTTCCGGTTGCAGCCGCGCCGACCCCAGCACCCGCGACAGCATCGACAACCAGCCGAACGGATGCGTATCCATCAGTGTGCGAGTGATTCCGGCACCATCGATCCCGGTCGCCAGCAACCGATCGGCTAGCAGATGGGTTCCGGGTCCGCCCCAGCGGAAGCAGCCGGTATCGGTCACCAGGCCCGCGAACAGGCAGTGCGCGATATCGCGATCGATCTCCTCACCCCAGGCGTCGAAGACCCGCGCCAGCACGCTGGTCGTCGACTCCGCGGTGTCGTCGATCAGGTTCACGGTGCCGAAGCGGGTGTTGGAGCGATGGTGATCGATCACCAAAGTGGTTGCCGCACCGTCGATCCGGTCCGCCAGCGCGCCGAGCCGACCGGCACTGCCGCAGTCGACGGTGACCAGCAGGTCCACCCGCGCGGCGACCCGGTCGGCCGCGACCAGATGTTCGACGCCGGGCAGCGATCGCATCGACGCCGGGAGATCACTCGGTTCCGCGAACGACACCTGTACCGGGACGCCGCGCCGATGCAGCACCTGCGCCAGCGCCAGTCCGCTACCGACGGTGTCGGCGTCGGGTTGCACATGGCAGAGCACCGTCACCGATCGGGCCGCCGCCAAAATTTCGACGGCCGCGGCCGGATCGGCCGTCGACGTCACTGCTGTCATATCCAGGCTCGATTCTCCGGTGACCCGGCCGGGTCAGCACCCGGACCGGTCGCCCGCATCGACCGCCGCAGCGGTCAGTCTTCCTCTTCCGGGTCGGGTTTGTAGGGATCGGCTTCACCCGCGTGGGTGGCGTTCGCCGCTACCTGTGCGACCCGCTCGTCGGAGGCCCGCGCCTGCGCCAGCAACTGCTCCATCTCCCGGGCCGCATCCGGCACGGTATCGAGGACGAAGCTCAGCGACGGCGTGAATTTGATCCCGGTGGCGGCGCCGACCTTGGAGCGCAACACCCCCTTGGCCTTCTCCAGTCCGGCCGCGGCGCCCGCGAAATCCGGTTCGGCGGAGAGGGTTTCACCCATCACCGTGTAATAGACGGTCGCCTCCCGCAGATCACCGGTCACCTTGGCATCGGTGACGGTGATGAAACGCAGCCGCGGATCCTTGATCTCGTATTCGATCGCCGTGCCGACGATGGTCACGATCCGCTTCGCGAGTCGGCGTGCCCTGGCCTGATCCACCATGGCGGGCCCTCCTCACTTTCCACTGGTCATTCAGTCTTCGGGTCCGAAGATGCGGCGGCGTACTGCCAGCAACTGTAACTCCGGACGCGCCGCGACGTGGCGTTCACACTTGTCCAGCACCTCTGTGAGATGTCCCATCTCGGCGCTGACCATGGCGACACCCAAACGGGTGCGGCGGTGTTGATCATGATCTCCGGCCTCGGCCGCGCTGATCCCGAACCGCTGTAGTTCGGCCAGCACCGGACGAATCACGGAGCGCTTCTGTTTCAACGAGTGCACATCGCCGAGCAGGATGTCGAATTCCAATGCTCCGACGAACAAGGGCTCACCTCTTCGATTCTCGCGAGAGCCTGCCCAGCGAAGCGAACGTCACGTCCGGGCTACCGCACCGAACGTGACGTTCGCTTCGCTGTGGACGACTCAGTCGCGCGGCTTCTCCCGAAGCTCGTAGGCCTCGATGATGTCGCCTTCCTTGATGTCGTTGTAGCCCAACGTCATACCGCACTCGAAGCCCTCGCGGACCTCGGTGGCATCGTCCTTCTCCCGGCGCAGCGACTGGATCGTCGTATCGGCGATCACCACGCTGTCGCGGAGCAGACGGGCCTTGGCGTTGCGCTTGACCGTCCCGGAGGTGATCATGCAGCCGGCGATGTTGCCGAACTTCGAGGAGCGGAACACCGCGCGAATCTCGGCGCGACCCAGTTCGGCCTCTTCGTAGATCGGCTTGAGCATGCCCTTCAGGGCCTTCTCGATCTCGTCGATGGCCTGGTAGATCACCGAGTAGTAGCGGATGTCCACACCCTCGCGGTTGGCGAGTTCGGTGGCCTTGCCCTCGGCACGGACGTTGAAGCCGATGATGATCGCGTTCGACGCCGAGGCCAGGTTGACGTTGGTCTCGGTGACGCCACCGACACCGCGGTCGATGACCCGCAGCCGGACCTCATCGCTGATCTCGATACCGAGCAGCGCCTCTTCGAGGGCCTCGACCGTACCGGAGTTGTCACCCTTGAGGATCAGGTTGAGCTCCGAGGTCTCCTTCAGAGCGGCGTCCAGATCTTCCAGGCTGATCCGCTTGCGGCTACGCGCGGCCAGAGCGTTGCGCTTACGCGCGTTGCGCCGGTCGGCGATCTGGCGGGCGATGCGGTCCTCCTCGACGACGAGCAGGTTGTCGCCCGCGCCCGGCACCGAGGTGAAACCGATGACCTGCACCGGCCGCGACGGCAGCGCCGCGTCCACGTCCTCACCGTGTTCGTCGACCATCCGGCGGACGCGACCGTAGGCGTCACCGGCCACGATCGAGTCACCGACGCGCAAGGTACCGCGCTGCACCAGGACGGTGGCAACCGGACCACGGCCGCGGTCCAGGTGCGCCTCGATGGCGACACCCTGGGCGTCCATATCCGGGTTGGCCCGCAGATCCAGTGCGGCGTCCGCGGTCAGCACCACGGCCTCGAGCAGGGCTTCGATATTGGTGCCCTGACGCGCGGAGATGTTGACGAACATGGTTTCGCCGCCGTACTCCTCGGCCACCAGGTTGTACTCGGTCAGCTGCTGCCGGACCTTCTCCGGGTTCGCGCCTTCCTTGTCGATCTTGTTGACCGCCACCACGATCGGCACATCCGCGGCCTGCGCGTGGTTGATGGCCTCCACCGTCTGCGGCATGACGCCGTCGTCGGCCGCGACCACCAGGATCGCGATATCGGTGGCCTTCGCACCACGAGCACGCATGGCGGTGAACGCCTCGTGACCCGGGGTGTCGATGAAGGTGATCAGACGCTCTTCGTCGTTGACGTTGGTGAGCACCTGGTAGGCGCCGATGTGCTGGGTGATACCGCCGGCCTCGCCCTCGCGGACGTTGGTCTTGCGGATGGTGTCCAGCAGTCGGGTCTTACCGTGGTCGACGTGACCCATGACGGTCACGACCGGCGGACGGACCTGCAGGTCCTCCTCGTCGCCCTCGTCCTCGCCGTAGGTGAGGTCGAAGCTCTCCAGCAGCTCGCGGTCCTCGTCCTCGGGCGAGACCACGTGCACGACGTAGTTCATCTCGCCGCCGAGCAGCTCGAAGATCTCGTCGTTCACCGACTGGGTCGCGGTGACCATCTCACCGAGGTTGAACAGCACCTGCACCAGCGAGGCCGGGTTGGCGTTGATCTTCTCGGCGAAGTCCGACAGCGACGCGCCGCGAGCGAGACGGATGATCTCGCCGTTGCCGCGGGGCAGCCGCACACCGCCGACCGACGGTGCCTGCATGTTCTCGTATTCGGCGCGTTTCGCCCGCTTCGACTTGCGGCCCTTGCGGGGGGCGCCACCGGGACGGCCGAAGGCACCCGCGGCACCGCCGCGACCGCCACCGCCACCGGGACGGCCACCGCCACCGGGACGACCCCGGAAGCCACCGGCCGCGGGCGCACCCGCGCCGCCGCCGCCACCGGCACCGCCGCCACCGCGGTAGTTACCGCCGCCGCCGCCACCACCGGGACGGCCACCGCCGGCACCGCCACCGGGACGACCCGGACGACCGGCCGCCGGCCCCGGACGGGCAGCGCGAGCGGGCATGGCACCCGGATTCGGCCGCGGCGGCATCGAACCCGGGGAAGGACGCGGGCCGCCGGGGCGAGGACCGCCCTGACCGGCCGGGGGACGCGGCGCGCCACCCGGAGTCGGGCGGGGACCACCCTGGCCCGGACGCGGCGCGTTCTGTCCCGGACCGGGACGCGGCCCCGGCGCCGGACGCGGGCCGGAGGCCGGACGCGGCGCGGGACGCTCGGGAGCCGAGGAGAACGGGTTGTTACCGACCCGCGGCGGCTTCGGGCCCGGCTTGGGACCCGAAGCGGCCGGACGCGGCGCGCCCTGCTGGCCACCCGGAGTGTTACGACCCTGGCCGGGACGCGGCGCGCCCGGAGTGGGACGGGCGCCGGTCTGCGGTGCCTGGGCCGAACCGGCGGACGCCGCCGGGGCCGCGGGCTGCTGCGGAGCCGGCTTCGGGCCGGGCTTGACCGCCGGACCGGGCTTGACCGCATCGGGACGGGGTGCCGTGGGAGCCTCGGCGGCGGGCGCCGAATCGGCCTGGGCCGCAGCCGGAGTCGGACGCGGGCCGGGACGCGGCCCCGGCGTTACGCCGGCGGACGGCTTGGCGGCCGGGCGCGCCTGCGCGGGACCGGGTTTCGCGGATGATTTCGCGGAGCCGTTGGCGGGAGCGGACTTCGCCGCGAACGACTCCCGGAGCCGACGCGCGACGGGTGCCTCCACCGTCGACGACGCCGACTTCACGAACTCGCCCTGCTCCTTGAGCGTTGCGAGTAGTTCTTTACTCGTGACACCGAGTTCTTTTGCCAACTCGTGCACGCGGGCCTTGCCTGCCACTGCTCTCCTCACTGAGAGGTCGAGCGTGACAGTCCCGCCTCCCCTTGTGAGGGGTCAGGAAGCCCGCACGACCTCGGGTTATCTTCGATGGCCGTTCATCGTTGGTACTTCACGGTGTACTCATGAGTGCTCGTGCCTGTTCTCGACGTAGTGCTCCAGGGCTGAGATATCCAGTTTTCCGGACACTCGTAGCGCTCTGCCGAACGCTCGGCGCCGCTCTGCCATGCTCAGACAAGCCGAAACGGGGTGCAGCCAAGCACCCCTCCCGGGAAGTCTGCGCTGCGGATCGGGAACGATCACGACGGCGGCATCCCTGTCGGGAACGCTGCCGGGTGACTGTGCCACGACCCGCAACAGATCGGCGGCCAGCTCGCGTTTCCGGCATCCGACACAGGTCCGGACAGGGCCGGGATCCCGGGTTGTGACCCGAGTTCCGACCTGGGCGGAAAGTGCGGATACCGAAGACTCGCGCTGAGCCTGTGTCCACTGTACCGCTGCCATGTCCCGATCTCCGCATCCAGCCCCTGGTTGACGTCCGAACCCCACCTGCCCTCGCCCCGCGGGCTACCCGTGCTGGGCGTGCGGCCGCTGGGATCCGGCCACGTCGGGGGCGGCGTCGGAGCGGATATCGATGCGCCACCCGGTCAACCGCGCGGCCAACCGGGCGTTCTGGCCTTCCTTGCCGATCGCCAGCGACAACTGGAAATCGGGGACCACGACCCGGGCGGCACGAGCCTCCGGATCGACGATCGTCACCGACACAACCTTCGACGGACTCAGCGCATTCCCGACGAAGGCGGCCGGATCCTCGGCCCAGTCGATGATGTCGATCTTCTCCCCCGCCAACTCGCTCATCACATTGCGCACACGCTGGCCCATCGGGCCGATACACGCGCCCTTGGCGTTGACCCCGGGCACCGTGGAGCGCACCGCGATCTTGGAACGATGTCCGGCCTCACGGGCCACCGCGACGATCTCGACCGATCCGTCGGCGATCTCTGGCACCTCGAGGGCGAACAGCCGCCGCACCAGATTCGGGTGCGTGCGCGAGAGGGTGATCTGCGGGCCGCGGGCACCGCGCGAGACGCCGTAGACGTAGCACTTGATGCGATCGCCGTGCTCGTAGGTCTCACCGGGCACCTGTTCGGCCGGTGGGATCAGCCCCTCGGCGCCGTTGGCCTCGCTGCCGATCCGCACCACCACGGTGCCGCGGGCGTTCATGCGGGCGTCGCGCTGGACGACGCCGCCGACGATATCGCCCTCGTGGGTGGAGAACTCGCCGAAGGACTTCTCGTTCTCGGCATCGCGTAGCCGCTGCAACACCACCTGGCGGGCGGTGGTGGCGGCGATACGGCCGAAGCCCTCCGGGGTGTCGTCCCATTCGGAGATGACATTGCCGTCGGCGTCGGTCTCGGTGGCCATCACCCGCACCACACCGGTCTTCTGATTGATATCGATGCGTGCGTTGGGCTCGTGGCCCTCGGTGTGCCGATAGGCGGTCAGCAGAGCCGACTCGATCGCGGAGAGCACTGTCTCCATCGAGATTCCCTTATCGGCGACGATCGCACGCAGGGCTTCGATTTCGATGTTCATTCCACGATCCCTTCGGTCGGCGCAACTACTGGACGGTCTTCTCCCCGGACTGTGTCGGCCACATCCACGGCCTCGTCCGCGGCGCCCGGTTCGGGACGGCCCGCGGCCACCCCTCCGGTCAGCGCCAGCTCCGCCGCGCCCGGTGGGGAGAATTCCACCTGCACGACCGCGGAGTCGATATCGGCGAGCGGCACGCTCACCCGGTGCGGGTCACGTTTGCCGCCGAGCACCAGCGCCACCTCGGTGTCGGTCACGACACCGACCCGGGCGTCGAAAGCGGCCTTGCCGTCCGGCGTCGCCGCGCCCGCGCGCATCCGGACGCGGACCTTGCGGCCGCGGGCTCGCCGCCAATGCCGCGGCGCCACCAGCGGGCGCTCGACACCGGGTGTGGTGACTTCGAGCAGATAGGGCGTCTCGCCGAAATCGCCGGCCTCGTCACAGACCTCCGAGATCTCCGAACTCAATTCCGCGATCATGTCCAGATCGACGGTCTCATCGCCGTCGACGGTGACCGTCACCCGCGCCTGCGACCCGCCCGCGGCCGTGATACGCACGCCCTCGAGGTCGAGTCCTCGGCGTTCGACGAGCCCAGCAACGAGCTGGCTCACCCTTTCCTCGGTCGGCATCGGCATATGGGGCGGCTCCTGGTTCAGTTGTGACGCGGTATTGGTCCTGGTCGGGTATGGTCTGCGCGCATGTTCCGCGGAGTGTTCCGCGGGAGATCCAGCCTAACGCGCTGCAAGAGTGTAAAGGACCAGCCAACCCGGTCGAGTCGGCCCGGGTCGGTACGCGCTGCCCGGCACGGGGAGCGTGTCGGACGGGCTGGGCGCGAGGCCCCCGATCGGGCACTGGCACGATGTAGGCGTGCCAAGCCGCCTCGATGTGATTCCGGCGCCCGCGGATCGGGCAGTCTCCCCCACCTTCGACCGCCGCTGGATGCTGCGCTCGGCCGGGGGGACCGCGGTCGCCCTCGTCGCCCTCGGCGCGGCCACCGCGTGTTCGGACAAGGCTCCGCCCGCACCGGATGTGCTCGTGTCACAGGAGGAGGCGGCCCGCACCGACGCCGCCTGGGCGAAGGCCGCCATCGCGGCGGCACCGGACCGGACCGCCGCGCTGACCGTCGTCGCCACCCAGCGCACCCAGCACGCCGACGCGTTGCGCGCCGAGATCGATCGCGCGGTCGGCACCTACGGCGACGGCACGAAACCGAAGTCGGCGACCGCGCCGGTACCGGAACCGGTCGCGCCCACTCCGCCACCGTCGGTCGCCGCCGTACGCAGCCGGCTGACCGACTCCCAGCACGCGGCCGCCCAGCTGGGCACGGCCCAGTCCGGCTATCGCGCGGGCCTGCTGGCATCGATCAGCGCCAGCTGCGCCACGCACGCGGCGGTGATCCTGGCGTGATCACCCCGGCGGCGCACACCGTGGCCGCCGGACGCGAGGGCATCGGCGCAGCGTCATCACGCGGCGCCCCGTACACGTTGGAAGGGACATACGCGTGAGTACCGATCAGCAGGCGCTCGTCGATGCTTTGAACGCCGAATACTCCGCCGTCTACGCCTATGGCGTGGTCGCGGCCTACGCCTCACCGGAGCGCACTCAGCTCGTCGCCGAATACCTCGCCGCGCACCGCGCGCGCCGCGATGCCACCGTCGACGCCCTGAAGGCCGCCGGCGCCACCGTGCCCGCACCGGCCGCGGCCTACGCTCCGCCGTTCCCGGTCGACGACCCGATCCCGGCCGCGAAGCTCGCGGTCACCGTGGAATCGGATACCGCGGTCGCGTGGCGCTCGGTGGTGGAGCACGCGGCCACCGCGGACCTGCGCCGTACGGGTACCGACGCGCTCACCGAATGCGCCCTGCGACTGGCCACCTGGCAGTCGGTCCTGGGTGCGAACCCGGCAACCACCCCGTTTCCGGGCCAGCCCTGACCGTCCACCGGCGCCCGGTGCGCATCCGCACCGGGCGCCGGCCGGTCAGGCGCGGATCTTCGCGAGCACCGACTCGACCGCGGACGCGGCCGGAATGTCCTCGGCTTCACCGGTGAAGCGGTTGCGCAGCTCGACCTTGCCGTCGGCCCAGCCCCGGCCGATCACCACGATCCACGGCATGCCGAGCAATTCGGCGTCCTTGAACTTGACCCCCGGCGAGGCGGTGCGGTCGTCGAACAGGACGTCCAGCCCCTGCGCGTCCAGTCCGGCGACGACCTCCTCGGCGCCCGCGCGGGCCGCCTCGTCCTTGTTGGCGATGACCACGTGCACATCGAAGGGCGCGACCTCACTCGGCCAGCGCAGGCCCTTGTCGTCGTGCATCTGCTCGGCGACCACGGCGACCATGCGGGAGATGCCGACGCCGTAGGAACCCTGAACCAGACGCACCGGTTTGCCGTTCTCGCCGAGCACGTCGACCTCGAAGGCATCGGTGTACTTGTAGCCGAGCTGGAAGATGTGGGCGATCTCGATACCGCGCGCCGTGTGCAGCACACCGCGACCGTCCGGCGACGGATCACCCGCGCGGACCTCGGCGGCCTCGATCGTGCCGTCGGGGGTGAAATCGCGGCCCGCGACCAAGCCGACGACATGCTTGCCGGAGGCGTCGGCCCCTGTGATCCACGCGGTGCCGGTGACCACGCGCGGGTCGACCAGATAGCGGACGCCGTTCTCCAGCAGCGCCTTCGGGCCGATGTAGCCCTTCACCAGGAACGGGTTGGCGGCGAAGTCGGCATCGGTCAGCAGTTCCACCTCGGCCGGTTCGAGGCTCGCGCCGAGGCGCTTGTCGTCGACCTCACGGTCGCCGGGCACGCCGATGCCGACGATCTCGGTCTTGCCGTCGGGGTGGCGCAGTTTCACCATGACGTTCTTCAAGGTGTCGGCGGCGGTGACGGGGCGGCCGTACTGTTCGGCGATACCGGCGCCGTTGGCCCAGTCGACCAGCGAGGCGATGGTCGGAGTGCCGGGGGTGTCGTGCACGACGGCGTCGGCCTGGCCCGCGACGGGGATCTCCGGCGGCGCGGCGGTCACCACGGCCTCCACATTGGCCGCGTAGCCGGACTCGAGGCAGGTCACGTAGGTGTCCTCGCCGATCGGGCTGGTGGCCAGGAATTCCTCGGAAGCGCTGCCGCCCATGGCACCCGAGGTGGCGGCCACGATCACGTATTCCACGCCGAGGCGGGCGAAGATGCGCTGATAGGCCCCGCGGTGCGCGGCGTAGCTGGCGGCCAGCCCCTGCTCGTCGAGGTCGAACGAGTAGGAGTCCTTCATCACGAACTCGCGTCCGCGCAGGATGCCGGCGCGCGGCCGCTCCTCGTCGCGGTACTTGGTCTGGATCTGGTACAGCGTGACCGGCAGATCCTTGTAGGAGTTGTATTCGCCCTTGACCGTCAAAGCGAACAGCTCCTCGTGGGTGGGGCCGAGCAGCATATCGGCGCCCTTGCGGTCACGCAGGCGGAACAGGCTGTCGCCGTATTCGGTCCAGCGGTTGGTGGTCTCGTAGGGATCGCGCGGCAACAGGGCCGGCAGCGAGATCTCCTGTCCGCCGATCGCGTCCATCTCCTCGCGCACGACGTTCTCGATCCGGCGCAGCACCTTCAGGCCCAACGGCAACCACGAGTACACGCCCGGTGCGATCCGGCGCACGTAACCGGCGCGAACCAGAAGTTTGTGACTGGGCACCTCGGCGTCGGCGGGATCGTCGCGCAGGGTACGCAGGAACAGGTGCGAGAGACGGGTGATCACGGATGCACAGACTAGCCGCTGCTGCGCGGATGCTTACAGGGCATTACCGTATCCGCTCGTGCTGGTGATCCTGCCTCCTTCCGAAACCAAGTCCGACGGTGGAACTCTCGGACCGCTAGAGCTGGATTCGCTGTGGTTGCCGCAGCTCACCGCGGTCCGCGACAAGTTGATCACCGAGCTGATCGAATTGTCCGCCGACGCGGAGGCGGCCCGGGTCGCACTCGGGCTCGGCAAGGCGGGCGGCGCGGGCGCGGAAGGTTTGCAGGCCGCGCTCGCCCGCAACGCGTCGTTGCGGAGCGCGGCCACCGCACCGGCGCTCGTGCGCTACACCGGAGTCCTCTACGACGCCCTCGATGCCCGCGCACTGACCAAGGCGCAGCGCGCACGCGCCGAGGAGCGGCTGGCGATCGGATCCGCGCTGTTCGGGGTGGTCCGTGCCGCAGACGCGATTCCCGCCTACCGCCTGTCGGGCGGATCGAAGCTGCCGGGACTGCCGACCCTGGCCTCGCTCTGGAAGCCGGTACTGGCCCCCGCACTGCGCGATGCCACCGCCGATCGGCTCGTCGTCGATCTGCGATCGGGCACCTATCAGCAATTGGGCCGGCTGCCGGGTGCGGTCACGGCCACGGTGCTGACCGAGCGCCCCGACGGTTCCCGCACGGTGGTGAGTCATTTCAACAAACATCACAAGGGGCTGCTGGCGCGGGCACTGGTGACGACGCGCGCCGAGCCGGGCGATATCCGCGCGCTGGCCCGGGTGGCCGAAAAGGCCGGGCTGCGAGTGGAAATCGCGTCCTCGAGCGAACTGCTGGTCCTCACCTGAATGAATTCTCGGTGACCGAGGACGTAATTCGAACCGAATCGCGACCGGCCACAGCTGGGAAGATATCCGCAAAAATGGGTAGCTACCAGCTATTTCCGGATAGTCACGGCCGATATTCGGTCGACCGGAACGGTTCCTCTCCCTCGCTATCGTAGTTCGGCGCGGCGGTCGACGGCTGCCGCGGACATGCGATTGGGCGAGGAGTTCGGCGTGGGTGACGCCATCGACCGTGAGGAAAAAGCGCTGCGTCAGTTGACGAGTCGACTGGTCGACTCGTACGGCCACAGCCACTCGCCGGAATTGGTGCACGAACTGGTCGGTCAGGTGCGGCGGCGCTTCGACGGCCATGCCGTACGCGATTTCGTGCCGATTCTGGTGGAGCGGATCGTGCGGCGGGAATTGCAGCATCTGCCGCCACACCGCGGCGCCGACGACGCGTATGGGCCGGAATACGCTGCGGCCCACCATGCTCCGCCGGATCGGCCCTACCCCGCCGCCGAGGTTCCGGCGGCGGTATCCGCACCGGCGGCCGCCGACGGCGCCGATTCCGCCGTTCGGATCGTCACCGTACCCGAGGACGACGCTCACCCGGCGACCGCGGAGACGGTGGTCGCCGGGGCCGTGCGCACATCACAGGCCGCGGACGCCGAGCCGGTGGCACCCGCCGTCCGGGAAGCCGATTCGGTCGACCCGGCGACGACCGAGAATGCCGACGATACCGCGCATTTCGACAGGCAGCCCGACCTGCCGGCGGCGCGCCCGGATGATGCGGATGCGGCGGTCGTGGCGGGTGTCGGCGCGGCGGTGGTCGAACCGACGGCGCCGGCGACCGCACCGGAACGGGCGAATCCCACTGCACCACATGGTGAATCGGCCGCGACGAGCGTCGGCGCCGCAGCACGTCCCGAGGTGACCGCGGGCGGTTTCGCCGCGGGACTGCGCCGACGACCCCGGCTCGTCGCGGCACTGGCGGCAGCCGTCGTCGTGGTGGTAGCGCTGGTGGTGGGCTTCGGGTTCCGCGACGACGACACCGCCCCGGCCGCCGCGCCCGTCCCCGTCCCGGCGACCGCGCACGGTGTCGTGGGATCGGAGAAGATGGGTTTCTTCACCGATCCACGAGTGGTGGAAGCGCTGGCGCGCAACGGCATCCGGTTGAACGTCGAACCCGCGGGATCCCGGCAGATCGCGACCACGGTCGATCTGGGCGGCTACGACTTCGCCTTCCCGTCCAGCAGCCTGGCCGCCGAACGGATCCAACGCCAGCGCGGTATCACCGCCAAGTACACCCCGTTCTCCTCACCGATGACGGTCGCCACCTTCGGCCCGATCGCCGACGTCCTGACCCGGTCGGGTGTGCTGCGTCCTGGCGCGGTGCCGACTTTCGATATGCGCCGCTACCTCGAGCTCACCCAGCAGGGCACGCAGTGGGATCGGCTCGACGGCAACACCGGCTATCCGGTGCGTAAGAACATGCTGCTGTCGACCACCGATCCGCGCACCTCGAACTCCGCGGCGATGTATCTGGCCGTCGCGGCCTATGTCGCGAACGAGGATGCGATCGTGCAGGGTCCCGCGGCGGAGAACTTCGTGTTGTCGAAGGTGTCACGACTGTTCACCAAACAGGGGTACACCGAGAACTCGAGTGAGGGGCCGTTCGCCGAATATCTCACTGCCGGAATGGGTCCCACGCCGATGGTGTGGGGTTACGAGTCCCAGTACGTGGAGGCGGCCGTCGCCGGGAAACTGCCCGCGAACGCGGTACTGGCCTACCCGTCGCCGACGGTGCTGTCGCGCCACACGCTGGTGCCGCTGAACGCCACCGGCGATCGGGTCGGGCGCCTGTTGAGCACCGACCCCGAGCTGCAGCGGCTGGCCGCCGAGCACGGCTTCCGCACCGCCGATCCGGCGCAGTTCGCGAAAGTCACGGCGGAGCACCACATTCCGGTGTCGCCGGCCATCGTCGACGTGGTCGACACGCCGACCTACGACACCCTCGAGCATCTGCTGGACGGCGTCGCGCGGTCCTACAACTGAGCGGCCCGGGCGCGGACGGCGCCGCCTCGGCGCACCGCTCGGCACCCGTGGTAGGAAGGGTGAATGGACACCGACGGTGTGGATCCGGGAGTGGTCGAGCTGGCCACCCGGATGTTCGAATCGGCCCGTAACGGTGCGGCCGCCACCCTCGCGGCCTACATCGATGCGGGCGTACCGGTGAATCTGGCCAACGATAAGGGCGACACCCTGCTGATGCTCGCCGCCTACCACGGCCACCTCACCGCGGTGACGGCCCTGCTGGAGCGTGGCGCCGACCCCGATCGCGCCAACGACCGCGGCCAAACCCCCGCCGCGGGAGCCGTTTTCAAGGGCGAGGACGACATCCTGCAAGCCCTGCTCGCCGCCGGCGCCGATCCGGATGCCGGCACGCCCTCGGCACGGGAGTCCGCCACCGTATTCGGCAGGACCGAACTGCTGAACCTGTTCGACCGCGGCTGATACCGGCCGTCAGGACTGCTGTGCTTCCTCCTGCGCATGCTGCGCCTGGGCGAGCTGCTGCGGGGTGTAGCGCAGGGTGAGCACGATCAGCCCGATGAGAACGGCGCCGAACGCACAGATCAGCAGGACGAAGGTGTAACCACTCGACAGTGCCGAGACTTCGGCGGTGGTGAGATCCGAGGTGCGGTCGGTCCGCCCGCCGAGCGACAGGGTGCGCGAGGCGGCCAGCGGGGTCAGCAGGCCGACGGCGAAGGGGGTGCCGAGGGTGAGGATCATCTGGCCGATCGCCGACAGCGGCCCCACCTCGTTCACCGGGACCCCGACCAGCAGGCACAGCGGGCCGACCACGATCACGAAACCGATCGCGGTGCCGACCACGATCAGCAGCACCAGCAGGGTCGGCCAGTATTCGACCGTCCGGTCCAGGGTCGAGCCGAAGAACAGCGCCGCCGCGAGCACCGCGGCCGCCCCGGACAGCAGCCAGCGCGGCCGGACCATGAGGGCCGCTTTGGACGCGATCCCCGTGCCGACACCCGCGCCGATCGTGAACGGGATCGAGGCCAGGCCCGCGACCAGTGGACTGTAGCCGACCACGTTCTGCAGGAATTGGGCCACGAAGTAGGTCATCGCACCGAGCACACCGGAACCGAGCAGCAAGGCGACGAAGGTGATCGCACGGTCGCGATCGCGGAACAACCCCAGGGGCAGCAGCGGGTTGGTGGCGCTGCGCTCGGCGATCACGAAGGCCACCAGCAACACCAGACCGGCGATCAGCGCGCCGATGACGTAGGGACTGGTCCAGCCCAGATCGGGTCCCTCGGTCGCACCGAAGATCACACCCACGCAGCCGAGCGTGCCCAGCGCGGCGCCCCGCACATCCAGCGGCAGCCGGTGATGGGCGGAATCGCGCAGCTGGAATATCGCCCCGAGGATGATGAGCAATCCGATCGGCACATTGATCAGGAAGATCAGCCGCCAATTCCATTCCGCCAGCGCGCCGCCCACGACGAGCCCGCCGACCGAACCGACGCCCATCATCGAGCCGAAGATCGCGATGGCCTGATTGCGCGGCGGGCCGGGTGCGAAGGTGCTGACGACCAGTGCCATGGCCACCGGTGCCGCGACGGCCGCGCCGGTGCCCTGTAGTGCGCGGGCCAGGATCAGCATCCAGTCGTTCTGCGCGAGCCCGCACAGCAGTGACGCCAGTGTGAACAGCGAGACTCCGAGCACCAGCATCTTCTTGCGACCGAACGAGTCGCCGAGCCGTCCACCCAGCAGCATCAGCCCGCCGTAGGTGAGGCCGTAGGCGGTGACGGTCCAGGCACTGCCCGAACTGGTCAATCCCAGGTGACGCTGCAGCGCGGGCAGCGCCAGAATCACCACCGTACCGTCGAGGACCACCATCAATTGCAGGCCGGACAGCACCAGGATCGGCAGCCCGAAGGCCCGCTTCGTCACCGGATAATGCATCGTCGCAGCGGGGTTATCGAGCACAGTGACTCACTGTAACGGATATCCGGACACCCCCGCCGAACGCGTTGTCGCCGCTGCGCACGGTCGCACGACACCAGCACGCGCTACCCCGCGGGCCGGTCGGTCTCGGGCCCTCCGGCGGTGAATCCGGCGGTGGGACCGACGATGATGATCGCGGGCGGGCGGATCTCCTCGGCACGCACCCGTTCGGCGACGGTGGCCAGATCGGCGCGCACGATGCGCTGAGTCCGCAGACTGCCTTCCTGGACGACCGTGACCGGGGTGCCGGCGGCGCGGCCGCCGTCGATGAGGGCGGCGGCGAATTTCTCGATCCGCTCCACCGCCATCAACAGCACGAGCGTGCCCCGCAACCGGGCCAGCGCCGGCCAATCCACCAGCGAATCCGGGTGCTCGGGCGGAATATGTCCGCTCACGACCACGAATTCGTGTGTGACCCCGCGGTGAGTGACCGGAATTCCGGCCAGTGCGGGCACGGAGATCGCGGAGGTGACCCCCGGGACGACGGTCACCGGCACCCCGGCATCGACGCAGGCCTCGAGTTCCTCGTATCCGCGCCCGAAGACGTAGGGGTCGCCCCCCTTGAGCCGCACCACGAATTTGCCGGCCTTGGCACCCTCGACGAGTGCGGAGTTGATCGCCTCCTGCGCCATCGCGCGCCCGTACGGAATCTTCGCCGCGTCGACGACCTCCACATCGGGCCCGAGTTCGGCGAGCAGTTCCGGCGGCGCCAGTCGATCGGCCACCACCAGATCGGCGCGCGCCAGCAACCGCCGTCCACGTACGGTGATCAGGTCGGGATCGCCGGGCCCGCCGCCGACGAGGGCGACACCGGGAGCCACGGGTTCGGAATCATCGGTGATCGTTCCGGATTGCAGCGCCTCCAGCAGCGCCGTACGCACGGCCGCCGATCGACGATGACGGCCACCGGCCAGCACGGCGAGCGTGAGGCCGTCGTAGCGGGCGCTGGCGGGGGTCACGGCGGTGCCGAGGCGGGCATTGTCGGCGCGCACGCAGAAGATGTGGCGCCGGGTGGCCTCGGCGACCACGGCCGCGTTGGTATCCGGTTCGTCGGTGCAGGCGATCGCGTACCAGGCGCCGTCCAGATCGCCGTCGGCGTAGGGGCGCAGCGAGATGCGCAACTGCCCGGAGGTCGCCATCGCCTCGACGGCGGGTGTCACCGTGCGGCTGATCACCTCGATCTCGGCACCACTGGCGATGAGCAGTCCGAGGCGGCGCTGAGCTACCGAGCCGCCGCCCACGACCACGACGCGGCGGCCGGCGAGATCGAGCCCGACCACGTAGTTCGGGTCACCGGATTGCTGGTCGTCTGTCGTATTCGGCACAAGGTTCCAGCCTACGGCGTGGGCCGGCCGACTCCGTAATCACCCGCCGCGGCGCCCGCGGACGGGCCGGATCAGGGCTTCCAGGTGATCCGGCCGCCCTGGAAATCCTGGGCCTTGCCGCCGTTGTAGTCGTATTCGTCGCTGGTCGGCAGGCCGTAGCGGCCGCGGTCGGCCTGGTTGCCCTGCCAGATGCCGAGAATCGAACCCCAGACCGGATGGGCGCCGGTATTCGCCGACCAGTAGACGACTCCGCCGGGGAACTGGGTGAATCGAGCGCTGCCGTCCCTGCCTGCGGCGGCCTCGTCGGTCAGCGGGAAGCCCAGCGGGCTGTTCTCCCAGCCCATCGCACCCCACTTGTCGCGGATCAGGCCGCAGATCGCGTGCGCGTCGGTGCCCAGGGACCAGTAGATCGAGCAGCCGCGTTCGAACACCTGGAACTTGCCGCCGCGGGCATCGGATTCCGGGCCGGTGGGATTGCCGAAGGCGGCGGTGCCACCGGCCCGGTCGTATTCCTGCTCGATCGCGCCGCCGACATCGAAGGCGCCGACCGGACGCGCGGTGGCGACCCCGATCCCGGTTCCGGTGAGTAGTGCCAGCGCCGCGGCGCCGGCGGCGGCGGTACGGGCGGCGGCCCGTCGGATCCCGGTCCTGTGCCCGGTTCCGGTTCTACCCTGCGTACGACCTGACGAAGCCAAGAGAACTCCCTCTACCTGCGAAGTTGGTGCGACGGAAGCCGCTGCTTCCGCCATCCTGCAGGGAGTACACCGGGTCCGCAACGACCGCCGTATCACAGTCGAGATCGATCTCACAGAATCGGAAACCGATTCCGCGGCGAATTACAGGCGCCCGTTGATCCGCTGCGGAGTCACGCGGACGATCACTCGCTCGGCGTCGTCCACGGAGGCGGGATTGAATTCGGCGTACGGCTGACCGGTGTACTTCGCCGACAGCCGATCGGGCATGGCCCGCTCCGGATCGGGGGTGATGGTCGCGGTGCCGCGGATCTCGGCATACAGGTACGGGGCGTCGGGCGGATTGATCATGACTGTCACTCGTGGATCGCGCACCACATTCTTGTACTGCGCACGCGCCACGGTGGTGGAATACACCAGCTCGTCGCCGTCCCGATCGAGCCAGATGACGGTCAGATGCGGCTGCCCGTCGCGGCCGATCGTCGCCAAGGTGGCGAAAACCTTTGTGGTGTCGAGGATCTTCTTCAATTCCGCCGAGAGTTCGATGCTCACCTCTATGGCGAACCCGCCGGAGCCGGTGGTCATTCCCGACCCGGCCGGATATCGCGGATCTATGCTGCGACCATGCGACGAGCGGTGCTGCAGGTGCTGACCGTATTGGTGACGGTTGTCGTGGCGGGTGCGGTGGCGGCGACCGCGGTGGCCGCCGATCCGTATCGGGCCGCCGGGTCGGTCGAGGCCCGCTATCTGGAACCCGGCCCGTGGCCGGTCGGCGAACACTATCGCTTCGGCTGCTGCGACAGCACCGGCGCCGCCTACGACGTCTGGTATCCGGCGAATCTGCGTGATCGCGATGTGCGTCATCCGATCGTCACCTGGGGCAACGGCACGGCCGCGGAGCCCCGGCAGTACGCGTATCTGCTGCGGCATCTCGCGTCCTGGGGTTTCGTGGTGATCGCGACCGAGAACCGCAACACCGGTTCCGGCGTCGATATCGCCGGGGCCGCACGCTATCTCGTCGATCGCGCCGCCGATCCCGCCAGTATCTTCCACGATCGGCTCGACACCGCGGCGATCGGCGCGGTGGGCCATTCCCAGGGCGCCACCGGCGTCCTCAACGCCATGATCGGCGCGGGCGGCGCGATCCGCACCGCCGTGCCGATCGAACTGCCCACCCAGGCGGTGTGTTCGAACAGGTTGAGCTGCACCGATACTCACCACCTCAGCGCGGGCTCGGTGTTCTTCGTCAACGGCTCCGACGATGCGCTGATCTCTCCCTCGCAACCGTTGTGGTCACTACCCGGGTTGCAGTCGAATCAGGACTACTACCGGGCGACCCCCGCCACGGTGACCAAGGCGTGGGGCACTCTGATCGCCGCCAATCACAACGATGTGCAGGGTCAGCCCGACTGCGTGCGGGCATCGCGTCCGTGCACCACCGGGGTCTACGGCTATCTCGGATATCCGACGGCGTGGCTGGTGGCGCGGCTGTGGCGATGCGCCGAGGCGGTGGCCGCGTTCGAACCAGGCACGGGCGAGTTCTACGCACCGAATCCGCACTGGGGCAATCAGATCGGCGCCAACGCGGCGTGAACCGTCAGTAGCCGGGGGCGTCCTGGATCCAGCGGAAGCCGTGGCTGCGCTGCGGCAAGGCATCCGGATCCTGGCGGTGCAGGGTCAGCGTCACGGGGCGGCCCTCCAGCTCGCCGGTGAACCGCAGTACGTCGGGTCCCTGCTGGTCGTAGTGGAAGTCGCCCAGTGGCGCCGGGGCCGCCCCGGGCCGGCGCGGCGGTGCGACCAGCGCCAGGTGCCGTGTCCCGGTATCGACCTGTGCGCCGGTCCGGACCAGGGTCCCGTCGACGCGCTGGTAGTGCATGACGCCCGGATAGTCGAAGACGATGCGCTGCCAGCGTGCGGTATCGGTCGACAGCGGCGGTACCGGTTGCCCGTCCCGGGTGAATTCCTCGACCTTCCAGATGCCGTACAGCGGCGGTTCGGGACGACCGGGGCCGCGATCCCACAGCTGTGTCCCGACGTGGACGAGCGCGACCCCCACCCAGATGCCGATCCCGGCCTGTACCAGCGCCGCGATCAGCCGCGACCGCGGAGTCCGGAACGGGTAGGGCGCCGTCGAGCGCCCGACCGGACGATCGAGCACCAGCACATCGGCCAGCCGCCGGGCCTGCGGAGCCAGCAGCACCAGCGATATCAGCAGCAGATGTCCGGACAGGATCTTGACCGGCACGTCGAAGGTCATGTTCAGCACGAAGACTTGCGCCATGCTGACCAGGGCCAGCATCGCGCCCACCGTCGCGGTGCGCGGAACGAACAGCAGCACCCCGGCGAGTACCTCCGCGGCGCCGAGAAGTATCTCGTAGGCCGGGCTCATCCCGACCTGGCTCCACAGCACCGCCATCGGGGTCAGATCGCCGAACGGCGTCAGCAGCGTCGACAGTGCCGGTTCGGGCATCTGGGTGGGGATGACCTTCGCGAATCCGTAGTTCAGCATCTGTGCGCCCAGGCACAGCCGCAGAAAGATCAGAAACCATCCCGCGAGCCGCCGATAGTCGCGGCGGCGGCGATCGAGCACCGACCAGACCAGTGTGCCCGCGACGGCCACGACCAGGACGCAGAACACCAGCACCCACAGGATGGTCTGATCGCCGCTGCCGTTGGGGCTGAGCACCGGACGCACGCCGAAGACCGTGCGTCCGGTCCATTCCAGCACCGGACGCAACAGCCGTCCCTGCCACAGCACCGCGTCGGAGTCGAGCCAGGAACCGAACCAGCCGGTGAAAGCGAAGACGACCTGCGGATAGCTCAGGCAGAACAGTCCGAGATAGAGGAAGGTGAAACGGAATGCGATGCGGGTGAGCGGATTCCAGCCCGGCCGGGCAGGCTCCTCCGGCTCCGCCGCCGCCGGCACGGGGTCGGCCTGCTCGACGATGACACTCACTGCTCTCCGGCTCCTCTCCGCTCCCCGCGCCCGGCGGTGCCGGTCCCCTCGTGGTCGCGCGTGGATCCTGTCCGAACCCTACGAGCGAGAGCGGCGGAAGTCCTCAGGGCCCGACCCCTATTCCGGACTCCACCTCGAGGCGTACGTGCCACCACGACGGTGCGCGAGGATATCCGGCGCACCCTGGGCAAACCGGGTCCCGCTGAACGGAACGGCGGAAGTTTCGGGCCTGATTTCGTTCCGCGCCGTACTAGAACGCGTTACATTTCATCCCATACGCCTCCGGCGCCGCGTCCACCCCTGCGCCCGGCCGCGTAATGAATTGGCGCACAAAAACTTTCATCCAGCAGGAGGTCCGACATGGCGACCGAATCCGAATCCGATCCGGGGCAGCGCCGACAACTGACGACCAGCGCCCGCGATCTCGACGAGCTCGCCGAGCGGCTCACCGGATGGCTGACCGAACGCGTCGACGGCAGCGCCGTGCCGGTCGTGTCCGGCCTGTCGCGGCCCCAGGCCGGCGGGATGTCGAGTTCGTCGGTGATGTTCGATGCGAACTGGGAGCGCGACGGCCGCGCCGAGGGTGGCTCGTACGTGGCGCGGATGGCGCCCGAGGACGATTCGTTCCCGGTCTTCGAAACCTACGATCTGGATACCCAGTACGCCGTGATGGCCGGTGTCGCCAAGCACTCCGATGTGCCGGTGCCGCGGCTGTGCTGGCGCGAGCCCGACGAATCCGTACTCGGCACACCGTTTTTCGTGATGGAGCGGATCACGGGCCGCATTCCCGAGGACAATCCCCCCTACGTCTTCGTGGGCTGGCTGTTCGACGCCACCGCCGAGCAGCGGATGCGCATCACCCGCGGCACCGTCGATGTCATCGCCGCAGTACACGACATCGCCGATCCGGCGGCGAAATTCCCGGCCCTCGCCGGCCCGGACTCGTCGCTGCGCCGCCACTTCGAGGCGCAGCGGGAGTGGTATCGATGGGCGCTCGCCGACGACGGCTATCGAATTCCGCTGCTGGAGCGCGGCTTCGACTGGCTCGAGCAGCATTGGCCGGCCGATCCCGGTACCGACGTGCTGAACTGGGGTGATGCCCGGCCCGGCAACATCATCTTCGACGAGTTCGACCCGGTCGCGGTACTGGACTGGGAGATGGCCACTCTCGGCCCGCGCGAACTCGACGTCGCGTGGCTGATCTTCATCCACCGCTTCTTCCAGGACATCGCGACCCGCTTCGATCAACCCGGTCTGCCGGACTATCTGCGCCGCGACGACGTGGTCGCCCTCTACGAGCAGCGCACCGGATATCGGCTTCGCGATCTGGACTGGTATCTGGTCTACGCCGCGCTGCGCCACGGCATCGTGATGGCACGCATCAAGCGCCGGATGATCCACTTCGGCGAGGACACCGACACCGACGACCGCGACGACTACGTGATGCACCGAGCGGCGCTGGAAGCCCTGCTCGACGGCACCTATCAATGGGATTGAGGAGATAGATGACAGACGGACGTCCGGCGCACCACGCGCCGGTACCCCTCGACGAGTACCCGGTCCATCAGACACCGCTGTCGCTGGCCCGCGCGGCGACCACCGACCGCAACTTCTACGACCGCAGCTACTTCAACGCCCACGACCGCAGCGGCGGCACGATGCTGGTCACCGGCTTCGGTGTGTATCCGAATCTCGGTGTGGTCGACGCCTACGCCGCGCTGCGCCGCGGCGACACCCAGCGCACCGTCCGCTTCTCCGATGCGCTCGGCGCGCGCGATCTGAATCTGAGCGTGGGCGGATACCGCATCGAGGTGGTGGAACCGCTGCGGCGGGTGCGGGTCGTCTGCGAACACGACGATCTGAGTCTCGACCTCACCTGGGAAGGCTCGTTCCCGGCGGTCCAGGAACAGCCGCATCTGATCCACACCGGCAGCCGGCCGATCATCGACGCTTCGCGTTTCGCACAGGTCGGAACCTGGTCGGGCACAGTCTGTGTCGACGGCACCGATATCGCGGTCGATCCGGATGTCTGGCTCGGCACCCGGGACCGGTCGTGGGGTATCCGCCCGGTCGGCGAAACCGAACCGGCGGGGCGGGATGCGAGCGAGCCCGCCGGCGGCTTCTGGTGGCTGTACGTTCCGCTGCGCTTCGACGACTTCGCGATCGTGGTGATCGTGCAGGAGAATCCGGACGGCTTCCGCACCCTCAACGACGCGGTGCGGGTATGGCCCGACGGCCGGGTCGAGCAGCTGGGCTGGCCGCGGATCCACATCGACTACCGGTCCGGCACCCGCATTCCGGTCTCGGCCCGTCTCGACATGACAGCCGGGGACGGCTCGCCGCTGACGGTGGAGATCCGCACCCACACCTGCGTTCCGCTGCACATCGGCTGCGGATACGGTGGCGATCCCGATTGGCTGCACGGTCAGTGGAAGGGCCGCGACTGGTCCTCGACCAGTACCTACGACCTCACCGATCCGGCGGTGGCCGGGCGCATTCCGTGGGGTGTGATCGACCATGTCGGTCAGGCCCGCTGCGGCGACGCCGAGGGCTGGGGGTTGTTCGAGCACGCCAGTCTGGGCCGCCACGACCCCACCGGCTTCGCCGATTGGACCTCGGTCGCACCGTGACCGGGGGCCCGCCGGCCGTTCCGCGCGCCGTGGCCGATGTGAGCCGAGTCTCGGGTAGCCTGCGACGGATCGACGCCGGGCCGTCGGCCCGGCTCCGACAGCGAGAGGCAGGCACGATGAGCGGATTCCGTGTTTCGCGCGATACCGCCGGGGTTTCCTCCGATCGGACGGCGCGTTCGCGCACCGCCGCCGGATTCGTCCTGGCGGCCGCGGCGCTGATCGGTACCGCACTACCGATGGCCGCGGCACCCGCCGCCGAGGCCACCACCGTCCCGATCATGACCGTGTCGATGGCGGGTTCGGCACTGAGCCCGATCAGCGCCGCCCTCGTCGGCTGCTCGCAGAACGCGGTCGCGACGGTGCACAACCCCGACGGCAGCCCGGTGACGCACGGAACCGTCGATTTCTTCAGTCACCTCGACGGGATCAGCGGCAATATCGTCGGCACCGCGCCCGTGGTCGACGGGGTGGCCAGTATCGGCTGGATGCCCGATCGGGCCGGACAGCACATCGTCAGCGCGGTGTTCTACGACGGACTTCCCGAGCTCTCCCCGGTCGCCGGATTCACCCGGGTCATGACGGCGGCCCCGATCGGTATCTGCCCATAGGTCGTCGCCGGGGCGGCGTCAGCAGCAGGCGACGGCGACGGTGATCGCGCCGAACGCCGATTTGGGTACCAGCAGCCGGGGCCGTTCGCACCAGCGACGGCATGCCAGGAGTGCGGCGGCCTCGGCGACGCTGCCGGTGCCGACGCTCGTCGCCGTGCGGGCGGCCGGATTGGGGACCTCGATCCGGGCGAGTTCGGTGGCATCGAATCCGAATACCGGCACGCCCAGGACGGCCGCCGCCGCGACCATACCCGCCGCACCGGCGCGTCGATCGATCGTGGCCAGGCCACGAATCGGACTGTCCCCCAGGACCGTCCGAACGGCGGCCACGATCGCATCACCGTCCGGATCGGGTCGTGCCCCGACGCCGACCACGACCGGGGCTCCGATACCGTACCTGCCGGGAATACCGCGTCTAGCGGGCCGGCGCATGCGAATCACCCGCCGGACGCGCCGCGCCGAACCGCGCGCACGCATCGACGAAACGTGCTATCGCCGTGGGGTTACCGGCCGGATGGGTGTGCAGGTAGGAGGCGTGCACCCGACGACGCAAGGCACCTTCGCGGACCGGCGCCTCGCTGCGCCAGCCCCAGGCCGGATCGCTGGTTCCCGCGTCCACCAGCCGGGTGCGGTGGAATTCGTGGCCGCGCACACGTTCCCCGGCCCGCCACAGCGCCGAATCCGACAGGGCGACCGCATCCCGGTAGCCGAGAGTCAGGCGGGGACCGAATTCCGCGGTCGCGTCGAGCACACCGGCCATCCGGTGCCCGTCCAGCGTGCGAGTCAGATACAGCAACCCGGCGCATTCGGCGTGGATCGGCATCCCGCGCTCGGCGGCATCGGCCACCGCGCTCAGCAGCGGCGCGTTGGCGGCCAGGTCGGCGGCGTGTTCCTCGGGAAATCCGCCCGGTAACACCACACCCGTTGTGCCCGAGGGCAACTGTTCGTGCAGCGGATCGAACACCGCCACCCGGGCACCGGCCGCGGTGAGCAGTTCGCGATGTTCGGCGTATCCGAAGGTGAAGGCGGGCCCGCCCGCGACGGCGACCACCGGCCGGGAAACGATCGCCCGCTCCGGTGCGGTGGCGGCGAGTTCGGCGACCGGATCCCAGGCCGGACCGTCGATCCGCACCGCGGCCAGCCGGGCCACCGCGTCCAGATCGATGTGCGCGCCGACGAGTTCGGTCATGGCCTCGACCGCACGGTGGGCCGCGGTGCCGTGTTCGACGGCGGGCACCAGGCCGAGATGCCGTGCCGGAACGGATAATTCGTCCATGCGCGGCAGAGCGCCGAGCACCGGCAGGCCGACGCGCGCACAGGCACCGCGTAGCACCTGTTCGTGACGGGGGCTGCCGACCCGGTTGAGGATGACGCCGCCGAGCCGAATCCCGCTGTCGAAGGTGGCGAATCCGTGCAGCAGCGCCGCCAGGCTCTGACTGTGCCCGCGCGCGTCGACCACCAGCAGCACCGGCGCACCCAGCAGCGCGGCGACCTGCGCGGTGGATCCCTCGGCGATCGGGGCCGGATTCTCCGCATCGATGCGACCGTCGAACAGGCCCATCACACCTTCGACCACCGACAGATCACACCCCGCGCTGCCGTGCCGGTACAGCGGCACCACGCGCTCGGCCCCGACCAGCACCGGATCCAGATTGCGTCCGGGCCGGTCGGCGGCGAGGCCGTGATAGCCGGGATCGATGTAGTCCGGCCCCACCTTGAACGGCGCGACCCGATGGCCCGCCCGGCGCAGGGCTCCGATCAAACCGGTGGCCAGAGTGGTCTTTCCGCTTCCGGAGGCGGGGGCCGCGATCACCACGGCCGGCGTGTTCACGGGCACGCGGTCACCATTCGATTCCCCGCTGCCCCTTGCGCCCGGCATCCATCGGGTGTTTCACCTTGGTCATCTCGGTGACCAGATCCGCGGCGTCGAGCAGCGCCTGCGGCGCGTCGCGCCCGGTGATCACCACATGCTGGTTACCCGGCCGGGTCACCAGAGTCTCCACCACGTCGTCGACATCGACCCAGCCCCACTTCAGCGGATAGGTGAATTCGTCCAGGACGTAGAAACGATGCTGTTCGGCGGCGATCCGGCGGGCGATCTCCTGCCAGCCCGCCAGCGCCGCGGCGGCATGATCGTCCTCGCTGCCCTGTTTGCGGGTCCACGACCAGCCCTCGCCCATCTTGTGCCATTCGACGGGACCGCCGGAACCTGTTTCGGCGTGCAACCGGCCCAGCGTGCGGAACGCGGCCTCCTCGCCCACCTTCCATTTCGCACTCTTCACGAACTGGAACACCGCGATATCGAAGCCCTGATTCCAGGCCCGCAACGCCATGCCGAAGGCCGCCGTCGATTTACCCTTGCCGGGGCCGGTGTGTACCGCCAGCACCGGCTGATTGCGCCGCTGCCGAGTGGTCAGCCCGTCGTCGGGGATGGTCTCCGGCACGCCCTTGGGCATCGCTGCACTCTCCTTCTCCAGCCACTACGGCATCACATTTCCACACCGGCGATCTCCGGCACGCCGAACCCCGCGCCGGGACACGGGATCAGGCCGCCAGCCGCCCGTGCGGCAGCCCCGACTTCACCGCGGCGGCCACCGACTCGCCGGTCAGCTCGGCCAGGCGCAGACAGGTGGCGCGCAGTTCACGGGCGAATTCGGCGGCCAGGCCGAGCCGGACCATGCCCCGCTCGCAGTCCACCACCACACCGGACACGCCATCGCGCGCCAGCAGCCGGGCGGCGGCACGAGCGCGCGGAATCGGATCGGCGCCACCGGTGGCCCGGCCGTCGGTGAGCAGGACGACCATCGCCCGGCGGCGCGGATCGCGGAGGTGTTCGCGGGCCACCACCTCCCGGGCCTTCAGCAGTCCCTGGGCGAGCGGGGTTTTGCCGCCGGTGCGCAGATCGGCGAGGCGGCGGACCGCGATATCCACCGATGAGGTCGGTGGCAGCACCAGCTCGGCCTCGGCACCCCGCACCGTGATCACCGCGACCTTGTCGCGCCGCTGATAGGCGTCCCGCAACAGGGCCACGACCGCGCCGGTCACCGCCGACAGCCGATCCCGGGCGGCCATCGAACCGGAGGTGTCGACCACGAACACCACCAGATTCCCTTCCCGCCCTTCGCGATACGCGCCGCGCAGATCGGCGGGTTCGAGTGCCAGCGGACCCTCGGTCCGGCCGCGGGTGACCTGGTGCGGTGCGGCGGCGAACAGGGTGCCGAGCAGATGCAGGCCGGTGGAGGTGTCGGCGACCGACCGCACCACCCGGCCGTGCCGGGTGTGCGCGCGTGAGCGCCGGCCCGGGGCGCCCTCTCCGACACCGGGAATCTCCCAGTGCGGCGGGCGCGCGGCCGAATCCGCCGGAGCCGCGGCGGCGCGCTCGCGGGCGCCCCCGCCGGGCGAACCGTCGGGTCCGTCGTCGTCGGGACCGTCGGGATCGGAATCTCCGGACGGTGCCGGATCGAGCGGACCCGTCCCGCCGGTATCGGACGGAGCGTCCTCGCCCTCGGATGCGCCGGTGCCACTACCGGATTCACGATCCTCCGGCGGGGCGGGCCGATCCGCGTCGGAGCGGGCCTGTTCGGCCTCCCGGTCGGCCTCGCGCATCGCGTCGTCGAGCTGCTCCTCGGTGATGCCGGGTTCGTCGAACGGGTCGCGCCGCCGCCGATGCGGCAGGGCCAGTTCCGCGGCGACCCGGACGTCTTCGGCTGTCACACAATCACTTCCGCGCCACGCCGCATGCGCGGTCGCGGTGCGCGCCACCACCAGATCCGCACGCATACCGTCGACGTCGAAGGCCGCGCACAGCGCCGCGATCCGGCGCAGTTCGATATCGTCGAGTGCCACCTCGCCGAGCCGTTCGCGGGCACCGAGGATCCGATCGGCGATGTCACGATCGGCGGCGGCGTAGGCAGCGGCGAAGGCCGCCGGATCGGCCTCGTAATCCAGACGGCGGCGCACCACCGCCATGCGGATGTCCACCTCCCGGGAGGCGGCGACATCGACGGTGAGGCCGAACCGGTCCAGCAGCTGCGGCCGCAGTTCGCCCTCCTCCGGATTCATCGTGCCGACCAGCACGAATCGCGCGGGATGCGAATGCGACACCCCGTCGCGCTCGACATGCACCCGTCCCATCGCCGCCGCGTCGAGCAGCACGTCGACGAGATGATCGTGCAGCAGGTTGACCTCGTCGACATACAGCACGCCGTGATGGGCCGCGGCCAGCAGACCGGGCCGGAACGCCTGTTCCCCATCGCGCAGGACCCGTTCCAGATCCAGCGACCCCACCACCCGGTCCTCGGTGGCGCCCACCGGCAGTTCCACCAGCCGCGCCGGACGCTGCCCGCGCTCGTCGGAGACCGGGGGCAGCAGCTGCGCCAGCGCCCGCACCACGGTCGACTTCGCGGTGCCCTTCTCCCCGCGCACCAGCACGCCGCCGATTCCGGGATGCACGGCGCACAGCATCAGCGCCAGCTGCAGCTGCTGCTGTCCGACCACCGCGGAGAACGGGAATCCCGCGTCGGCGTCACGATCGGAGGACTCGGCGGCGGCCGGTGCGGCATCGGCTCGGAAATCGGACACGAGCCCACTGTAGGCGGGCGGAATTCCGTTCTCGCAGCCACCCGTCCACCGCGGACCTGCCCGACAGCGCGCTCCCGGACCGCGCGATGGCCTGGTCGGGCGCGGGGACGACGCCACTGCCACCGCGACGCTCGGCGGGCACCTGGGTGACCGCACGGAATACGCTGTGCCCGTGCGGGATTTGACGCGGGGATTCGGATATCTGGTGCGGGGACAGCGCTGGATGGCTACGCATCGGCGGCAGTTCGGGCTGGGCATGCTGCCCGGCCTGCTCGCCACGGTGCTGTATCTGGCGGTGCTGGTGGCGCTGATCCGCTACGCCGGCGAGCTGGTGACCTGGGCGACGCCGTTCGCGTCCGACTGGTCCTCGCCCTGGCCCGCGACCTTGCGCGGCTGCCTGGCGGTGCTGCTGGTCCTGCTGGGACTGTTCCTGGCGGTGATCACCTTCACCGCGGTGACGCTGGTGATCGGACAGCCGTTCTACGAGGCACTGTCCGAACAGGTGGACCGCTCGCTCTCGGCCGACGGACAGGTACCGGAATCGGGGCTGCCACTGTGGCGGGAACTGTGGATCGGTATCCGGGACGGGGTGCGCGTACTCGTGCGCGCGGCGATCTGGGGAGTGATCCTGTTCGCCGCCGGATTCCTGCCGCTGGTCGGCCAGACGGTCGTGCCGGTGCTCGGGGTCTGCGTGGCCGGATTCTTCCTGGCGCAGGAGCTCACCGCCGTCGCCATGCTGCGCCGCGGGATCGAGCTGCGCGAACAGCTGGCTGTGCTGAGGTCCCGGCGTCTGCTGGTGTGGGGCTTCGGAATTCCGCTGGCCGCCACATTTCTCGTGCCGTTCGTCGCGGTGGTGCTGATGCCGGGTGCGGTGGCCGGCGCCACGATGCTCGCGCGCGAACTCTGCGCGGCCGATGCCGACGCCGCCTCCCGATCGCGCGACTGAGATCTCGGCCTGTCGTCGAGCCGGTCTCGCGGCCGAATGCCACGAGACCGGACCTCGTCCGGGCGGGGACGTCCGCCCGAGCTCAGCCTCGGCGCATCGGGATGTGCGCGATGCCGTCCTCTTCGTACTCCTCGCCGTCGGGCTTGAACCCGTGCTTGGTATAGAGGTCGACCAGATAGGTCTGGGCGTTCAAACGCACTGTCGCCGAACCGGCTTCGGCGATGGCGGCTTGCAGCACCCGGGTGGTGTACCCGTGCCCGCGGGCCTCCGGCGTGGTGCACAGCCGGCCGATCCGGAACGACTTCACCCCGTTGTCGTGCTCCTCGAGCAAGCGCAGGGTGCAGATGATCTCACCCTCGTCGTCGAGCCAGAAGTGCCGTGTCTCGGCGAGCAGATCGAGCCCGTCCAGTTCCGGATAGGCGCATTTCTGCTCTACGACGAACACTTCGACGCGCAATTTCAACAGCTTGTACAGCGTCGCGGTATCCAGATCCGCGGCCCACGACCGTTTGAGCGCAACCGTTGACATCATCGCGTCTTGCTATCACATGATTCAGCTGTGCGCGACCCCTGCGGGGATCGGCGTGTTGTCGCCCAGGTTCAGCGCCTTGGTCGACCAGTCCCACACTTCGTGGAACAGCGCCTGATTCTCCGACAGTTTGACGCCCAGCGAGGGCACCATTTCCTTGAGTTTCGGTGTCCAGTCGGCGTATTCGTCGGGGAAGCACCGCTGCATGACATCGAGCATGGCGCTGACGCACGTCGAGGCGCCCGGCGACGCGCCGAGCAGGCCCGCGATACTGCCGTCCCCGGAGGTGATCACGGCGGTGCCCAGTTCGAGGACGCCACCGGCGCCCTTGCGGCGAATGATCTGCACGCGCTGACCGGCGGTGATGAGCTCCCAATCGTTGCCCTCGGCGCGGGGGATGAACTCCTCCATGGTGTCGACCTTGCCCGCCGGAGACTTCAGCAGTTCGCTCACCAGGTACTTGACCAGGCCCAATTCGGTCACCCCGACACCCAGCATCGGGGTGACGTTTCCGGGGCGCACCGACTTGAACAGATCGCTGAGTTTGCCGTCCTTGAGGAACTTCGGCGTCCAGCCGGCGTAGGGGCCGAACAGCAGGCCCGGCTTACCGTTGATCACGCGAGTGTCCAAGTGCGGCACCGACATCGGCGGTGCGCCCACGGCGGCCTTACCGTAGACCTTGGCATTGTGCTTGCCGATCAGCTCCGAGTTGGTGCAGCGCAGGAACTGGCCGCTGACCGGGAAGCCGCCGAAGCCCTGGATCTCCTTGATCCCGGCCTTCTGCAGCAGCGGCAGCGCGTAACCACCGGCTCCCACGAAGACGAATTTGGCGTTCAGGGTGCGTGCGGCGCGGGTGCGGGTATTGCGGACCTTCACCGTCCAGCTGCCGTCGGACTGCTTGGACAGGTTGCGCACCTCGTTGCCGAAGGCGATCTCCACGCCCGAGGAACCCAGGTAGGCCAGCAGCTGCTTGGTGAGCGAGCCGAAGTCGATATCGGTGCCGGTCTGCGTCCAGTTCAGCGCGACCGGCTCGGCGAAGTCACGACCCTTCGCCATGAGCGGCAGCCGCCGGCTGAATTCCGCTGCGCTGTCGATGAATTCCATCCCCTCGAACAGCGGATGGCGAGACAGCGCCGCGTGCCGCTTGCGCAGGTACTCGACCCCGTCGGCACCGTGGCAGAAGCTCACGTGCGGAATCGGGTTGATGAAACCCGAAGGGTCGGCGAGGATGCCGTTCTCGGCGCCGTAGGCCCAGAACTGGCGCGACACCTGAAAACGCTCGTTGATATCGATCGCCTTGGTGATGTCGACCGAGCCATCGGCCTGCTGCGGCGTGTAGTTCAGCTCGCACAGCGCCGAATGGCCGGTGCCCGCGTTGTTCCACGGGTCACTGCTCTCGGGGGCGGCCGCGTCCAGCCGCTCGAACATGGTGATCGACCAATCGGGCTGCAACTGACGAAGCAGTGCACCGAGGGTGGCACTCATGATGCCGGCACCGATGAGGACTACATCGGTCTTTTCAGTCATCGCAGCGTTCGGCACGGGTTGATCGACTTCCTTGTCCAGCGCGGGCACTTGTGGGCGGGAATGAGGTTACCCGCCGTTCACTTCAACTTGATTCTGCCCCTCACCATGCCCGTTTCCGAAAACGTCCACACCACGAGTCGGTACGCGGCGCACTGGACAAGCCCCTGAGCGGGTCGAATATCGTGGAGCTGTGACGAACGAGACGCCGTTGGCCCCCTCGACGACCCACGCCTGGCAGCCCGATGTGCTGGGCGAGGGATACCGGCAGTTGACCATCCCGCTCGGGCCCGATCCCGACGGTGAAGGTGAGGTGGCGGCCACGCTGGTCCGCCACGAATCCGACAGTGCGGAGCCGGCGGCCGGCGCGGTGCTGTACGTCCACGGCTTCACCGACTACTTCTTCCAGAAGCATCTGGCCGAGCACATGAGCGGCCACGGCTACCGCTTCTACGCACTGGATCTGCGCAAGTGCGGCCGATCCCGCCGCCCCGGCCAGACCGCCCACTACGTCAGCGATCTACGCCTCTACGACGCCGAACTGGATCGGGCGGTCGAGATCGTGCGCGAGGAGACCGGATTGCCGGTGCTGCTGATGGCGCACTCCACCGGTGGTCTGGTGCTGCCGCTGTGGCTGCACCGCCGCAACCTGGAGTCACCGGTCGCCGAGCAGGGTCTCACCGGTCTGGTGCTCAACAGCCCGTGGTTCGATCTGCAGGGCCCGGCCTACTACCGCAGCGTCGGCACCGCGATCATCGGCGGGGTCGGCCGGTTGCGGGCCATGACCCGGCTGCCCGGCGGTGAGCTGAGTACCTACGGCGACAGCCTGCACGCCAGCGTCTCCGGCGAATGGGACTACAACCTGGACTGGAAGCCGCTGGGTGGATTCCCGGTTCATCTGGGCTGGCTGCGCGCGATTCGCCAGGGGCATGCGCGCCTGCATCGCGGTCTCGACATCGGCATTCCGGCGCTGATCCTGCGGTCGAAGGTGACCAAGTTCATGCGCAGCTACGGCCCCGCCGCCGACGTCTCGGATGTGGTACTCGACGTGCGCCAGATCCAGCGCTGGTCGGGATGTCTGGGCGGGCGGACGAACATCGTGCCGATCGAGGGTGCGCGCCACGATGTGTTCCTGTCCGCGCCGCCGGTGCGCGCACAGGCGTTCACCGAACTCGATGCCTGGCTGGGCTGGTTGCGCGATCACCGCGGCCGCTGACGGCCGCGGGCGTCACCACAGGCCGGAACGCAGCACGATCTCGGTGGCGAATTCGTGGTCGGCCTTGACCGGCACCTCGGCGGTGTCGACCTGGGTCACCCGGAATTCGCCGTAGACGTGGCGGCCGCAGGCGTCGGCGACGGCGCGCGGCAGATCGTCGGTCGCGATGACCGTGGTGGGCAGTTCGACCGCCGGGCAGCTCGCATCGGCGGCGGCACCGTCCACCGCGACGGCCGGATGGGGACGACCGGCGACCACCAGGCCGACGAAGCGGCCGAATCCGCGCGCGCCCAAGTGCCACGCCAGCTCGGCACCGGCGCCGTATCCGGCGAGGTTGGCCCATGCCACCCCGAGGTCGTCGAGGATCGCGTAGACCCCGGCCTGATCCAGGCCCTCGATCGTCTCCGGGGTGATGGTGCGCAGATCGGAGTTGTGCAGGCGCTCGCACACGTGGTCGTAGACGTCGGCCGGAGCCCCGGCGTCCGGTAGCAACAGCACCGTATGCCTGGACTCCGGCCCGCCGACTCGTACCGTCCAGGCGCGGTCACCGACCGCGATTCGCCGGGTTTCCATGCCGATCCACGCTACACGCGGGCGGAGCGGCGCAGGACATGTCTTCGGCCACGTTCAGGGGCCGGTGATGACCCGATCGCATCCGGTGTGAGGTAGGCGGCGGCCGCGCCGTCAGTACCCGACGGTGAGGCCGGGCAGGTCCGGCGGCGCGCCGATCGTGATCAGCCGTTCGAGCGCCCCGATGTCCAGATGCTGTTCGACCAGGTCGGCGAGCAGGTCGAGCTGGGCGCCGCGCACCGCGTCGACACAGGTGTCGGGAGCCACCACGAAACCGGTGCGGCCGGCCCGGCTCGCGGCGTCGCGCAGCCACGCACGCCGGAAATCGTCCGATTCGAGCAGTCCGTGCAGATGGGTGCCACGGACGGAGCCGCGTACGCTGCCCTCGGCGCCGGCGCCGGTCTCGCCGGACAGTTCCACCCATGCCGGATCGCCGCTGCGCCGCACCCGGCCGTGATGAATCTCGTAGCCCGACACCGGGACTCCCGCCACCGCCGCGTCGGCGGGCGCACCTCGGCCGCCGCTGCGGCGCAAGATCTTCGGATCGGCGAATTCGATCTCGAGATCCAGCAGTCCCAGTCCGTCCACCGCGCCGGCCGACGATTCCACCTCGTCGTCGATCCGATGGGCGAGCATCTGATATCCGCCGCAGATCCCGAGCAGCGGTTTCCCGGCCGCGGCGTGCGCGGCGACGGCGGCGGCGATGCCGGTGCGGCGCAACCAGTTCAGGTCCGACACCGTCGATTTGCTGCCGGGTAGCACGATGACGTCGGCCCCCGCCAGGCGCGAGGGTTCGCTGACCCAGCGCACCGACACCCCCGGCTCACAGGCCAGGGCCTCGATATCGGTGGAGTTGGAGATGCGGGGCAGCCGGATCGCGGCCACGGTCAGCCATTCGGCACCCAGCGGCGGCCGGGGACGGCCGACCGGCGCGTCGGCGACGGTTCCGAGGGAATCCTCCGCGTCGATCCACAACTCGTCGGAATACGGCAGCACGCCCAGTGTCGGACGGGCGGTGCGGGCGGTGAGCTGATCGAGTCCGGGCCGCAGCAGTTCGACGTCACCGCGGAACTTGTTGATGACGAACCCCGAAATCAGCTGCTGATCCTCGGGTTCCAGAATCGCGACGGTGCCGAACAGATGGGCCAGCACTCCACCGCGGTCGATATCGCCGACCAGCAGCACCGGCAGCCGTGCCGCCCGTGCCAGGCCCATATTCGCCAGATCGGTGGCCCGCAGATTGATTTCGGCGGGTGAACCCGCGCCCTCGCAGATCACCACATCGAAGTCGGTACGCAGCGCGGCCAATTCGGCGGCCACCACCTCGCGCAACCGCGAGCGGTGCCGGAAATAGTCGCGCGCACCCACGGTATCGACGGCGACGCCGCGCACCACCAGCTGTGAGCGCCGATCGCTGCCGGGCTTGAGCAGCACGGGGTTGAACCGCACGCTCGGTTCCAGGCCGCAGGCGCGAGCCTGCAGTGCCTGTGCTCGGCCGATCTCGCCGCCGTCGAGGGTGACGACGGAGTTGTTGGACATGTTCTGCGCCTTGAACGGCGCGACCCGTACCCCGCGCCGGGCCAGCATCCGGCAGATCCCGGCCACGACGACGCTCTTGCCGGCGTCGGAGGTGGTGCCCGCGATCAGTAGCGCGCCCTTCACCTCGGCGTTCCCGTCGCCGCCGCCACGGTTGTCATGGAAGCGTGAGGATTTCGGCGCCTTCCTCGGTGACGACCAGGGTGTGCTCGAACTGGGCGGTCCATTCGCGGTCCTTGGTGACCACGGTCCAGCCGTCGTCCCAGATCTCGTAATCGATGCCGCCGAGGTTGATCATCGGCTCGATCGTGAAGGTCATACCGGTTTCGATCACCGATTCGATGGCCGGCTGGTCGTAGTGCAGGATGACCAGGCCGCTGTGGAAGGTGGGGCCCACGCCGTGGCCGGTGAAATCGCGGACCACGCCGTAGCCGAAGCGGTTGGCGTAGGACTCGATCACGCGGCCGATGACGTTGAGCGCCCGGCCCGGGCGGACCGCCTTGATGGCCCGCATGGTCGCCTCGTGGGTCCGCTCGACCAGCAGGCGCGCTTCCTCGTCGACGTCTCCGGACAGGAAGGTGGCGTTGGTGTCGCCGTGGACCCCGTCGATATAGGCGGTGACGTCGATATTGACGATGTCACCGTCCTCGATCACGGTCGAGTCCGGAATGCCGTGGCAGATCACCTCGTTCAGCGAGGTGCAGCAGGACTTGGGGAAACCCTTGTATCCCAGGGTCGAGGGGTAGGCGCCGTGATCGCACAGGTACTCGTGCACGATGGCGTCGAGATGATCGGTGGTGACGCCGGGCTCGACCGCCCGACCGGCTTCCTGCAGCGCCTGCGCGGCCAGCTTGCTGGCCAACCGCATCTTCTCGATGGTCTCCGGCGTCTGCACCCACGGCTCGCGACCCTCGTTGACGGTCTTCTTCCACGCGTACTCCGGCCGCTCGATCGAGCGCGGCACCTCGCGGACGGGCGAGAGCGTTCCGGGGACGAGTGGCTTGCGGGTGCGCACAGACATGTATTCAGACTATCCGCACCATAGGACGGCCACGGTCCCGACGCCGGAGTGCGGGGCGCTCACCGCCCGCTGCGCGCGACCGGCGCCTCGCACTTCGCGACGCCACTGACCAGATCGGTGTAGCCGTCGACCAGTTCGGCGAGGTGGTACCAGTGCTTGTGGGTGGTGTCGCTGCGAGCGCCGTCGCGGTCGATGGCGCGATTGGCGGCGACCCAGCTACCGGCCATGCGGTCGACCATCGGGCCGAGGATATCGGTCCGCAGCGCGACACCCGCGCGATAACCGGGTAGTTCGCTTTCGACCCACTCGTTGATGTCGTCGATGAGTTCGCTACGACGGCAGTCGATTTCCGCCAGCAGAATCGGATCCGCGACCTGCGCGCGACGCGCGTGCAGATCGGCCAGCGCTCGCGCGGACCGCAGCAGCTCCCGGTCCTGGAAACGCCGTCCCTGGAACGCGCACAGCAATTGCGGGGCCGCGGGTAACGCACTGGCTATCGAAGTGGTCATCGCCGCGCTCCGAAGATATCCGGATTCCGCATCGGTTGCACCGCCATCATCTGATCTCCGAACTTCGCTCGTCGGATCGGTGGTCCGACCTAAGAGTAGATGGGATTCTGCTCTTGCATATGCAAGAACGCAACATTGCGTCCGCATTGCCGGCACCCTGCGGTGATCAGTGCCGGGCGAATCGGTGAATATTCGCCCTGACGTGCATCTATGCCCTGAGAAGGACTGCGCTGGTGATCATTTCACGATTCGGTCACGGTAGCCACAACCCGTGTCGGCGCGTCGGCCGGCGGCGCTGCGCTCACCCTCGCGAGGACTCCAGGCCACGCAGCAGGATCTCCAGACCGCCGCCGAATTCCGCCGCGGCCGTGATCTCCCGAGCCCGCGCCGCGGTCTCGGTGAGATGCGGATAGTCCGCCGCCGGCAGCGCCGCGATCGCCGCGGTTCCGGAGCCCGCGATCGCGCCGTAGTGCTCGTTCTCCAGAAAGCCGAGCAGGAAAGCCACCAGCGTCCGCTGAGCTATCACGCGGTCACGCCCCCGGAACCCGCCCTCGGCGAGTGCGGCCAGAGTCGCCTCCATCCACCGCAGCGCGGCCGCGCTGGCATGCCGATGCCGCGGCACCAGCGGCGCCATCGCCGGATGAGCCGAGACCGCCGCGCGCATCCGCTCGAGCAGCAGGGCCAGGCGCGTGCGCCAATCGGCGTCGGCCGGGGTCGTCACCTCGATTTCACCCAGTACGTGGTCGACGATCAGCGCTTCCAGGGTGTCGCGGTCGGCGACATAGCGATACAGCGCCATGGTCGCCATCCCGAGTTCGGTGGCGACCGCGCGCATGGTCAGGGCGGACAGGCCCGCCCGGTCGATCACGGCCAGCGCGGCCGACGCCAGATCCGCGGTGGTCAGCGAACGAGGACGGGGCACGGATTGACAGCGTACAAGATACGCGCATACTTGTCGTAAGCGTACGAGATACGCCTAAACGCCGAGGAGTCATCATGACAGCACCCACCACGGTCGCGAACCGGACACTGATCGCCGTCACCGGCGCCGAGGTCGCGGTACCGGATCCGCATCGCCTGACCCATCTGCAATTCCGCCGCTTCGCCGGTTGCCCGATCTGCCATCGGCACCTGCGCACCTTCATCACCCGGCATACCGAGATCACCGCGGCCGGGATTCGCCCGATCGCGGTATTCCACTCCAGCGCGCGCGAATTGACCGAGTACGCCGAGGAGATCCCGCTGGAGCTGATCGCGGACCCGGACAGGGCGCTGTACCGGGAATTCGGGGTGGAGTCGGCGCCCCGCGCACTACTGAGCCCCCGCGCATGGCCGGGCATCGCCCGGTCGATAGCGACCGCCGTCGGCCCGATGGCCCGCGGCGAACAGCCCGCCCCCCGCGGCACACCGGAGGGCGGACGACTCGGCCTGCCCGCCGACTTTCTCATCGCCTCCGACGGCACGGTGGTCGCCGCCCGATACGGAGCGCACGCCGACGATCAGTGGTCGGTGGACGAACTGCTGTCCCAGGGCCGGGCCCACCGCCGGTGACCAGCGCCGGGATCAGGCGAACGTGGCGTGCATCTCCCAGATCAGGACCTCGCTGGGCGAGACTGCCGTGATCCGCCGGGCGCCGGCATCGGTGGTGCGCAAGGCGTCACCCGCGGCGAGGGTGAGCTCCCCGTCGGACCCGCCGCCTTCGACGATCACCGCGCCACGCGCGAGGAACACGTGGCCGGAGGGCGCCTCCGGCAGCCGGACCGAGTGGCCGGGGTCCAGCCGCGCCGCATGGAATGCCGCATAACGGTTTCCGAGCGTGATCGCGGTCTCCGCGCGGTGGCGCGCCAGCCCGGAGGCGACGGTGACGAGTTCGTTGCGCGCGAGTTCGGCGCGAATGTCGGCTTCCTGATAGCTCGGCCGGCGGCCGTCCTCGTCGGGCGGAATCCACATCTGGACCACGTGCAGGTCCTGGCGTTCGTGGCGGAGCGCGCCGTTGCGTTCGGAGTGCAGGATTCCGGCGCCGGCGCTCATCCGTTGCGCCAGGCCCGGATGGATCAGCCCGGAGTGGCCTTGCGAATCCTGGTGCACCACAGTGCCTTCCAGGACCCAGGTGATGATCTCGGTATTGCGGTGCTGATGGGTGTCGAAGCCGGCACCGGCCTCGACGATGTCCTCGTTGTGCACCATCAACAGCCCGTGCGCGTTGGCGGCGAGGTCGAAATTGCCGGTCGCGGGAAACGACTGCCGCGAGTCCAGCCACTCGTTGCGCCAGCGATACCGCTGTTCGGACCGCACGATCCGCACGGCTTCCGCCGTTGTGGGCGCCATATCGATCGACCTCCGTTCCACCGCGCTGTCCCCTCCTGCAATTGCCCGGCAACCGCCGATATTCCCATGCCCGGCACGACCGGATTCGGGGCCGGAGCAGGGCGGTATGCTCGCCCAACCGTTCCCGCATCACCGCGGAACGCGCTCGAGCGTCACGAATCTCATGAGGAGAACGCGCGCGATGGCAGGTAAACGCACTGTGCTGACGGTTCAGCTGCGGCGATTGGCCGCACTGCTGTCGGAGATGCGGGAGCAAGCGGGGGTCAGCAAGGAAGTCGTCAGTGCCCGCACCGGCATCAACGTCACCACGCTGTACCGGATCGAGACCGCGCAGGCGCGTCCGCAGCGCCGCACCCTGACCGCGATGCTCGATCTGTACGGGATCGGCGAACCACAGCGCTCGGATGCGGTCCAACTGCTGACCGAGGCGCTGAAACCCGGTATGTCACGGCCGTTCGAGGCGGCGGTCTCGGAGGTCTACGCCGCCTACATCAACTTCGAGACCGAGGCACTGTCGGCACGACTGTTCCAGACCTCGTTCATTCCCGGACTGCTGCAGAGCGAGCGCTACGCGTGGGCGGTGCTCGACACCGCGATGCCGAAGGTCGAGACATCGGTGATCGAACAGCGCCTGCGAGCCCGGGTGGAACGCGGCAAAGTACTGACCCGCGACGGAAATCCGCTGGAGCTGTGGGTGGTGCTCGACGAGGCGGCGATCCGCCGCGTCGTCGGCGGGCCCGAGGTGATGCGCGAGCAGTTGCTGCGGCTCACCGAGGACACCGACAAGCGCAACGTGATCCTGCAGGTGTTGCCGTTCGGCGCCGGCGCGCATCCGGCGATGGTGGGCTCGTTCGTCGTGCTCGACTTCCCGGATCCGGCAGATCCGGAACTGGTCTACGTCGAAGGGATCGCCGGTGACGATATCGTCGAGGGCCACAACGAGATTCGCCGTTTCGGGGTGATGTTCGACCAACTGCGCGCGATGGCGTTGAGTCCGCGCGACTCGGCCGAGATGATCACCGAGGTGGCCGAGGGCCTGCGCTGAACGAGGTTCACGCCTGGCTGGCGCGCCGGAAACCGACCGCCGCCGGCACCGCGAAGACGACGATCGCCCCGACCGACCAGGCCACCGTCAACAGCAGCGGACCACGTATCGCACCGCCGAGGGTCGCCGCGCGCATCGTGTCGATCGCCGCCGACATCGGCTGATGCGAAACGATCGGCTGCGCCCACCCGGGGTAGGCGTTCAACGGCACGAATCCGGTGCTGAAGAACATCAGCAGCGACGATCCCAGCGAAATAGCCTCCACGGCGAAGGTTTTCGCCGAATACACCGCCACCGATGTCACCATGGTGGCGAAACCCAGCCCGTACAGCACCGGCACACCCAGCACCGCGAGCACGGCGATCGGTCGATGGAATCGGAACCCGAGCGCCACCCCCACCGCGAACAGGACCACGGTGCACACCACGATCCGCACCACCTCGGCGAGAATGCGCGAGGCCAGGCCAGAGGCGCGATGGATCGGCAGCGCCCACAGCCGCCCCAGCAGCCCGGCGTCGCGTTCGCGGCCGAGCGTCACCGCCCCGGCCAGTGAGCCGGACATCACCGACACCACGGTCACCATCGGCACCGAGCCGTAGAGGGCATCGACGCCGGAGAACGCGGAGATCTGATGTCCCAGCACCGTATTCAGCATCACCAGCAACAACGCCGGGAACAGCAGCGTCTGCGCGGCGGTGACCGGATCGCGGCGCCACCGCCGCAGCAGGCGACCGGTCTGCACCAGCGTCTGCGGGAGCAGATACCGCCACCGCTCGGTGTCGACTCGCACGGCCCCGAATCCGCTCGCCGCGGTGCCTATCCCGGTCATCGCTGCCGCCTGACCGCCACCAGCACCGACGCCACGCCGAAGAGGGCGACACCGGCGATCGTCCACAGCACACCCGGGCCCACCGTCGACCGGCTCACCGCCGCCGTGAAACCCGGCTGGTCACCGGCCAGCGCCCGCATCGCGTCGACGAACTGCGAAATCGGCTGGTTACGCGCGAATCCCCGGATCCACTCCGGGAACTGCTCGGCCGGTGCGAATCCGGTGGACACCATGCCGAGGATCAGCTGCGGCAGCATCAACATCTGGGTGGTGGCCTCGGGCGATTTCGACAGCGTGCCGAGCAGATCGCCGAACACTCCCAGCATCATCCCCACGGCCACCGAGAAGAGCAGGAATCCGACCGTGTTCCACAGTCCCCCGTAGAACCTGAATCCGATCACATATCCACACATCAGCGCCGCCACCAGTGCGATCACGATGCGGTAGCCGGTGGAGGCCGTGCGCGCGCCCAGCGGCGCGATATGTGGGATCGGCATGGTGGCCAGGCGGGCATCGAGTCCGTCGCGCGCGTCGACCGCCGCCCGGAAGGCCGCCGCGGTGGCGCAGAACGACACCGCCTGCATGACGATCATCGGCATCAGGAACTGCGAATAGCTGCTGGCCCCGTGCCCGGCGAAGGTCATCACCCGGTCCAGTGGCACGTAGAACCCGACGGTGAAAATGGTCGGAGCGAGCACCGCGGTCAGCGCCTCGCCGTTGCGCACCGACGAGCTGATCTGCCGCCGGGTGAGCACCCAGCAGGGCAGCCACCAGCGCCGCAGCACCGCGGGCATCCGCCGCTGGGACATCTGCCGCTGGGGCATCTGCTGAATTCGCACAGTCATCGCCCGCTCCGTTCACACGCAGTCGGCTTCCGATCTTCATCACACCAGATACCGGGCTCGCAGGCGGTAGCTTCCGCCGCGCCGGTCGTCGGGTTCGCGAGATATGTCGCGCACTGTCAAGTCCGCTATCGCATGCCGAATCGGACGGCGCCGGGTGGTCCTCCCACCATCGCCGCGGCGGGCAACTATGCTGTGCGCCGTGTTCGATCCCCAACCCGATGTCGCACCTCATCCGGATATCGCCCATCTGGCTCCATTGCTGGGCACCTGGCGCGGATCCGGGCACGGGGAGTATCCGACCATCGAGCCGTTCGACTACCACGAGGAAATCCACTTCGGCCACGTCGGCCGCCCGTTCCTCACCTACCGGCAGCGCACCCGCCATGCCGGCGACGGCCGCTCCCTGCATGCCGAAACCGGCTACCTGCGCTCCACCGGCGCGGATCGGGTGGAATTGATCCTGGCCCATCCGACCGGTATCACCGAGATCTGCGAGGGCAGGATCGCCGTCGCCGGCGACGGGCTGCGGCTCGAGCTCGATTCCACCCGGATCGGCACCTCGAGTACGGCCAAACCGGTGACCGCGCTCGGGCGCTCGATCCACCTGGCGGGCGACACCATCGACTACAGCTTGCGCATGGCAGCGGTCGGGCAACCAATCCGGCATCACCTGTCCGCCAGTTTGCATCGAGCTGAACAGAAGTAAAAATACGGGCGTGAACAGGCTGTATCCAGCCTGAACCACTGTGTGGAGCCGCACAGGGGGTTGTCGGCGCGTGGTTCGCCGGTTTACCGTTTTCGGGTCGGCTAACAGTCGGCGAACCATCAGTTCGATGCCAATGGCTCTCACTCACCCGCAAGGGGGAAGACCATGAAGCGTTCGACGCTCACGCTGATCACGGCGGGAATGATCCTCGCCGGGACCGGGGCCGTGGAGATCTTGGGAGATGGTTCGGCGGGGGCGTCACCCCCCACCGAGCAGGCCCCCGCGGCCGGCATCAGTGGATCGGAGGTGCAGGCACCATAATCGGCACCGGAACTTCCACACTCACATCCCCGTGACCGGACGCCCCTGTCGGCGGCCGGTCACGAGCGTTCAGGGGGCCGTCACGTTTCCCGTCAGGTGCCGCCCGCCGGCAGAGCGGCAAGCATATCCCTGGTAACCGCTACGGCATTGTCCGAACTGCCGCCCCGCGCCAGCAGCGTCGCCCAGGCGAGATCGCCGCGGTAGCCGATGAACCACGAGTGCGATCCGCCGTCCACCTCCGCCTCACCGGTCTTGCCGAACACCTCGCCCTGATCGGCGATCCGCGCGGCGGTTCCGCCCGTGACCACCTTGCGCATCATCTCCTGCAGTCCCCGCACCACCTGCGGTGACAACGCGGGCCGATCCCCGTGCACGGCGGTCTCGTGCCCCGCGATCAGATACGGAGTCGGCGCCGAACCGCGCGCCACGGTGGCGGCCACCAGCGCCATCCCGAACGGACTGACCACCACCTTGCCCTGCCCGATGCCGTCCTCGGTGCGAAGTACCAGGTCATCGGCGGGCGGAACCGAACCCGATACCGTCGGCAGCCCGGCCACGGTGTAGTCCGGCCCCACCCCCATCCGGGCCGCGGCATCGGTCAGGGCATTACCGGACAATTCGCTCGACAGCTGAGCGAAGGCGGTATTGCATGACCGTTCGTAGGCCGTCGACAGGGGCACATCGCCGAGAGAGAACAGGTCGTAGTTGGGAATCGTGCGTTCGCCCACCACGATTCGGCTGGGGCACGGGACCACGGTGTCGGGCTGGGCCAGACCCGCGGACATCGCGGCGGCCGCGGTGACGGTCTTGAACGTCGAGCCGGGCGGATACAGTCCGGTGGTCGCGACCGGACCGTCGGCATCGGCGGCCTCGTTCTGGGCCACCGCGAGGATGGCGCCGGTCGACGGCTGCACCACCACCATCATCGTCTGCTCGCGGCGCGGATCGACCGCGCGTTGCGCGGCATTCTGCACATTCCGGTCGATACTCAGCGAGAACGACGGCGCCGGTTGGGGCGCAACCTCTTTCAGCACATCGGTATCGACCCCGTTGGCGTTGACGGTGACGACACTCCAGCCCGCCTTGCCGTCGACCTCGTCGATCACGGTCTTGCGGATCTGGGTCATCAGGTCGGGGGCGAAGTGCCGATCGGTGGGGATCAGATCACCCTGGCGGTCGGTGGCGACTCCGGGCAGACCGAGCAGCTGCCCGCTGACCTGGTCGAACTCCCAGTCGCTCAGCGAGGCAACGAGATAGCGACCGGTCGTCTTGCGGGCCGCGGACAGGATCGCCGTCGCGGTCGCGGTGTCGTCGAACCGCTTCACCGCGGCGGACAGGGCGCCGGCGACATATCCGGGATCCGGGGCCGCGGCGGCGGTGAACGAAATCCGGTGCACGGCACCCGGAACGAGCACGTCACCGCCCGATCGCTCGTTGACCCGGGCCCGCGGCGCGGGGGTGGTGCGCAACTGCAGGCTCTGGGTGTCGCCCAGTTTCGGGTGGATGTCGGAGGCGGTCCAGCGCACCTTCCACTCGCCGCCGCTGCGGCCCATCTGCAACTGGCCGGTGTAACTCCAGATCCGGTTCCTGGGCAGGGTCCACTCGTAGGTGTAGTCCACGGTGGCGGTGTCCCCGGTGACCCGCGCCGAACCGGTATGCGCGCTCAGACGCTGTGCCTGCAGGTTCTTCCACGCCGAATCCAATGCCGCCGTGGCCTTCTCGGGCTGGGTGGTGACACCGGCGGCGCGTTCGAGATCATGGCGGGCGACGGCGGACAGGAACGTGTCGGCCGCGGCGACGGGCCCCTGCGATCCGGCCGAACACGCGCCCACGGTGACGACCACGGCGGTCGCCGTGCCCAGTACCAGCGCCCGGGGCCCCCACCACCGCGGTGCGCATCTCGAAATCGACATCACCACCGATGGTAGCCAGCCGATCGCTGGTAACCGTTGCGACACACTGAATTTGCCGTGCGCGCAACAATCCGACCGGTCAGTCCACCAGGATGGTCGCGAAGGTCGCCACCTGGTGGAACCCCACCCGGGCATAGGCGCGGCGCGCGACCTCGTTGTAGGAGTTCACATACAGGCTGGCGGTTCGCCCCGCGGCCACCACCGCATCCGCGACCGCGGCGGTTCCGGCCGTGCCCAGGCCGCGGCCCCGCCACTGCGGATGCACCCAGACGCCCTGGATCTGCCCGGTCCGCCGGGACATCGCACCGACCTCGGCCTTGTAGACGACCTCACCGTCCTCGAAACGCGCCCAGGCCCGGCCGGATTCGATCAAGCTCGCCACCCGGCGCCGGTAGCCGCGACCACCGTCGCCCGCCCGCGGATCGACCCCGATCTCCTCGGTGAACATCGCCACCGCCGCGACCAGATAGCGATCCAGCTCGTCGGTGCGAACCCGGCGCACCTTGGGATCCGGCAGTGCGTGCGGGCGGCCGTCCAGTGCCAGCAGCGGCTGATCCGAGCGCACCTCACGGGGCGCGCCCCAGCGCTGCTCCAGCACCTCCCACAGCGGCAACGCCAACTCCTGACGCCCCACGACCGAGGAGCACACCCGCGGCCAGCGCGCCGCGCGATCGGCGAAGGCCTGCATATCGTCACCGGTGCCACGCAGCGGAACCAGATTGGCACCGGAGAAGCACAGCGACTCCTCCGGGCTTCCCCGTGTCCACAGCTCGCCACCGCCGCGATTGTCCAGACCGCATTCCTGCAATCGCGCGGCGACCATGCAGCAGGCCACCGGGTCGGTGTCCAGTACTTGCAGCACCCGCGCCAGATCTCGATCTCCGAGCTGACGCGCACCGGAAATCCGTGACCGTCGCGACGGTTCCAGCACACTCCGCACGCTCACAGCCTGCCATGAACCCCGGCGGCGTGCGGGGGCTTTGCTCAGCTCGAGCGGGAGAATGCGCCCGACCCGGGACACGCCCGCCTCCGCTGTCCGCGCACTGCGCTCAGCCGACGGTGACGACGGGCTCGCCGGACTCGGCATCGGTGCCCATCTCGTCGGCGATCCGCATCGCCTCTTCGATCAGAGTCTCCACGATCTGATGTTCCGGCACGGTCTTGACGACCTCACCCTTGACGAAGATCTGGCCCTTCCCGTTACCCGAGGCGACGCCCAGATCCGCCTCGCGAGCCTCACCGGGACCGTTGACCACACAGCCCATCACGGCCACCCGCAACGGCACCTCGAGCCCTTCCAGCCCGGCGGTGACCTCGTTCGCGAGGGTGTAGACGTCGACCTGCGCGCGCCCGCACGACGGGCACGAGACGATCTCGAGTTTGCGCGGGCGCAGATTCAGCGACTGCAGGATCTGCGCGCCGACCTTGACCTCCTCGGCGGGCGGCGCGGACAGCGAGACCCGGATGGTGTCGCCGATGCCCTCGCTCAGCAGCGCACCGAAGGCCACCGCCGACTTGATCGTGCCCTGGAACGCGGGCCCGGCCTCGGTCACGCCCAGATGCAGCGGATAATCGCACTGCGCGGCCAGCTGCCGATAGGCCTCGACCATCACCACCGGGTCGTTGTGCTTGACCGAGATCTTGATATCGCCGAAGCCGTGTTCCTCGAACAGGCCCGCCTCCCACAGCGCCGACTCGACCAGCGCCTCGGGGGTGGCCTTGCCGTACTTCTCGAGCATCCGCTTGTCCAGCGATCCCGCGTTCACGCCGATCCGGATCGGGATACCGGCCGCACCCGCGGCCTGGGCGACCTCCTTGACCCGGCCGTCGAACTCCTTGATGTTGCCGGGGTTGACCCGGACCGCCGCACATCCGGCATCGATGGCGGCGAAGATGTAGCGCGGCTGGAAGTGGATATCGGCGATGACCGGAATCTGCGATTTCTTCGCGATCGTCGGCAGCGCGTCGGCGTCCTCCTGGCGCGGGCAGGCCACGCGGACGATGTCACAGCCCGCGGCCGTCAGTTCCGCGATCTGCTGCAACGTCGCGTTCACGTCATGGGTCTTGGTCGTGGTCATCGACTGGACCGAGATGGGGTTATCGCTGCCCACCCCCACCGTGCCCACCATCAGCTGGCGAGTCCTACGCCGCGGTGCGAGGACCGCCGCCGGTGCGGCCGGCATCCCCAGGGTGATGGCTGTGCTCACGTTCGGCTGCCTACTTTCGTCTGCGTACTGGGTGCACCCGTTCGACACGAGTCTAGTGCGGACCACCGGACGGCCGGCTGTGAGAGCACCGACACCGCCGTGAGCACCGCTGTCGCGGTACCGCACCCGACCGCGCGCGGGCCCGGAACCGGGTGGTTACGGTTGCCGGACCGCGACGGTCGATCCACGCCCGCCATCCCCGCGTTCAGGAGGCTTCACCGGATGTACATGCCGGGATCACGTCGAGGACGGTGCTGAGGGGTGCGCCTGGCCATGCCCGCCGAACTGCCGGCCGATCCGGAAGCCGCTGCGGCGCTGCAGAATCGGCTGCGGGAGCGGGTCGTCACCACGGATCCGGCGCCACCGCGGTTCACGACCGTCGCCGGACTGGATTCGGCGTACGACGACGAGGGCCGGGTCGTGGCCGCCGTCGTGGTCCTCCACGCGGCCACGCTCGAGGTCGTCGACACCGCCACCGCGGCCGGTACCGCGGCCTTCCCGTATATGCCCGGACTGCTGGCCTTTCGTGAGCTGCCGACCACACTGGCCGCGCTCGACACCCTGACCACCACCCCCGACCTGCTGGTATGCGATGGGCAAGGGATCGCGCATCCGCGCCGGTTCGGATTGGCGTGCCATCTCGGCCTGCTGACCGGGCTGCCGTCGATCGGCGTCGCCAAAACGGTGTGGGGACACTACGACGAGCCCGGGTTCGAGCGAGGTTCGGTCTCCGACATCACCCTCGACGGGGAGCTCGTCGGACGCGCGGTGCGGACCCAGCCCGGGGTCAAACCGCTCTACGTCTCGGTCGGCCACCGGATCGGCCTGGACACCGCGTGCGCGACGGTGCTGGCGCTGGCGCCGCGCTATCGACAGCCGGAGACCACGCGGCGGGCCGACCGGCTGTGCCGGGATCTGCTGCGCGCGGCCGGCACGAGCTAGCCGGTGACCGGGCTCCCGGTTCGGGGTTGCGTCGTGGTCGCGATCTCGTACGGTTGTCACATGGACTCGAAATCGGCGGGCGCACATCACTGTTCACCTCCGCACGCCCCTCGATGAAAGTCGGCGGCACCGGATGTCCACGGATGGGGATATCGCATGCGTTACACGGCTCTGAACGTCGGCCAGACCGAGGAGTGGAGCGAACTCACCAACACTTTCGTGCCGATGGAGCACCGCTACCTGCGGCCGGCACGCTGGCGATCGGAGCTGACGGTCCAGCAGAACAGTCGCTACAGCCTGCTGCGATGGGACGAACCCGACGGGCGGATCGCCGACCGCACCCGCGGCAACGTCGCCCGGGTCCCCGCGGACGACTTCTACTGGCTGGTGGTGCCGGACCGTAGCGTTTTCGGTGTGCGCTGGGCCGATCCGACCGCGCCCACCACCGTGGCAGGCCGCCACGACGGCCGGATCGGCACCGCCCGCGACGGCGCCATCCGGGTCGCGGACGGACGGGGCATGCTGATGGGCCTGGATCAGGAATGCCGGCTGCGCCCCGGTGCGGCCGCCTACGCGATGCAGCTCCCCCGCGCCGAAATCGAACACGCCCTGCCCGCGACCGGCCCCATGCGGCGCGTCCTCGATCTCGATTCCGGTCTCGGCCGGGTGGTCGACTCGATGATGCGCAGTGCGCACGCCGAACAGGACCGGCTCGGCGAACTCGAGTTCAACGCGATCTGCGAACGCCTCGGCGAACTCGTGTGCCTGCTGCTGACCGGTGATATGCGCCCACACCACGACCACCTCACCGAGACCGCGGCCGCGGTGCGCCGGTATGTCCGCGAGACGGTCGGAACCGGCGATGTGCGACTGCCCGCGGTCGCACACGCACTCGGCTGGTCACCCCGGCAACTGCGCCTCATCCTGCAGCAGTGCGGTACCACCTATCGCGACCTGCGGCGCGAGGAGTCGTTGCGCGCGGCACGGACCATGCTCGAGCGGCCCGACCCGGCGATCGCCGAGGTGGCCGCCCGCTGCGGTTTCACCGTCACCTGGTTCTCGGCCGCGTTCAAACAGCGTTTCGGCGAGACGCCGCGGGAGTTCCGCAAGCGCCGGCTGGCCGAGCTCGCCGACCGGTAGGCACCGTCGTCACACCCGTTGACGCCGGTCGGCCCGCGTGGTGAAAGCGGATGTCACCGAGCGGATTTCGAGGTGCGACACCGCCTGGTTCGCCGGCGCCGTCGACGATAAAACGTTGTGTTCGGCAATTTGATGGCAAATAGCACTGGACAACCTCGACCAAGGAACAGCTGCGAGTATCGAAAACACCTGGATCGCCACACCGAGCAGGGACGGAAAAGTTCGCCATCTCGTCACGTCATCCACATTCCGAGAACGGTTTCAGCAGCACTTCGACGGGCTCGCATCCGGCCCGATTCGAATGCCCCACGGAGCCGCGCGGCCCGCCTCGGCACGCGATCCGCGGCGAACTGTCCACCGGGTGCGTCCATGCTGTTTACCCGATCGCCGACTACCCGAACCTGTCCGGTATCACCTGATGAATGCCGACTTCTCCGGCACCACACCCGAGACGAGAGCGCACGCGCGGGCGACGAGCGAGAGTCGAAGGACACCGAAACAAGTGCCCATTTCGTGTCTTGACGAACATTCCCGACCGGGCAGACGATTATTCGATGACCGTCGATGAGGAGTTGATTCAGGTCGAACAAGTCATCGAACGCCTGATCACTCGGTACCCATCCGCACCACCCGCGGACATCGAACTCATCGTGCGCACCATTCACAAGCGATTCGCCGATGTCCGAATCCACGATTTCGTTCCCCTTCTCGTCGAAAAGGCGGCACGGCAAGCGATCAGCATCCACCTAGCCGGAGGATCGGCGCACTCGGCGATCCGTAGTCGATCACGCGGCGGCACCTACCCGGTGACCGTGCTCTGAGGAGACCGGCTGTGGGCAAGAAGACCCGGCAGCACAAGCATCGCAGCGACCGATCGGGACCGGCCGTCGCCGAGCGGAACCGTCACGAGCCGGGCGCCCCGGCGGAGTTGTCCGCGCCCGGCCCCGCGGTCGCGCGCGCTCCCATGACGAACAAGCACTATCGCCGTGCGCTACGACCGCTGCACGCCGAACTGGTCGCGCTGCAGGAATGGGTGAAGGCCTCCGGCGCAAGGGTTTGCATCGTCTTCGAAGGTCGTGACACCGCCGGAAAGGGCGGGGTCATCAAGGCGATCACCGCGCGGGTGAGTCCGCGGGTGTTCCGGGTGGTGGCCCTGCCCGCCCCCACCGAACGGGAGAAGTCACAGATGTACGTGCAGCGCTATCTGCCACATCTGCCGGCCGCCGGCGAGGTCGTGATCTTCGACCGCAGCTGGTACAACCGGGCCGGAGTCGAGCGGGTGATGGGTTTCTGCACCGACGAACAGGCGCGGCACTTCCTCGAGCTGATCCCGACCGTGGAGCGGGAAATCGTCGACTCGGGCGTCATCATGCTCAAGTACTGGCTCGAGGTCAGCCGGGAACAGCAGACCCTGCGCCTGCAGAGCCGCATCGACGATCCTCGCAAGATCTGGAAACTGTCGGATCTGGACCTGCGCTCCTATCGCCACTGGTACGACTACTCCCGGGCCCGCGACGAGATGTTCCACTTCACCGATACCGGCTGGGCGCCCTGGTATGTCGCGGTCACCGATGACAAGAAGCGCGGCCGGCTCAACGTCATCAGCCATCTTCTGAGCCGCATCCCCTACGAACCACTGGATCGGCCCGAGGTGGTGCTGCCGGATCAGCAGAAGGCGAAGGGTTACCGGGCCCCGGGGCAACCACTGCACTGGATTCCGACGCCGTACTGAGCGTGCGGTGCGGGAAAGGACGGGTGCCATGGCGGCCACACGAGCGGTAAGCCCGAACCCGGCGGCGGACACCTCCGCCGGCGAACCGGCGAACTGGCATGCGCGCGATCCCGAATCCGTTGTGTCGGAGCTGTCCTCGGACCGGCAGGCCGGACTCACCACCGCGTCGGCCGACGAGCGCCGGCGGCGCTACGGCCCGAACGAGATCGCCTCCGAGCCGGCGCCGGCGCTGTGGTCGATCGCGCTACGGCAGGTCAGGGATCCGATGAATCTGATGCTGATCGCGGTCGCGGTGGTCAGCGTGGTCATCGACGAGATCCCCACGGCCGTCGTGGTCGCGGCACTGGTCGTGCTCAACGTCGTGCTGGGCACCCGGCAGGAGGTCAAGGCGCGCGCGAGCGTGGACGCACTGGCGAGGATGCAGACCCCGCGGGCACGCGTGCTGCGGGACGACGTCCTCACCCAGGTCGACGCACTGGAACTGGTGCCCGGCGATATCGTCCAGCTCGAAGCGGGCGATATCGTTCCCGCCGACGGACGTCTGCTCGCCTCCGCCACCTTGGAAACCCAGGAGGCGGCGCTGACCGGTGAAAGCGCCCCGGTCGCCAAGGATCCCGGCACCCTCGACACCACCGACGTCGCGCTCGGAGATCGCGCCGACATGGTGTATCAGAACACCTCGGTCACCCGCGGCACCGCCACGATGGTGGTCACCGAGACGGGCATGAATACCGAGATGGGCCGGATCGCGTCGATGCTGTCGGCGGTCGCCCCGTCGAAATCGCCGCTGCAGCGGGAACTGGATTCGCTGACCAAGGTGCTCGGTGTGATCGCGTGGACGGCGGTCGCGCTCATCGTGGTGATCGGCGCGCTGCGCGGCCAGGACGTCACAGCGGTGCTGCTGCTGGGCATCTCGATGGGCGTGTCCGCGATTCCCACCGGGCTGCCGACCTTCGTCCAGGCGATGCTCGCCTACGGCGCCCGTCAGCTCGCCGATGCCAAGGCGGTGGTCAAAAACCTCACCGATGTCGAGACACTCGGCGCGACCAGTGCGATCAACTCGGACAAGACCGGCACCCTGACCATGAATCAGATGACGGTGCGCTCCCTGTTCTTCCACTGCCGCTGGTACCGCGTGACCGGTGAGGGATACAGCACGACCGGGACCGTCACCGAGGCCGCCGGTGCGGGAACCCCGGATTTCACGCTCCTGGCCTACGGGCTGTGCCTCGACAGCGACGCCACCGTGTCCGATACCGGCGAGATCATCGGCGATCCGACCGAGGCGGCCCTGGTGGTCCTCGCGGCCAAGCTGGGCATCGACGCTCCCCTGACCCGCCGGAGTTACCCTCGGGTCGCCGCGGTGCCGTTCGACTCGGCCTACAAGTTCATGGCGACGTTCCACCATCTGCGGGTGGACGGGCGGACCCGGTTCGTCGAACTGGTCAAGGGCGCACCGGATATGGTCCTGGCCCGCTGCGCGACCGCGTACCTGCCCGGCCGCGCGGAGACGCCGATCGACCAGGTGCACGAGCAGATCACCGACGCGATGCGCACGATGTCGGAACAGGGACTGCGGGTGCTGGCCTTCGCGGCGCGCCTGCTCGACGATCAGGAGGCTGCCGCGCGGGACGATCCGATGTCGATGGTCGAGGACCTCACCTTCGTCGGGATGGCGGGCATCATCGACCCGTTGCGCCCCGAAGCTGTCGAGGCGGTGCGCATCGCCCACGAGGCCGGTATCGACGTGCGCATGATCACCGGCGACCACGCGATCACCGCGGCGGCGATCGGCGCCGAACTCGGGCTGGGTCCGGGTGCGGTCGGCGGCGCCGAGTTGCAGGCGATGACCGATGAGCAACTCGCCCGAGCACTACCGGACCTTCATGTGTTCGGCCGGGTCACCCCTCAGGACAAACTGCGCCTGGCAGAGGTGATGCAGCGTGGCGGCGCGGTCGTCGCGATGACCGGTGACGCCGTCAACGACGCGGCCGCGCTGAAGAAGGCCGATATCGGTGTCGCGATGGGCTCGGGCAGCGAGGTCACCAAACAGGCGGGCAAGATGGTGCTCACCGACGACAACTTCGGGACGCTGATCACCGCGATTCGCCTGGGCCGCAGCATCTACGACAAGATCGTGTCCTACATCCGCTACCAGATGTCGAAACTGTTCTCGCTGGTGCTGCTCTTTCTGGTGGCCAGCATCGTCGATATCAACGACGGCGTCGCGCTCACTCCGCTGATGGTGCTGTTCCAGCACTTCTTCATCACGCTGTTCCCGGTGGCGGTGATCATGACCGACCCGCCGCCGCCGAATCTGATGAACCAGCCACCGCGCGACCCGGCGATGCCGATCGCCAACCGGAGCGCCTTCGCTCAGTGGCTGGCCTACGGCGTGCTGCAATTCGCCGTCGCGCTCGCGGCGATGCTGCTCGCCCCCGGCGAGATGAGCACCGATACGGCCTCGGTGCCGATGACGACGACCTTCGTGGTGCTGTCGTTCAGCTCGATCCTGAGCGGCCTGGCCATGCGCCGCGACCCCGAATCCGGTTTCGGCGCACCGATTCTCGGCGCGCTGAAGATCCTGTCCGTGCCGGTCGCGGTGACCGTGCTCGCCGTGGAACTGGGCTTCCTGCAAGACCTGCTGATGACCAGGTCACTGACGGGTCCCCAGTGGCTGGCCTGTCTCGGCTGGTCGCTGCTGGTCCCGCTCGCCATCGAAGCGGAGAAGGCGCTGCGGCGCCGCCGCGCGCGCCGCACCGAACCTCGCGTACCGCTGACGGCCGCGGTCGCGGTGGCCCCGCGGCGCGCACGAGCGCATTAGGCACGGCCGTGCGCTGGCGGGAGAGTGTCGGCCGATTGCCCGCGATCGCGACGGCCCGTGCGTATCACCGGGAGTGGCTGCGGCCGGACATCACCGCCGGTCTGGTCCTGACCGCACTGCTGATTCCCGCGGGTATGGGATACGCCGAGGCCGCCGGGCTGCCCGCCTATGCCGGGCTCTACGCCACCATCGTCCCGCTGCTCGCGTACGCGGCGGTGGGTCCGTCCCGGATTCTGGTGCTCGGGCCGGACTCGTCACTGGCGCCCCTGATCGCGGCGGCGGTGCTGCCGCTGGCGGCGGCCGGTGATCCCGACAGCGCGCTCGCCCTCGCGGGTGTGCTGGCCGTGCTCGTCGGGGTCATCCTGCTCGCCGGCGGATTCCTGCACCTCGGATTCGTCACCGAACTGCTGTCCAAACCCATCCGGATCGGGTATCTGAACGCTATCGCGCTGGTCGTGGTGGTCGGACAGATACCGAAGCTGCTCGGCTTCTCCGTCGACGTGTCCGGTCTGCTCGCCGAGGTCGCCGCGATCGTCCGGTCGGTGTTCCACGGCGATATCGACCCGATCGCGGCGGCCGTCGGTATCGGCTCGCTCGCCGTCATCGTGGCCTTCCGGAGGTGGTTGCCCGTGGTGCCCGGGGTGCTGGTCGCGGTCGCCGGTGCCATCGCGATCTCCGCGGCGGCCGGGCTCACCGATCGGATCGGCATGGTCGGCGCCCTGCCCGAGGGCCTGCCGTTGCCGTCGGTCGGCGGAGTCGATTGGCACGATGTCGGACGGCTGATCGGTCCCGCGGCGGGTATCGCGCTGATCGCGTTCGCCGACAGCGGTGTCCTGTCGCGGACCTTCGCGTCCCGCCACGGCGAGGACGTCGACGGCAGCACCGAGATGAAGGCGATCGGCGTCGCCAATCTGGCGGGCGGGCTGTTCGGCGGATTTCCCGTCTCCGCCAGCGGTTCTCGCACACCGGTCGCCGAACAGAACGGCGCGCGTACCCAATTGGCCGGTGTCGTCGGCGCACTCGCCGTGTTGCTGTTCGTGCTGGTCGCGCCCGGGCTCACCGCCTACCTCCCCGACGCGACCCTCGGTGCGGTGGTGATCGTGGCGGCCACCGCGCTCATCGATGTGCGCGGCATGGTCCGGATGTGGCGGATGAGCAGGCTGGAATTCACCCTCGCGGTGGCGGCGTTCCTCGGCGTCGCACTGGTGGGCGTGCTGCAGGGCATCCTCGTCGCCATCGGACTGTCGTTCCTCGCGGTGGTCGCGCAGGCCTGGCAGCCCTACCGCACCGAACTCGTGGCGACCGCGGACCGCCCCGGCTTCCACGACATCGAACGCCATCCCGAGGGGCACCGCATACCCGGACTGGTGCTGGTGCGTTTCGACGCGCCGCTGTTCTTCGCCAACGGGCAGATCTTCGACGAGTACGTGCGCTCGGTCGTCGCACGGGCCCCGGCCCCGGTCGACTGGGTGGTCGTGGCCGCCGAGCCGATCACCGGCCTGGACACCACGGCCGTCGACGAAATCGTCGACCTCGACGAGTATCTCGAGGGCCACGGCATTCGACTGGCCTTCGCGGAGATGAAGGGCCCGATCAAGGACAAACTCATCCGCTTCGGCGTCGGCGACCGGTTCGACGACACCCACTTCTTCCCCACCGTCGAGGCCGCGGTCGACGCCTTCGGCCATCGATCCGACCACACCACCGACACCTGATCGCGCACGAGACGAGGCTGATCATGAATCCCTCCGGCGACCCTCACCCGCACCGCCGATCGGCGGACGCGGTGGCGACCGCGGACCGTGAGCTCCGCGGCCGGCGCCGGTGGGCGCGTGCGGCATTCGTGTTCGCCGCCGCGGCGGTCACGGGGCCGGTGGTGTTCGCCGGAGTGCTGGGCACCCTGGCCCTGCTGGCCGTGGGCGTCGGCGGCGTCGTGGTCACGGTGGCCGCGCTGTACTGGTTCGTCAGCGGTCGCGGCGTCCTGCGGTGGGCGTCGGCGGCGATCGCCGTCCTGACGCCGATCGTGGTCCTGGTGATGTTCGTGCGCGCCGGCCTGCTGTGGGTGGTGCTGCTGGTGTGCGCCACCGTCGTGGCCGCCGTCGTCTGCGCCCGCCTGGCACTGCGCGCCCACACCCCGCCCACCACCGAGTACCCTGTGCCACCACCGTTACGGCCGTTTCTGATCATGAACCCGCGCTCGGGTGGCGGGAAGGTCGCGAAATTCGATCTGCGCCGCCGCGCCGAGGAACTCGGTGCGCGGGTCGTCGTGCTGGAGGGCGCCGTCGATGTCGTCGCGCTGGCCCGTGAGGCGGTCGAACACGGCGCGGACCTGCTCGGCGTGGCCGGCGGTGACGGCACCCAGGCGCTCGTGGCGGGCGTCGCGGCCGCCCACGATGTGCCGTTTCTCGTGATCAGCGCCGGCACCCGCAATCACTTCGCGATGGACCTCGGGCTGGATCGCGCCGATCCGGCCGCCGGCTTGGCGGCACTGCGCGACGGCAGGGAGATGCGGGTCGACCTCGGCCGGATCAACGACCTGCCCTTCGTCAACAACGCGTCCTTCGGCGTGTACGCGGAAGTCGTGCGCAGCCCGGCCTACCGGAACGACAAGGCCGCGACCGTGCTGCGGCTGCTGCCCGACCTGCTCACCGGGCAGACCGGCGCCCGGCTCGTCGCCCGTATCGGCCCGGCGACCGTCGAGGGGCCGCAGGCGGTGCTGGTGAGCAACAATCCGTACGGCACCGGCGATCTGGCCGGTCTGAGCCGTCGGGACCGGCTCGACCGCGGTGTACTGGGCGCGGTGACCGTCTCGGTCTCCAACACTCGCGACGCCGTGGGCCTGATTCGACGCACCCACAGTCACGGGCTGACCCAGCGCACCGCGGCCGAGGTCGTCGTCGACGCGGGAAGTCCGCGGATCCCGGTCGGCGTCGACGGGGAGTCGCTGCTGCTGGACACCCCGGTGCGCTGCGTCGTCGAACCCGGCGCGCTGCGGGTCCGGGTTCCTCGCGACCGGCCCGGAACCCGTCCGGCCGCACCCGCGCTCGACTGGATACGGCTGCGGGATCTGGCGACCGGTCGCGCGAGCGAATGACGAAAGACGGTGGCGGGCAACCCGTCCCCGCGGCTGCCCGCTGTCATGTCACGGCCGCAGCCGCACCGGCAGTCGCTGCGGTCCGGCGGTGATGATCTGCGGCCCGTACGGCAATTCCGCTGCCGGGCAGGCCAGTTCGAGTTGAGGGAAGCGACCGAACAGCGTCGACAGCGCGATCGCGGATTCCAGCCGGGCCAGCGGCGCGCCGAGGCAGAAATGCGGGCCGCGCCCGAAGGCCAGCTGATCCCGTGGATCGCGGTCGATATCGAAGACATCGGCGTCCGGGTAGTACTCGGGATCGCGGCCGATTCCGCCGTACCACACCACCATCGCGCCGGCGGGCAGATCGACTCCGGCGATGGTGACATCCTCGAGCGCGTAGCGGATGAACGCGGTGCACAGCGGCGACCGATAGCGCAGGGCCTCCTCGACCACATCTCGCCACCGATCACCGGTAACCGCTTTCGCGAGCTGCTGCGGATGCTCGCACAGGGCCACCACCGCATTGCCGAGCAGATACACCGTCGTCTCGTGACCGGCGGTGATCACCACCCACAGCACGGTGACGAGTTCTTCGTCGGTCAGCTCGTTATCGGCGTTGGCAGCCAGCAGCGCCGAGGTCAGATCATCGCCCGGCGCACGGCGTTTCGCCTCCAGCAGACCGGCCAGGTGCACGGTCATGGCGCCCATCGCCGCGGCGGTCTCGGCCCCGGTGGCGACGGGCGAGGTGATGGTGACCACCCAGTCCCGGATCAGCGGCTCATCGGCCTTCTCCACCCCGAACAGTTCACAGATCACCCGCACCGGAAGCGGGGTGGTGTAGGCCGAGATGAGGTCGACTTCCTCTGTCCGAGAGGCGAATTCGTCGATCAGTTCACCGGCGATACGCCGGATGCGGGGCTCCATCGCCGCCACCCGCGCGGGGGTGAACGCCTGCCCGATCGTCTTGCGCAACCGGCGGTGTTCGGCGCCGTCGAGATTGAGCATGTGGTCCATGTCGGTGAGCGCGCGCATCGGCCAATCCGCCGGGATGGTGCCGTCGTGCAGGGCCGGGCAGTTGCGCGAATTCTTGCTGAACGACGTGCCGTCGGCCGCCAGCAACTCGCCGACCGCCCGATGACTGACCGCCGCCCACGCGGAGACGTTGCCGGGCAACGTGATCGGCACCACCGGCCCGCGACCGCGGATGCGATCGTAGGTGTCGAATACCGATTCGCCCAGGGTGGGCAGTTCGATGACGGATTCGGTCATTACGGCTCCCGAGATGTGATCGACGACAGGCGTCACGGGCCGCGATGAACCCGGACCCGATCAGTCTCGGTGGCCGCTCTCGACCGCACCACCGCGCGACCCATCCTCTGCCCCGCACCCGAAGTCCGGTGCCCCGGAACAGAAGTACCCGGGCACCGGAACGCCACCGAACGGCTACGGGAACAGTTTGATCGGGTTCACGATATCGGCGACCAGCGTCAGGATCATGTACGCGCCACCGATGACCACCACCACATACGTCGCGGGCAGTAGCTTCATGTAGTCGACCGGACCACCGTTGGGCAGCCCCTTGCGGTTACGCCACATATTGCGCAGCTTCTCGAAGATCACCACCGCGATGTGGCCGCCGTCCAACGGCAGCAGCGGCAGCAGATTGAACGCGCCGAGGAAGAAGTTCAGGCTGGCCAGCACCAGGACGAACGCGCCCCAGAGCCCGTGCTCGGCGGTTTCGCCACCGATCTTGCTGGCGCCGTAGACGCTGACCGGGGTATCGGCGTCGCGCTGGCCGCCGGTGACGGCGTGCCACAGGCTCACCACCTTGCTCGGCATCTGGGCCAGCGAGGCGAAGGTGCGGCCGAACATATCGCCGGTGAACGACACCGAGGCGGGGATCGCCGAGATCACGTTGTATTTGACCGGCCCGTAGAAGTCCTGCGCGACACCGACTTTGCTCGCGTACACCGGTGTGGTGACGCGATCGGAACCGTCGGTGGCACCCGACCGCGCCGGATAGGTCGCCACCCGCTGCGGGGTGACCGGGATCTGCAACGTCTGCCCGTCTCGCTTCACCGTGTAGACGATCGGACCGGTGGCCTTCTCGGTGATCGACCGGAAATCGTTCCAGCTGCTCACGGGCTTGCCGTCGATCGCGGTGACCAGATCACCGCGCTCGAGACCGGCACGTTCGGCCGGGCCGGGCCCGGTGCACTGCTGCATCGATCCGTCCGGGTTCTGCGCGGCCACGCAGCCGGCCGGATAGATCTGGGTGGCGGGCGGCGAATCCAGCCGAGGCAGGCCCCAGGCCACCGCCAGCAGCATGATCAGCAGGAAACCCAGGACGAAGTTCATGGCGATGCCGCCGAACATCACGACCAGCCGTTTCCAGGTGGTCTGGCGGTACATCGCGCGGTGCAGATCCTCGGGCGGGACCTCGTCCAGCGCGGTCATACCCGCGATATCGCAGAAACCGCCCAGCGGTAGCGCCTTGAGGCCGTATTCGGTCTCACCACGGCGGAAGGAGAACACCTTCGGCCCGAAGCCGACGAAGTAGCGGCGCACCTGCATGCCGGTGGCCTGCGCCGCCCACATATGGCCACATTCGTGTAGCGCCACCGATACCGTGATGCCGAGGGCGAACAGCACGAATCCGATCGCGAAGCCCATGCGGTATGGAACCCTCCTGAATCAGTTGCTCACGAGCGTGCGCGCACGCTGTCGCGCCCACGCATCGGCCGCGAGCACCTCGTCCAAGGTACTGGGTTCGGCGGCCCAACGGTCGGCCGACTCGACGACCCGCGCGACCGTGCGCACGATATCGGGGAACCGCAGCGCCCCGTCGAGGAAGGCCTGCACCGCGATCTCGTTGGCGGCGTTGTAGACCGCGGTCACGCTGCCTCCGGCCTTCCCGGCCGTACGCGCCAGCTCGACCGCGGGGAACACCTCGTTGTCGACGGGTTCGAAATCCCAGCGCATCGCGGTGCCGAAGTCCAGCGGTGCGAGGGCGCCGGGCACCCGGTCGGGCCAGCCCAGTGCCAGGGCGATCGGCAACCTCATATCCGGTGGACTGGCCTGGGCCAGAGTGGATCCGTCGGTGAAGGTCGCCATCGAGTGCACGATCGACTGCGGATGCACGGTGACGTCGATCTTGTCGTAGTCGATGCCGAACAGCATGTGCGCCTCGATCAGCTCCAGGCCCTTGTTCATCAGGGTCGCCGAGTTGAGCGTGTTCATCAGGCCCATCGACCAGGTGGGATGAGCCTTGGCCTCCTCCGGGCTCACCGATTCGAGCATCTCGGCGGTCCAGCCCCGGAACGGCCCGCCCGACGCGGTCAGCACCAGCCGCGCGACCTCGTCGGCGCGGCCACCGCGCAGGCACTGCGCCATCGCGGAATGCTCGGAGTCGACCGGGACGATCTGACCGGGCGCCGCCGCGCGAGTCACCAGACTGCCGCCCGCGACCAGCGACTCCTTATTGGCCAGCGCCAGCCGCCGTCCCGATTCCAGCGTGGCCAGGGTCGGTTTCAAGCCGAGCGCGCCGACCAGGGCGTTGAGCACCACGTCGGCGTCGGTGCGCCGCACGAGTTCGGTGACCGCGTCCGGACCGCTCAGGGCGACACCGAGTTTCGCCGCCGCGGCCGGATCGGTCACGGCCACGTTGTCGGTTCCGGTGGCCCGGATCTGCTCGGCCAACAGGTCGGCGTTGCCACCACGCGCGGCCAGCCCGACCACCTGGAATCGGTCCGGGGCGGCGGCGACGACCTCCAACGCCTGGGTGCCGATGGAGCCGGTGCTGCCCAGCAGCAGAACTTTCACGATGTCGGACACGCACCCATTGTCCACGGTGAACCGTGGGCGGTGAATCGCCGTGGCCGACACCCCGCTGGCTACGACGGCCGGTCGTATGCAAACATATTCACGACAGTCACCTTCACGACCTGCGGACCTCACGGTGTGTGATGCATCCGGACGCAGTGATCACGGAAATGATGGGAGCGAACGTGGCCGCCACGGAACTGGAACCCGCCAAGAGCGCCGGCGTCGTCACCAAGGTCGATCCCGCCGAGGTTCCCTCCGCCGCCTGGGGCTGGAGCGGTGAATCGCGGCGCTCCTTCCGTATCGCCGGATGGGTCGTCGTCGTGATCCTGCTCGCCATGCTGTTCGAGAACCAGCAGGGCGCCTCCTCGGGCACCGGCTGGACCGGCTACATCTTCCTGATCGGATTCGCCGTCGCCCTCGCCGGCATCCTGATTCGCGACTCGATCCTGCAGCGCAAGCCGCGCTGAGTCGGCCACCGCGCCGCTGATCCACCGGCCGCTGAGGTTTCCTACCTCAGCGGCCGCGTCGTTTCTGCCGGCCGCGAGTGCCACCCGATCGAGTGCCACCCGAGCGCCCCTGCCCCGCCCCGCCCCGGCGCGGCGCGGACTGCTTCGCCCCACCCTGCGCGCGTCCCTTACCGCCCTGTGCCGCACCACCTCCGGTGCGGGCGCGGGTGCCCTCACCCTCGCGACGATCACGTTCACCACTGGTCCGTGAACTGTTCGCGGTGCGGCCGCGCACGATGCCGATGAACTCCTCGACGAACTCCCCCGGGTGGTCGATCGGCCAGGCCAGGGCGATCTGCGTCGGATCCACGTCGGTGAGCGGCCGGTAGATCAGGTCGCGGCGGTGATGCAGGCGCGCCAGCGACTGCGGGACCACGGCCGCGCCGCCGACCGCCGCCACCAGTTCCAGGGCGTCGCCGACCGCATCGATATCGCCCGTGTCCTGCATCCGCTCATCGTCCAGATCGGCCGAGCTCACCTCCTCGAACAGTGCGATCGGATGGTCCTTGGGCACCACCGCCACCGCCAGTTCGCGGTACAGCGGAATCGCGTGCAGGCCCTCGCGGTCGATCGGCAACCGCACGAAGCACATGTCGACCCGGCCCTCGGTCAGGGCGCCGCGCTGCTGCGCCTGCGGTACCGCGACGAGTTCCAGCGGCGCGTCGGGAAAACGTTGCGCCCATACCCGCGCCCATTTGGCGACGGTGACGCCCGGGACATAGCCGATACGCGGCGAGACGGGAGTGGGCTGGGTCATCGGGCAAGCGTATGGCACCGGCCGGACGCCTCCGGCACCCGCGGTCCCCGGCCGGCCCACCGCGGCCGGTGCCATCCGGCCGGTCGGCGCCACGATCCGGGTCGCTACATCATCGAGATGACGAGCGGTACGACAGCAGTGGTCGGCACCGTGTGCCCCCGGCGAACACGGTAGAAATGATCACAGCACTCCCCAGACTCACCCGGTACGCCGGGCCGACCAGAACGGATTCGCGTTGACGACCCCCTCCCCGGCCCCGATGGCATCCGGCGGCCCCGGATTCGATCGCCCGTTGTTCACCACCATCACCGATTTCGCCGACCACACCCGCTGGCTCAACGACGCGATGCTGTGGTGGACCGATGCGGGACTGGGAATCTTCGCCGTGCTGATGGTGATCGGCTGGTGGCTGGCACGCCGCCGCGACGACCGGTCGATGGCACTGGCGTTGCTGGCTCCGGTGAGCGTAGTGGTCGCGTATCTGGTCGCTGAGGTGGTGAAAGTACTGGTCGCCGAGCCGCGGCCGTGCCGGGGCGTCCCGTCCGCCTACATCCTCGAGACCTGTCCGGTGCCGAGCGACTATTCGTTCCCCAGCGGTCACACCACGACGGCGGCGGCCACCGTCGCCGCGCTCTATCTGCTGAATCGGCGCCTGGGCTGGGTCACGGCGGTCTTCGCGGTCGTCCTGGCGTTCAGCCGGGTCTACGTCGGCGGCCACTATCCGCACGATGTGGTGGCCTCGGCGATCCTCGCCGTCCCGGTCGCCGCCGCGGTCAGCCTGCTGCTGGCGCGCCCGGTCACCAACCTGGTGGCACGGCTGCGCTCGTCGGCGCTCGCGCCGCTGGTCGCCGACACCGCGCGGGAGCCCGTGCCGCGGGCGTGAGGCGGGCCGATCGGTGAAGCCGGGCACAGTCCGGATACGCGGGTGCCGCGACCCGCTATTCTGACCGACGTGGCGGTGGGGCTCGCCACTCCGGTGCAGGCGCCGGAACAACCGCGATCGGACGATCGCCAACAGTCCCTACTCGAGGTCTGTGCTGTCCCGTCGTTCGAGTAGGAGTCTGTCGTTGACCGAAGTGCGTCGTTTCCCGGACCGGCCCGGCGACTCCGCCGCCGAGTCGATCGATCCCGATGTCGACCTGCGCGTCCCCACTCAACGGCGGGAGCTGATGCGCGAACACGGCGCGGTGCTGGCGGTGATCGCGATCGGCGGCGGACTCGGCGGTCTGTCCCGCTACGGTCTGTCGCGGCTGCTGCCGACCCATCCCGGCCAGTTCCCGTGGGGCACCTTCACCGAGAACGTCGCCGGCTGCCTGGCGATCGGCGTGCTGATGGTGCTGATCACCGAGGTGTGGCCCGCCCATCGGCTGGTGCGGCCGTTCGTGGGGGTGGGCTTTCTCGGCGGATTCACCACCTTCTCCACCTACGCCGTCGAGATCCGCAATCTGCTGCAACCGGGTTCGGCCTGGCTCGCGTTCGCCTATCTGGGTGCCACCCTGGTGTGCGCGCTGCTCGCGGTGCTCGCCGGGGTCACCCTGGCGCGAATGGTATTTCTCGGCAAGCGGATTCGGCAGGAGGCACGATGAGTCACACTGCGCAGCCCACTCACCGGGCCGACCGGGCGCAGGTGCCCCGCAAATCGCAGGAGGCACGATGAGTCACACTGCGCAGCCCACTCACCGGGCCGACCGGGCGCAGGTGCCCCGCATATCGCAGGAGGCACGATGATCATCGCGTTGGTTCTCCTCGGCGCGATGATCGGCGCCCCGGCCCGCTACCTGACCGATCGCTTCGTTCAGGCGCGGCACGACAGCCTGTTCCCGTGGGGGACGCTGACGGTCAATATCGCCGGCTGCCTCATCCTGGGGGCGCTCACCGGCGCCGCGGCCGGCACGCCGGTCCTGGCCTTGCTCGGCACCGGGTTCTGCGGGGCGCTGACCACCTACAGTACGTTCGGGTACGAGACGATGCGGCTGCTCGAGCAGCGCGTGACGTTCTACGCGGCGATGAATGTGGTGATCAGCGTGGTGGCCGGACTCGGCGCCGCCCTGCTCGGCTACGCGGTGGCGCACGCGTTCGCCGGCTGAGCGGGCCGCCGCATCGCACCCGGTAGCGATGTCAGTCGTCGTCGTGATCGACCGCGAGCACGGTGGCGTTCACCGCGTCGACGGTCACGTCCACGTCCTCGCCCCGGGCATCGCGCAACTCGACCTCCCAGACCGGATTCGCCCGGCCGGTGTCGAGTTCGGCGGAGATGACCCGCGCATCGGGTACCGCGCCGCGGGCGACCTCGACGGCTCGCTCGCGGTCGATCGTCGCGGCGGCGGGTTCGGCCGCCGCGGCGTAGCCCACCGGCGAGAACTCCAGGTGATGCCGGGAGTCGTCGAGAACCCCGGTCCCGGCGCCGAGCGCCAGGCCGGTGGCCGCGACCACGGCGAAGGCCGCCGCGCCGACGAGCAGCCAGCGCAGTCCGTTGCCGACCCGGCGCAGTATCGATGTCATGATGTTTCCTCCTGTGCGAGTGGGTGTTTCGACGGCGAAGCCACTCTGGCAGCACGGACCTGAAGGGCCGCTGAAGCTTCCTGAAATTCCCTTCAGGAGGAATCTGCGAAGCTGAGCACATGCGCCTGCTCATCGTGGAGGACGAGAAACGGCTGGCCGATACGCTCGCGAAAGGCCTGGCGGCAGAAGGCTTCGCGACCGATGTCGCCCACGACGGAACCGAGGGTCTGCATCTGGCGCGCACCGCGGCCTACGACCTGATCCTGCTCGACATCATGTTGCCCGGGATCAACGGCTATCGGATCTGCGCCACCCTGCGAGCCGAGGGCGACGACACCCCGGTCCTGATGCTGACCGCCAAGGACGGCGAGTACGACGAGGCCGAGGGCCTCGACACCGGCGCCGACGACTACCTGTGCAAGCCGTTCTCCTATGTCGTTCTGCTGGCCCGCATTCGGGCGCTGCTGCGACGGCGCACCCGTGGCGGCGCGCCCGTGGTCCGGGTGGGCGATCTGCTGGTGGATCCGGCGACGCACACCTGCCGGCGCGGCGATCAGCCCGTCTCGCTGACCGCGAAGGAGTTCGCGGTGCTCGAACATCTCGCCCTGCGCGCCGAGCAGATCGTGCCGAAATCCGAGATCCTCGATCATGTCTGGGATTTCGCCTACACCGGTGATCCGAATATCGTCGAGGTGTACATCAGCGCACTGCGCCGAAAGATCGACACACCGTTCGGCTGCCGCACGATCATCACCGTGCGCGGCGCCGGATACCGCCTGGTGGCCGGGCGTGGCTGAGGTGCCCGCCCGATGGCTCGGCCGGCTGCGATGGTGGAATTCGGTGCGCGCCCGCACCACCGCCGCCGCCACCGTCGTGGTGGCGGCCGCCTTGATCGCGGCCGGGCTTGCCGTGCTGATGGTGTTGCGGCACAACCTGATCGACAGCGCGGGACTGCAGGCCGAGACGAGCGCGCGAACCATCGCGACCCGGATCGCGGTCGGCGTGGACTTCGCGCGTCTGAACCTGCCCGACGCCGATCATCAACCGGTACAGGTGGTTTCGGAACAGGGCGTGGTGCTGGCGGCCGACGACGATCTGCCGCGCCACCCGATCATGGGGACCGGGCGGCCCGGCACCGCGGGCGAAACCCACGGTGTCGCTCCGAAACTCGACAGTGACGACCACGGCGATGACGACGACGATGACGACGGCGGCGATGACGACGACAACGGCAATGCCGGCGACGATGGCGACGTCGACGACGGAGAAGACGACGATCGCGTGTCCGCATCGGGCCGTCGCGGCGGCGAGCACGCCGCCGCGACCACACCCGGCACCGTCGGCGACCGGGTGACACTGCGCGATATGCGCCTGCCGGTGGCCGATTCCGACACCGGCGGTCACGATTTCCGGGTAGCGGCCCTGTCGGTGACCACACCGGGCGGGCAACCGGTCACCGTCTACGCGGGAACGTCACTGGCGACAGCGGACAAGGCGGTATCGGGCGTGCGCGGCGCCATGCTCGCGGGGCTGGCGCCGCTGCTGGCGCTGGTGGCGGCGGTGACCTGGCTGGTGACGCGCCGCGCGCTGCGCCCGGTGGAGGCGATCCGTGCCGAACTGGCCGAGATCGTCGACGGCGATCTGTCCCGCCGGGTCCCCGAACCCGCGGCACGTGATGAGATCGCCCGGCTGGCGGCCACCACCAATGTGACCCTGTCGGCACTGGAATCCGCCGCACACCGGCAGCGCCGTTTCATCGCCGACGCCGCGCACGAACTGCGCAGTCCGATCGCGAGTCTGCGCACCCAACTGGAAGTGGCCCAGGCCCACCCCGAGCTGCTCGATATCGACGGCATCCTCGACGACACGATCCGGCTCGAACATCTGGCGGCGGATCTGCTGTTGCTGGCCCGGCTGGACTCGGGCGAACAACCGCGGCGCGACGCGGTCGAGCTGGCGCAGCTGGTGCGTGACGAGTTCGCCCGGCGCACCGGCGATCGGCATCCCACCACCTTCGAACTCCCCGACATCGCGATCACGGTGCCGGGCAGCCGCATTCAACTCGGCCGGGTGCTGAACAATCTGCTCGACAACGCACAGCGCCACGCGGCCGGTCAGGTGCGGGTCCGGGTGGCACGCCGGGACGGCGACGCGGTGCTGGAGGTGTGCGACGACGGCGGCGGTGTGGCACCCGCCGATCGCGATCGCATCTTCCGGCGTTTCGTCCGCCTCGACGACGCGCGCAGTCGTGACGACGGCGGCGCCGGACTGGGATTGGCGATCGTCGCCGATGTCGTCGCCGGCCACGGCGGACGCATCGAGGTGGGTGACGCCGACGACGGCGGCGCCCGGTTCACCGTCACCCTGCCCGCGACGGACCCGTCGCGCTGACCGGCGCCGACCGCTACCGATCGTCCCAGGTGAGTGCCAGATACATCCGCGCCCGCTCGCGCGGCGAGTCGAGTGTGTCGCCGAAGATCTCGTGCAGCCGATCCATGCGGTAGCGCACGGTCTGCAGATGGATATGCAGTTCCTCCGCCATGGCATGACGGTCACCCATATGCCACAGCCAGCTGCGCAGGGTCTCCACCAGCCGATCCCGTTTACCGTCGGGCAGTTCCAGCAGTGGTCGCAGTACCTGCTTGCGCAGCGTGTCCAGCAGCCACTCGTCTCGATTGGCGATGATGGTGTCGAGTTCGTCGGCGACGATCACCGGACTGCCACTGAGCACTCCGGTGCGGCGCAACCGCAGCGCGGTGCGGGCGATGCGCATCCCGGTCGGTAGCCGGTCCACGGTCAGCGGATGCCCGACCACCACCCGGCAGCCACGCAGGGCGGTGATCAGCCGATCGGCCCGCCCGCCGGGCAACGGCACGATCGCGCCGGTCGTGTCGTCGCGGCGGATCGGCAGGCAGTGATGTCCCAGATGCTCGACCACGCTGCAGGCGCGCGCATCCTCCGGATCGGCCAGCACGACCGCGACATCACCGGGCATCTGCCACCCGGCTCGTTCGGCCGCCAAACGCACGGCAATCGTGTCCGAACGGCCCGACAGCAACAATTCCGCCAATTCCTCACGGTGGCGTTCCCGGGCCGCACTCGACGCCGACTGTTCGGAGACGTAACCGTGTGCGGAAGCGGTGGAGAATTCGTCGACGAATGCGAAAACCGCCTCGGCGAGAATCGCCAGGACCTCCGAACCGAGGTCGAGTTTCAGCGCGGTTTCGGCAACATGATGCCAGGCGACCCTGGCACCCACCTGGTAGGCGCCCAGCAAATCCGATAGCTCCAGTCCCTCCTGCAGCTGCTGGCGGCCCACCTGTTCGAAGACCAGCTGGGTCGGCTGGAATACCGTTTCCCCGGGGCCACCGACACCGTGCGGGCCGTGTTCGGCCAGGTCGAGCAACCGATGCACGAACAACACCCCGACCTCCGCGACCTCGGCGCGATGCTCGTCGAGGTAGCGCGCGTAGTCCGGCCACTCGGCGGCGAGCAGATCCCGGACCTCGTCCAGCAGATCGGGCATCCTAGCGTCGAGTTCTTCGGAGAGCTGGTCCAACGCTTCCGGTGTTATCGGAATTTCATTCTGGGAATCGCTCATTCGAGTCCTCTCCGGCTCGATTATCGTCCCGATACAAAAAACACCAACCGGAATCACTTCGACGGTTGAAGATTTGAGCCCTGTGGTGCGTTCACCATCGAATGATGGACGCAGCGACAGCCCCGGCCCGCTGGCTGCGGGCCCGTGAAAAGGAAGAGAACTTTCCGGTCGCGCTGCGGTGGTTGCCGCGCGAACCACGTCGCCATCTCCACGCGGTCTACGCAGCGACCAGACTAATCGACGAGATCGGCGATGCCGCTCCCGGCGATCGTGTGTCGCAACTGCTGGCGCTGCGGGCGGAACTGGCCGCGATGTGGCAGGGCCACGCCCCCGACGACCCCGTGCTGCGCATGCTGGCCCCGGCGGTGACCGCCTGCGCTCTGCCCCAGGACGCGTTCCAGGAGCTGATCGAGGCCAACCTCATCGATCAGCGCGTGAACCACTACGCCACCTTCGACGATCTGCTCGGCTACTGCCGGCTGTCGGCGAATCCGGTGGGCCGCTTGGTCCTCGCCGTCTTCGACCAGTCCACAGCCGAGACGGTGGCGCTGTCGGATCAGGTGTGCTCGGCGCTGCAGATACTCGAGCACTGCCAGGACGTGGCCGAGGACCATGCCGCGGGCCGGATCTACCTGCCGCTGCGAGATCTCGCCGAGGCCGGGGTGAGCGAAGCGAGTCTGGCCACCGGCGGACCGGGCGCCCCGGCATGCCGCGCGGTGATCCGGCTCCAGGTCGACCGCTGCGAATCACTGCTGGAAGCGGGAGCGCCGCTGGTAGCGCGCTTGACCGGCTGGGCGCGGATCGCGGTCGCGGGCTATATAGCGGGCGGCTGCGCGACCGTGCGCGCACTGCGGGCGTGCGACGGCGATGTGTGGTCGAATCCGGTGCGGCCCCGGCACGTCGACACGGTGGCCTCGATGGTCACGCTGCTCGGCAAGGCGACGGTGGTGTCGCAGTGACCATCGCGGGCACCACCACCGAACAGGCCTATACGGCCTGTGCGCGGATCACGCGCACCGAGGCCAAGAACTTCTACTACGGCATCCGGTTGCTGCCACCGCCGAAGCGCTCGGCGCTGTGCGCGCTGTACGCCCTGGCCCGCCGCATCGACGACATCGGCGACGAGCAGGGCGACCCGGCCGCCAAGACCGAGGGGCTGACCCTGCTGCGCAAGGAATTGGACAAGGTCGCCGGCGGTGCCGGCACCGACGATCCGGTACTGTTCGCGGTCGCCGACGCCGCCCGCCGCTATCCGGTGCCGATGGGCGCCTTCGGCGAATTGATCGACGGGGTACAAGCCGATGTCGACGGCGTCACGTACGCCGATTTCGACGAGCTCACCCACTACTGCCGCTGTGTGGCCGGTGCGGTCGGCCGGTTGTGCCTGTCGATCTTCGGCTCCGGCGACGACCGCTCCGCACCGCTGTACGCCGACCAGCTCGGAATCGCCCTGCAGCAGACCAACATCCTGCGCGATATCCGCGAGGACCTGATCAACGGCCGGGTGTACCTGCCCGGGGCGGACCTGCGGCGCTTCGGGGTCCGGCTGGAACTCGACGCGGGCGGTTCGCTCGACGATCCCGACGGCGGGCTGGCGGCACTGATCCGCACCGCCACCGAACGGGCCGAGAACTGGTATTGCCTGGGGCTGCGCCTGATACCGCATCTCGACGGGCGCAGCGCCGCCTGCTGTGCGGCCATGGCCGGGATCTATCGCCGGCTCAACGCCCGGATCCACGCGAATCCGGTGGCCGTCTACGACCGTCGGCTGTCGCTGAGCGGGCGGGAGAAGACCCGGGTGGCATCCGGTGCGCTGCTGCAGTATTCGATGGCGACCTTCGGGCGGAGCGCGCGATGACCGCGCGCGTGGCCGTGGTGGGCGGTGGGCTCGCGGGCATCACCGCGGCCCTGTGCTGCGCGGATGCCGGCTATGCGGTCCGGCTCTTCGAATCCCGGCCCTGGCTGGGCGGTCTGACACATTCGTTCACCCGCGGCGAGCTGTGGGTGGACAACGGCCAGCATGTCTTCCTGCGCTGTTGCGAACGCTATCTCGCGCTGCTCGACCGGATGGGCGTCCGGGACGCGGTGTATCTGCAACCGCGACTGGATATCCCGGTCTCGGGCACCGGGCGCAGGGGGCGACTGAGCCGCCTGCCGGTGCCCGCGCCGCTTCATCTGAGCTGGTCGTTGCTGCGCTACCCGTGGCTGTCGACCGGCGCTCGACTGCGTTTCGCACGCGCCGCGCTGGCCCTGCGCGCCGTCGACACCTCCGATCCGCGCACCGACGATACGAGTTTCGGCGACTGGCTGCGCGCGCACGGGCAGGATCGCGATGCCGTCGACAGCCTCTGGGATCTGGTCGGCATCGCCACTCTCAACGCCCGCGCCGACGAGGTGTCACTCACTCTGGCCGCCACTGTCTTCCGGATCGGGCTCCTCACCGATTCCGCCGCGGCCGATATCGGCTGGGCACGAATCCCGTTGCGGCAGTTGCACGGTGATGCCGCACGGGCCGCCCTGTCGGACGCGGGAGTGGATACGGTCGCGCCGGCCAGGGTCACCGGGATCCGCAGGCTCTCCGACGGATGGGCGATCTCCACCACCGGCAGCGACACCCGTGCCGACGCGGTCGTGTCGGCGATCCCGCACCCCGCGGCCGCGGCCCTGCTCCCGGCGGGCGCTATCGATCTACCGGCGGATTGGGCCGCGGCACTGGGCAGTTCGCCCATCGTCAACATTCATGTGATCTACGACCGGCAGGTCATGACCGGGCCGCTGCGCGCCGGGATCGGTACGGCGGTGCAGTGGGTGTTCGATCGCACGGCGGCCGCGGGAGTACCCGAGGCGGGGGCGCAGTATCTGGCGGTCTCCGTCTCGGCGGCAGACGATATCGTCGACCGGCCGACCGCCGAGCTACGGCGGCGATTCCTGCCCGCCCTCGCCGAGCTGCTGCCCGCGGCCCGCGACGCGCGCGTCCTGGATTTCTTCGTCACCCGCGAACGCCACGCGACTTTCCGGCCCGCCCCGGGCACCGCCCGGTTGCGTCCGCCGGCGGCCACCGCGCTGCCCGGACTGGTGCTGGCGGGGGCGTGGACCGATACCGGCTGGCCGGCAACCATGGAAGGTGCCGTGCGCAGCGGGGAATCGGCTGCGACAGAGGTCATTTCGTATCTGGCGGGGATCCCGTCCCGCACCGGCGCACGCGAGCGCGCCGCGACGCCCCAACCCCGTACGCGGATATCGGAGGTGATCAGATGACGGTAACCACCCTGTCCACGGTCGATGCCGGTGGCGCGGCCGTCCGGTCGGCACTGTTCGACGCCGTCGGACGACTCGACAACGCCATCCGCCCGGTCGTGGCCTATCACCTCGGCTGGTGCGATGAGCAAGGCCGTGCGGTCACCGCCGACAGCGGCAAATCGGTGCGCTCGCGGTTGGCCATGCTGGCCGCCCAGGCCGCCGGTGGCGACGAGCACTGCGCCGTCCCCGGCGCGGTGGCCGTCGAACTGGTGCACAATTTCTCGCTCGTCCACGACGATCTGATGGACCGCGACGCCACCCGCCGCCATCGGCCGACCGTCTGGGCGGTGTGGGGTGACGCGGTGGCGGTGCTGGCCGGTGACGCGATGCTGTCGCTGGCCCACGAGGTGCTGCTGGATTCGGGATCGCCGCACGCGGTGTCCGCGGCCCTGCTGGTCGGCCGGGCCACCCAGGATCTGATCCGCGGGCAGGCCGCGGATGTGGACTTCGAGCGCCGCAACGACGTCGGCCTGGCCGAATGTATCCGCATGGCGATGGGGAAGACGGCGGCGCTGTTGTCGGCGAGTGCGGGCGTCGGCGCGATCCTGGCCGATGCGCCACCGGCCACGGTGGCGGCGCTGCGCACCTACGGCGACAACATCGGACTGGCCTTTCAGCTGGTCGACGATCTGCTCGGTATCTGGGGCGATCCCGAGGTCACCGGTAAGCCGGTGTTCTCCGATCTGCGCTCACGGAAGAAATCGCTACCGGTGACCTGGAGCCTGGAATCCGGCCGGCCGGCGGGGCTGGAACTCGCCCGGTGGCTCGACCGCACCGGTGACCCCACCGAATCCGATCTGCGGGCCGCCGCCGAGATGGTCGAGGCCGCCGGTGGGCGCCGGTGGGCGCGCGCCGAGGCCCGGCGTCGCCTGCGCGCGGCCCAGCGGGCGCTCGACGCGGCCGCCATCGACCCCGTCTATCGCCGGGAACTGACTCACCTGGCGGAGTACATCGTGGAACGGAGTGCGTAGCAATGACTGTCACCCACACCGGTAACGCGGCGGCGAATCCGCGGGCGGCCGAATCGGCGCGCGCGGCGCACGATCCGGCCGCGGTCCGCGCCGCCACCGAGGCGGCGGTCCGGCTGCTGCGTTCGTCCCAGCACGAACAGGGCTGGTGGAAGGGCGAATTGGCCACCAATGTGACGATGGACGCCGAAGATCTGCTGCTGCGGGCATTCCTGGGCATCTCCGATCCGGAGGTGACCGCCGCGGCGGCACGCTGGATCCGCTCACAGCAACGCGCGGACGGCACCTGGGCGACCTTCCACGGCGGCCCCGGCGACCTGTCCACCACCGCCGAGGCCTGGGTGGCACTGCGCTGGGCCGGTGACGATCCCGCCGAACCGCATATGCGGGCGGCGGCGCAGTTCGTCCGGGACGGTGGCGGTATCGAGGCGAGCCGGGTCTTCACTCGAATCTGGCTGGCGCTGTTCGGACTGTGGTCCTGGGACGATCTGCCGAATCTGCCACCGGAGCTGGTGCTGTTCCCGTCCTGGTTTCCGCTCAACATCTACGACTGGGGCTGCTGGGCCCGCCAGACCGTGGTGCCGCTGACCGTTGTCGCCACCCTGCGGCCGTGCCGCCCGCTGCCGTTCGGAATCGACGAGTTGCGCGCGGGCTCCGGCCGTCCCCGGCAGGCGCCGATCACCACACTCGCCGGAGTCTTCCAGCGCGTCGACACCGTCCTGCACGCCTACGCCAGACTTCCGCTGAACTTCGTGCGCGAGCTCGCGATGCGCCGGGCCGCGGAATGGATTCTGGCGCGGCAGGAGGCCGACGGCGGATGGGGCGGAATCCAGCCGCCGTGGGTGTATTCGCTGTTGGCACTGCATCTGCTGGGCTATCCGCTCGATCATCCGGCGATGCGCGCCGGGATCGAGGGTCTGGACGGATTCGTGGTGTGGGAGCAGACACCGGAGGGTGCGGTGCGGCGGCTCGAGGCCTGCCAGTCCCCGGTCTGGGATACCGCGCTGGCCACGGCGGCACTGCTGGATGCCGGTGTGGCACGCGATGATCCGGCCGTGCTGCGGGCTACCGATTGGCTGCTCGGCGAGCAGATCACCGCCGGCGGCGACTGGCAGGTACGGCGCCCGCAGCTCGAGCCCGGCGGCTGGGCCTTCGAATTCGCCAACGACGTCTATCCCGATACCGACGACACCGCCGAGATCGTCATCGCGCTGCACCAGGTTTCGCATCCGGATCAGGCCCGTCTCGACGCGGCGATCGAACGCGCGGCGCGCTGGACGGTCGGGATGCAATCCGCCGACGGCGGCTGGGGCGCCTTCGATGCCGACAACACCTCGGTACTGCCGACGAAGTTGCCGTTCTGCGATTTCGGCGCCGTCACCGATCCGCCGTCCGCGGATGTCACCGCACATGTGGTGGAGATGCTGGCGGCCCTGGGTCGCGGCGGTGACCGCGCCTGCCGCCGCGGCGTGCGCTGGCTGCTCGACCATCAGGAAGCCGACGGGTCCTGGTTCGGGCGCTGGGGCGCCAACCACATCTACGGCACCGGCGCGGCGGTTCCGGCACTGGTCGCGGCCGGCACGAATCCGCGCTCGCAGCCGATTCGCGCGGCGGTGCGCTGGCTGGAGGACCATCAGAACGCCGACGGCGGCTGGGGTGAGGATCTGCGGTCCTACCGCGAGCCGGAGTGGATCGGCCGTGGTGAATCGACCGCCTCGCAGACGGCGTGGGCACTGCTGGCCCTGCTGGCGGCGCAGGAGCAGGACTCCCCCGCCGTGCGGCGCGCCGTCGCCTGGCTGGTGCGGACCCAGCGGTCCGACGGCGGCTGGGACGAGGACCTGTTCACCGGTACCGGATTCCCCGGCGACTTCTACATCAACTACCACCTGTACCGGCTGGTGTTCCCGGTGTGGGCCCTGGGGCGCTATCTGCGTCTGCAGGGCTGCCCGAACGACGTCGCCGTCGAGGCGGCGGGAGCCGACGGATGAGCCGGCCCGGAATCGTCTGTACCCCATTGCGTTCGGAATGGGCGGCACTACGCGGTGCCGTGACCGCACCGGTGGTACGCACCGGCCGGGGGCCGCGGCGACGCTACGACGACGCCGCGGCCGGGCCGATCGCGGTGGCCGGTGTGGCGGGCGCACTGGACGGCGGCCTGCGCCCCGGCGATCTGGTGGTGGCCGATGTGATCCGCGGCCCGGATACCGAATTGTCCAGCGCGGCAGCACCGTTGCTGTACGGCGAACTTCGACGGCTGGGCCTGCCCGCCCGGCTGGGCCCGGTGCTGTCCACCGAGCGTGTCGTGGACGGGCGCGCCCGGGCCGAGCTGGCCCGCACCGGCGCGGTCGCGGTCGATACCGAATCGGCCTTCCTGGCCGCCGATGCCCCGCACGGCCGGGCCGTCGTGATCCGGGCCGTCGTCGACACTCCCGGCGCACCCCTGCTGCGGCCGGGCACGGCGTGGCGCGGGGTGCGGGCATTGCGCGCACTGCGCGCGGCCGCACCCGTCTTCGACCGCTGGTCCGCCGCGACCGGTGACCGCGAGGTCCTGCTCGCCGGTCCACGCTCGTTCTGCGCCGGTGTCGAGCGCGCGATCGAGATCGTCGAGCAGACCCTGCGCCGCTTCGGCGCACCGGTGTACGTGCGCCGCCAGATCGTGCACAACACCCACGTGGTGCGCGAATTGACCGAGCGCGGTGCGGTTTTCGTGAACGAGGTCGACGACGTGCCCGAACATGGCGTGCTGGTGCTCGCCGCCCACGGCGTCGCACCGGAGGTCCGCCGCCGGGCCGAGCAGCGCTCGCTGCGGGTCGTCGACGGCACCTGTCCGCTGGTGTCGAAGGTGCACACCGAGGTCCGCAACTTCGCGGCGGCGGGGAAGACGGTCTTCCTGATCGGGCACGCCGACCACGAGGAGGTCGTGGGCACCCGCGGCGAGGCGCCGGATCGGGTCGTGGTGGTAGCGGATCCGGAGGCCGCGGCGCGGGTGTCGGTGCCGGATCCCGAACGGGTCGCCTACGTCACGCAGACCACCCTGGCGATCGCGGAGGCCGAGGCCACGGCTGCCGTACTGCGGCAACGGTTTCCGGCCGTCAGCACCCCGCGCAAGGACGACATCTGCTACGCCACCACCAATCGCCAGCACGCGGTGCGGGCGGTGGCCCGGCAGTCGGACCTGGTGTTGGTGCTGGGTTCGCGCAACTCCTCCAATTCGCTGCGGCTGGCCGAGGTCGCCGCGGCCGAGGGCGTGGCGGCGCAGCTGGTGGAGGACGCCGGCGAGGTCGAGTTGGGCTGGCTGGCGCGCGCCCACCGCATCGGTGTCACCGCCGGCGCCTCGGCACCGCCCTATCTGGTGGACGACCTGGTCGATGCCTTGTCCGGGCTCGGCGCCGTCCGGGTCCGCCACCACACCGTGACCGAAGAAAGTGTTCGTTTCAACCTGCCTCGGGAGGTGAGCTGAATGGCCATGCCATTCCGTCAATCCGTGCGTCTGGGAGCGTATCTGGCGAAGCAGAAACTGCTTCGCCGAGAGAAGTTCCCCATCCTGGTGGAATTGGAGCCACTGTTCGCGTGCAATCTCAAGTGCGCGGGCTGCGGCAAGATCCAGCACCCGCACACGCTGCTCAAGCAGCGAATGCCGGTGGAGCAGGCAGTCGGCGCGATCGAGGAGTGCGGTGCGCCGATGGTCTCCATCGCCGGTGGTGAGCCGCTGATGCATCCGCAGATCGACGAGATCGTGCAGCAGCTGCTGGACCGCAACAAGATCGTATTCCTGTGCACCAACGCGGTATTGCTGCCCAAACACCTGCACAAGTTCACTCCGCACCGCAATTTCGCGTGGATGGTGCATCTGGACGGACTGCGCGAACGTCACGACGCGTCGGTCTGCAAGGACGGCGTGTTCGATCAGGCCGTCGCCGCGATCCGGCAGGCCAAGGCCGCCGGATTCCGGGTGATGACGAATACCACGTTCTTCGATGTGGATTCGCCGCACGACGTGATCGACGTACTGGACTATCTCAACGACGAACTCGAGATCGACCATATGCAGATCGCGCCCGGCTACGCCTACGAGAAGGCGCCCGATCAGGAGCACTGGCTCGGCGTCGCACAGACCCACGAGCTGTTCTCCAAGGCGTTCGCCGACGGACGCCGGAAGAAGTGGCGGCTCAACCACTCTCCGCTGTATCTGGATTTCCTCGAGGGCAAGGTCGACTTCCAGTGCACCGCGTGGGCCATCCCGTCGTATTCGCTCAAGGGCTGGCAGCGGCCCTGCTATCTGCTCGACGACGGGTACGCGGCGACCTACCGGGAACTGATCGACGACACCGATTGGAAGGCCTTCGGCCGCGACAACGATCCGCGCTGCTCGAATTGCATGGCGCACTGCGGATACGAACCGACCGCGGTGGTCGCGACTCTGGGCTCGTTGAAGGAGACGATCCGCGCCGCGGTCAGCTGAGCCGAATCCGACGTTCCACTGTCCCCGGAAGGTGAGCACCCCCATGAAACACTCGCCGCGCGGGCCCGACCCGCTCGCCGCCCTGACCGGCCCCGACGCGCTGGCGGCGTGGCCCGAGGCCGAACTGCCCGCGCTGGCCCGGGTAGTGCGTGATCGCCTGGTCGAGACGGTCACCGCTACCGGCGGCCATCTGGGCGCCGGTCTGGGGACGGTGGAACTGACCATCGCGCTGCATCGGGTATTCCGTTCGCCCGCCGATGTTCTCGTCTTCGACACCGGTCATCAGAGCTACACCCACAAACTGCTCACCGGGCGCTCGCACACCTTCGACACCCTGCGCCAGGCCGGTGGCATCGCTGGATATCCGAATCGCGGCGAATCCGCGCACGACTGGGTGGAGAATTCGCACGCCTCGGTCAGTCTGGCCTGGGCCGACGGCATCGCCAAGGCGTTCGCGCTGCGCGGTGAGCACGACCGCCGGGTCGTCGCGGTGATCGGGGACGGCGCCCTCACCGGCGGGGTCGCCTGGGAAGGTCTGAACAATCTCGGCGCGGCCGGGCGGCCGGTCGTGGTGGTGCTCAACGACAACGGGCGCTCCTACGATCCGACGGTCGGCGCGTTGGCCGGTCACTTGAGCGCGCTTCGGCGGGGTGCGCCCGAGACCGGTAACCTGTTCGCCACCTTGGGTTTCCGCTATCTCGGGCCGGTCGACGGGCACGATATCGGCGCGCTCAGCACGGCCCTGCGCGCGGCCGCGGAGCTGGCCGAACCGGTTGTGGTGCACGCGATCACGACGAAGGGATGTGGTTTCGGCCCGGCGGAGACCGACGAGGACGACCGGATGCACGCCTGCGGTGTGATCGATCCCGTCACCGGTGCGCCACGTCAGCCACCGGCGACCACCTGGACCGATATCGTGGAGTCCGAACTCGCCGATATCGCCCGCGAGCACCCGAAGGTGGTGGCGCTGACCGCGGCGATGCGGCTGCCCACCGGTCTGGGCGAGCTGTCACGACGGTCTCCGGAACGCGTCTTCGACTCCGGGATCGCCGAGCAGCATCTACTCGCGTCGGCCGCCGGTCTGGCGGCGGCCGGTATGCATCCGGTGGTCGCGGTCTACTCGACCTTCCTCAACCGCGCGATCGACCAGGTACTGCTCGATATCGCACTGCACGAACTGCCGGTCACGCTTGCCCTGGACCGCGCCGGGGTGACCGGCCCGGACGGACCCAGCCATCACGGGATGTGGGATCTGGCCCTGCTGACCTGTGTGCCCGGCATGCGCATCGCCTGTCCGCGCGATCCGCGACGGCTGCGCGATCTGCTCCGCGAAGCCGTGTCGGCGGCCGGGCCGACCACCGTCCGCTATCCGAAAGCCACCGCCGGAGCGGATATCGCGCACCTGGCGCGGATGGACGGGATGGATATCCTGCACCGCGGGCCGCACCGTCCGCTCGATGTGCTGCTCGTGGCCGTGGGCGCCATGGCCCCGGCCTGCTTGCGGGCCGCGGAATTGTTGAGCGACAACGGTTTCGGCGCGACGGTCGTCGATCCCCGCTGGGTGTGGCCGATCAATCCGGGACTGCCCGCGATCGCGGCGCGGCATCGGCTGACCGTCTGTGTGGAGGACGGGATCGCCGACAACGGTATCGGCGCGCATCTGCTCCAAGCGATCGCCCGGAAAGGGAACCCCTCCACCGTCCACGCACTGGGTCTGCCCACCAGCTTCATCCCCCACGCCTCCCGAGACCGCATCCTGGCCGACTACGGCCTCACCGGCGCCGGTATCGCGGCGGCCTGCATGGATCGGCTCCCCGCGACCGAGAGGATCCGATGACCGCCGTATTCCTGTCCGAGCCCTCGACCCCGGCCCTGCGATCGCGCCGGCCCAGCCGGCGCATCGATGTCGGCTCCGTGCCGGTCGGTGGCGGCGCGCCCATCTCGGTGCAGTCGATGACCACCACGGTCACCGCCGATGTCGAGGCGACCCTGCGCCAGATCGCCGAATTGACCTCCGCCGGTTGCGATATCGTGCGCGTCGCGGTGCCGACCCAGGACGACTGCCTGGCACTGCCCACGATCGCCGCCCGCTCCGCCATTCCGGTGATCGCCGATATCCACTTCAACCCGCGCTACGTCTTCGCCGCCATCGACGCCGGATGCGCCGGGGTGCGGGTCAATCCGGGAAATATCCGCGCATTCGACGACAAGGTCCGCGAGATCGCCATGGCGGCCGGCGCGGCGGGCGTGCCGATCCGCATCGGCGTCAATGCCGGCTCCCTCGACCATCGGGTGCTGGACCGGCACGGTGGCCGCGCCACCGCGCCCGCACTGGTCGAATCCGCGCTGTGGGAGGCGGGACTGTTCGAGGAGCACGGCTTCACCGATCTGAAGATCTCGGTCAAACACAACGATCCGCTGGTGATGATCCAGGCCTACCGGCTGCTCGCGCAGCGCTGTGACTATCCCCTGCATCTGGGCGTGACCGAGGCGGGACCGTCGCTGCAGGGGACGGCGAAGTCGGCGAGCGCGTTCGGCATTCTGCTGGCCGAGGGCATCGGTGACACCATCCGAGTGTCGCTGTCGGCACCGCCGGTGGAGGAGGTGAAGGTCGGCCACCACATCCTGGCCGGTCTCGGGCTGCGTCCCCGCACTCTCGACATCGTGTCCTGCCCGACCTGCGGCCGCTGTCAGGTCGACGTCTTCGCACTCACCAGGAAGGTCGAGGAGGCGTTCCGCGATTTCCCGGCGCCGCTGCGGGTCGCGGTGATGGGCTGCATCGTCAACGGCCCCGGGGAATCGCGCGAGGCCGATATCGGGGTGTCGGCCGGCAATCACAAGGGCCAGATCTTCGTCCGCGGCGAGGTGGTGCGCACGGTCTCGGAATCGATGATCGTGGAGGCGTTGCTCGAAGAGGCGCTGACGCTGATCGACGACGCGCCGGAGAGCCAGTCGAGCTAATACCGACATACCTCGCATACCACCCCACCTGCGGCAAGGAGTACTCGCTACAGGTACGCAGGATTGGACCTGTGGTATAGGTATGCCTTACCTTTGGACGGTGAGCTGGGCCGAGGCTGTACCGAATCTACTGATCTGCCTGCGGGAGGGCCTCGAGGCGGGACTCGTGGTGACGATCCTGCTGGCCGCCGTGCGCAAGACGTCGACCCCGCAGCGCCCGGTCTCCGCGACTCCCGTCTGGCTCGGCCTGCTCGGCGCGGTATCGGTGGCGGCCGGCTTCGCGGCCGTGCTCACCTACTCCACGAGCGTGCTCTCGAACTCCGGCCAGGAAATCGTCGGCGGCACCCTGAGCGTGATCGCGGTCGGACTGGTGACGGCGATGGTGTTCTGGATGCGGCGCACCGCCGCGTCGCTGTCCGGTCAGCTTCGCGGTGAGGTCGCCCGCGCCACCGCCATCGGGGCGGGCGCGCTGGCCATCACGGCCTTCATGGCCGTCGGACGCGAGGGCCTGGAATCGACGCTGTTCGTCTGGACCGCGGTCAAGGCATCCGGCACCACCGTCGCACCGCTGGTCGGCGCCGCGCTCGGTTTCGCCGCCGCGGTGGTGCTGTGCTGGTTGCTGTACCGGCAGTCGGTGAAACTCAACCTCGGCGTGTTCTTCAACCGCACCGCGCTCGCGCTGATCGTGATCGCCGCCGGTGTGCTGTCCTACGGTCTCGGTGATCTGCAGGACGCGAACATCCTGCCCGGACGACACTGGGTCGCCTTCGATCTGTCGGCCCATATCGACCCGAATTCGTGGTGGGTCTCGATCATCACCGGCATCACCGAGCTCACGCCGCGCATGACGGTGCTGCAGGTTGTCGCCTGGGTGGTCTACCTGGCCGTGGTGATCCCGCTGTTCATCCGCGCGGGAAGCCAGGCGCCCGCGAAGGCCCCGGCAAAGGCGGCACCGGCCACGACTGCAGGCACCGCGGCCGCGGCGGCCCCCCTGGCGGCGTCGACCGCGGCGCACGACGACTCCGAGCAGACGCCCGACTGGTGGGAGCGAATCGCCGGGCCGCGGCCGTTGCTGGTCGGTGCGGTGCTGGTGGTCGTTCCCGCCGTGGCCGCCGGGGCGGCGATCGCGCTGCTGCCGTCGAGCGGCTCCGGTAAGGCGCAGGCGGTGTCGGTCACCGACAGTTCGTGTGCCTCGGAATGGAAGTCCGGGCGGGCCGGGATGCAGACGTTCGAGGTCCAGAACAAGACGTCCAAAGCCGGGGAGATCAACCTGGTGAACTCCGGCGGTGCGGTCGTCGGCGAGATCGAGACGATCGGCCCGGCCACCACCGCCAACCTGACCGCGACCTTGGGCAGCGGCACCTACACCATGCAATGCCTGATGTCCGGTAAGCCGGTGACGTCTTCGGCGGCGGTGCAGGTCAGTGGCGAGGCGGGCGACACCCCGCCGGCCGTCAAACGCGTCACCGAGGACGATCTGCGCGGCCCCAACGACGCCTATCAGGCCTACGCCGCCGGTGTGCTGACCCGGCTCTCCGGCGCCGTCACCGCGATCGGCAACGATCTGCGTGGCGGCAATATCGCTGCCGCACAAGCGGATTGGCTCAGCGCCCAGCTGGAATGGGAGCGGGTCGGCGCCTCCTACAACAGTTTCGGCGACGCCGGCACCGCGGTCTCGGGTCTGCCCGACGGCCTGCCCGGTGGTGTCAGCGATCCCGGATTCACGGGTCTGCACCGGCTGGAATACGGCCTGTGGCACGGACAGCGGCCCGATCAACTGCTGCCTGCGGTCGATCGGCTCGGCGGCGATATCGCCGACATCCGGAAGAATCTCGGCAGCGACGACCTCGCCGGCGATCCGAAGAATCTGCCGCTGCGCGCCCACGAGATCCTGGAAGACGCTCTGCGCGACCATATTTCGGGCATCGACGACCAGGGCGCGGGCGCGGCGTATCCGATGACGCTCGCCGACATCGACGTGACTCGCGCGGTCCTCGATCAGCTCGGCCCGCTGATCGATCCGCGGGCGCCGCAACTGCGCGCCACCCTGCGCACCCGCCTCGACGAGTTGCAGGCAGCTCTGCTCGCCACCCAGAACCACGGACAGTGGCAGTCGCCGGATCGGACCCCGCCGGCCGCGCGGCAAGCCGTCAACGCGCGCCTCGGCGCCGCCCTCGAGGAACTCGCCACGGTGCCACGGTTGCTCGAAGTGCCGATCTCCCACTGACCATGCCGAATCACCGACCGACCAGTAAGGCTTCACGATGAACGTCAGCCGCCGCCGCTTCCTCTCCGGCGCCGCCGCCGGTGCCGCCGGAACCGCGCTGACCGCGGGCATTCTCGCCGAGGGTGCCCGCCAGGACGCCGACGCCGCCACGGTGGGCACCCCGAAGGCCGAAGCGAGCTACCCCTTCCACGGCGAACATCAGGCCGGCATCCTCACGCCGGGCCCGTCGGCGAAACAGAACGCCGCCTGCTTCGCCGCCTTCGACGTCACCACCACCCACCGCGCGGAACTGGTGGAGGCGATGAAGACCCTCACCGCGCGCGCCCGCTTCCTCACCGCCGGCGGCGCCCCGACCGACCTCGGCCTCGGTCAGCCGCCGTCCGACAGTGCGGTGCTCGGGCCGGAGGTGATCGCCGACGGGCTCACCGTCACCACCGGAGTGGGCGCGAGCCTGTTCGACGGCCGCTTCGGCCTGGCCGCGGCCAAACCCGCCAAACTCACGCCGATGCGGACCTTCCCCAACGACACCCCGGATCCGGCCTGGATGCACGGCGATCTGCTGATCCAGCTGTGCGCCCACCATCCCGACACGGTCCATCACGCGCTGCGCGACATCACCCGCCAGACCCGCGGCGCATTGCAGCTGCGCTGGAAGATCGACGGCTACAACTCTCCGCCGCGCCCCTCCGGCACCGGCCGGAACCTGTTGGGCTTCAAGGACGGAACGGCGAATCCGACCGGCGCCGACGCCGAATCGCTCATCTGGAGCGACGGCGGCGGCGAACCGGAATGGACCCGCGGCGGCACCTACCAGGTGGTCCGGCTGATCCGCATGCTCGTCGAATTCTGGGATCGGGTCTCGATCAACGAGCAGGAGAACATGTTCGGGCGCCGCCGCGACTCCGGCGCCCCGCTCGACGGCAATCAGGAATTCGACACCCCCGACTACGCCGCCGACCCGGAGGGCTCGGTCATTCCGCTGGATTCCCATATCCGGCTGGCCAATCCGCGCACCCCCGACACCGCGCGCCAGCAGCTGGTCCGCCGCTCCTACAACTACGACCTCGGCGTGGAGCGCAACGGCAACATGGCCTCGGGCCACATCTTCACCTGCTTCCAGCAGGACGTCGCCCGCCAGTTCGAGGCCATCCAGACCCGGCTGATCAACGAACCCCTCACCGACTACGTCCAGCCCTTCGGCGGCGGCTACTTCTTCGCGCTGCCGGGCGTCCGCGACGACAAGGACTGGTACCTGCGACAAATCCTCGGCTGACCCGCGCCGGGGCGGCAGGCGCGCGGCAGTCCGCGGCCGTACCCCAGCGGCCGAGGCCGTGCGAGAGGCGAACTTGACTCCCCGCGCCGGAATACGGAGAGTACGCGAGTGCTCAACTCGCCCGACATCGCCACCACGACAGTCCGCAAGGTGACGATTCGGCTGGTGCCGTTCCTGTGCCTGCTGTATTTCGTCAATTATCTGGACCGGGTGAACGTGGGGTTCGCAGGCCCCAGCGGAATGAAGTCCGATCTCGGCATGTCGGAGACGATGTTCGGATTCGCCTCGGGCATCTTCTTCTTCGGCTATCTGGTGCTGGAGGTGCCGAGCAATCTGGCACTGCACCGGTTCGGCGCCCGGCGCTGGATCGCGCGCATCATGCTCACCTGGGGCGTCATCGCCACCGCCATGGCCTTCGTGCCCGACGGCACGTCGCTGATCGTGCTGCGCTTCCTGCTCGGTGTGGCCGAAGCCGGATTCTTCCCGGGTATCCTGCTGTATCTGACCTACTGGTTCCCCCAGCGGTACCGTGCTCGCATCGTCGCGTTGTTCATGACCGCGGTGCCGCTGTCCACCGCGCTCGGATCCACGCTGTCGAGCCTGCTCATCCGATACGGGGACAGTGTTCTCGGCCTCAGCGGCTGGCGGTTCATGTTCCTCGTCCAGGGCCTGCCGGCCCTGCTGCTCGCGGTCGCGACCTGGTTCTACCTCACCGACCGGCCGGAACGGGCCCGCTGGTTGTCGACCGAGGAAAGGGCTTGGCTGGCAACCGAACTCGCCGAGGAGCGGCAGTCGGTGGAGCGAACCGAGCACTGGTCGGTCCGCCGATCCCTCACTCACCCCCGCATTCTCGGACTCGCCGCCATCTACGCCGGCATCGTCTACGGTCTCTACGCGCTCGGCTTCTTCCTGCCCACCATCGTGGCCGGATTCCAGCAGCAGTACGGCGCCCACTATTCGGTGATACAGCGCGGACTGATCACCGCTGTTCCCTACGTGATCGGCGCGATCGTCATGGTGTGGTGGGGCCGCCACGGCGACCGTACCGGCGAACGCCGCCGGCATGTCGCCCTGCCCGCCGTACTCGGCGGCCTCGCCATTCCGATCGCGCTGTACCTGGGCAATCCGTTCGCGGCCATGTCCGCGGTCACCGTATGCGCCGTGGGCGTGCTCGCCGCCCTGCCCACCTTCTGGGCCCTGCCGAGCACCTTCCTGTCCGGAGCGGCCGCGGCGGGCGGGATCGCCCTGATCAATTCGCTCGGCAATATCAGCGGTTTCGCGGGCCCGTACATCACCGGGTGGCTCGCGGACCTCACCGGAACCCAGCGCGCCGGGCTCTGGGTGGTGGGCGTCTACATGGTCCTCGCCGGTGTGGGCGCCCTCGCGCTGCGCGCCGCGCCGTCACGCACCGATGTACCGACACATCGCCTACCCGAACGGAATTGACCGCCCGGTCGACGACCGGACGTCCGCGATCAGCCTTCGGCCGCCAACTGGCCGCACGCCGCGGCGATCTCCTGCCCCCGGGTATCGCGCACCGTGCACGGCACACCCTGCGCCTCCACCCGCCGGACGAATTCCCGCTCGACAGGTTTCGGCGAGGCATCCCACTTCGAGCCAGGAGTCGGATTCAGGGGGATCAGATTCACGTGCACCCGCGAGCCGAGGGCCTTGTGCAGTTTCGAGCCCAGCAGGTCGGCTCGCCACGGCTGATCGTTGATATCTCGGATCAGCGCGTACTCCACGGAGACGCGCCGGCCGGTCTTATCGGCGTAATACCGTGCGGCATCGAGGACTTCGGATACGGGCCAGCGATTGTTGACCGGCACCAGCGTATCCCGCAGCTCGTCGTCCGGAGTGTGCAGTGAGACAGCCAATGTCACCGACAGGCCCTCATCAGCCAGCTTCCGGATCGCCGGGGCCAGGCCGACGGTCGACACCACCACATTGCGCTGCGAGATGCCCAGACCGTCGGGTGCCGGTGCGGTGATCCGCCGCACCGCGTTCACGACGCGCTTGTAGTTCGCCAGCGGCTCGCCCATGCCCATGAACACGATGTTCGACAGTCGTCCCACGCCTCCCGCGACCTCGCCGTCGCGCAGCGCCGCGGCGGCCGCGCGCACCTGGTCGACGATCTCGGCGGTGGAGAGGTTGCGGTTCAGTCCGCCCTGCCCGGTCGCGCAGAACGGGCACGCCATACCGCATCCGGCCTGGCTGGAGATGCACAGCGTATTGCGGTCCGAATAGCGCATGAGCACGCTTTCGAGCAGTGTGCCGTCGCCCGCGCGCCACAGCGTCTTGCGGGTTGTGCCCTCATCGCAGACCACCTGCCGCACCTCGCTCAGCAGCGGCGGAAACAATGCCTCGGCGACCTTGTCCCGCATCGGTTCGGGGAGATCGGTCATCTGCCGCGGGTCGGCTTGCAGGCGCCCGTAGTACTGGCGCGCGATCTGGTCGGCCCGGAACTTGGGCAGCCCCAGCTCCTCCACCGCCTGCCGGCGCTGCGCGGCGTCGAGGTCGGCGAGGTGCCGCGGCGGCATACCACGGCGCGGGGCATCGAATACGAGCGGCAGGGAGGTGGTGGTCATAACCCTTCCAGTGTCGCATCCGCGCACGTCGAAACGGCCACGGGGTGGCGAAGGTCATCGAGCGCGGACCGCGCGAACCGGGGCACGGTACATCCCGGACATCGAATTGCGTGCATCCGTCATAGCGATCAGGAATGATCGAATTATGACCAGCGACGCAGTACCCAGCCACGGACCGGACCCGGTACCGCATACCGATCCCCCCCGTGTCGATGCCCCGCCCTCGACCGCGCCCGCACGCCGCAATCGCGCGCTCAAGACCCGCGCCGGCTACACCTGGGTGGCACTGGTCGCCGCGGCGGTGATCGGAATTCTGCTGTTGATCTTCATCCTGCAGAATCTGGATCAGGTGCGCATCCACGTGTTCTTCTGGGAATTCAACATGCCGCTGGGCGTCACCCTGCTGCTGTCGGTGATCGCCGGGGCACTGGTGATGGCGCTGGCCGGGGGCTGGCGCATCCTGCAACTGCGCCGGGTCGCCAAGCGTCGCTAGAGCAGCGCGGTCAGGATCAGCCAGGACACGAACGCCGAGGGCAGCATCGAATCGAGCCGGTCCATGATGCCGCCGTGGCCGGGCAGCAGGGTCCCCATATCCTTGATGCCCAGTTCCCGCTTGATCTGGGATTCGATCAGGTCGCCGCCGGTCGCGACCAGCACCACCGCGATACCGAGCAGAACGCCGATCATCGAATTGGCCTGCAGCAGCAGTGTCACCGTCAGCAGACCGCCGATGATGCAGAACACCAGCGAACCGGCGAAGCCCTCCCAGGACTTCTTCGGACTGATCGCGGGCACCATCGGATGACGGCCGAACAGCACGCCCGCGACATATCCGCCGACGTCGGAGCAGACCACCAGAATCATGAAGGTCAGCACGCGCAAATTGCCGTTGTCCTGCTGCAGCATCAACACCGCGAACGACGCCAGCAGCGGAATCCACGACACCACGAATATGGTGATCGCGGTGTCGCGCAGGAAGTTCCGCGGGGTGGCCGACAAGCCGTGATCGAACAGCCGCCACGCCATACACCCCAGCGCGGTCGCCGCGAATGCGCCGACCGCGCCCTGGGGGCCGCACGGCCAGGCCAGCCAGATCATCGCCTGCCCGCCGACGAGCAGCGGAATCCGGGGCACCAGGACATCGGCTTCGCGCAGGCGCTTGGCGACCTCCCAGGTGGCGATGGCCATGGCGACCGCGATGACCCCGATGAGGACCTTCGGGACGAACAGCAGGATCGCGATCAGCGACGCTCCGAGGCCGACACCGACTGCCAGCGCCGCCGGTAAATTGCGGCCCGCGCGGGAGGACTTACCGCTCGGCGGCACCGAGGGCGGGTCGGAAGCCGGTGTTGCACCGGCCGGGTCGCTCACCGGCATCGACTCGTCGGCTGCGGCTTCTTCGGCCACGATTGTCCCGTCGCTCACTTATTCGTCCACTCCGTCCCGTACCCGTGCCGCCTCGTCGCGCCGGGTTCGAGTCTCACACCTCGAGCAGTTCGGATTCCTTGTGCTTGACCAGTTCATCGATCTGGGCAACGTACTTCTGAGTGGTCTTGTCCAATTCCTTCTCGGCGCGACCGACCTCGTCCTCACCGGCCTCCCCGTCCTTCTGGATCCGGTTCAGCTCGTCCATCGTCTTGCGCCGCACATTGCGGATCGCGATCTTGGCGTCCTCGCCCTTCGACTTGGCCTGCTTGACCAGCTCGCGGCGACGCTCCTCGGTCAGCTGCGGCACCATCACCCGGATGACGTTGCCGTCGTCGGTCGGGTTGACACCCAGGTCGGAGTTGCGGATCGCGGTCTCGATGGTCTTCAACTGCGCCTGCTCGTAGGGCTTGATGACGACCATGCGCGGCTCCGGCACGGTGATGCTGGCCATCTGCGTGATCGGCGTCGGCGAACCGTAGTATTCCGCGACGACCCGGTTGAACATGCCCGGATTGGCACGGCCGGTCCGGACGGATCCGAGGTCGTCCTTCGCCACCGAGACAGCCTTCTCCATCTTCTCCTCGGCGTCGAAGAGCGCTTCATCAATCACGACCGTTTCCTCCACAGCATCGTTTCGGGGGGCCCGGAATCGCGAGGACCGATCCCCCGCCGGATTCAGGACCGAACCAGTGTGCCGATCTTCTCACCGGCCACCGCGCGGGCGATATTTCCCTTGGTCAACAAATTGAACACCAACATCGGCATCTGGTTGTCCATGCACAGACTGAACGCGGTGGCGTCGGCGACCTTGAGTCCTTGTTCGAGCACTTCCTTGTGGGTGATCTCGGTGAACATCACCGCGTCCGCGTCGACCTTGGGGTCGGCGGTGAAGACACCGTCGACGGCCTTGGCCATCAGCACCACCTCGGCACCGATCTCGAGGGCGCGCTGCGCCGCGGTCGTATCCGTGGAGAAGTACGGCATGCCCATCCCGGCGCCGAAGATCACCACCCGGCCCTTCTCGAGATGCCGCTTCGCGCGCAACGGCAGATACGGCTCGGCGACCTGCCCCATCGTGATGGCGGTCTGCACCCGGGTGTCGACACCCTGCTTCTGCAGAAAGTCTTGCAGCGCAAGGCTGTTCATCACGGTGCCGAGCATACCCATGTAATCGGAGCGGGCCCGCTCCATACCGCGTTCCTCGAGTTCGGCGCCGCGGAAGAAATTGCCACCACCGATGACCACGGCCACCTGCACGCCGGTCGCGACGACCTCGGCGATCTGCTCGGCGACGGTCTGGACCACATCCGGGTCGAGCCCGACCTCGCCACCACCGAACATCTCCCCACCCAATTTGAGGAGTACTCGGCGAAAGCCCTTGCGGTCGGGCGCCGTATCCGGGTCCGTCATCGGTCTCCTAGTCGTCGGCTGTCGAGCGAGCGTACGCACGGGAAAACACCATCCCGGGGCGGCATTGTTCGCGCGGGACGGTAACACGCTCAGTCCATCCTGCACCACCGGCGGACTCGGTGGTGAGCCGACCCTCGAATTCACCCCGTCACCCGCGGCGCACAGCCAGGCGTTTCCTCGGCCGGAACGCATAAGCGGCGGGTGTCACGAGCCGATCCCCACCGGCGGTACCGAGGCCGCGTTCGGCGGCAGTACGCCGCTCGTCGGCCGGTTACCCGCGATTCCCGTCCTGGCGAGCGGGGACGTCACGCGAGCGGCGACTGCCCCGGGCCCCGTACACAGCACGCGCGGACCCGGCGCAACCACACCAAAAGACCCCCGGCGCAACGAGATTCGTCGCACCGGGGGCCTTGTCGGGCGAATCAGGCCTGACCGACCTCGAAGCGGGCGAAGCGGGTGATGGTGACACCGGCCTCGTCCAGCAGCTGCTTGACGGTCTTCTTGCTGTCGGTGACCGACGACTGCTCCAGCAGGACGACATCCTTGTAGAAGCCGTTGACCCGGCCCTCGACGATCTTCGGCAGCGCGGCCTCCGGCTTGCCCTCCTCGCGGGCGGTGGCCTCGGCGATGCCGCGCTCCTTCTCGACCAGATCGGCCGGGACCTCGTCGCGGGTGACGTACTTGGCCTTCAGCGCGGCGATCTGCATGGCGGCGGCACGCGCGACCTCGGCGGCGGCATCGCCTTCGCCCTGGTACTCGACCAGGACGCCGACGGCCGGCGGCAGGTCCGAGGACCGCTTGTGCAGGTAGGTCGCGACCGGGCCCTCGAAGGACACGACGCGGCGCAGCTCGAGCTTCTCACCGATCTTGGCGGCCAGCTCCTGTACCACCTGGTCGGCGGTCTTGCCGTTGACGTCGACGGCCTTGAGCGCCTCGAGATCGGCCGGGCGCACCTTGGCGGCGGCATCGACGATGTCACCGGCGGTGTTCTGGAACTCGTCGTTCTTGGCGACGAAGTCGGTCTCGGAGTTGAGCTCGATCATCACGCCGCTCTGCGCGGCGACCAGGCCCTCGGCGGTGGCGCGCTCGGCACGCTTGCCGACATCCTTGGCGCCCTTGATCCGCAGGACCTCGACGGCTTTATCGAAATCGCCCGAAGTCTCTTCCAAAGCCTTCTTGCAGTCCATCATTCCGGAGCCGGTGAGCTCGCGGAGCCGCTTCACATCCTGGGCGGTGTAGTTCGCCATCGTGGCGAGCCTCCTCGAAAATTTGCGAAAGTGTGTCAGGTCTCTAGCACCACCTTGCCGACCGCTTCCGAACAGGAAGGGCCGGCAAGGTGAACAGGAAATCGCGGTCGGAGACCGCCGTGGATCAGAAGTCGGCCGGGGTCTTGGTGGCCGGCTCTTCCTTCAGCTCCGCCTCGGCCGCGGTCTCCGGAGCGGCCTCGCCGCTCTCGGCGGCCGGGGTCGCCTGAGCCAGCAGCTCCTGCTCCCACTCCGCGAGCGGCTCACCGGCGCCGGCTTCCGGCTTCACATCGCCGGTGGCGCGGGCGGCACGCGCCTGCACACCCTCGGCGACCGCGGAGGCGACGACCTTGGTGAGCAGGGCAGCCGAGCGGATCGCGTCGTCGTTACCCGGGATCGGGTAGTCGACCAGGTCGGGGTCGCAGTTGGTGTCCAGGATCGCGATGACCGGGATGTTCAGCTTGCGAGCCTCGCCGACAGCGATGTGCTCCTTGTTGGTGTCGACGACCCAGATGGCCGAGGGAACCTTGGCCATGTCCCGGATACCGCCGAGCGTGCGCTCGAGCTTGTTCTTCTCGCGGGTCAGCATCAAGATTTCCTTCTTGGTGCGGCCCTCGAAGCCACCGGTCTGCTCCATCGCCTCGAGTTCCTTCAGGCGCTGCAGCCGCTTGTGCACGGTGGAGAAGTTGGTGAGCATGCCACCCAGCCAGCGCTGGTTGACGTAGGGCATCCCGACGCGAGTCGCCTCGGCCGCGATCGACTCCTGGGCCTGCTTCTTGGTGCCGACGAAGAGGACGGTGCCACCGTGGGCGACGGTCTCCTTGACGAACTCGTAGGCCTTGTCGATGTAGGTCAGCGTCTGCTGCAGGTCGATGATGTAGATGCCGTTGCGGTCGGTGAAGATGAACCGCTTCATCTTCGGGTTCCACCGCCGGGTCTGGTGACCGAAGTGTGCGCCGCTGTCGAGCAGCTGCTTCATGGTTACGACAGCCATAGCCGCGTATCCGCCTTTCATATGCCGGTTGACGCAGAAATCGAGGGTCGATCTCTGCCCTGGCGTCCGTGGCCGCCGGACCCACCGGAAAGATTTTCGGGAGGACCAGCCGACGGCACCGTGATCGGACGCGCGAAGTCGATCCGCGTACAGCGAACCGCTCGGTCAGTCTACGACTCGCACGTGACGGAACCTAAACGGGGTGGTCAGCGGCTGGTTACCGACCGTTCATCGGCCCACGCCGGGCACACCGGCCCGGCCCACCGCGGCTTCACAGATGCCACCCTTGCCCGGGCTGCAGCAATCCCACCGCGGCGGCGATGACCGTGACCACCGTGATGGCCGCGCTCACCGTCACGACGGCCCTGCGCCCGTCGGTCCAGCCGGGGCGCCCCGGAATACGCAACGCCATGCCGCGCCAGACGCAGACGGCGACCACCACCGCGAGCACAGCCGTCGCCGCGAGCGCCAGGATCAGCGCGCCGAGTTGCTCGCGATTGGTCGCGACGTGCAGGAACAGCACCCCGGTCGCCATCGCTCCGACCGCGGTGCGCCACCACGACAGCGCCGTGCGCTCGGCCTGCAGACCGGGATCGCGGTCGGCGGCCTCGCCCGGTGAACGATCCGGTGCCGCGTTCACGACAGCAACAATCCGAGTCCGGCCAATATCGCGATCACCGCGATACCGACCGCGAGGATCGGCACCATGACCGTATGCGGCAGCGGACGGCCCGCCCGCATGGCCGCCTCGACCGACCGCCAGCGCCCGAAGGCGCCGACCGCGACGACCGCCGACAACACGATGCAGCACATGGCGAGAGTCGAACGGATGTCGTGATGCCCGAACGGCTGCACCAGCTCGTGAACCGCCACGCCGCCGGCGAGCAGCCCGAGCGAGGTGCGGATCCACGCCAGGAAGGTGCGCTCACCGGCCAGGGTGAACCGATAATCGAGTTCCACATCCTCCACCGGAGCCGAGGCCGGGCCTGCCGTTTCCCGATCGGGTTCCGCCGGATCGGGTCCCGGTGGGACATTCCCGGCCGAGCCGGCGTCCGCCGCGTGGTCGCGGGGACCGCGCGATGCTTCCCGGTCGGAGCCGGGCGAATCGGTGGTCATGAACCCGACCGCTGCCGGCAACGTCGCACGGCCATCGACGGTCACCCTCCTTCGCGGCGATCTCCGGTCGGCGCCGGCCAGCACGGCACTCGGCGGGACACGCCCTGTTCACATGCTTGCGAGTTGTCCACACACGCCGACACCGATCTTTCCATGTCCGCCGCCGCGGGCCAGGGTGGTCGCATGCGATGGTGGCCGGCGTTTCTGATGGCTGTGCTGGTTACGGCCGCGAACTGGGGCGCCGGGGTGGGGCGTGCCGCGCCACCGGGCCAGTTCGATTGGCCCCTGCGTCCGCGGCCCTCGGTCGTGCGCGGCTTCGACAAGCCCGAGCAGGCCTGGCTGCCGGGGCATCGCGGTGTCGATCTGGCGGGCGCGGCCGGTCAGGACGTGCTGGCCGCCGGTGCGGGAATCGTCGTCTTCGCCGGGACAGTGGCCGGGAAACCGGTCGTCTCGGTCGATCATCCGGGCGGCCTGCGAACTACCTACGAACCCGTGCGGGCCGCCGTGACGGTCGGCGAGCGGCTCGGGCGCGGGGCATCGCTGGGGACATTGCAGCCGGGCCATCCGGGCTGCCCGGGAGTCTGCCTGCACTGGGGCCTGCGGCGGGGGCGGGACTATCTGGACCCCCTCGGTCTGCTGCGACGGGCCCCGGTGCGGCTCAAACCCGTGCTGCCGCAGGCCGGGACACCGGCGGCGTCGCCCTCAGGACGCTCCGGAGATGGCGGCTTCCTGCTCGGACAGATCCCGCTTCCACTGCCGGAAGCCCTCCTCGGTCCGGCCGCGACGCCAATACCCGGAGATCGAGGCCGAGGCCGCGGGCACGCCGCGTTCGGTGCGGATGTACCGGCGCAGATCGTGCATCACCTTGTCGGCCTCGCCGTGGATGAACACCTGCACCCCGCCGTCCCGCCACGGCGCGGCGCGAACAGCGGCGGCCAATGCCTCACCGGGCCCCCGGTCCCCGCGGTACACCCAGTCGAGTTCGACCCCGGCCGGGCGGGGGAAGTCCAATTCGTCCGCGGGCCCGGCGATTTCGACGAGAACGCGGCCGACGGCCCCGGGCGGCAGCGCGGCACAGGCCGCGGCGATCGCGGGCAGTGCGGCCTCGTCCCCCGCCAACAAGTGCCAATCGGCTCGGGGATCGGGCGTGTACGCACCACCGGGACCGAACAGTTCGATGGTGTCACCCGCGCGGGCGGCGGCGGCCCAGGGCCCCGCGACCCCCTCGTCACCGTGGTAGACGAAATCGATCGAGATCTCCTGGGCCTCGGAGTCGATGGAACTCACCGTGTAGGTGCGCATGGTGTCCCCATCGGGTCCAGGGAACAGCAGTTTGACGTAGGCGTCGGTGAATCCGTTGGGCTGGAAGCCCTCGAAACCGGGCCCTCCCAGATACACCCGGATCAGATGGTCGGTCAGTCGTTGCGTGCGCCGGACCTCGAAGGCCAGTCGAGTGCGAGCCACGATGCGATACCTCCAGTATTAGGGTTACCTAACCCACGGTAGCACGACTTATCTCCGATAGCTCGAATTATATCGGCGACCGAACTGAGCGCGAGGGCATCGGCCATCCGGCGCCGCGCGGTATCGCGAGAGCGCCCCGCACAGACGAGGATGGCGGTATGGCGAATCCGTCGGCCGCAGAGCCGTTCACCTATTCGGAAGTCGGCGCGACCGCGGGCGCATTCCCGGACGGCTACCACCAATTCCGGCTGCGGCGCCGGATCGGCACCGGGCGCGCGGTGTTCGAATCCGCGGGTGATCAGGTCCTCGGCTATCGAATGCAACGGGGCAGCGGCATCTTTCACCACGCCGACACTCCCGTCGCCGAGCCGGGTACCGCACTGACAGTGCGGCTGGGGGTGGCCGGTCTCGGGATCACCGCACCGTGCCGGGTGATCTACGTGATCGACGAACCGAACCGCCGGGGCTTCGCCTACGGCACTCTGCCCGGGCATCCGGAGATCGGCGAGGAACTGTTCGCAGTGGAGTACGACCCCGCCGACGAGGCCGTCTACGGCATCGTCGAGGCCTTCTCCAAGCCCGGAACCTGGTACGTGCGCCTGGGCGGACCGGTGGTCCGAGGACTGCAGCGTGTCATGGCCGGTCGCTACATCGAGGCGATCCGCCCCAGGTGATCCGGTCATCTCGGCGCGGTCGTGCTCACGCGCGCGGGTGCGCCTGATCGTGCACCCGCCGGAGCCGCTCGATGGAGACGTGGGTGTAGAGCTGAGTGGTGGCCATACTGGCGTGGCCCAGTAACTCCTGGACGATGCGCAGGTCGGCGCCGCCCTCGAGCAGATGGGTGGCGGCGGTGTGGCGCAAACCGTGCGGGCCCAGATCCGGGGCGCCCGGAACCGCCGAGACAACCTCGTGCACAACCGTTCTGGCCTGTCGCTGGCCGAGGCGCCGGCCACGGCGACCGAGCAGCAGAGCCCGGCCCGATTCGGCGGTGGCCAGATGCGAACGTCCGAAACTCAGCCAGTTCTCCAGCGCCCGATCGGCGGGGAGCCCGAACGGCACCGAACGCTCCTTGTTGCCCTTGCCCAGTACCCTGACCAGCCGGCGCTCCCGATCGATGTCGTCGATATCGAGCCCGCACAGCTCACTGACCCGGATCCCGGTGGCGTACAGCATCTCCACGATCAGCCGATCCCGCAGCGCCATGGGATCACGTTGAGCCGCACCGGATTCCGCGGCTTCCATCGCGGCATCGGCCTGATCTCTGCCGAGCACCGCGGGCAGCACCCGATGAGCGCGGGCCGAGCCCAGGCGCGGACCTGGATCGACGGTGAGCCGACCGGTATGGGTCAGCCAAGCCGTGAAGGTCCGTGCGGCCGAGGCTCGCCGAGCCATGGTGGTGCGCGCGGCCCCCGCCGCGGACTGGGCGGCCAGCCACGAACGCAGCAGCGCGAGATCGATCTCCCCGACCGACGCGTCCGGTGACCGGTCGTACAGGTGGTCCAGCAGGGATCGCGCATCACCCAGATACGCCCGCACGGTATGCGCCGATCTGTTGCGGCCCAGCAGGAGATGTCGCTCGTATTGCTCGAGCAGATCCCGCAGATCGCCCGGTAGTTCCTCCATTTCTCCACGGTCACCGACGGCGGGGCCCGGCGCAAGCCACCGCGCCGACGATCGCCCGCGGGCCACGCGATCGCCTCACGCTCCCGTACGGACGATCCGGAACCATCCCGAACTGTCGGTACCGACCAGGCCCGCGACCTCGAGTGCGGCCAGCGCGGCACGCACCGCGGGGACGGCCAGGCCGCTGGCCTCCGCGATCTGTTTCGGCACCCGGGAGCCGGCGACGGGTAAATCCGCGAACACCGTTGCCTGGTCACCGGCCAGATTCGCGTCCGGATCGCCATCGGGGGGCAGCGAGAGCCGCAGCGGTCCCACCTCGTCGTGTATCTCCTCGACCCGGGTCACGAGAATCGCCTCCCGGTCACGAACCATGCGATGGCAGCCGACCGATGCCGCGGCGGTGATCGGGCCGGGTACCGCGAGCGCCGGACGGCCCAGGCGCCGAGCCCATTTCGCCGTATTGCGCGCGCCGCTGCGCAGTCCCGCCTCCACTACCAGCACCCCGTCCGACAATGCCGCGATCAGCCGGTTACGAGCCAGGAATCGATGTTTGTACGCGGTGGCGCCGGGCGGATACTCACTCACCACCACACCCGTCTCGGCGATCTCGGCGAGCAGCCTTTCGTGCTGTGCGGGATAGGCCCGATCGACCCCGCACGCGAGCACCGCCACCGTCGCCCCGCCGGCGGCCAGTGCCGCGCGATGCGCGGTGCCGTCGATACCGAACGCCGCGCCGGACACGATCGTCCAGCCGCGCGCGGCGAGTTCACCCGCCAACTCCGCGGTGGCCTGTTCGCCGTATCCGGTACTGCACCGCGCGCCGACCACCGCCAGGGACTGCTCGGTGCACTGCTGCAGCGACAGCGGACCACGGGCCCACAACACCAGCGGGATCGCGGCATCCGCGTCGCGGGCGGGGTCGAGCTGGGTCAACCCGAGCAGCCGCCACTGCGGCCATTCCGGATCGTCCGGGGTGATCACGCGGCCCCCGATCCGCGCCATCACCTCCAGATCCCGTTCGGCGCGGTCGATTCCACGGCGGCGCTCGGTGGGTCCGCGCAGCGACTCCGGCAGATCGCAGTCACGCACTGCCCGCGCCGCTTCCACCACCCCGACCCGCGCGATCAACGCCGACAGCGCGGGGCACGGGCCCTCCACCACCCGCGACAGATACACCCATGCCAAGCGCCGCTCATCGGCATCCACCGTCACCGACGAGGCTGCCGCGGAGCCGAACTCCCCCCTCACTTCGAGATCCTGCCCAGTCACCGCCTGCCCTCCGTTCGATGACCACCGCCCGCGCGCAGGCGCCCCCGAGCCGATGACTCCCTCGGCATTCCGGGCCGTATCCACACTCCGTGCATTCCCGCCTCTCCCTCCCCGCCGCCTGCGACATCCGTACCGACGGCTCGATACATCCGTGCGGTGAGCCGACCCGCCCACCCCGATCAGGAAACTCCCCGCTGCCGAAAGTTCAATGCCTGCAGCACATCCTGCGCCGAAGGCACCTGCGCGCCCCGAAGATCGCCGATGGTCCAGGCGACTCGGATCGCCCGATCGGCCCCGCGTGCCGACATCCGGCCCTGCCGCAGCGCTGTCTCCACCGGTGCCAGCGCCTCGGCCGGGAGCCGGAACCGCTGCCGCAGCACATGTCCCGGCACCTCCGCGTTGACGGTCCAGCCGTACTCGGACCAGCGTTGCGCGGCGGCCCGTCGTGCGGCGTCGACCCGGTCCCGGACGACCACACTGGATTCGGCGTCGGCCGGGGTGAACGCTCCGGCGGCGTGCGCGTGCATCTGCATCCAGATATCGATGCGATCCATGAGCGGGCCCGACAGCTTGCCCAGATACCTACGGCGAGCCAGCGGCGCGCAGATGCAGTCCACATCGCGGGCCGGGGCACACGGGCATGGATTCGCGGCCAGAATCAGCTGGAAACGTGCCGGGTAACGCGCGACACCGTCGCGGCGGGCGATACGAACCTCGCCCTCCTCCAGCGGGGTTCGTAATGCCTCGAGTACCTTGGCTCCGATCTCGGCGCATTCGTCGAGGAACAGCACGCCGCGGTGGGCACGGCTGACCGCGCCCGGCCGCGCGGATCCCGAACCGCCGCCGACCATCGCCGACACCGAGGTCGAATGATGGGGTGCGACGAACGGTGCGGTGGTGATGAGCGGATGGTCGTCCGACAGGGTTCCCGCCACCGAATGGATGGCGGTGACCTCCAGGGACTCCGTCTCGGTCAGCGGCGGTAGCAGCCCCGGAAGGCGTTGCGCCAACATGGTTTTGCCGATTCCCGGCGGACCGGTGAGAAGGAGGTGATGACCTCCGGCGGCGGCCACCTCCAACGCCCAGCGTGCCTCGTCCTGCCCCACCACCTCGTTGAGATCGCCGACAACGCGTTGTGGGGCGGTATATCTCCCGTCCGGGCTCGGCAGTGTGCCCTCACCGCGCAACCAGTCGATGAGTGCGCGCAGAGTGGGTGCGCCCAGGACGGTGATGCCGTTCACCAACCCGGCCTCACCGAGAACCGACTCGGGCACCACCGCGGTGGTCCGGCCGGCGGTGCGCGCGGCCAGCACCGCGGGCAGGATGCCCCGCACGCGGCGCACGCGGCCGTCGAGGGCGAGCTCGCCCAGCAGCACCGTCCCGTCGAGCCGGGAGCCGGGAACCGAATCCCCGGCGTGCAGAACGGCGGCGGCGAGTGCCAGGTCGTAGACACTGCCCACCTTCGGTAGCGTCGCCGGCGACAGGGCGAGAACGACGCGACCGTCGGGCCACTTCTCCCCCGAGTTCGCCACGGCCGCCCGTACCCGGTCACGCGATTCCTGCAGCGTGGTGTCGGGACGGCCGACCAGGTGTACCGACGGCAGGCCCTGCCCGATATCGGCCTCGATCTCGACCAGTTGCCCGTCGACACCCGTGACCGCCACCGAATGGGCGCGGCCGAGGGCCATCAGAACGCCGCCCGGATGTGCTCGATCCGCGGTTGCCGACCGGGCAGCACCAACACCGACACCACGTCGAACCGAATCCGCAGCCACGGGCCGCTCTGTTCGGTCAGCCACAGCAGGGCCAGCCGGCGGATGCGCTGTTGCTTCGCGAAGGTCACCGATTCGGCCGGGGTGCCGAACCCTACGCCGGATCGTGTTTTGACCTCGACGAAAGCGGTGGTGCCGGATTCCTCGACGATGAGGTCCAATTCGCCGTAACGGCAGCGCCAGTTTCGTTCGACGATCCGTATTCCGGCCCCCCGCAGGAACCGCGCGGCCAGATCTTCCCCGTGTGCGCCGAGCGCCAGATTGTGTGCCACCCGCTCAGCATGGCGCCGACGCCGGGCCGGACGGCGGGCCTCACCTGGGCGAACGGCAAGTCTGTGGACAGCCGACGAGCTGTGGATCAACAGCGGTGCGACGTGCCCGATCCACCCCGTCGGATCGGGCCCGCACGGCCGTTACTCGGGCAGACGCAGATCCGGCTTCTCGAGTTCCTCGATGTTCACATCCTTGAACGTGATCACGCGGACATGTTTGACGAAGCGGGCGGGCCGGTACATATCCCACACCCACGCATCCGACATCCGCACCTCGAAATACACCTCTCCGTCGGCGTTCTGGGGGCGCAGCTCGACGGAATTGGCCAGATAGAAGCGGCGTTCGGTCTCGACCACATACGAAAACTGACCGACGATGTCCTTGTACTCGCGATACAGCGAGAGCTCCATCTCGGTTTCGTACTTCTCGAGGTCCTCGGCGCTCATGCCCGGACCTCGCTGATGCTCGACTCCGGCCGGACCGCCAGGGCGGCTGCGCCGATCGTTCGCTCGCTCATCGGGTGGAATGTCCTCCTTATTGCCACGATGCGTGTGCTCACATCATCTCGCATGGGCGGCATCGGCAGCCACTTGCCCGGTCGCCGGGGCGTCCGCACCGCGCACATTGCGCCACGACCGGCGGTGTTCATCGCTGGGCCCCAGTCGCGCCAACGCCGCCGTATGCTCCGGGGTGTTGTAGCCCTTGTGTGCGGCGAAGCCGTATCCGGGCAGCTCACGGTCCATATCGACCATCATTCGATCACGGGTCACCTTGGCGAGGATGCTGGCCGCCGCGATACAGGCCGCGGTGGCGTCACCGCCGATCACCGGCAGTGAGGGAACGCTGATCCCCGGCACCCGGAAGCCGTCGGTGAGGACATATCCGGGCCGCACCTCGAGGCCGGCGACCGCCCGGCGCATTCCCTCGATATTGGCGACGTGGATACCGATCGCATCGATCTCCCACGCCGGGATCACGACCACCTTCCAGGCCAGCGCCCGCCGCATGATGACCGGATACAGCTGCTCGCGCGCGGCCTCGGTGAGCCGTTTCGAATCATCCAGTCCCGCAAGGGAATCGTAGGCCTTGGGCGCCAACAGGCAGGCGGCCACCACGAGCGGGCCCGCACAGCAGCCACGACCCGCTTCGTCGACTCCCGCCACCGGGCCGAGACCACTGCGAATCAGCGCCGCTTCCAGCGTGCGCAGGCCACCGGCCCGCCGCATCACCACTCGCGGCGGCCAGTCGCCGACGCGGAGCGGAGGCCGGATGATCTTGCTGCCGTTACCGTTGCGCGTCGTGCGTCGCGATACTTCCGCCACTGCACCTACCGTTCGACTGTCCCGTGACTCGATTATCTCGCGCTGCGTATCCCGCTCAGTTCGTTTGCGGGTTCTGGGATCGCACCGGACCGATCCGGCTGGGTGGCCAGATCTTGAACACCGCTTTACCGCGCACATCGTCTATCGGCACGGTGCCGGAGTACTCGTCGTCCACGTGAGCCCGCGAATCGGCCGATTCGTTACGGTTGTCGCCCATCACCCACAAATGGCCATCGGGAACCTTGATCGGTCCGAACTCGCGACCGCGCGGATCGATCGACAGCCCACCGGCGACCTTGGTCGCATAGGGCAGACCCGGCTGATACGGATAGATGTAGTGGGCGTACGGCTCGTCGAGCGGCTTACCGTCGACCATCACCCGTCCTTGCGCATCGCAGCACTGCACGGTCTGACCGCCCACCGCGATCACGCGCTTGACCAGATCGTTCTCATCCGGCGGAACCAGTCCGAAGAACGAGAAGAAGTTCTGGACGCCGCGCACGGCGACATTGCTGGAGCGGTTGGAATGGTAGGACCGGTTCCAGGAACCGCTCGGGCCGACGAACACCACTACGTCACCCGGCTTCGGATCACCGAAGTCGTAGCTGAGCTTCTCGACGTAGATCCGATCGCCGGTGCAACCGGTGCAGCCGTGCAGCGTCGGTTCCATCGACTGCGACGGGATCACGTAGGGCCGGCCGATGAAGTTGACCACCAGCGCGGCGATCACCGCGGCGATGACGATCAGGATCGGCAGTTCCTGCCAGAAGGGGCGTTGCTTGCGTTTTCCGCCGCCCCGGCGCCGGCGTCGCGATGCGGACTCGTCCTTGCGTTCGTCATCGGCACGGTTGTCATCGGCTCGGCGCCGCGCCACCGACTCGCTTTCGTCTGCCACGCCGAACAGGTTATCCCGCAGCCGTGTTCGTCGTCTCCACCGGCGTTCCCCGAGCGGCGCGCAGGCGGGGCACCTCGAGCCATGTGCGCGCTTCGAAAAAAGGAAAACCCCCGGTCACAGGGACCGAGGGTCGAGCGTGAACGGGCAGAGCCCGAATGTTCAGCGCTTCTCCTTGATCTTGGCGGCCTTGCCGCGCAGATCGCGCAGGTAGTACAGCTTGGCCCGGCGGACATCACCGCGGGTCGCCACATCGATATGGTCGATGTTGGGGCTGTGAACCGGGAAGGTGCGCTCGACACCCACGCCGAACGACACCTTGCGCACGGTGAAGGTCTCGCGGATGCCACCACCCTGGCGGCGGATGACCGCACCCTTGAAGACCTGGATGCGCTCTTTGTTACCTTCGATAACCTTGACGTGCACGTTCACCGTGTCGCCCGGGCGGAAGTCCGGGATATCGGTGCGCAGCGACTTTTCGTCGACGAAGTCGAGGGTGTTCATTTCCGTCCTTTGGAAGTTCGCGTGAACAGAGGAACCTGGCGGCAACTGCTCGGCCGGTTCGTGCTCCGGATACGGTCGGTGCACCGGACTCGATCGCCCAGGGCAACCTGAGCATTGTGCCAGATCAGGACGGTGAACCGAAAATCGGCCCCCCGATTATCGCCGACCCGCCCCGTCAGTGCCCCGATCGCTCCGACCGATGAGCGGCTGTCTCGGCGCCGTCGGCCGACAGCGCCGCGGACGAGGGCGCACCGTCGTGCACGGTCGCGCGCGACGACCTCGATCGCAGATGTACCGGTGGCGCGGGCACCACGGTGCGGGCCAGCTCCGCCTCGGCGGCACTGCGCACATGGGCGACGTCCGGCTTACCCGCGACCAGGTCCTGAACGAAGATCTTGGCCCGGATCACCGGGCGCCGATAACGCCGCTCGCGGACGACGGCCCGATACATCAGGCGGCGGCGGTCACCGTAGCGCCAGCGCGCCCACGGCGCGCCGGGGCGGCTCAAACGCAGCGCACCGACGACCAGCAGCGGCAGGAAGAACATGCCGAACAATCCGGTCCAGATCTTGCCCTTCGCGATGACGACGGCGGCGAGCACCAGATTCACCAGCGCGAACATTCCCAGGAAACCGCGGCCCGCGGCGCTCGTATCGTGCCGGATGTCTTTGATGTCCAGCAGCCAGAGCGGATGAAATCCCAGCAGCAGCAGCCCGGTGACAGCGACGGCCACGAAGACCGCGTCGACCGATGTGCGGCCCTGTTCCTCCCAGTACACATCGCGCAGGTAGTAGATGAGCGCGAACTCGTCGAGTACCAGTGCCGCCCCGAGTCCGAAGGACGCGGCGAGGGCGGAGGTGGTGGCGACCCCGCTGCGATACGCGGCCACCAGCCCCAGTCCCGAGGCCAGTACCAGCACGACACCGAAGACCATGTGGTGGATGTGCACATCGCCGGCGCGCAGATTGCCCGGCCACCAACGCACCTGATTGCGGATCATCCGCACGCTCAGGCGGATCAGCAGGAATCCGACGATGAAGCCGAACAGGAAGCACAGCAACGGCAGCCGACCCTCCGCGAGGATCGAATCGTCGAGCCACCGTCGTAGAACCGCCATATCCCCTCGCTCGCGATGCCGGTCGAAGCCGGGTCCGCGGGCCGATCACCCGAACCCGGCCCGCACCCGCCATTGTCCAGCACCGCCCGGCGGAGTTCGGGCCGAAACCCGTGGAACTCCGCCGGCGAGAGCAGCGATCAGCGGCCGAATCCGGCGCGCCGCAACGCGTCGGCCATCGCTCCCGAAGGCTCGGACGCAGTGCGCCGCTGCTGGTTTCGGCCCTGTCCGCGATCCTGGCCGCCGCGTGCCTGATTGCCCTTGCCCGGCTGAGCGCCGCGCGGCTGACCACCGCGCCCCTGACCGCCACCGCGCTGCCCGGCGCCGCCCTTCTCGGCCTTGCCGGTGCCGGGCTCGTCGTCGAGCCGCAGCGTCAGGCCGATGCGCTGCCGGGCCACATCGACCTCGAGCACCTTCACCTTGACCACATCACCGGATTTGACGATCTCGCGCGGATCGCGGACGAAGGAGTGCGACATCGCCGAGACATGGACCAGACCGTCCTGATGGACGCCCACGTCGACGAAGGCGCCGAAGGCCGCCACATTCGTGACTACCCCCTCGAGCACCATGCCGGGCTTCAGATCGGCCACTTTCTCGACCCCGGCCGCGAATTCGGCGGTCTTGAACTCCGGACGCGGGTCACGACCCGGCTTCTCGAGTTCGGCGATGATGTCGGTGACGGTGGGGACACCGAAGGTGTCGTCGGTGAAATCCTGCGGCCGCAACGCGCGCAGCGCCCCGGAGTTGCCGATCAACCCGGGCACATCGCGACCGGTCGCCTCGAGGATGCGCCGCACGACCGGATAGGCCTCGGGGTGCACGGCCGAGGTGTCGAGCGGATCGTCGCCGCCACGGATGCGCAGGAAGCCCGCGCACTGCTCGAACGCCTTGGGCCCCAGCCGCGGCACACCCAGCAGACCGGTGCGGTTGCGGAACGGGCCGTTCTGATCTCGATGGGCCACAATCGATTCCGCGACCGAGGTGGCGATACCGGATACCCGTGAGAGCAGCGGCACCGAGGCGGTGTTGACGTCGACACCGACCGCGTTCACCGCGTCTTCGACCACCGCGCCCAGCGACCGGGCCAGCAGTGTCTCCGACACATCGTGCTGATACTGGCCGACGCCGATGGATTTCGGCTCGATCTTCACCAGCTCGGCCAGCGGATCCTGCAGACGACGCGCGATCGATACCGCCCCGCGCAGTGAGACGTCGAGATCGGGCAGTTCCTGCGAGGCGTACGCCGACGCGGAGTACACCGACGCACCGGCCTCCGACACCACGATCTTGGTGGGCTTACGGGCTCCCGGAGTCGCGCCGATCCGCGAAATCAGTTCCACGGCAAGGGCGTCGGTCTCGCGGGAGGCGGTGCCGTTTCCGATCGCGATGAGGTCCACCCCGAATCGGGCGACGAGGGCGCCGAGGACCGCGAGCGACTTCTCGGTCTGTCCCTGCGGCTTGTGCGGGTAGATCGTCTCTGTGGCGACCACCTTGCCGGTGCCGTCGACCACGGCCACCTTCACCCCGGTGCGGTATCCCGGGTCCAGGCCCATGGTGGTGCGGGTACCGGCGGGTGCCGCCAGCAGCAGATCCCGCAGGTTGGCGGCGAAGATGTCGACGGCATCCTTCTCCGCGGACTGCCGCAACCGCATCCGGATATCGATACCGAGGCTGACCTGCAACTTGGTCCGCCACGCCCAGCGCACGGTATCCAGCAGCCAGCTGTCGGCCGGGCGGCCCTGATCGGCGATATCGAACTTGCGCGCGATCCGCCCTTCGTAGATGGTGCGCGCACCCGGCTCCGGCTCGTCGGCATCGGGGTCCAGCGACAGGCTGAGCACATCCTCCTTCTCGCCGCGCAGCAGCGCGAGGATCCGGTGCGAGGGCAATGTAGCGAACGGCTCGCTGAACTCGAAGTAGTCCGCGAACTTGGCGCCGGCCTCTTCCTTACCACTGCGCACCCGGGAGGTGACCTGGCCGCGCTCCCACATCAGTTCACGCAGTTCACCGACCAGATCGGCATCCTCGGCGAACCGCTCCACCAGGATGGCGCGGGCACCGTCGAGCTGTTCGGTGGAGTAGCCGGCCGGATCGGTGGCGGGATCGCCGATGAGCGCGTCGGCGACCGGCTCGTGGCCGGCCTCTCGCGCGATCTGCGCCTTGGTGCGCCGCTTCGGCTTGTACGGCAGGTAGATGTCCTCGAGGCGGGCCTTGGTTTCGGCGAGCATGATCTGCTGCTCGAGCGCGGCATCCAGCTTTCCCTGACCGCGAATGGATTCCAGGATCGAGCCCCGGCGATCGTCGAGTTCACGCAGGTAGTGCAGCCGCTCCTCCAATTGCCGCAACTGCGCGTCGTCGAGGCCGCCGGTGACCTCCTTGCGGTAGCGGGCGATGAACGGCACGGTCGACCCGCCGTCGAGCAGCTCGACGGCGGAACGTACCTGTTCCTCGCGCACGGCGAGCTCATCGGCGATGCGACGGCCGACACTGGCTAGCCGGACCGTCGCGCCCCCTTCGGCGCGGGCGGGTGCTTCGGTGCTGACGGATTCGGAGGCTGTCGTCACGCTCGCTGACACTACCGTCGCTGTCCGACAGCGAGCCAAGTGGCGCGACCCGGATCTCGCTCGCCGCACCCCGACTCGGGGTAACAGATATCGCTGGTCGGCGAAAAACCGCTGGCCACAGCGTTGTCGAACAGCCGGCGCCCCCCTCGGGATCCGTCACCGGATATCGCGGCCGCACCCCGTGTCGGACCGCCCGCCGGGACCGATCGTCGCGCGGCGGAACAACGAGCGATACTCAAGCCGGTTCCCGCGCGGCGCACGGGGATCCGCGGCCCACTCCGCGGGCATGGGGACGAGTTCCGCTGCGGCAGTACGGTTTCGGCTATTCGGGCGGCAGCAGGTCGGGCCGACGGTCCCGGGTGCGTTCCTCGGACCGCTCCCGGCGCCACGCCTCGATCCGCGCGTGATTACCCGACAGCAGGATCTCCGGCACGTCCCATCCACGCCAGCTCACCGGCCGCGTGTAGCTCGGCCCCTCCAGCAGTCCGTCGGAGAACGAATCCTGTTGGTGGGATTGCTGATTGCCCAGTACGCCGGGAATGAGGCGGACCACCGCCTCGGCCATCACCAGCACCGCGGCCTCACCACCGATCAGCACGTAGTCACCGATGCTGACCTCTTCCACGCGCACCCGGCGCGCGGCATCGTCGAAGACCCGCTGGTCGATCCCCTCGTAGCGGCCACAGGCGAACACCAGGTGCGATTCGGTGGACCAGCGCTGTGCGGTGGCCTGGGTGAACGGCACGCCCGCCGGGGTCGGGACCACCAGCAGCGCCTCGTCCGGGCACACCTCGTCGAGTGCGTCCCCCCAGACCGTCGGTTTCATGACCATGCCAGGGCCACCGCCGTAGGGGGCGTCGTCGACCGACTGGTGCACATCATGGGTCCAGCGCCGCAGATTGTGCACATCCACCTCGACGATCCCCTTCTCGATCGCCTTGCCCAGCAACGCCGTTCGCAAGGGTTCGAGGTATTCGGGGAAGATGGTGACGACGTCGATGCGGAGGGCAGGATCGACGTGCGGCGCGGGATCGCCGGCTCCGGTGCCCATCGCTACTCCTCGTCCAGCAAACCTTCGGGTGGATCGATGACGATCAGCCGCTCGGCGATCGAGACGGTCGGAACGATCGCGGTGACGAACGGCACCAGGATCTCCCGGCCGCCGCGGCCACCGACGCCCTCGGCCGCCCGAATCGACAGCAGCTCGCCCGCAGCCGAATGCAATACCTCGTTCACGGTGCCGATCTCGGTCCCGTCGGTCAGTTGCACCCGCAGGCCCTCGAGTTCGTGATCGTAGAACTCGTCGGGATCCTCCGACGGCGGCAGATCATCGCTTTCGATGAGAAAGACGGTGCCACGCAACGCATCCGCGGCGGTCCGGTCGGCGACACCCTCGAGGCGCACGAGGAGCCGGCCCGAATGCTCTCGGGCCGACTCCACCGTGTATGTCTGCACCACGTCACTTCTCGGCGCCCGCCCCCGCAGGCGTGAGCCGGGAGCGAAACGGAGTTCGGGCTCGTCGGTACGTACCTCGACCACGAGTTCGCCACGCACACCGTGCGATTTGGCGACCCGCCCGACTACCAGTTCCATCTACTGATCGGTGTCGACCACGTCGACCCGGATGCCCCGGCCGCCGATTCCGGCGACCAGGGTGCGCAGCGCGGTCGCGGTACGTCCGCCGCGGCCGATGACCTTGCCCAGATCCTCGGGGTTGACATGCACCTCGACGGTGCGTCCGCGACGGCTGGTGATCAGGTCGACGCGCACGTCCTCCGGATTGGCGACGATGCCGCGCACCAGGTGCTCGACGGCATCGGCGACGACCGCACTCATTATTCGGCAGCCTCGGCGGCGGCCTCGGCTTCGCCCTCGGCGGCCTTCGACTTCTTCTTCTTGGGGGTCACGGCCTCGGCGACCGGCTCGCTGTCGGCGGCGGCCAGCGCGGCGTTGAACAGGTCGAGCTTGCTGGGCTTGGCCTCCTTGACCTTCAGGGTGCCCTCGGCGCCCGGCAGACCCTTGAACTTCTGCCAGTCACCGGTGATCTCCAGCAGACGCTTGACCGGCTCGGTGGGCTGCGCGCCGACACCCAGCCAGTACTGCACGCGCTCGGAATCGACCTCGATCAGCGAGGGCTCTTCCTTCGGGTGGTACTTGCCGACGTTCTCGATGGCGCGGCCGTCACGACGGGTGCGCGCATCGGCGACGACGATGCGGTACTGGGGGTTGCGGATCTTGCCCAGACGGGTCAGCTTGATCTTGACAGCCATGGCTGTGCCTATGCCTTTCGATGGCGGCCGCCCGTGGGCAGCCTGAGTGGTCACGGCCGCAATTCAGCAGCCCACACGGGGTGCGGGCCCGGTTTTGCGTTGAGTGTGTGACCGCCGCGCGGTACGTAACCGGAGACGGGCTGACACTGTCCTCAACACGGTGGTCACGGCATGGGCCGAGAGCGCCGACGAGGACGGTCGTTCATTCTGCCAGACGGGCGGTGTCCGAAGAAATCGCCCCGGGGCGCGCGGTTCACCGGTGGCCGGTGACCGGATCGCGGCCGGGGTACACCCGCCCCCGCAGCACGACGTACGCGGGCGCATCGAGCGCCGCACGGCCGCCGCGCGGATCGGTGCGATAGACGACGAAGTCGGCCGGTGCCCCGGGTTCGATCCCCGGGCGACCGAGCCATTCCCGAGCACCCCAGGATGCCGCGCCCAATGCCTCGTGCCGGGACAGCCCCGCACCGGCGAGGGCGTCGATCTCGTCGGCGACGCGGCCGTGGCGGATCGAACCGCCGGCGTCGGTGCCGGTGTAGATCGGCACGCCCGCGGCATGGGCGTCGGCCACGGTATCGCGGACCCGGCGGTGCAGATCGCGCATATGCGCGGCGTAGACGGGGAATTTGGCCGCCCCGTCGGCGATCTCGGGAAAGGTGTCGATATTGATCAGGGTCGGCACCAGAGCGGTGCCGTGGGTGACCATCATCTCGATGGTGTCGCCGGTGAGGCCGGTGCCGTGTTCGAGGCAGTCGATCCCGGCGCCGATCAATCCGGGCAGGGCGTCCTCACCGAAGACGTGCGCGGTGACGCGGGCGCCCTCGCGATGCGCGGCATCGATGGCCTCCTTCAGGATCGCATCGCTCCACAGCGGACGCAGATCGCCGACCGAGCGATCGATCCAGTCACCGACGATCTTGACCCAGCCGTCACCGAATCGGGCCTGTTCGGCAACGATATCGGGCAAGTCGCGCTCGTCGTCGAGCTCGATGCCCAGTTCGCGGATATAGCGTTTGGGCCGGGCGATGTGGCGGCCGGCGCGGATGATCTTCGGCAGCTCGTGATGGTCGTCGACGAACCGCGTATCGATGGGCGATCCGGCATCACGCAGAAGCAGCGCCCCCGCGTCGCGCTCGACCTCGGCCTGCGCGATCGCACCCGCCCGATCCTCGTGACCGCCGCCGTAGCGGATACCGACGTGGCAGTGGGCATCGACCAGTCCCGGCACGATCCATCCGGTGTCGCACAGGGTTTCGGCATCGCACACCGGCTCGTCGGAGATCACTCCGTCGCGCACCCAGAGGTCGCGGACCTCGTCGTCGGGAAGTACGACGCCCCGAAGATGCAGCCGCATATCGCCTCCTGGCCCCGTCGTCGGAATGATCCCGCCGAGATACAGCTCAGTTCTTGGGGAACTTCAGCTTCGACAGATCGAACCCCTCGAGGCCCGGCGGCAGTTCGTCGAGGCCCGCGGGCATATTCGACAGATCCGGCATTCCGGCCGCGGGCATCCCGGGCATTCCCGGCGGCATACCCGGCATCCCCGGGAAACCACCGCGCATCCCCTTCGGCGGAGTCGGGCCGCGCCCGCCCTTCTTGCCCTTCTTCCCCTTCTTGCCCTTGGTGTTGTTGCGGCGTCCGCCCGGCAGGCCCATCTGGCGGCCCATCGCCGCCATCATCTTGCGGGCCTCGAAGAAGCGGTCGACGAGCTGGTTGACATCGGTGACCGTGACGCCGGAGCCGTTGGCGATGCGCAGCCGGCGGGACGCGTTGATGATCTTCGGGTTGGCGCGCTCCGCGGGAGTCATGCCGCGGATGATCGCCTGCACCCGGTCGAGCTGTTTGTCGTCGACCTGGGCCAGCACATCCTTCATCTGACCGGCGCCGGGCAGCATGCCGAGCAGGTTGCCGATCGGGCCCATCTTGCGAATGGCGAGCATCTGGTCGAGGAAGTCCTCGAGAGTCAGCTCACCCGAACCGATCTTGCGGGCCGCTTCCTCGGCCTGCTGCTGGTCGTAGACCTGCTCGGCCTGCTCGATCAGGGTGAGCAGATCGCCCATACCCAGGATGCGGCTGGACATCCGGTCGGGGTGGAAGACGTCGAAGTCCTCGAGCTTCTCACCGGTGGACGCGAACAGGATCGGCACGCCGGTCACTTCACGCACCGACAGCGCGGCACCACCACGGGCGTCGCCGTCGAGCTTGGTCAGCACGACGCCGGTGAATCCCACACCGTCGCGGAAGGCCTCCGCGGTGGTGACAGCGTCCTGACCGATCATGGCGTCGAGGACGAACAGGGTCTCGTCCGGATGGACCGCATCGCGGATACCGGCGGCCTGGCGCATCAACTCCTCGTCGATGCCGAGGCGGCCGGCGGTGTCGACGATGACGATGTCGTAGTGGCGCCGCTTCGCCTCGTCGATACCGGCCTCGGCGACCCGGATGGGGTCGGCGGCCGTCACCCCGAGGGCATTGTCGCCCCCGCCGATCGAGGTGCCGGGATGCGGGGCGAAGACCGGGACGCCGGCTCGTTCACCGACCACCTGCAGCTGCGTGACGGCGCCCGGCCGCTGCAGGTCACAGGCGACCAGCAGCGGCGTGTGGCCCTGTCCCTTCAGCCATTTCGCGAGCTTGCCCGCGAGCGTGGTCTTACCGGCACCCTGCAGACCGGCGAGCATGATCACCGTGGGCGGGGTCTTGGCCAGCTGCAGCCGCCGGGTTTCGCCGCCGAGGATGCCGATCAGTTCCTCGTTGACGATCTTGACGACCTGCTGGGCCGGGTTCAGCGCGGCCGAGACCTCGGCCCCCTTGGCACGTTCCTTGATGCGGGCGATGAATTGCCGCACCACGGGCAGTGCGACGTCCGCCTCGAGCAGTGCGAGCCGGATCTCGCGCGCGGTCGCGTCGATATCGGCCGGCGACAGGCGTCCCTTGCCACGCAGATCCTTCAGGGCACCGGTCAACCGGTCGGAAAGGGATTCGAACACCGATCGCGCTCCTGGTCTTGTCGAGGGACGTCACTCGGTTTACCAGGGTACGGGCAACTCGGCGATCGGTGGATTCGCCCTGGGTAAGACCACGCCGAACGGTCAGGACAGCGCGTCGCGCCGCCGGCGTGGTGTGCGGCTGATGTCGTGCTGCTCACTGGCCACCAGATACACCGCTTCACGGGCGGTCAGGCCCAATTGCAGTGCCATGGCGTCCAATTCGGCCCACTCGGGCTGGCCATCGGCCAGGGCGCCGGCGAGGGCCATCGCCGTCACCGCCTGGGTACCGGTCAGGGTGCGACCGGGCAGCCAGGACACCACCCAGCGGTCACCCCCGACGCAACGCGCGATGTGCTGGGACGAATCACTGGTGATCATGGATGCGGACACGACTTCGACGGCCATCGACCTGCTCCCCTCAACGCACCCTCGCCGGATAGGTAGGCACTAGCAACAGTTCGAAGAGCTCGGATCAGGATCAACGTGACGATCCACACCGATAGTAGAGTGGCGAGCATCACATTCAGTGGAGGTTGTCACAACAATACGGTTAACCAATAAATGGCCAGTTGACCAGCTTCTTCACCAATCAGGCAATCGGTCGGTAAACCTAGCTGCCCTCCGCACCGCTGTCCGTTTCACTCGGCTTCTTCGGTTCCTGGTGCGGAACCACCCCCAGCAGCGCCCCCTCGATCTCCCGGCGCCGCGCCTCGGTATCTTCGCCGAGATCGAGACTGAAGGCGTCCACCACGACCGAGCCCATGGTCACCGCCTTGGCCCAGCGCACATCGGCGCCGTGCGCGGCGAGCACCGCGGCCAGCCGGCTGAGCAATCCGAGGCGGTCCTCGGCCCGCAATTCCAGCAGCACCTGACCGGGCCGATCGGTATCGGTCCAGATCACCCGGGGTTGGGCCTGCGCGTAAGGCCTGGTCCGCGAGGAGGTTTCGCGCTCCTTGTCGGCCAGCGCCGCGGCCAGCTTCAGATCACCGTTGATCGCCCGGATCAGTTCCTGCCGCACCAGGCCGGCATCGGGCGGATCACCGAATGTCGGGCTCACCACGAAGGTGTCGATCGCGATACCGTCCGTCGCGGACAGCGTCGCCGACAGCACCCGCAGCGAATGCAGGGCCAGCACGCCGGCCGCCTCCGACAGCAGACCGGGCGTATCGGGTGCGACCACCGTGACGACATGGGTGTATCGGCCGTCGCCGGCGCGCAGATCCACATGCACCCCACCGGCCGCGACCTTGTCCAGCACGGACAGGTCCACTGTCGCCGGGGCCGGCGAATCTCCGTGCGGGACAGGTTCACCCGCCATCGCCGACCGGGAACGACGCACCAGCTCGCCGATCAGCGAGGCCTTCCACTCACCCCAGACCCCCGGACCGGTCGCCAGCGAATCGGCTTCGGCCAGAGTGTGCAGGAGTTCGAGGACCTGGCGGTCACCGTCCAGGGTGTCCACGACGCGGGCCGCCGTCGCCGGGTCGGCGAGATCGCGACGGGTCGCGGTCTCGGGCAGCAGCAGATGATGCCGCACGATCATCGCGAGACTGTCCACGTCGGCGGGCCACAGTCCCAGCCGACGGCCGATCCGGGTGGCCAGTTCGGCGCCGACCACACTGTGATCCTCCGCGCGCCCCTTGCCGATATCGTGCAGCAGCGCGCCGAGCAGCAGCAGATCCGGGCGGGCGACTCGGGTGCTCAGCGCGGTGGCGTAGGCGACCGTCTCCACCAGGTGACGGTCCACGGTCCAGGTGTGCACGGCATCGCGCGGGGGCAGGTCCCGGACCGCACCCCACTCCGGAAACAGCCTGCCCCACAGGCCTGTCCGGTCCAGTGCCTCGATCGCGTCGATGGTGGCGCGACCGGACCCCAGCAGCACGAGCAGATCGTTGAGCGCCTCGCGCGGCCACGGTTCCCGTAGTTCGGGGGCATCCTCGGAGAGCCGATTGAGGGTGGTCGCCGACATCGGCAGACCGGTACGCGCGGAGGCGGCCGCCACCCGCAGGATCAGGCCGGGATCGCGTTGTGGTCGCGCGTCACGAGCAAGCACCACCTCTCCCGCGTGTTCGACCACGCCCTCGTCCAGCGGGCGGCGCACCGGCAGCCGCCGCAGCCGGGCCAGACCGCGCCGGGGCAGCGCGTTTCCGGCGGTGCGCACGCCGACGTCCACCGAGTAGACAACCGTGCGTGCCGCATCGCTGAGCGTGCGGGCCAGATCGAATCGATCGCCGATGCGCAGCGCGGCGCCGATCTCGTCGGCGTCCTGGGCCCGCAACTGGTCCCGGGAGCGACCGGCCACCCGATGCAGTTCGGTGCGCACGTCCAGCAGACGGCGATGGGCGGCGTCGAGTCCGCCGCCGGGCACATCGGGGCCCAAGCCCGGCATCGCGTCGGTCAACTGGGCGATGGCCAGCGCGTCGAGCAGCTGAATATCGCGTAGTCCGCCGCGGCCGCTCTTGAGGTCGGGTTCGGCGCGATGGGCGACCTCACCGTTGCGCTTCCAGCGCGCCTGCGCCTGTTCGACCAGTTCGCCGAACCGAGAACGGATTCCGGTCCGCCATTCGCGCCGGACGCCGCCGATGAGCAGATTGCTCAGCTCGGCGTCTCCGACGATGTGCCGGGCGTCGAGCATGCCCAGCGCGGCGGTGAGGTCCTCGGCGGCCACTCGCAGGGCCTGCGGCACCGTGCGCACACTGTGGTCGAGTTTGATGTGCGCGTCCCACAGCGGGTACCAGAGCCGATCGGCCACCTCCGCGACCCGTTCGGGATCCACATCGTCGTGCAGCAGCACCAGATCCAGATCCGAATAGGGCAGCATCTCCCGTCGTCCCAGGCCACCGACGGCCACCACGGCCAGTCCGCTGTCGGCGGTGATGCCCAGCTCGGCCCCCTTGCTGGTCAACCACAGATCGTGCAGGTCGACCAGTGCCTGCCGCAGCGCGTCGGCGCCCAGGCGCGGGCGACGCGCGTCTCCGCTGCCCAGCAGTTGATCTCGCGCGGCCACCAGATCCTTGGCGCCGTCGGACAATTCGTCTGCACTCATACCCGCAACCACCACCCGTTCATGCGGGCAGCCCCGTCCCCGGCCGACAACCGGCAGGGAACGGGGCTGCCCGAATCTCTCATCTCCTACAGTGCGTCGCCACCGCGTTCACCGGTTCGGACCCGGATCACCGATTCGACGGGCGTTACCCAGACCTTGCCGTCACCGATCTTGCCGGTCCGGGCGGCCTCGACGATCACCTCGACGACCTTCTCCACCGATGCGTCGTCCACGACCACCTCGACCCGGACCTTCGGCACGAAATCCACCGAATACTCGGCACCGCGGTAAACCTCGGTGTGCCCCTTCTGCCGGCCGTACCCCTGGACCTCGCTGACCGTCATACCCAGCACACCGGCCTGCTCGAGCCCCGACTTGACGTCCTCGAGCGTGAACGGTTTGACGATTGCAGTGATCAGTTTCATTGCGTCATGCCTCCTTGACGGCGGTACGTGCCGTGCCACCCACAGCAGCGAAATCGTATGACGTCTCCGCGTGCTCCGACTCGTCCATACCCTGGAACTCCTCTTCTTCGGAGGCCCGGATACCGATCGTGTACTTGATGATCAGACCCAGAATCAGTGAGACGACGAAGGAGAACGCGAGCACGGTGAAGGCCCCGACGGCCTGCTTCCCGAGCTGATCGAAACCGCCGCCGTAGAACAAGCCCTTCGCGCCCGAAGCGCCCGCGCCGGATTCCGGAGCCAGGAACAGACCGATGAGCAGCGTACCGACCACACCACCGACCAGGTGCACACCCACCACGTCGAGCGAGTCGTCGAAACCGAGTTTGAACTTCAGTCCCACCGCCAGGGCGCACAGCACACCGGCGACCGCGCCGATGACCAACGCGCCGAGCACGTTCACCGACGAGCAGGACGGCGTGATCGCGACCAGACCGGCGACGATGCCCGACGCGGCGCCGAGGCTGGTGGGCTTGCCGTCGCGGAACTTCTCCACCACCAGCCAGCCGATCATCGCGGCACAGGTGGCGAAGGTGGTGGTCAGGAAAGTGGAACCGGCCAGTCCGTTGGAGCTCACCGAGGAACCGGCGTTGAAGCCGAACCAGCCGAACCACAGCAGACCGGCGCCGAGCATGACGAAGGGCAGGTTGTGCGGGCGCATCGGCGTCTTGGGCCAGCCCTTACGGCGACCGAGTACCAGGCACAGCGCCAGACCCGCGGCACCGGCGTTGATGTGGACCGCGGTACCACCGGCGAAGTCGATGGCCTGCAACTTGTTGGCGATCCAGCCGCCGTGGTGGACGATGTTGCCCGCCGCGTCCTTGACGTCGAAGTCGAAGACCCAGTGCGCGACCGGGAAGTAGACCACGGTCGCCCACACGATGGAGAAGACCACCCACGCCCGGAACTTCATGCGATCGGCGACCGCGCCGGAGATCAGCGCGACCGTGATGATCGCGAACATCAGCTGGAATGCGACGAACACCGTCATGGGGATGGTGCCCGCCAACGGGATGTTGACCTGATCCACCGCGGCCGCACCGGTCGACGGGTCGGCGGGACTGGCCTTGACGGCATTGGCGCCGATCAAGCCCTTGAGTCCGAAGAACTGACCGGGATTGCCGATCAGGCCGAATTTGTTGTCGCCGAACGCCTCGGAGAAGCCGTACAGCGCCCACAGGACGCCGACGACGCCCATCGCGCTGATGCTCATCATGATCATGTTGAGCACATTCTTCGAACGGACCATACCGCCGTAGAAGAACGCCAGCCCCGGGGTCATCAACAACACGAGCGCGGAGCTCGCCAGCATCCATGCGGTGTCGCCGGTGTCGGGCACACCGAGCAAGGGATACGCCACCTTGATCCTCCTCATCTCGGGCCCGGCCGAAACTGCGGCAACGAGCCTGCACGCAAGGGTCGCCATCTGGTGTTTCATCCGTGCCGCCGCGATGTTTCGCATGCGTGAACGGATCCGTCCACCGTGTTGCTTCCAGGTTTCACGGCGCACACAGAAGTGTCGTGCTCACCGTGAGGGGTGGGTCGAAATGAGGAGGAACTGCCGTTTCAGCTCGGCGTTTCGCGCCGGGCGCGAGGGGCGCGCACGCGCCGGGCGGTCACGACGGGATGTGGCTAGCCGAGCAACGCGTCGACGAAGGCGGAGGGTTCGAAGGGGGCCAGATCGTCGGCGCCCTCGCCGAGCCCGACCAGTTTCACCGGCACGCCGAGTTCGTGCTGCACCTGGAAGACGATGCCGCCCTTGGCGGTGCCGTCGAGTTTGGTGAGTACCACGCCGGTGATGTCGACGACCTCGGCGAAGACCCGGGCCTGGGTCAGCCCGTTCTGGCCGACGGTGGCGTCGAGCACCAGCAGCACCTCGTCCACCGCGGCCTTCTTCTCCACCACGCGCTTGACCTTGCCCAGCTCGTCCATCAGGCCGGTCTTGGTGTGCAGCCGGCCTGCGGTGTCGACCAGGACAGCGTCGACCCCCTCGGTGATACCGGTGGTGACCGCGTCGAAGGCGACCGAGGCCGGGTCGGCGCCCTCCCGGCCGCGAACGGTGTCGGCGCCGACCCGTTCACCCCAGGTCTGCAGCTGGTCGGCGGCGGCCGCGCGGAAGGTGTCGGCGGCGCCGAGCAGCACCCGGCGTCCGTCGGCGACCAGCACGCGGGCGAGTTTGCCGGTGGTCGTGGTCTTGCCGGTGCCGTTGACACCGACGACCAGCAGGATCGACGGATGGTCGGCATGGGGCAGTGCGCGGATGGAACGGTCCAGTTCCGGACGCAGTGCCTCGATCAGTACATCGCGCAGCACCTGCCGGGCCTGTTCGGCGGTCCGCACGCTGCGGGCCGCCATCTCCTGACGCAGCCGCTCCACGACCGTCGTGGTGACCGAGGTGCCGAGGTCGGCCATGACCAGGGTGTCCTCGACCTCCTCCCAGGAGTCCTCGTCGAGGTCACCGCCACCGAGCAGGCCGAGCAGACTCTTGCCGACCGCGTTCTGCGAGCGGGACAACCGCCCGCGCAGGCGGGTCAGGCGCCCGGCGGTGGGTTCGATCTCCTCGACCGCCGGCGCGGTATCCGGCGTTTCGACGGGCGCCGGCGATACGACGGCACCGTTCGGCGACGGCGGCGCGACCGGGGCGGCTTCCACCGGCGCCGGCACGGTCTCGGTCGTGGTCGACTCGGCCGGGGTCACCTCGCTCGCCGCGGTGTCCGCGGGGGCGGCGGGTTCGACCGGCGCCACCGGATCCGACGGCTCGGCGGTGGTCTCGGGCTCGATGACCGGCGTCGAGCCGCTCGCCCCGTCGGCCGGCCGATCGGTGACGGTTTCCGGTTCCGGCAACCGCACGTCGGTGATGGTCCGTCGGGCCGAGTCGCGTGGGATGGCGGCGTCGTCGCCGACGTGCGGCTGACCTTCGTCGTCGGTGCGCTCGATCGGCACCGGTTCGGGACGCGGCGGGGTCAGGGTGCCCGAGCCCGCACCTCCCTGACTGAAGTTGAAGCCACCGGATGCGGTGTAGCCACCCGACCGGTCGGTCAGTTCCTTGTCCTGGTCCGCGGCCGCTGCAATGCTGACCCGGCGACGCTTGTACAGGACGAATCCGGCAACGAACGCCACCAGCAGTACGGCGGCGATCGCGGCGATCAGAATCCAGGCTTGCGCATTCACGGCCCCCATCCTGTCAGAACGCGGAGACCGGCTCGCGCCGCGGCAGGTCCGCGGCGCCGCGTCCGCGCTCGTGCCGCCCGGGCCGGCACCCGAACCGATCGCCTGAGGTCAGCACGCCGGCCGGGCCGCCGCGACCGGACGGGCGCACCGCGGGCGGCGGCCCGCGGCGATCCGAGGCGCCGGCGCGCACGGGCGGGCCCCGGCCGGAATCCGAAAGGAATTTCGGCCGCCCCGACACGCCGACGACGTCGGCCGATACACCTGTTCGGCCGCGCATCGCGGCGGGTGTGCGGATGCCAACTGCCCAAGGCGCGGCGAATCCAACACAGAGACAATAGGATCGGCGATGTGACCGATCGAAATGTGCTTGGGGGACCGTTGGAGGAGTGTGGCACCGATCCTCTCACCGGCTTCTACCGGGACGGGTGCTGCAGCACCGGCCCCGAGGATCTGGGTAGCCACACCGTCTGCACCGTTGTGACTCAGGAATTCCTGGAGCACCAGAAATCGATCGGCAACGATCTGCTGACACCACGTCCGGAGAACAACTTCCCCGGCCTGCAACCGGGCGACCGCTGGTGTGTGGTCGCGGTGCGCTGGCTGCACGCCCACGAGGACGGGGTGGCCGCCCCGGTGGTCCTGGCGGCCACCCACGAGGACGCCCTCGAGGTCGTGCCCATGGAAACCCTGCGCAAATACGCGGTCGACGTCCCCGACGACGTCAGCGATCTGCTCTGACCCCCTTCCTCACGCCCCCTCGACTCACGCCCCCTCGACCCCCTCGGGTTTGACGATGATCTTGACGTGGCCCCGCGGATCGCGCAGGGCGGCGAAGGCCGCGCCGACACCGTCGAGGCCGACCCGGCCGGTGATGATCGCCTCGGCATCGATCTGCCCGTCGGCCAGGCGCCGCAGGGTGACGTCGTAGGCGTCCTGGTAGGGGCCGTGGCCGAAATTGACGGCGATCCGGCGGAACTGCGGCACGACCGGCACGATCGTCTCCTCGGCGAATCCCGCCGCGAGGACCTGGATCCGGGAGTTGAACGGCAGCCGATACATCAGATCGTTGAGGATCCCGGTCCGGCCGCTGCACTCGTAGGCGATGAGAGTGCCGTCCGCCGAGTCGCCGACGAGGGTATCGCCGTCGGCGATCAGCGCGTTCCACACATCGATCGGATCGCGCTCGGCCGGATCGACCACGACGTCGGCGCCCATCCGGGCCGCGAGTTCCCGTCGGGTGGCCGACGGTTCGGCGGCGATCACCATGGCAGCACCGTGTGCCTTCGCCGCGACGACGGCGCCCAAACCGATGGTGCCGCAGCCGATCACCAGTGCCGAATCCCCGGGACGCAGCCCGGACTGCTGCACGTGCATCTCCCCCACGTGCAGGGGTTCGGCCAGGGTGGCGTGCTCGAGCGACAGCGACTCCGGCACCGGGCGCACCCAGTAGGCGTCGACCACGATCTGCTCGCCGAACCCGCCGTGATAGCTGTTGGAGTATCCGATGATGGTCGGGATCCCGGTCGCGGTATCGGTGGCCAGACCGATCCCCGCCACTCGGTCGCCGATGGCGAATTCGGTGACGCCGGGCCCGATTTCGGTGATCAGGCCGGCGTATTCGTGCCCGAGCACGACCGGCCGATCGGCGTCGAAGGCCGCGAGCGGATATCCCCCGGCCACCGCCACGTCGACGAACCGGCACGGATCCTTCGACACGGACAGGTCACTGCCGCAGATCCCGCAGGCTGCGACCGCGATGCGAACCTGGCCCGCGCCGAGCGCCGGCGGATCGGCGATCTCGGCGACGGTGAAACGGCCGTCGGCGAATTGTGCTGCGCGCATGATCAGGCTCCTGTCGCGGCGGTGCCGTAGTAGTCGGTATGCGCCTTGGTGAGGGCGGTGACCAGCCGGCCGACCAGCACCTCGTGGTGGTCCTCGGCGTACTGCAGGCTGGCCTCACGGCCTCGGTTGCGATCCTTGAAATGCGGGATCACCTCCGAGGCGAACAGCTCGTAACTGCGTTTGGTCGCCTCCCAGTCGGCCATGTCGACGTGCAGGATCAGCAGTGCGCCGAATCCGCCGGTCTTGTCGATCAACCGCTGGATCTGCTCGACGGCCTCGTCCGGAGTGCCGATGATCGCCTGACCGAACTCACCGAGAGTCTCGTTGCGCCACTGGTCGACGATGCCCGCGGGCGTCTCGGCCCACCGCGGGCGCTGACCGGTCTGCCGGTTGACGTAGGCGGCCATCGAGCCGATGCGCCGGGCCACCGCCCGCTCGGCGTCGCCGCGTGATTCGGCCAGGAAGATGGGATTGACCAACCGCCAGTTCGCGCGATCGGCCCGATGCCCGGAATCGGCGCACGCCTTCTCGTAGACGCCCCAATTGCGGTCGAGGGCTTCGAATCCCGACGGTGAACTGGCCGCCAGCGACAGCAGCGACAAGCCGTGGGTGCCCGCGAGCACGGACCCGTTCGGCGAGATCGTCGAGGCCGCGGCGACCTCGATTCCGGCCGGGTCGTAGGTCGGCAGCTGGGCCCGCGCGTCGCGCAGGGTGAACCAGTCGGTCTCCATCGTGACCTGCTCACCGCGCAACAGCGGCAGAATCGCCGCCAGCGCCTCGCCCTGGCGGCGGCGCTGATCGGAGGGATCGATACCCATCATGTGCGCGTCGAGCGGGATCTTGCCCGGACCGGTACCGAAGATGACCCGCCCGCGGGTCTGCAGGTCGAGCTGGGTGATGCGGTCGGCGGTGACCAGCGGGTGGTGATAGGGCAGCGACACGACCCCCGTGCCGAACCGGATGCGGCGGGTGCGCTCGGCGGCCGCGGCGATGAACAGATCGGGGGCGGGCACGATTTCGGCGCCGGTGGAGTGGTGTTCACCCATCCACGCCTCGTCGAAACCGAGGTGGTCCAGATGCTCCATCAGATCGAGGTCACGACGCAGCTGCAGTGCCGGATCGGCGTCGAGGGGGTGGTAGGGCGCCAGGAAGGCGCCGAATCGGATCGAACTGGGGGTCCACATGACGGATGCGTCTCCTCTTCGGAAGGGCTGTGATCGAGCTCACCGCCGATGCATCATGCTTAACATGGATCAACTGATCCAAAAGTAGCTCGGCCCATCCACCGGGACCGGTCGCGAAAACTGCGTGTAATCAATGAACTTCGCCGTATCGGCAGGGATAGAATCGGCGCTGTTATGGATCATCTGATCGAGAAGTGTCCCGGACCGGCGGCAGTGGTTCCCACCGGTTCGGTTCCCCTGTGCGATTCTCGGGCGGTGACCACCTCGACCGGCAACCGCCAGGGCAGCGCCACCCGGACCCGCCTGGTGAAGACCGCCGAACGCCTCTTCGCCGAACAGGGTGTCGACGCCGTATCCGTGCGCGCGGTCAACGCCGCCGCCGGCCTGGGGCCGGCATCGGTGAACTATCACTTCGGCACCAAGGACGATCTGCTGGCCGCGGTCCTGCTGGATCTCGGCGCGAGCGTGCGCGACGGCATCCGGCGCCGTGTCGACGAGCTGGCCCGGCGACCGGAACCGCCCACCGCCGGCGAACTGGTACACGTGGTGACCGAACCGTATCGAGATCTGTTGCGCCGTCATCGCACTCGCGGAATGCGCTGGATCAGGATCGTCTCGCAGATGTCGGCACGCGATCATCCGGCGCTGGATGCCACGGAGAACGATCTGCGGGCCGCACTGCTCGTCCAGGTCCGGCGCACCTTTCCGGGGACCGACCCCGAGCGGCTCGAACAACGCTGGGCCGTGGCGCTGATGGTGTTCCTGCAGGCACTCGGCCGCGCCGAGGAGTGGAATGCCCGGCACGGCGCGACTCCCGGCCCCGCGGCACTGACCGACTATTTCGACGATCAGGTCGAATTCCTCACCGGCGGACTGGTTCACCTGATGCGGTGAACGCTCACGCCTTGGCGAAGATCCGCACCGCGGTATCGCGCAGGCCGATCGCGGGCCGGGAGGCGGGCACCATCAGCGCAGAGGCCAGCCGCACGCCCCGATGCCGGCCGCCGATATGGTCCCGGTGCCGGGATTCGTAGCGCCGCAACGCACCGTCCGGATCGCGCGGGGCGGCGGCGAGTTCCTCGGCCAGGGTGTGCGCACCGGCGATCGCCAGACTGGAGCCGTCGCCGAACAGCGACAAGCAGGACGCGGCATCCCCGACCACGGCCACCCGGCCGTGTGACCATCGCGGCAGCGATACCCTGCTGACGGCGTCGAAGTAGAGATCGCCGCCGTCCCGCAGGTGGTCGAGCACGGTATCGAACGGCCCTGTCCGGCCCGTGAACTCCTCGATCAGCAGCCGGCGATGCGCGTCGGTGTCGCGGTAGTCCAGATCCGCGATCGCCGCGTGCCGGAACATGAATGCCGCGATCGGATGGCCACCCGCCGGATGGACCGAGAGCGACCGTCCGGGCGAGTTGTACATGACCACCTCGTCGGCACCACCCCACGCCCGCGGCACCGGCATGGTGGCGATGTAGATACCCATATGCCGCACGAACTCTCGTTCCGCGCCGAAGGTCAGTCCCCGTACGGCCGAATGCAATCCGTCCGCGCCGACCACGTAGTCGTAGCGCCCGCCGGCGCCCGACTCGAACTCGACCGACACGCCGCGGGCGGACTGTTCGAGCGCGGAAATACCGTCACCCCAGCGCATCTCGACTCGGTCCCGGGACGCACCGGCGAGGATCCCGGCCAACTCGGCACGAGCGAGCTCCAGCGCCCCGGCGGCCGGATCACTCACCCGCATCACCGCTTTCGCCCGCCCGTTCGCGTCGACGAAGGACAGTCGATCGACCGCGGTCGCCGCCGCGCGCAGCGCGGGTAGCACCCCCATCTCGGTCACCACGTCCAGGGCCCGGTCGCGGACGTCCACCGGATTACCGCTGGACCGCTGCCCCCGCGCCCGCTCGACCACGGTCACCTCGAATCCGTTCCGGGTCAGCCAGTACGCGAGCGTCGATCCCGCGATACCCGCACCGGAGATAAGCACCGTCGTCATCGTTTTACGCCTTTCCTAAGTGGACGAAATTCGTCCGTTTGAACTCGATGGTAGAGTAAACGGACGAATTTCGTCCACTTGAAATCGGTATGGCACCGGAAGGAGACCGCTGATGCCATCGGAACTGACCGGTGAACTGCGCGCCGACGCGCGTAGCAACCGCGACCAGATCCTGCTCACCGCGCTGGAGGTCTTCGCCGAACGCGGCACCGACGTGCCGATGAAATATCTCGCCGATCGGGCCGGCGTCGGCGTCGGCACGCTGTATCGCCGCTTCCCCGACCGCGACACCCTCGTGATCGCGACCGCCCGCGCGCACCTGAACCGGCTCGCGGAGCTCGCCGAGAGCGCGCTCGCGGAGGAACCGACCGCCTGGGACGCGCTGTGCCGGTTCCTGCGGGAATGCCTGATTCTGCGACTGGGCGCCCTGGCCGACGCGATCGAGCCCGCCGTACACACCATGGTCCGCGCCGACCCTCGGGTGGGCGAGGTGCGCACGCGGGTCACCGACGCGCTCGCGGCCATGGTCGAGCGCGCGCAGCGAGACGCCGATCTGCGCCGCGACGTCGACGCCGACACCATCGGCCTGCTGCTGACCACCCGGCTCCACATCCAGCCCGGAGAGTCCGGCGAGGCGGCCGTGGACCGGGTGCTGCCGATCCTGGTCGACGGCTTACGCGGCCCGAGTACCGTCGATTAGGTGAGATGGTGGCGTGGACGCGGATCCGGCGACGAGGGCAGCCCGCTCGGCGCCGAGATGGACCAGCTGTTCGGCCCGTCCCGCAAGCACATTCACGAACGCAAGGAATGGGTCGCGGTCGCGAAGGTCGACGATCGCCTGTCCGGTGACGATCCGATCGTGGACCTGCCCGGCGGCACCGTCACCCTGTCGCCGGCGCGGCCCGCGTCCGGCGAGTCGGCCACCCGGCCGAGCTGACGACCACTCGTTCTCGACTACTCGGCGGCCGCCGATGCCGCCCGCGGATTCCGTGCGGCCCGGCGGCGGCGGTGCGCCTTCTGCCGACACGCGGACGAGCAGTAGCGCGCCGGCCGGCCGGTCGCCGAATGCGGTAAACCGGCCCCACAGATCGGGCATCGCCCCGGATCCCGACTTTCGTCACTCCCCGGACTTTCGTCACGGCGATCCGAAGAATTCTCGCGTTTCGTTACGGTCGATTCGGCGCGCATGGCCTGCAGCAGCATCGCGGCCGGACGGGACAGTTCGGTGCGGACATTCGAAGCCCGCTGGATGGCAACACATCCGGTGAAGATCGCCAGCACATCGGTGAGGGTCAGATCGGCACGCACCCCACCGGCACGCTGGGCCGCGTGCAGCAGCTGTCCCAGCGCCAGGTGAAACCGCTCCCCCGCATCCCGGAGCAGCACTCGCGGCCAGCCGTCATCGGCCTCCAGCAGATCGCACATCGCCTTGTTTCCCGGAGTGCGCGTGACGATCTCGCGACAGAAGTCCAGGAAAGCGGCGGTGGGGTCCGGGGCGTCGCGCAGGGTCAGCGCCCGCGCGGTCAGCCGGTCGATCCGCTGCTGGATCACCGCCTCCAGCAGATCGGTCTTGGTCGGGAAATGCCGGTGCACAGTGCCCGCGCCGACACCCGCGCGCCGCGCGATCTCCGACAGCGATACCGACATTCCGGATTCGGCGAAGGCTCGCTGAGCGGCGGTGAGCACCCGGGCCCGGTTGCGGCGGGCGTCGATTCGAGTGGCCGGTACGGCGGGTGCCGGTGCGTTCATGGCGTGACGAAACCCCTTCACCGACGGCTGGCACAGACGCCGGTCGCGTTTCTATCGTGCAGATACGGGTTGACCAACCCGATTCTACCGAAAGGGCTGCACACGACCATGACCGAGCACAACGACCTCGTTCTCGTCACCGGCGCGACCGGCAACCAGGGTGGCGCGACCGCCCGCGCACTGCTGTCGAGCCGGACGCCGGTTCGCATCCTGGTCCGCGATCCCGACGCCCCGGCCGTCCGGGAACTGGCCGGACGGGGAGCTCAGGTCGCCGTCGGCGACTTCGACGACCCACCCACCCTGGCGGCGGCGGTGGCCGGAACCCGAGGCGTCTTCGCCGTCCCGCCGGCGGCGTTCGGGCCCGACGGCTGGGATGTCGAACTCGAGGCGACTCGCGGCCGCGCACTCGTCGACGCCGCCCGGCACGCCGGAACCGACCATATCGTCTTCACCGGGGTCGCCTCGTTCGACAACGAAATCCCTTGGGGCAGTGCCGGAAAGCGCCAGATCGAGGAGGCGCTCGCGGCGAGCGGTATGCGATACACCATCCTGCGCCCGGTCCGGTTCATGGAGAACTACCTCGCGCAGGGCCTGCCGGTCGACGGATTCGTCGACGGCGTGAACACCCATCTGTTCCCGTCCGAGCGGCCGCTGCAGATGATCGCGGTCGACGATATCGCCGCCGTCGCCGCGGCGGCGTTCGCCGATCCCGCACGATTCACCGGACAGATCCTCGAACTCGCCGGCGATGCCGTGACCCCCTCGGCCGCGATGGAGCTCATTTCCCGGGCGACCGGATTCCCGGTGCGGTATCACGAGCTCACCGAGGCGCAAGCCGACGAACTCGGCGAGCAGATCGGCAATACGTGGCGCCTGACCCATCAGGGGCACGGCTGGCGCGCCGATATCGAACAGATCCGCCGGATCCATCCGGGCCTGCAGAGTCTCGAGACCTGGCTCACCACCACCGGCGCGGCGGTCCTGAAGTCCCGGCTGGCCGGATGAGATCGGCTAGGTGGACGCGCCGACCAGATTCTGGCCGCGCATCCGCTGCGAGATGACCTGGGTGATGCCGTCGCCGCGCATGCTCACGCCGTAGAGCGCGTCGGCGATCTCCATGGTCGGCTTCTGGTGGGTGATCACGATCAGCTGGGACTTCTCCCGCAGCTGTTCGAACAGGCCGATGAGCCGACGCAGGTTGGTGTCGTCCAGGGCCGCTTCGACCTCGTCCATCACATAGAACGGTGAGGGACGGGCACGGAAGATCGAGACCAGAAATGCCACCGCGGCAAGGGATTTCTCGCCACCGGACAGCAGTGACAGCCGCTTGACCTTCTTCCCCGGAGGCCGGGCCTCCACCTCGATTCCGGTGGTGAGCATATCGGAGGGGTCGGTCAGCAGCAGCCGGCCCTCACCGCCCGGGAAGAGCCTGCCGAAGACCTGCACGAACTCGCGTTCCACATCCTCGTAGGCCTCGGTGAACACCTGCAGGATGCGCGCGTCGACCTCGGCGACCACGTCGAGCAGATCCTGGCGGGCCTTCTTGACGTCCTCGAGCTGCGTGGACAGGAAGGTGTAGCGCTCCTCCAGCGCCGCGAACTCCTCCAGCGCAAGAGGATTCACCTTGCCGAGCGTGGTCAGATCCTTCTCGGCACGTTTGACGCGACGCTCCTGCGTGGCGCGGTCGTAGGGCATCGGTTGCGGCGGGCTGACCTGATCACCGCGTTCGCGGGCCTGTTCGTACTCCTGCAGTTCCAGGGCGGTGGGCGGCATCGGGACGTGCGGGCCGTATTCGGCGACGAGTTCGTCCAGGGCGATGCCGAACTGCTCGGCGATGGTGGTTTCCAATTGTTCGATGCGCAAGGCGGACTGGGCACGCGCCACCTCGTCCCGGTGCACGGCGTCGGTCAGCTGGGTGAGCTGGGTGGTCAGGGCCCGCGCCCGTTCCTTGGTCTGATCGACCTGCGCCGCGCATTCGGTGCGGCGGCGCACCAGCTCGTCGCGCCGTGCGGCGGCCTCGCCCACCACCGTTTCCAGTTCGGCGGCGATCCGCTCCGCGGATTCGGCGACCACCGCCGCCACCTCGGCGGCGCGCCGCCGGGCCGCCTGCGCGCGCTCGGCTCGCGCACGCGTCTCGCGTTCGGCCCGGGCGGCGCGCCGCAGCGAATCCGCTTTTCCGCGAACCGATTCCGCGCGTTCCTCCGCGGTCCGCACCGACAGCCGCGCCTCCACCTCCATGGCCCGCGCCTCGGCCAGGGCGGCGGCGGCTTGCTCGCGTTCCTGCCCGGCGGCATCGGTTCCGGCGTCGGCATCGGAATCCAGATCCGAGTGCTCGGATTCGGCATGGCGCAGCCGGCCCTCGAGGTCGGCCAGGGCCGTCAGATTCTCGTCGCGGGTGGTCTCGGCCTCCGCGCGTTGCGCCAGCAGGCGTTCGTAGTCGGTGCGCGCGCCGCGCGCGGTGGCGCCGAGCCGACCGAGCCGGTCGTAGATCGCGACCATCGCCTGATCGGATTCGTGCAGGGCGAGCAGTGCCTGATCGACGGCCTGTTTGCGATCGCCCTGCTCGGCCAGCGCACCCGACAGCGCCGCCTCGAGCTCCTCGGCCTGCCGCTGCCACGACACCAGTTCGGCGGCGGCGGTGTCGATATCGGCCTGGACCTCGAGCTGGCTGGGGGCGCGATCGGAACCACCGAGCACCCAGCCGGATCCGCTCAGATCGCCGTCGCGGGTCACCACGCGCAAGTCGGGCCGGGCGGCGAGCACGTCCGCGGCCCGCGCCAGATCGTCGACGACGACGGTGCCCGCGGTGAGGGCGGCGACCGCACCACGCAGCCGGTCCGGGTACTCGACCACCTCGGCGAGCCGGCGCGCGCCCGCGGGCAATTCACCTTCGGCGGGCTCGGCGGCCAGTGGCGCCGCGCCGGCGTAGACCAGCGCCGCCCGGCCGCCGTCGGCCTCCTTGAGCTCCCGCACAGCGGCGTGTGCGGTGGCGCCCGAATCCGCGGCGACGGCATCGGCCAGCGGACCCAGCGCGGCCGCGACCGCGGCCTCGAATCCGCTGTGCGCCCGCACCATTCCCGACAGCGGTCCGAGCATCCCGTCCCGATGGTTGTCCAGCAGCCAGGCGCCGCCGTCCCTGCGGGCCAGCCCCATGGTGAGCGCCTCGATGCGGGCGGTCAGCGAGGCCACCTTCTTACCGGCCTCGCGGTCGCGCTCGCGCAGTTCGGTCACCCGCGCGTCGACCAGTTCGAGCGCCTGCGCGGCATGTTCGTAGGCGGCGTCGAGCCCTTCTTCCCCGGCATCGAGTTCGCTCAATTCCGTCTGCACCGACTCGAATTCGGCCTCGGCCTCGTCACCGCGCTGGCGTGCGGCGGTCAGCGACTCGGACAGCCGGGCGATATCACCGTCGGCCGATTGGGCACGGTGCCGCAGCGTGTCGACCTGACCGGCCAGGCGGGCCAGCCCTTCGCGCCGGTCGGCGATCGCGCGCACGGCCGCCAGATGGGCCTGCTCGGCGGCCTTGGCGGCCTGTTCGCGGTCGATCAGCTGATCGCGCGCGGCCTCCAGGGTGGCCGAGGCCACCTCGACCGCCTCGAGTAGTTCGGCCTCCTCGGCCTGCACCCGATCGGCTTCGGCCTCGAGCTGCTCGGGATCGCGACCGGTCCCGGTCGGCTGTTCGATGGTGAGGTTGCGGGCCCGGTCGCGCGCGATGCGGATGGTCGCGTTGACGCGCTCCACCAGTGCCGAGAGCTGGAACCAGGTCTGGGCGGCGGCCTCGGCCCCGGGGGTCAGCCGCGACAGCTGGAACTCCTGCTGCGCCAATGCCGCGTTGGCCGCGTCGAGTTCGGCCTGCACGGTGATCTGCTGCTCGCGGGCGTAGGCCTCCTTGCTCTGCTGACTCTCCAGCTCGCGCCGCCGCACCACCAGATCGTCGGCGGCCAGCCGCAGGCGGGCATCACGCAGATCCGCCTGCACGGTCGCCGCCCGCCGCGCCACCTCGGCCTGGCGCCCCAGTGGTTTGAGCTGCCGGCGCAATTCGGTGGTGAGATCGGTCAGGCGGGCCAGATTCGCCTGCATGGCGTCGAGTTTGCGGACCGCCTTCTCTTTGCGTTTGCGGTGTTTGAGCACACCCGCGGCCTCCTCGATGAAGGCCCGGCGATCCTCGGGACGAGATTCCAGAATCGCCGACAGCTGTCCCTGGCCGACGATGACGTGCATTTCCCGGCCGATACCGGAGTCCGACAGCAGTTCCTGCACGTCCATCAACCGGCAGGAGTTGCCGTTGATCTCGTACTCGCCCGCGCCGTCGCGGAACATTCGCCGGGTGATCGACACCTCGGAGTAGTCGATCGGCAACGCTCCGTCGGAGTTGTCGATGGTGAGGGTGACCTCGGCGCGACCCAGCGGCGCACGCCCCGAGGTACCGGCGAAGATCACGTCCTGCATTTTCCCGCCCCGCAGCGCCTTGGCGCCCTGCTCCCCCATCACCCAGGTCAGCGCGTCGACGACGTTCGATTTGCCCGAGCCGTTCGGGCCCACCACACAGGTGATGCCGGGCTCGAGGCGCAGCGTCGTCGCGGACGCGAAGGATTTGAATCCCTTCAGCGTCAGACTCTTCAGGTGCACAGTCGGTCAGGCTACCCGGTCGCAGGGCGTAGCCGGTCGTATGCCGGGCGAACGCGCACGCGGCCCCGTCGCCGTCCCGAGCCGCGAATTCCCTCAATAAGTTAACGGTCATTTGCGCTCTGGTAGGACCGAATGAGATGGTAGAAGCCCATTTACCGTACAAGGAGTTCTTCGTGAATCTGGACTGGTCACCCACCGATCTGGCGTTTCGCGACGAGGTGCGGCGCTTCCTGGACGAGAATCTGACCCCGGAACTACGTCGCGCCGGTCAGCTCGCCACCAGCGTGTACCCGGATCACGAGGCCAGCATGCGGTGGCAGCACATCCTGAACGCCCGCGGCTGGGCCGCACCGGCCTGGCCGGTCGCGCACGGCGGCTGCGACTGGAGCATGACGCAGCACTACATCTTCGATCGTGAATCCACGCTCGCGGGTGCGCCCGCACTGTCGCCGATGGGTATCCGGATGGTCGCGCACGCGATCATCGCCTTCGGCACCCCCGAGCAGAAGGACTTCTTCCTGCCTCGCATCCTCACCGGTGAGGTCTTCTTCTGCCAGGGCTATTCCGAGCCGGAGGCCGGTTCCGATCTGGCCTCGCTGACCATGGCCGCGGTGTCCGACGGCGACGATCTGGTCTGCACCGGATCCAAGATCTGGACCACCCACGCCAGCGAGGCGAACTGGATCTTCGCCCTGGTCCGCACGTCGAAGCTGGAACGCAAACAGCAGGGCATCACCTTCGTGCTGATTCCCATGGACACCCCGGGTATCGAGATCCGGCCGCTGGTCATGACCTCCGGCGAGCAGGTGCAGAATCAGGTGTTCTTCGATCAGGTCCGGGTGTCGAAGACCAATGTCATCGGCCGCGTCGACGAGGGCTGGACCGTCGCCAAACATCTGCTCAACTTCGAACGCGGTGGTTCGGCCTACGGCCCGGCCCTGCAGGTGCTCGCCGAATCGCTGGCCGCGCACGCGGCCGCACAGCCCGGCTTCGCCGGCGGCAGCCTGCTCGACGAGCCCGCCTTCGCCGCCAAGCTGGCCGATGCGCGGATCCGCGCCGACGTGCTCGAGATCCTGGAATACCGGACCATGTCGGCCATCTCGCGCGGCAAGGACCCCGGTCCGGCGGCGTCCACGATCAAGATCCTGGGCACCGAATTGAGCCAGCAGCTCACCGAACTGGCCCTCGAGGCCGCCGGACCGCGCGGGCGGGCCTATCAGCCGCATGCGGCGATGCCGGGTGGGCCGGTCGCCGATTTCGTCGCACCCGCCGACGGATATCTCAGCGGCGAACCGTGGCAGGCCGTGGCGCCGCTGCGGTACTTCAACGACCGGGCCGGCTCGATCTACGCGGGCAGCAACGAGATTCAGCGCAACATCATCGCCAAGGCAACCCTGGGACTGTGAGATGGACTTCGAATTCACTGCCGAACAGCAACTGCTCGGTGACACGGTCACCGAATTCCTCGCCGCGCGCTACGACCTCGAGAAGAGCCGTGCGGCGGCCCGGGTCGGCGCCGGACATCAGCCCGAGATCTGGCGCGGCTTCGCCGAAGAGGTCGGCATTCTCGGCGCCGGTCTGCCCGAGAGCGTCGGCGGCTTCGACGGCGGCGCGATCGAGACCATGATCATCGCCGAGGCCCTGGGCAGCGCGCTGGTGGTCGAGCCCTATATCGACACCGCCGTACTCGGTGGCGGGCTCCTGCGGCGCGCGGGGGGCAGGGCGGCCGACGAACTGCTGCGTGGCATCGTCGACGGCTCGGTCGTCACGGCCCTGGCCGGGCTGGAACCGCAATCCGGATACGACCTGCACCGCATCGCGACCACCGCGCGCCGCGACGGGGACGGGTGGATCATCGACGGCGCCAAGACCGGCGTCACCAGCGCACCGCTGGCCACCCATCTGCTGGTCACCGCGCGCACCGAGGCGGGGCCGGGGCTGTCGCTGTTCGTCGTGGCGGCCGATTCCGCCGGCGTGACACAGCACGCCTATCGCACCATCGACGAACGCCGCGCGGCCGATCTGGTGTTCGAGGGGGTACGGGTGCCCGCCGACGCGCTGCTGGGATCCGAAGGCGCGGCCGATGATTCACTCGAACTCGGGGTCGACGAGGCGATCGCGGCGATCTGCGCCGAGGCCGTGGGAGCGATGCGCCGGGTGCTCGCCGAAACCGTGGAGTACAGCAAGCAGCGCCGGCAGTTCGGGGTGCCGATCGGCAGCTTCCAGGTGCTGCAGCATCGCATGGTCGATATGCATCTGGAACTCGAACAGGCCGTCGCCGCCACCTATCTGGTGACGCTGAAGCTCGATGCCGAACCCCGGGTCCGGGCCCGCGCGGCCGCCGCCGCCAAGGCCACTATCGCCCGCGCCGCCGGATTCATCGGTCAGCACGCGGTGCAGTTACACGGGGCGATGGGCATGACCGAGGAGCTGGCGATCGGACACTTCTTCAAGCGGCTCACCGCGATTCGCTACGAATGGGGCTCGGCCGATCAGCACATCGCGCGCTACGCAGCGCTGACCCGGCCGTGAATCCCGGGGTTCACCGACGCGGGAGGGCTCCCGCCACCGCAGCAGCCATGTTTCACCGAAACCACTGGCGCTGTGCGTGACTCGGGTTCGACGACCGACCAGGCCGACGCATCTTCGCGCCCGGCCTGGTCGGACGCTCCCCGGTTCGGCTCACCCATCGCAACTGTCCGTGAAATCGTTTGAGTCGCAAACAAGTTCACGCATGGGCTCTCCCAGCGCTGGGAGGGCTCATCCCTTGACTGGTGATCTGGCACACACCACACTCTGACTACTCCAGCACCTCTGGAGACTTGTCGGCCGGCATGGTGAGTTTCTGAACGAATCGAGGGTTCGGGTTATGACGACGAGTATCGCGGCTGTATCGACTGAAACCGAAGTACCTGCTGCGGATTTCGATACGACACATCTCAAAGAGAACCTGCGTTGGGGCCACTTGTTCTGGCCGGGCTCCACAGCCTTGACCGAGGAGCAGATCGACGATCGAGTAACCCGCTACCAGCGGTCACTGGAGCGCTTCCGGGCCAGTGGCATGCAGGGCAACTACCTGCCCGATGATCTGGAAGTGGATTCGGCGTGGCATGCGCACCAGTGTGACCCGGTCGGCTACGCGGAGTTCTGCACCCGGTATTTCGGCGGCATTCTCGCCCACACCGTGACGCTGTGCGTCTGCAAGCTGGTCGAACTCGACAAGAAGTGATCCACGAGAATTGATCCGTTCGGTGCAGCTCCCCTTCCGGGGAGCTACACCCCATCGGCAACTATCCGACCGCGCGCGACCGATGGCGGCCGTCGGCACACCGCTCACGTGGACCGATCGCACTGTTCATATGGTCATGAATTGCGATATGGTCGTTCGGTTTTCGAGGAACCAGCGATGAAGATTTCGATCGAGCAGCCGGCGCGCCCGGTCACGGCGACCACTTCCGAACGCATCACCCGAGACAACTGGGCTGACGAATTCTTCGACGAAGGCTTCCGCGAAACATTCACCATCCTAGGCAAATACGATCACACCGAGAGCGAGATCGATGCGATTGTCGCCTTGCTGCGATTACCCCTCGGAGCGCGAATACTCGATGTCCCTTGCGGATTCGGCCGTCACACCGGACCGCTCGGTCGGCGCGGCTATCGTATCGTCGGTATAGACAACTCACCGAAACAACTCGACGACGCCCGGCGGCGATACCCTGACTGCGCCTTCGTCCTGACCGATATGCGAACGCCACCCGCAGGTCCATACGACGCAATTTTGAACCTGTGGACCAGCTTCGGCTTCTTCGATACCCGCGAGGAAGACCTTGCCGCCCTCGCGGCCTGGGCCGATGTTCTCGTGCCCGGGGGCAAGCTCGTCATGGAAATCGATACTCTCGAATACTTCGAGCATCGAGTGCGCAACGGCAGCGAATTGATCAGCACGCAGCTGGTGCAACGGTCCGATCTCGTCGGTCACGCTCGATATGATTGGACCACCCAGGAACTCGACCTTCACTGGAAGCGTCCTGGATGGTCCCGGCAGTGTCGGCTCAACATGTACTCCCGCTCGCAACTCGAGACAGCGATCCACGAAGCCGGATTCGGCCACGTGGCATTCGCAGCCGATTTTCACGGCCGTCCGATAGACCTGGGCAGCGGCACCGTCATCGTCGCAACCAAGTAGCGCGGCACACTCGCCGGTGAGTGTCGTCGGGTACCTGCCGACGACACTCACCGACTCGGCGGATCGCCTATTTCTTCTCCACGGTCCTGGCGAGGAGCCCGAGCGAGGCCCGCAGCACGAATTCGGGAAGAATCGGGAAGATTCCCATTTCGCGGTATTGCGCCGGGATCTGACTCCAATCGTAGTAGGACGTCACCGAGGCGCCGATCTCGCTGGGTTCTACGCGGTAGCCGTAGCGGTGGTCGATCGGCACCTGGCCCTCGCGGCCGACCGTCCACGCGATATGGGCGTCCTTTTCGAATGCGGTGATGGTCACCGTGACGTCGTACTTTCCCATGTCGGGAAAGTCATTGAGCGATTCGCGATCCATGTGCACGACGAATTCATCTCCGACGGCGGTGATTGTTTCGCCTTCTGCTGATTGCAGCATGCCCGTGCTGTCGATCGACACATGCCCTTCGGGTGAGCACAGCAGGGCGAAGATCTCGGCCGGCTGTGCCGCGATCTCCCGTCGGACCTCGAACCGTTCTTCAGTCATGAGATCATTTTCGCGCGAAAGCTGATGCAAAGACGGTTCGAATATAGCCACCAGTGATAAGTCGGGATGCGGACGCGGGTGCGCCATCCATCCCGAAAAACACTCCGATACAGATCATTTCGCCGATCTCGCCGCTTTGGGACCGGACGTTTCGGATATCGTCCCCCGCACACCGGTCGGCACACCGCCGCGCGGCGACGAGGCGGGTCTCGCGGCCGATATCGTAGCCGCACAAAGTCATTTCCCCGCCGAGCTGTCGCGGACACGCGTTCTCACCGTCAATGGTGCAGCCACACAAGGAATTACCGCGCCTTGGTCGGGTGAGCGCGCCCGAGGCGACGGTGATATGCGCGGATGCCGCCGCGGGTGAATCAGACCTTGCCGTATCTGAGTTCACGTTTCAGGATCTCGCCGCTGCCCGCCTTGGGAAGGTCACCGACGAACTCCACGATCCTCGGGCGCTTGTAACGGGCAAGCCGGCGTTCGAGCCAGCCGAGCAGTTCGGTCTCGTCGAGCTCCTGACCGCGGCGCAGCACCACAACCGCTTTCACCGTCTCACCCCAGTGCGGGTGGGGTACGCCGACGACGGCAGCCTCGAGCACCGCGGGGTGCGCACCGATCACGTTCTCGACCTCGACCGAGTAGACGTTCTCACCGCCCACGATGATCATGTCCTTGAGCCGGTCGTGGACGTAGAGGAATCCATCGTCGTCGATCATTCCGATATCGCCGGTGCGGAACCAGCCGTCGGCGGAAATCACGGCCGCGGTCTCCGCGGGTTTGTTCCAATATCCGATGGTCAGTTGCGGCGTCCGCAGCCAGATCTCGCCGTCCTCACCGGCGCCGAGGTCGCGACCGGTGGAAACATCGACGATCCGGCCCTCGCAGTTGGGCAGGATGCGGCCGACGCTACCCGGGTGCCGGTCGACCTCCCCCCGGCGGAGGATCGGCGCGGCCACCACCCCGGCACAGGTTTCGGTCAAGCCATACCCCTGCGAGAAGCCGGTCTGCGGCAGCATCTCCATCGCTTCGTCGATCAGCGAGCTGTGCGAGGGCGCGGAGCCGTAGATGATCACCTCGAGACTGGACAGGTCGAAGGTCTCGGCGGCGTTCTCGGCAACCATGCCGGCCAGCAGGGTCGGCACCACGCTGGTGTGGGTGACACCTCGGTCCTCGACGGCGCCGGCGATCTCGGCGACCGAGGTGCCCGACGGGATCACCACCTCCCCACCCAGATGCACGCAGCACATCATCGAGCTCATCCCGCTCATGCGAAACAGCGGCAGGCAGGTCATGTATTTCATCTCCGGATGCAACGCCCAGGCTGCCGCCGCCTGCTGGGCCATCTCCCGCAGATTTCGCTCGACCAGCTGAATGCCCTTGGGCTCGCCGGTGGTGCCGGTCGTGTAGGCCAGCAACACGACGGACTCGTCGGTTTGATCGACATCCGGCGCGTAGCCGGAATCCCCTGCGACATACCAGCGCTCGAAGTCGGGCCCGTCCAGCAGGACTACCGGACACCGTGGATCCAACCCCGCTGCCAACTCCCGTTCGGCGAAGAGCAGGGACGGGTCGCAGTCCTCCAGCACAGCCCGGATCTCGGTCGCCGTCAGCCGCCAGTTCAGACCGACCAGCGCGATACCGGCCCAGGAGGCAGCGTAGACGAGCTGGACGTAGGCCAAGTCGTTGTGCGCGAGCACCGCCATCCGGTCTCCCCGGCGTAGACCGGCAGCGTGCAGCCGGTCCGCGATTCGCGCCACGTCCCCGGCGAACTCCGCATAGGTCTGCGACCCCGCGGGCGCGCTGATCGCGCGGCATCCCGCGCGTTCGCGGGCATGCCCGACCAGCACGCCGGCCAGCGTCGGTGGGTGAGGGATGGTCATCGGCGTCTCCCTGGATCCTCGGCACCGGAAAGGCGATCACCGCACAGGTGCCCACCGCCCCGCGGTCTGCCGCGGGTCCCGACGATGCTGCCGGGGATCGTATCCAGGACACAATCGAGTTGTCACGCGATTCGAACGGACGCTTGCCCTGTGGGCCGAATCGAGGCACGAACATGCTCGCGACACGGCCGAAGCCTGGCTCGGTAGCGCGAAACCTACTGCGCCGCACCAGGCCTCGGCACCCACTTGCCCGCATGGCCGCTCGATCGCGCATCGGGCGACGGTTTCGGCTCTGCGCGACGGCCATCATCGCCGGGCGTGGTTGCGCCACAGCTCATTTCATACCTCCCCCGAACATGTTTCCGGCCGGAATCCGAGGAGGATTCCGGCCGGAAACGCGCCGGGCGGCGAAACGCGGGACACCCACGCCACCGTCGGGGCGAACCGCGAATCGCGATCCCGACGTGTCCGGGTCACCCCCGCACGCTGGTCAGCGCACCGGGGTGAAATCGCGCGAGGCGATATAGGTCGGCCGTGGATGCGTTCCCGCATACGGCTGTTCCAGGGTGTTCTCCACGCTGTTGAACACCAGGAAGATGTTCGAGCGCGGGAACGGGGTGATGTTGTTCGAGGACCCGTGCATGATGTTGGAATCGAACAGCAGTGCCGAACCGCGCGCGCCGGCGAACTGCGCGATGCCGTACTTGTCGGCGAGCTGCGTCAGATCCTCCTGCTCGGGCACTCCGATCCATTGCTCCCGCAACGATTCTCGGTAGTGATCGTGCGGAGTCTCCCCCTGGCACGGCATGAACCGCCGATGCGACCCGGGCAACAGCATCAGGCTGCCGTTGAACGGATAGTTCTCGGTCAGGGCGATCGACAGACTCACCGCTCGCGGTGACGGCATGCCGTCCTCCGCGTGCCACGTCTCGAAATCCGAATGCCAGTAGAAACCGGCACCCTGGAATCCGGGCATGTAATTGACCCGGCTCTGATGGATGTAGACGTCGGAGCCGAGCACCTGACGGGCGAGTCCGACGATGCGCTCGTCGCGGACCAGCTCGGCTACCATCGCACTGATCTTGTGCACCTCGAAGATCGATCGAACCTGGTTCGACGTCTTCTCGATGATCACTCGTTCATCCGAATGCAGGGCCGGATCGGCTGCCAGCCGGTCGATTTCGGCGGCGACATCGGCCACCTCCATCGGGCTGAGCAACTCGTCGATGATCGCGTACCCATCGGCATCGAAATGCTCCAGTACCGGTGTCGACACCGTCCCCCACACCGTGGGATCAGGGCGTTCCACCGACGGTACCGCTACGGCCGTTCTGGTCCGATAGCGGTCGATTCGACTGTCCGCCAACGTCATCGCGGGGTCGTCCTCCTAACTACCTCACTACTCGCCTACCTCGACCAACGGGTAGACACCGTTCTCGTCGTGAACCTCCTTGCCGGTGACAGGAGGATTGAAGACACACAGCATCCGCATCAGGGTGCGGGTTTCGACACGATGGCGTTCGTGCCCGTTGAGCAGGTACATCGTTCCGGGGGCCAGGTCGTAGGTGACCTGGTTGTCCAGATCGGTCAGCGTGCCCTCGCCCTCGACCAGCCACACCGCTTCGACGTGGTTCTGGTAGTGGAATTCGTGCACTGTTCCGGGCTGGATCGTGGTCTCGTGGAAGGAGAAGCCCACGCCGTCGCCGCCGAGGACGATCCGCTTGCTTCGCCAGTCCTCCGCCGCGACGTCGCGGTCGGTGCCGGTGATCTCGGCGGTGGTACGCACGATCATTCAGTTGCCTCCTCGGGCCATATCGACTGCCCGGCCCAGAATGCCCAGGCCATGGTCGAGTTCGTCATCGGTAATCGTCAGCGGCGGCAGGAGCTTGACCACCTGATCCTCGGCTCCCGAGGTTTCCACCAGCAGACCCTCCTCGAAGGCGATGCTGGAAACCTTGCCCGCCTCGGAGGAATCCTCGAATACCAGTCCCTGCACCATGCCGCGTCCGCGAGTGGACACGCCGTCGAAGTTCTCGGACAGGTTCTCGAACGACTTTCGAATCTTGTCGCCCTTGGCCAGAGTCGACTCCTCGAGCCGCGCATCGGTCCAGTAGTGCTCGAGGGCCACGCGCGCGGTCACGAAGGCCGGGTTGTTGCCGCGGAAGGTGCCGTTGTGCTCACCGGGGGCCCACACGTCGAGTTCCCGCTTCATCAGCACCAGCGCCAGCGGCATGCCGTAACCACCGATCGACTTGGAGAGAGTGACGATATCGGGAGTGATACCGGCGATCTCGAAGGAGAAGAACGGACCGGTGCGACCGCAACCCATCTGCACATCGTCGACGATCAGCAGGATCCCGCGGGCAGCGCAGACCTCCGACAGTTGCCGTAGCCACTGCGCACGCGCGACGTTCACACCGCCTTCGCCCTGCACGGTCTCCACGATAACCGCGGCCGGCTTGTCCACACCGGAGGAATTGTCGTCGAGGACGCGCTCCATCCAGGCCAGGTCATCGGCACCGTCGAGGTAGCCGTCGTAAGGCATCGGATTGACGTGGTTCAGCGGCACGCCGGCACCGGCGCGCTTGGTCGCGTTACCGGTCACCGACAGCGCACCGAGAGTCATTCCGTGGAACGCGTTGGTGAAATTCAGGATGTTGGTGCGACCGGTCACCTTGCGGGCCAGTTTCAGCGCCGACTCGACGGCATTCGCACCGGTAGGGCCGGGGAACTGGACCTTGTAATCCAATCCGCGCGGGTCCAGGAGAACGTTGTTGATCGTCTCCAGCAATTCACGCTTCGCAACGGTCGACATATCGAGTCCGTGCGTAATTCCGTCACGAGCGATGTAATCGATCAGAGCTTCTTTGAGGACGGGGTTGTTATGCCCGTAGTTGAGCGCACCCGCGCCCGCGAAGAAATCGAGGTAATCACGTCCGCTGCCGTCGCGCAGCCAGGCGCCGGAAGCGGTGTCGAACAGCGTCGGCCACGAGCGGCAATATCCGCGCACATTCGATTCGAGAGATTCGAAAACGGTCATCTCAGCGGTGGTCATCGATGATCCTTCCTATCTTTTTGCGTCGCTCTACAGCGGCGCGATCCGGTACAGGTCTTCGGATTCGTGCCCGTCCGGAAAATCTTTTGGCTCGAACAACGTCTGGCGGATTATTTCCGCCCCTCGGCGTCGCGCCAGCGAGCCGAACATGGCCAGCGACGCTTCGTTGTCCGGCGAAACAGTCGTTTCCAATACCGAAACACCTTGTTCGGCGGCCTGCTCCACCAGTCCGTCCAACATCGAGACACCGACACCACGTCCACGGAAGGCGTGATCGACGGCGACCTGCCAGATGAACAGCGTGTCCGGAGACTGCGGCCGCACGTAACCGGTAACGAAACCGGCTGTTCGCGAGTCGATTTCGGCCACCACGGAGGTGGTCCGGAAGTCACGACACCACAGCAGATATGAGTAGCTCGAATTGGCGTCCAACACCTTCGAATCGACAGCGATCCGCCACATCGAGGCGCCGTCTTCCACCCGCGGCGCACGAATCACCGGAGGGGTCGAGGTGTTCCGACGGCCATCTGTCCTGTCGTCGGCGGGAGAAGTAGAAGGCATACTCCGCGTTCGGGTCTGCATCACCTCTTCAGAATTGCCCGCGAACGTTGAGTTCTATCGGCCGAATACTTTACGGTTGTGTTACAGAAGTATGATCGGTGAATTTCGTCACGATCGGCAACCACACGGTGAATCTGGCACCACCGCCGGGACGGTCGTCACATTTCACCCGTCCGCCGTGCGCCGCAACGGTTTCGGCCACCAGCGCCAATCCGATACCGGTGCCCGAACGTTTCCCGCGACGGACTGTCACAAATCTTTCGAAGATGCGCTGCCGGTCCCGCGGTGCGACACCGGGGCCGGCGTCGTCGACCGTGATCGCCATTTCGTCTCCGTCGCGGGCGACACCGACCGCGACCACCCCTCCCCCGTGCCGCTGCGCATTCTCGAGCAGATTTACGACTGCTCGCTCCAGCTCGAGTTTTCGTCCGGTAACGATTCCGTCCTCGGTGACGGTCAGCAGATCCTGCGAGTAATGCATTTCGGCCAGGGTGTGGGTCAGCAATTCGTTTATGGACAACGGTTCGGCATCGGAACCGTGCATGCGCGCCTCGGCGCGGGCCAGTGCCAGCAGATCGTCGAGCAGCCTGCGCAGATGATCGAGTTCGGCGCGTACCAGTTCCAGTGCCCGGCGCGACCGTTCGGGCAGCTGGTCCTCGTAGCGCGACATCACGCCGACACTGGTGGTCAGCGTCGTCAGCGGCGTCCGCAATTCGTGACTCACATCACCGACCAGACGCCGCTCCCGATCGATGCGGTTCTGCAGCGAATCGACCATGGTGTTGAACGCGTCGACCGTCGGCGCCAGATCCGGATCGTCGGTATCGGGCAACCGGGTGCCCAGCTCACCCGAGGCGATCTTCGCCGCGGTACCGGTGACCTGGCGCAACGGCTCCAACAGCCGGTGCGACAACCACAGTCCGAAGAGTGCGCCGATCACCGCGCCCGCGAGACCACCCACCAGCCAGATGTGCCACACGTCGCCGCCGATCGCCGCGATCACGACCGCGAGCAACGCCGATACCAGGCCGGTAACCGTGAAGGCGACGATCACCCGGCCGCGCAGAACCTGGCGGCGAGGCAGGCGCGGAAATCTAGCGCTGCACATCGAGGCGGTAGCCGAGCCCACGCACGGTTACCACGATCGCGGGTTCCGACGGATCGCGTTCGATCTTGGTCCGCAGGCGCCGGACATGCACGTCCACAATCCGCTCGTCACCGAAAAACCCCCGGTCCCAGACCCTTTCGAGGAGGACGCTGCGAGACAGCACCCGCCCCGGGGTCTCGGCCAGCTCACACAGCAACCGGAATTCGGTCAGGGTGAGATGCAACTCCTCGTCACCGCGGTGGACGGTGCCACCGTCTGCCGACAGCACCAGCGGGGCATCGGTGGAGGCGTCGAGCACGACCTCCTGCGGAGTCGGCGGCTCGACGGTTTGCTGGGCGCGACGGCGCAGCGCCCGCATCCGGGCCGTGATCTCCTTGATCTCGAACGGCTTGGTGACGAAATCGTCGGCGCCGGCCTCGAGCGCGGCCACGACGTCGTGGGTGTCGTCGCGCGCGCTGACGACGATGATCGGCACATCGTGGTCGCGACGAATCTCACGAATACAGGTGAAGCCGTCCATCTCGCCCAGCATGAGATCGACGATCATCACATCGGGTGCGCCGTTGTCGCGCAGATGTTCGAGCGCATCCTCGGCCTCTTCGGCCTCGGCGACGTCGTAGCCCTCGTCCTCCATGGCCAGCCGCAGCGCACTGCGGACCCGGTCGTCGTCCTCTACGATCATCAGATTTGCACTCATCACAACACCTCGTCCAGCTGCGCCTCATCGGATCGCGGGTCGCCGACCCGTCCGTTCTTCAGGCGAGCGAGGGGCCGCGCAGCCTGGGTCTCGCATCGCCTACTCATAAACCACATCCCTCACCGGTGCCGGTGCGGACCTCCTGGTGCCCGGCGCGCGCTGTGCGCTGCTTGGCCGACCTCGAGGCACACAACAGTAACTGGAGTACCCGGCACGACGATGCGTAAACATGGGGCAACACCACCGAGGTGCAAGCACTCCGAAATGCCCCGTAAACTACGTACCGAGACAGTAAGGCGATTGGTGCGCTGCGAGGGCTTGCCCAGGCGCACGGCGAACGCAGGAGACACCATGTCCACTCGCCGCTGCCGATTCAGTGTCGCACTGGGTATTGCCCTGATGACGGTGCTGATGGCTGCGTGCTCGTCCTCCCCGGACCCGGCATCGACCCCGATGCACGGCACCCCGGGCAAGGTCGCACCCGCTCTGGCCATGGTGCCGGCGGCGGGTAGTTCCGACGTCGATCCACTCGGCACCATCGAGGTGAGTGCCACCGACGGCGTCATCTCGAATGTGACGTTGACCAATGAGGACGGCAAGCCGGTCGAGGGCACTCTCAATCCGGACAAGACCGCGTGGAAACCGAAGGTTCCGCTCGGTTACGGCCACACCTACACGATGACCGCCGAGGGCGTCACGCTCACCGGTCCGAGTGGGCCCATGACCTCGACGTTCACCACGCTCACCCCGAGCAACCAGGTCAAGGCGTACCTGACCACGACGGCCGGGCAGCCGCTGAACGACGGCGGCACCTACGGTGTGGGCACGGTCATCGTCGCCCATTTCGACGAGGCCGTCGGTGATCGCGCCGCCGCCGAGAAGCGCTTGTCGGTCACCACGACTCCGCAGGTCCAGGGCTCCTGGTACTGGCTCGACGACAAGAACGCGCACTGGCGCCCGCAGCAGTACTGGCAGCCCGGCACCAAGGTCACGGTCGCGGCGAACATCTTCGGCGCGCAGCTGGGTCCCGGCCTGTTCGGCCAGGAGGATTCCAAGACCAGCTTCACCATCGGTGATTCGCACGTCTCCATCGCCGACGACAACACCCACGAAGTGCAGGTGTTCGAGAACGGCAAACTGATCCGCACCATGCCCACCTCGATGGGCCGCGGCGGCAGCGAGCAGGTCGGCGGTAAGACCATCTACTTCAACACCCCCGCGGGTATCTACACGGTGATGGGCAAGGGCAATCCGGTGATCATGGATTCGTCCAGCTACGGCCTGCCGGTGAACTCGCGACTGGGGTACAAGGAAGAGATCGGCTGGGCCACCCAGATCAGTGGTGACGGTATCTACCTGCACCAACTCGATTCCACGGTGTGGGCTCAGGGTAATACCGACACCTCGCACGGCTGTCTGAACCTCAATCTCGAGAACGCGCGCTGGTTCTACAACTTCGCGGTACCCGGCGATGTGGTCGAGGTCCGCAACACCAGCGGTCCGCCGCTGCCGTCCTGGAACAACGGCGACTGGATCGTGCCGTGGGACCAGTGGGTGGCCGGCAGCGCCGTGCACTCCTGATCGCCACGGCCACGACGCTCAGCCCCGCACCGGATAGCGGTGGTCCAGCTCGAGATTCACCCCGAGGACGTCGACCCTGGGCTCACCGAGGAAGCCCAGGTCTCGACCGGCGGTGTGGCCCGCCACCACCCCGGCCACCTGCTCGGCGGTGACACCTCTGGCCGCCGCCACCCGCGCGACCTGGATGTCGGCGTAGCGCGGTGAGATGTGCGGATCCAATCCGGATCCCGACGCGGTGACCGCGTCGGAGGGCACCGGAGTGTCGGCCGGCGCGTCACCGCGCACCGGCACGATCAACCCCGCGGCGTAGTCCGTACCGGGCTGGGCGCATTCCACCCGGACGCCGCGATAGGCGGCCAGGAACGGCGCCGCCGGGCACGCCTCGTTCACACTGACCACCTTCGTCGGCGCGGTGACCTCGCCACGGGCGTCACGCGGTCCGAACACCGCCAGCACCGCGCCGACACCGCCGGGAGTGCAGAACGGCCGCGCCCCCGACACCCCCTCCCGCTCACCGATCTGTTTGCTGCGGGTACAGACAGTGGTCAGCAAACTCGGCTTCGATTCCGACGGGTCGGCGGCGAGGGTGTCGACGACATCCTCGGGCCCCTTGTTGCCGAAGCCGGTACTGGTCGGGTCGTAGCCGTCGGGGCGGCTGCCGTCGGCGGGGGCGGAATTCGACGGCCGGGTCTGGAAGTACTGCGGCAGCGCCGCGCCCGCGCCATCGGTGAACGCCTGCCCGATCAGACTGCTGCCCACCGGTTTTCCGTCGCGGTAGACCAGCGAGCCCTCGGCCTTGTCGTGCAGGCCGGGCAGCTGCGCCACCCCGAAAACGACCAGTGGATAGAGGATCCCGGTGATCGCGGTGAGCACGACCAGTGCCCGCAGCGCCGCCAGGTGCTGGCGGAACCAGGTGGTGTATCGCATGGAGAACGAAGGCATATCAGGACATCCCAGGCAGGAATCGGACGACGAGGTCGATGAGTTTGATGCCGATGAACGGTGCGACGATGCCACCGGCTCCATAGATGGCGAGGTTGCGGCTCAACAGTTTCGACGCACTGGACGGTCGGTAGTTCACGCCGCGCAGCGCCAGCGGAATCAGCGCCACGATGACGATCGCGTTGAAGATCACCGCGGACAGGATCGCCGACTGGGGACTGTGCAGCCGCATGACGTTGAGCACGTCCAGACCGGGGAACAACGCCACGAACAGCGCGGGAATGATCGCGAAGTACTTGGCGATGTCGTTGGCGATGGAGAAGGTCGTCAGGGCGCCCCGGGTGATCAGCAGTTGCTTGCCGATCTCGACGATCTCGATCAATTTGGTTGGATCCGAATCCAGATCCACCATATTGCCGGCCTCCTTGGCCGCCGAGGTCCCGGTGTTCATCGCCACCCCGACGTCGGCCTGGGCCAGCGCCGGAGCGTCGTTGGTGCCGTCACCGGTCATGGCGACCAGGCGGCCGCCGGCCTGTTCGGATTTGATCAACGCCAGCTTGTCCTCGGGAGTGGCCTCGGCCAGGAAGTCGTCGACGCCGGCCTCGTCCGCGATCGCCTTCGCGGTCAGCGGGTTGTCACCGGTGATCATGACCGTGCGGATACCCATCCGCCGCATCTCGTCGAAACGCTCCCGCATGCCCTGCTTCACCACATCCTTCAGATGGACGACGCCGAGCAGCCGGGCACTGCCGTCGAGTAGTTCGCCCACCACCAGCGGCGTGCCGCCGGAGGCGGAGATGCCGTCCACCGTCCGGCCGACCTCCTCGGGCACCGAGCCCCCGTGTGCGCGAACCCATTCGGTCACCGCGCTCGCCGCACCCTTGCGTAGCTGATGCCCGCCGCGCAGGTCCACCCCCGACATCCGGGTCTGGGCGGTGAATTCCACCCAGTCGGCACCCGTGAGCTCCCCCGGGGTGCGTTCCCGCTTGCCGTAGGCGGATTTGGCGAAGACGACGATCGAGCGACCCTCGGGAGTCTCGTCGGCGAGACTGGAAAGCTGTGCGGCATCGGCCATCTCGTCCTCGGTGACCCCGGGCATGGCGACGAAGGCGGCGGCCTGACGGTTACCGAGGGTGATGGTTCCGGTCTTGTCGAGCAGCAGGGTGTTCACATCCCCCGCCGCTTCGACCGCGCGGCCCGACATCGCCAGCACATTGCGCTGCACCAGCCGGTCCATCCCCGCGATACCGATCGCCGACAGCAACGCGCCGATCGTGGTCGGGATGAGACAGACCAGCAGCGACACCATCACGATGCCGGTGACGCCGTGCAGATCCAGAGCGGCGGTATCGCCCACCCCGGGGTTGTTCGCCTTGGAGAAGATCGCCGGCGGCTGCAGCGTCACGACCGCGAAGACGAAGATGATCGTCAAGGCGGCCAGCAGGATGTTCAGCGCGATCTCGTTCGGCGTCTTCTGCCGGCTGGCGCCCTCGACCAGTGCGATCATCTTGTCGATGAAGCTGCCGCCGGGCTCCTGGGTGATCTCGACCACGATGCGGTCCGACAGCACCGTGGTGCCGCCGGTCACCGCGGACCGGTCACCGCCGGATTCCCGGATCACGGGCGCGGACTCACCGGTGATCGCCGATTCGTCGACCGAGGCGATGCCCTCCACGACGTCGCCGTCACCGGGGACGACCTGTCCGGCCTCGACCACGACGTGGTCACCACGGCGCAGTTCGGGCGCGGCGACATTCTCCTCCAGCGGATGGCTGTCGCCCGGGCGCCAGTTCACCAGTCGCCGTGCGACGGTGTCGGTCTTGGCCTTGCGCAGTGTATCGGCCTGCGCCTTGCCCCTGCCCTCGGCGACGGCCTCGGCCAGATTCGCGAAGACCACCGTCAGCCACAGCCAGACGACGATCGCGCAGGCGAAGACGGACGGACGGGCGAGGGCCAGCACCGTCGACCAGACGGCGCCGATCTCCACGATCAGCATCACCGGATTGCGCCAGAGGGTGCGCGGATCGAGTTTGCGCAGCGCTTCCGGCAGCGATCTCGCCAGCAGCGCGGGATCGAACATCCCGCGGGTGACTCGGCGACTCGCGGCGTCGACACCCTGCGGGGCGGCCGCGGAATCTGTTGTGGGAGCGGTCATATCAGTGAATTCCTTCGGCGAGCGGCCCGAGCGCCAGCATGGGCAGGAAGGTCAGGGCGACCAGGATGAGCGTCACGCCCGCGACCATGCCGACGAATTGCGGCCGGTGCGTCGGCAGCGTGCCGATCGATTCCGGGGTGTGCCCCTGCCGGGCCAGCGAACCGGCCAGTGCGAGCACGAGAACGATCGGGATGAAGCGGCCGAGCACCATCGCCACGCCGAGGGCGGTGTTCCACCACACGGTGTTGCCGCTCAGGCCGGCGAAGGCCGAACCGTTGTTGTTGGCGGCCGAGGTGAAGGCGTACAGGACCTCCGACAGGCCGTGCGGACCCGAATTCGCCATACCCGCGCGCTCACCCGGCAAGGCCATCGCAATCGCGGTGCCCACCAGTACGATCAGCGGGCTGACCAGGAAATACGATGCGGCGAACTTGATTTCGCGCGGCGTGATCTTCTTGCCGAGGTATTCGGGCGTGCGCCCGACCATCAGCCCGGCGACGAATACCGTGATCACCGCCAGGATCAGCATCCCGTACAGACCCGAGCCGACACCGCCGGGCGCGACCTCGCCCAGCTGCATGTTGATCATCGCCATCATGCCGCCGAGGCTGGTGTAGGAATCGTGCGCGGAATCCACGGCGCCGGTGGAGGTCAGCGTGGTGGTCGTGGCGAAGGTCGCCGAATCCGATACCCCGAAACGGGTTTCGACCCCTTCCAGCGCGGAACCGACCGCGGTGGGCACGGTGCCGTGATGGCGCAGCTGCAGGAAGTTGGTCAGCGTCACGCTGATCAGCGCGAGCACCGCCATCACCGAGACGATGGCATACCCCTGTTTCGGGCTGCCCACCATGCGGCCGAAGGTCCGCGGCAGCGCGAACGCGATCAGCAGGATCAGGAAGATCTCGATCCAGTTGGTCCAGGTGGTCGGATTCTCGAACGGATGGGCGGAGTTGACGTTGAAGAATCCGCCGCCGTTGGTACCCAGCTCCTTGATGACCTCCTGGGAGGCGACCGGACCGCCCGGAATCGTCTGGGTCGCGCCGGTCACCGTCTGCGCCACCTGATCGTGCAGGTGGAAATTCTGGATCACACCGCCCGCGACCAGCACGATCGCGAACACGAAGGCGATCGGTAGCAGGATCCGGATGGTGCCGCGCACCAGGTCGACCCAGAAGTTTCCGAGGTCGCCGGTGTGCCGCCGGGCGAACCCGCGGACCAGAGCCACCGCGACCGCCATACCGACCGCGGCGGAGACGAAGTTCTGCACCGCCAGACCGGCCATCTGGACCAGATGTCCCTGGGTCGACTCACCGGCGTAGTTCTGCCAATTGGTATTGGTGACGAAGCTGATCGCGGTGTTCCACGCGAGCGCCGCGGTCATCTCGGTACCGGGTTGACGCAGGTGCAGGGGCAGATGCCCCTGGATCAACTGCAGGAAGAACAGCCCGAGGACGCTGACCGCGGAGAAGGCCAGCACACTGCGGGCGTACACACCCCAGGTCTGCTCCACCCCGGGATGGACTCCGATGGCGCGATAGAGGATTCGCTCGACCCGGGAATGCTCGGTGCCCGCGTACACCCGGTACATGTAGTCGCCCAGCGGTATGTGGACCGCCGCGAGCGCGATGACGAGGGTCGCGACGAAGACGACCCCGGCAGTGGTAGTGCTCACCTAGAACCTTTCCGGGAACAGCAGCGCCGCGATCATGTAGACGGCGACGCCGAGCGCCAGGACCAGACCGACGATGTTCGCGATCACAGCCGCTCCACCCCCCGTTGAAGCAGGCCGAGCAAGGCGAAAATCGCCACGGTCACGACGGTGAACACCGCGACAGACATAGTGCAAACCTCTCTGTTGACGGCATCCGTGCGGATGCGCCGACAGTGAGTGAAACTCTCGAAACACCCGAATTCGACGGCGTTGACGGGTTCTTAGCGGTGGCGGCGGCGGCATTGACGGGGTGCTTACGCACCGCGCGATCCCCCGCTCGGGCGGCGTCAAAGTCGACGGTGCGCCCGTCAAGGAGTCGTAAAGATCGGTGTTCGGCCGGTCACGGCGATGCACAGTGTGATGTCCGGTCCCGCGGAGCCGGCGGCGCTGCGCGCGATTCGGCAGCGTGACGAGTGACGACAAGGAGACGACGGTGCCGGATTTCCTGGTCGCGGCGATGGTGATCACGATCTTCGTCTGCTGTGCCCTGGCGCTGCGGGTGGCCGGCGGACGCACCCCGCGCGTGGTACGGGTGCGGCGGCACCCTCACCGCCCGAATCGAGCGATGATGGACCTGTGAAGCGCGGACAACTACGCATCTACCTCGGGGCCGCGCCCGGTGTGGGCAAGACCTACGCGATGCTCGGCGAAGCGCACCGACGGCTCGGCCGCGGCCGCGACGTGGTGGCCGCCGTGGTGGAGACCCACGGTCGCAGTAGGACCGCCGAGTTGCTCGAGGGCATCGAATCCGTTCCGCCGGTGCTGCGGACCTATCGCGGCACGACGATCGCCGAACTGGACCTCGACGCCGTGCTGCGCCGCGCACCGGCGGTGGCGCTGGTCGACGAACTCGCGCATACCAACGTGCCCGGATCCCAGCACGAGAAGCGCTGGCAGGATGTGCACGAGCTGCTCGACGCCGGGATCGATGTCATCTCCACGGTCAACGTCCAGCACCTCGACAGCCTCAACGACGTCGTCGAGCAGATCACCGGTGTGGTGCAGCGCGAAACGGTGCCGGACTGGGTGGTGCGCGGCGCCGATCAAGTCGAACTGGTCGACATCACACCGGAGGCGTTGCGGCGCAGGCTGTCCCACGGCAACGTCTACGCCGCGGACAAGGTCGACGCCGCGCTGCGCAACTACTTCCGGCCCGGAAATCTCACCGCACTGCGCGAATTGGCCCTGCTGTGGCTGGCCGATCAGGTCGATGCCGCCCTGGCCAAATACCGGGCCGACCACAAGATCACCGCGACCTGGGAGGCACGCGAACGCGTCGTCGTCGCGGTGACCGGCGGTCCCGAATCGGAGACGATCGTGCGGCGCGCGAGCCGGATCGCCACCAAATCCAGTGCCGAACTGATCGTCGTGCACGTGGTGCGCGGCGACGGACTGGCCGGGGTGTCGGCCCAGCGCCTGCACCGCCTGCGCGATCTGGCCAACAGCCTCGGATCCAGTCTTCACACCGTGACCGGGGAGAACGTGCCCCACGCGCTGCTGGATTTCGCCCGGCAGGTCAATGCCACCCAGTTGGTGGTGGGTACCTCGCGGCGCTCCCGCTGGGCCCGAATCCTCGATCAGGGCATCGGCTCGACCGTGGTGCAGCGGTCGGGAACCATCGATGTCCATATGGTCACCCATGAGGAGGCCCAGCGCGGACTGCGATGGTCGGCGCTGCTGCGGCGGCAACGGCCGGCGGTGTCGTGGCTGGCCGCCCTGGTGGTTCCGACCCTGATCACGGTGCTCTGCTATCTGTGGCTGGATTCGCGACTGGATCTGGCGGGTGAGAGCGCGTTGTACTTCATCGGCGTGATCGCGGTGGCGCTGCTCGGCGGCGTCGCCCCCGCGGCGCTGTCGGCGGTGCTGGGCGGACTGCTGCTGAACTGGTTCTTCACCACGCCCCGTCACAGCCTCACCATCGCCGAGCCCGACAACTTCCTGACCATCGTGGTGATGGCGGTGGTGGCGGTGGCGGTGGCGGCCCTGGTCGACATTTCGGCCAACCGGACTCGCGAGGCGCGCACCGCCTCCCGCGAGGCCGAACTGCTCACCCTGTTCGCCGGGGCGGTACTGCACGGCGCGGATCTGCCGGACCTCCTCGAACGCGCGCGGGAGATATACGGACAGCGCGCGGTCAGTTTCACCACCGACGACGCGGTGATCGCCTGTGTCGGCAACGATCCGGCCCGCACGCCGGGTGCGGCGGACACCGCGATCGGCGCCGGTGACGAGGAACATTGGCTGCTGCTCAACGGCCGCGCCCTCACGCCGGGCGACCGCAGGGTGCTGGGCGCGGTGGCCGGCCAGGCCGCCGGGCTGGTGCGCCAGCGCGAACTCGCCGGCCAGGCGCAGGCGGCGGCCAATGTCATGGCCGCCGACCGGTTGCGGCGGGCCCTGCTGTCGGCGGTCAGCCACGATCTGCGCACGCCACTGGCCGCGGCGAAGGCGGCGGTATCGAGCCTGCGCAGTGAGGATGTGCAGTTCTCCCCCGCCGACACCGCCGAACTGCTCGAGACGATCGAGGAATCCACCGATCAGCTCACCGCACTGGTCGGCAATCTGCTCGATTCCTCCCGCCTGGCCGCGGGCGCGGTGGAGCCACAGCTCAAACAGGTCTACCTGGAGGAAGTCGTCAATCGCGCGGTCGTGAGCGTCGGCATGGGAACGCGCGGCGTCCGCCAGGCGGTCATGGATCGGGTCAAGGTCGAGGTCGGTGAGATCTCGGTGTACGCCGACAGCGGGTTGCTCGAGCGGGTGCTGGCCAATCTCATCGACAACGCGCTGCGTTATTCGGTACACGACCCGGCTGTCCCCGACACGCCGGTCCGGGTTGGCGCGGAACGCGACGGCGACCAGGTATCCATCACTGTGGTCGATTACGGTCCGGGGGTTCCGACCGGACTCGAGGACCAGATGTTCGAACCGTTCCAACGGCTGGGCGACCGCGACAACTCGACCGGTGTGGGCCTGGGTCTGTCGGTGGTCCGCGGATTCGTCGAGGCGATGGGCGGAACCGTCCACGCCGAACCGACGCCCGGAGGTGGGTTGACCATGGTGATCGAACTGCCCGCCCGCGAAACACAGGAGGCGCGGTGAGTGACCATGCGCAGCCCACCCACCGGGCCGACCGGGTGCGGGTGTCCCGCGAAACACAGGAGGCGCGGTGAGTGACCATGCGCAGCCCACCCACCGGGCCGACCGGGTGCGGGTGTCCCGCGAAACACAGGAGGCGGGGTGACGTCAGCCGAACGTACGGGTCCCGCCACGCGGGTGTTGGTGGTCGACGACGAACCGCAGATCCTGCGGGCGCTGCGGATCAACCTGTCGGTGCGCGGCTATGAGGTGATCACCGCCGCCACCGGCGCGGCCGCCCTGCGCGCGGCCGCGGAGAAACATCCCGATGTGGTGGTTCTCGACCTGGGGCTGCCCGATATCGACGGTATCGACGTGCTCGCCGGGATTCGGGGCTGGAGTTCGATGCCGGTGATCGTGCTGTCGGCGCGCACCGACTCCTCGGACAAGGTGCAGGCCCTCGATAGCGGCGCCGACGACTACGTCACCAAGCCCTTCGGCATGGACGAATTGCTGGCCCGGCTGCGAGCCGCGGTGCGCCGCTCGGCCGCGGCCGTCGAGGAGTCGGTGCCGGTGGTGGAAACCTCCTCCTTCACCGTCGATCTGGCCGCCAAGAAGGTGACGCGGGGCGGCCGCGACGTCCACCTCACCCCGACCGAGTGGGGGGTGCTCGAGATGCTGGTGCGCAATCAGGGCAAGCTCGTGGGGCGCCGGGAGCTGCTGCGTGAGGTGTGGGGGCCGTCCTATGCGACCGAAACCCACTACCTGCGGGTCTATCTGGCGCAGTTGCGGCGCAAGCTGGAGGACGACCCGTCGCAGCCGAAACATCTGCTCACCGAGGCGGGTATGGGCTACCGCTTCCAGATCTAGCGCGAAGGGCTCAGCGCGCCAATCGGATCGGCAGTTCTTTCAGGCCGTTGCTGAGATTCGACCGGATCCGTTGCGCCGGACCGATCTGCTCGATATCGGAGAATCTCGTCAGCAGTTCCTCGAAGAACACCCGTCCCTCGAGCCGGGCCAGGTGCACACCGAGGCAGAAGTGGTGCGCGTTGCCGAAGGACAAGTGCGGGTTGGGGCTGCGGCGGATGTCGAAGCGCTGCGGATCGTCGAAGACGGTCTCGTCGCGATTCGCGGAGGTGTACCACATGGCCACCTTCTCCCCCGCCGCGATCGGCACACCGTGCAGCACGGTGTTCTCGGTCGCGGTCCGGCGGAAGTAGTGCAGCGGATTGGCGAAGCGCAGGATCTCCTCCACCGCACCGGGAATCAGACTCGGATCCGCCCGCAGGGCCCGGAGTTGGTCGGGGTGGTCGAGCAGTAGCTGCAGTCCCGACGACAGCATGGTCTTCGTGGTGTCGTTGCCGGCGGTCACCAATTGGGTGAAGAAGCCGCCGAATTCGAATTCGGCCATCGGCCGCCCACCGAAATTGCCCGCCAGGATCAGTGCGGTCAGATCCCCGCGTGGTTGTTCGTCGGCCCGCCGCCGCACCGCGAAATCGATGGCGTAGCGCGCCAGCGGGGAGAGCTCCGCGCCGGGGTCGAGATCACCGGCCAGGTCCGGATCCTGTGCGCTGGTGGACTGTTCGGCCCAGCGCCGGATCCGGGGCCAGTCCTCGGCCGGAATGCCGAACAGTCCGCCGACCACCTGGCTGGGGAGCACACCGGCGATATCGTGCACGAATTCCACGGTGGGCGGGGCCGATTCGAGCAGCGCCCGGGTCAGCTCGCGGACCTGCTCCTCCATGCGGCCGATCACGCGCGCGGTGAAGTTCTGCGCCAACGGCTTCCGGTAGGCGGTGTGGCGGGGTGGATCCATCATCAGCAGCATGTTTCGGCTCTGCGCCAGCCGGGCCGGCGGCTGATCCTCCAAGAGCACACCTTCGCGTTCGGCGGAGAACACCTGCGGGTTGCGGGCCACGTGCACCACGTCGGCGTGGGCGAGGACCGCCCAGTACCCGGTGCCGTCCGGCATCGGCTGCCGGTAGACGGGGTGGGTGCGGCGCAGTTCGCCGAGGATGTCGTGAATGGCCCCGTCGGCATACGCCGCCGGATCGTAGATATCGGCGATGGCGGTCACCGGCCCACCTAGTCGTGAAATGTGCAGCGGTCGAATTCCGTGGCCAGCGTAGGGGTCCGCGCGCGCTCGCAAGGCCGTTTCCCGAATACCGGTACCGCTGAGCGGGACCTGGACTCGGCACGGCGGCGGCGCCACGGCGGGGAATCGGTGATATCGGACACAGCCGGCGTCGCGCACCCCGGTCGGACACCGGCGCCGATGCGGGCCGACCGGTCGCGATGGCAGGATCGACGGTATGTCCGAACAGACCGCCGGTAACTCCGCCGCTACCGCCGCCACCGCCGCGGCCACCTCCACGACCGATGCGGCCGCGAAGCCGGCCCGGGCGCCGAAGCCGGCCACCGACCTGTGGGTCGAACGCACCGGCACCCGCCGATACACCGGCCGCAGCTCCCGCGGGGCCGAGGTGCTCATCGGCTCCGATGGTGTCGAGGGTGTGTTCACCCCCGGTGAGCTGCTCAAGATCGCCCTCGCCGCGTGCACCGGTATGAGTTCGGACTTCCCGCTGTCGAACCGGCTGGGCGAGACCTACGACACCACGATCCGCGTCTCCGGCGACGCCGACCGCGAGAACGAGGTCTATCCGGAGCTGAACGAGGTCGTCGAACTGGACCTGTCGGAACTCGACGAGGCCGCTCGCCAGCGCCTGCTGGTGACCGTGCAGCGCGCCATCGACAAGGTCTGCACCGTGGGCCGGACCCTGAAGGCGGGCTCCACGGTGAACCTGACCTTCCAGATCGACTCGTGACGGACGAGCCCGTCCGGCTCAGTGCCTGGGTACACGGACTGGTACAGGGCGTCGGCTTCCGCTGGTGGACTCGGGCCCGGGCTTTGGAACTGGGGCTGGCCGGATATGCGCGCAACACGCGAGACGGGCGGGTGCACGTCATCGCCGAGGGGCCGCGACCGGCGTGTGAACGTTTGCTGGCATTGTTGCAGTCGGGTGACACGCCTGGTCGCGTCGATCTGGTTGTGGAAAACTGGGGCGCCGCTCTCGGTGGGCTCACCGGCTTCGAGGAACGGTAGCGGCGGGGAAACAGGAGTCGATCGTTGGCAACACATGAGCCGGGCGGCGAGCGCGAGGATCGGGATTCGCACGATTCCGGCGCCACACCGCCCGCGGGGGACCACAACAGCAGCAACTCGGAGGACTCCGGAGGCGAGGCACGAGGTATCGGCGCCTCGGATCCGACGGTCCGATTCACGCCGCCCCCGTCCGGTCCCGGCGGCCCGGAATCGGGTGCGGAGCCGACCGTACGATTCGGCGAGCCCGCGCCGACCCTGCCGAATCCGGCCGCACCGGCGCCGCCGACCCTTCCGGGCATGCCCGACCTGACGGGCATCCCGCCGTTGCCGGCGCCCGGCGCCGACCTCACCGGCGGCCTCGTACCCGGCCCCGGTGAAACCACCGGCGCCGCAGGGGAATCCGAGGCGCCGCGGCGGATGCGCGGCAGTATGCAGCGCCAGGAGGCCGGCGTCACCCAGCCGCGCCCGCCGACGGTGGCCGAATCACGCGCCCGGGACAAGGCTCGTAAGCGCGCCGAAGAGGCCGAGCGGGCCGCCGCCGAGGCCGCGGAGAACAAGAAGCGCACCCGCCGGCGGGTGCTCATCGGCGGAGTCGCCGTCGCCGGTGTGGCCGCGGTGGTCGGTGCCGGGTATCTGGCGTATCAGGCGGTACACAAGCCGAATGTGACCGCCTACTGCATCACCGACGACAACGGCCAGCAGCAGGTCGTCTCGGACGACGACTGTGTCCGCGCCCAGTCGTACGCCGGTACCGGCGGCGGATATTACGGCGGCGGCTATCACAGCCCCGGCATCTTCTTCTACAACGGCCATCAATACCGCTACTACTACGGCGGCAACAACACGGTCGGCCGTCCGCCCGTGGGCGGCAGCACGGTGGCGCCGAAGAAGGCCACCGTCAGCACCAAGAGCGGGACCGTCGTGCGCGGCGGCCTCGGCAGTAAGTCCGGTTCCACCAGTGGAGGGTCCTAGATGCGCCGGATGCGCAACTCGCAACGTGCCGGCTGGCAGCAGATCATCGCCGATCAGGGGCTGGTATTCGGTTCGCCCGGACGCGACGCCAACGGTGCCTCGCGACCGTATTGGGACGAGTCGGTGCACTACGAATTCGACCTCGACGAGATCCTGGCGCTGGAAGCACAGGTCGAGGTCCTGCATTCGATGTGCCTGCACGCGGTGGAACAGATCGTGCTCACCGAGCGGTTCGCCGATTTCGGCCTGCCCGACTGGAGCTGGGAGCCGATCAAGAAGTCGTGGCAGCGTAGCGACCCCTTCGTCTACGGCCGGTTCGATCTGCGCTACGACGGTCGCGGGCCGGCGAAACTGCTGGAGTACAACGCCGATACGCCGACCTCACTGCTGGAGGCGGCGATTGTGCAGTGGCACTGGCTGACCGACGTCTATCCGGGCGACGACCAGTGGAATTCGTTGCACGAGAAGCTGGTCGAACGCTGGGGTGAGCTGCTCGATCAGCTGCCGACCAATCAGCTCCACTTCACCTGGTCCTCGGCCGACGGTTCGGGTGAGGACAATGTCACCACCGCCTACATGCAGGAGACGGCGGCGGAAGCCGGTTTCGACACCATCGCCCTGCCGATCGAGGAGATCGGATTCGATACCGAGCTGGAGCGTTTCGTCGATCTGGCGGAAGCGCCGATCGGATCGATCTTCAAGCTGTATCCGTGGGAGTGGGCCCTCGACGACGATTTCGGTAAGCGTGTGGTCGATTCGATCCCCGAGACCGCATGGGTCGAACCCCTGTGGAAGACATTGCTTTCCAACAAGGCGCTGCTGGCGGTGCTGTGGGAGATGTATCCGGGGCACCCGAATCTGCTGCCCGCCTACCTCGACGATCCGCACGAGCTCACCGAATACATTCGCAAGCCGAAGCTGGGCCGTGAAGGCGCCAATATGACGATCGTCGGCGCCGGGATGGAAACCTCCACCGGCGGGGTGTACGGCGAGGAGGGGTTCGTCTACCAGCTCCTCGATCCCCTCCCCGAATTCGACGGTCTGCGCCCGGTGCTGGGCGCGTGGATCGTCGGCGACACGTCGGCGGGACTCGGCATCCGCGAATCGCCCGGCCTGATCACCGACGACGGCGCGACCTTCGTCCCGCACCGCATCCCGACCACGTAGCATTCAGCGACTCGCTCAACATCTCCGGAGGAATCTGTGTCGTCCACCCTCGCGCTGGAATCAGGGTATTGGAGCTCCATCGGTCACGGCGTCGGCGCGATCGCGCTGTACGCGGTGCTGGGGCTGGCTCTGATGCTGATCGGATTCCAGGCCATCGACAGCAGCACCCCCGGCCCGCTGCGCAAGATGGTCGCGGCCGGCAATCCGAACGCGGTCGTCATCGCCTCCGCGGGCATGGTGAGCATGGCGCTGATCGTGGTGCTGGCGATCTACTCCTCGGGCGGCCGGCTCGCCGAGGGCCTGATCGGCACCGGGATCTACGGGCTGGTGGGAATCCTCGCCCAGGTGATCTCCATCCGGCTGCTGGAATGGCTGGTCGGCCTGCATATCGGTGACCTGCTCAAATCGCCCACCTACCAGATCCAGTCGCTGCTGGTGGCCGCCGCGCATCTGGCGATCGGGCTGGTCGTCGCGTTCGCGATTCTCTGACCGGGCCGTCGCTCACCGGCCGGTGAACTCCAGCAGATCGTCGAGCGTCCAGGTGTTGACGACCCGTTCCGCGGCGACATCGTTGGCGATCGCGCGCTCACATCCGTAGCCCTGCCAGTCCAGCTGCCCGGGTGCGTGCGCATCGGTGTCGATGCTGAACAGGCAACCCATCTCCGCCGCGAGGCGGATCAGGCGCCCGGGTGGATCGCGCCGCTCGGGGCGACTGTTGATCTCCACCGCGGTGTCGTAGCGGCGGCACGCCTCGAAGACCACCTCGGCGTCGAACGACGATTCCGGCCGCAGTCCGCGTTCACCGGCGACCAGCCGCCCGGTGCAGTGCCCGAGGACATCGACATTCGGATTCGCGACCGCGTACACCATCCGCTTCGTCATGGTCTCGGAGTCGGCGCGCAGATTCGAATGCACGCTCGCGACAACGAGATCCAGCTGTTCGAGGAGTTCGGCTTCCTGATCGAGGGTGCCGTCGTCGAGGATGTCGACCTCGATACCGGTGAGGATCCGGAACGGGGCCAGCCGGGCGTTGAGTTCGGCGACGACCTCGAGCTGGTCGCGCAGTCGCGGCGCGGACAATCCGTTGGCCACCCGCAGGCGCGGCGAATGGTCGGTCAGCGCGCAGTATTCGTGGCCCAGCGCCATCGCGGTGCGCATCATCTCCTCGATCGGACTGCCTCCGTCGGACCATTCGGAGTGGGTGTGCAGATCGCCGCGCAGCCGGGTCCGCAGGGCGGCGCCCGCCGGGGCGATCAGCTGTGCGGCCGAACGCAATTGCGCCAGCCGCTCGGGCACGTCACCGGCGCAGGCCTGCGCGATCACCGCGGCGGTCTTCGGCCCGATCCCCGGAAGTTCCTGCCATGCACCGGATTCCCGGCGGCGCTCGTATTCGGCATCGGACAGACCCGCCACCGTATCCGCGGCCCGGCGGTAGGCCTTGACCCGATGTGTCTGCGCGCGTTCACGTTCCATCCAGAACGCGATCTCGCGCAGGGCGGCCGCCGGATCCGGGGCTGTCACCGGCGGATCCGGCTGTACTTGACGAAGGCCACCCCGTCGTCGAACACCCGGCTGGTGAGCACCCGGAACAGCGACGGCTCCGGCAGTCCCCGGCCCCGGCCGAACAGCGGCCGGCCGCCACCCAGGACGATCGGATACAGCTTGAGGAAGATCTGGTCGATGGCCGGCAGCAACGTGTAGGCCAGTTCCCCGCCGCCGCACAGCCACATGCCCGGCCCCTTGTCCCGCTGCATACTCCGCACCCGGGCGAGCGGGTCGGCGGAGATCAGCTCGACATCCGGATCGGGCGCGTCGGGCAGGGTGGTCGAGACGACGAATTGCCGCAGATGCGAATACGGGCTCGACGTTCCGGTGCGCACGCCGAAGTCGTAGGTTCTGCGCCCCATGATCACGGTGTCGAAACTCTCCCCCGGACTGTCGATGCCGAGCGATTCGCGCACCTTCGTCGGCAGGGTTTCGGGGTACTGCGTCGTGATGGCGGGCCCGTGGTCCCCACCGACGGGAAAGAAGTCGACCGAACCGTCCTCGGTGGCGATATAGCCGTCGATGGTCGAGGCCACGTAGTAGGTGAGCTTGCGCATCCGTCCTCCCTTCGTACGAAGCGTGTCGGACACACTGCAAACGTTAGCGCGTGCGGATCACCGTCGCCGGGGCTTCGGCTGGCATCGAGGGCAGGAGTAGGAGGAGCGGTTCATGAACTTCTCACGGCGGATCGGCGCTCCGCAACGGCGGCACGGCCGGTCCTCACGACCGTAGGCGGCGAGTGACCGCTCGAAGTAGCCGGAGTTGCCGTTGACGTTCACATACAGCGCGTCGAAGGAGGTCCCGCCGGCGTCCAGGGCCTCGCCCATCACGATCCGCACATCCGCGAGCACCTGTCGCAGGGCGGGCCTGGTCAGGGTGGCGGCGATACGTTCGCCGTGGATACCGGCCCGCCACAGGGCCTCGTCGGCATAGATGTTGCCGATCCCCGAAACCACCGTCTGATCCAGCAGGATTCGCTTGATCTCGGTCGACTTGGCTCGGATCCGGGCCACCACGGCCTCGGTGTCGAAGCGGGGATCGAGTGGGTCGCGAGCGATGTGGGCAACCGATTCCGGCAGCTCGTCGCCGTCCACGGTCACCAGGCGATTGAGCGCCCAGCCGCCGAAGGTGCGCTGATCGACGAATCGCAGCTGCGCGCCGTCGTCGAGCCCCGCGACGATGTGCGCGTGCTTCTCCAGTGGTGCGTCGGCGGGCTGGACCAGCATCTGCCCGCTCATCCCGAGATGAACCACCAGCGCGGTATCGGGTTCGTCGAAGGTCAGCCACAGGAATTTGCCCCGCCGGCACGCGGATCGCACGCGCAGACCGGTGATCCGAGCGGCGAGATCATCACCGCCGAGATCGTGACGACGCACCGACCGCGGATGTTTGACCAGTACCGATTCCACGATATGGCCGACGACGTGCTCCGCGAGTCCACGCCGCACCACCTCGACCTCGGGCAGTTCGGGCATCAATCCCCGACTCGAGCGGAACCGTCGGCGGTGAGCGCCTGCCAGGCGGCACCGGCGGCCTTCTGTTCGGCTTCCTTCTTCGACCGGCCGACGCCCTGGCCGTAGGCCTGACCACCGATCACCGCGGTGGCGGTGAATTCCTTGTCGTGATCGGGACCGGTCGAGGTGATCTCGTAACTGGGCACGCCGATACCGCGTTCGGCGGTGAGCTCCTGCAGACTGGTCTTCCAGTCGAGCCCGGCGCCCATCCGCGGGCCGCGCTCGAGCAACTCGGCGAACAGCCGCAACACCACTTCGCGGGCGACTTCGATGCCGTGTTGCAGATGGACCGCGCCCAGCAGCGACTCCATCCCGTCGGCGAGGATGCTCGCCTTGTCTCGTCCGCCGGTGAGCTCCTCACCCTTCCCGAGCAGCAGATGGCGACCGAGGCCGCCCTCACCGAGGGCGCGCGCCACCTCGGCCAGCGCGTGCATATTCACCACGCTGGCACGCAGTTTGGCGAGTTCGCCCTCGGATTTGTCCGGATGCTCGAGGTACAGGCGCTCGGTAATACTCAGGCCGAGCACCGAATCGCCCAGGAATTCCAGGCGTTCGTTGGTCGGCAGACCACCGTTCTCGTACGCGTACGAGCGGTGAGTGAGCGCGAGCCGGAGCAGATCCGGACGCACCTCCACGCCCAGCGCTTCGAGCAGGCTGGCGTGGTCGGCGGCATCGCCCGCTGCGAGTGCGTCCGTATCGTCCTTACCGGCAGTCACTTCGCGGTTACCCGATCAGCGGATCAGATGGCCGAGGTGACCTGGCGGCCCTTGTAGGTGCCGCAGTTCGGGCACGCGATGTGCGGGAGGGTCTTCTGACCGCAGGCCCGGTTCGGGCAGGTGATCAGGGTCGGCGCGGTGGCCTTCCACTGGCTGCGCCGCGAGTGGGTGTTGGCACGAGACATCCGGCGCTTCGGAACGGCCACGACTACTTCTCCTCTGTCGTCGAACTTGCCGAGCCATGGCGGCTCGCAAGAGATCGGTCTACGTCTGATGGGGCGTCAGTGACGCCGGCGCCGGGGGTTTCGCTCGCGAATTTCGCAAGTCCCGCCCAGCGAGGGTCCAGTATCTCATGCGTGTGATCCGGACCCGCAATCGCCATCCGCACCCCACATTCCGGGCACAGACCGGCACAGTCGGGTTCGCACAGCGGTTGCAGCGGCAGTTCCAGGCCGACCGCGTCGGTGACCACCGGCTCGATATCGATCATGTCGTCGACGAGCCGATGGATCTCGTCTTCCTCGGTGGTCTGCTCGGTCGCGCTGTCGGGATAGGCGAACAGCTCGGTGATGTGGAGGTCCAGCTCATCGGTGAACGACTCCAGGCAGCGCGAGCACTCCCCCTCGACCGGCGCCGACACCGTCCCGGTGACCAGCACACCTTCCGAGACCGACTGCAGGGTCAGATCGAGATCGATCTCGGCCCCGGCCGGAATCGCGATCAGGTCCAGGCCGATCCGCTCGGACGCGGTGACGACGCGATGCAACTGCCGCATCGAACCCGGGGCACGCCCCAGGCTGCGCGTGTCCAGCACGAAATCCGCGTCCGTCTTGCGACGACGCGAACCGGAACCGGATTCGGCGGGCATCGGAATCTCACTCACGTTTCGGGGGGTTTGGGCAACCACCCCACAGTACGCGAACTGCGGCTATCGCCCCAAATCCCGCCGACGCGGACCGCCGGACATCGCTCCCGCCGGGCCGAGGCGGCGCATGCGCCGCTCGACGGTGACAGCCGTCACCGATCAGCGCCGGAATTCGGACGCGTAATCCGGAACGCCCGTACCGGAACGCAGCTGCTGGCGGCCCCGCCCGACCGTGCGCAATGTGGAGTGCAGCGTTTCCTCGAAGTCGGCCAGCTGGGAGTCGACATACTGGTCGCACTCGGCGCGCAGCCGATCGGCCTCGGTCTGCGCGGAATCGATCAGCCGCGCGGACTCCCCGTGCGCGGCCCGCACCACTTCGGTCTGGGCGACGAGGCGATCCTGTTCAGCCTGCCCCTCGGCGACCGAACGGTCGTAGGAGGCCTGGCCCGCCGCGATCATTCGCTCCGATTCGGTGCGGGCCCGGCCGGTGACCGCCTCGTATTCGGCCTTGCCGTCGGTGACGATCCGCTCGGCCTCGGCCTGCGCGGTCGCGACCAGGTGGTCGGCATGCGCACGAGCCTCGGCGACCATGCGATCGGCGTGCGCCTTGGCATCGGCCAGCAACCGGTCGGCCTCCTCGCGCGCGCCGCCGACGGTCCGTTCGGCCTGATCGTTGGCACCGGCGACGGTCGCCTCGGCCGAGTCGCGGGCATCGGTGACGATCTTGTCGCGGTGATCGAGCACGTCCTGCGCGTCGTCCAGTTCCCCGGGCAGCGCCTCACGCACATCATCGAGCAGCTCCAGCACGTCGCCACGGGGGACGATGCAATTGCGAGTGGGCGGGATACCTCGTGCCTCTTCGACGATCGCGACCAGTTCGTCGAGTGCCTCGAATACGCGGTACATCCTGCTGACCCCACTCTCCTGCCGAACTCCTCGCGGCCACGAGGAGCCGCGACGGCCTGTTATGCCTTCGCCCAGTCTGCCCGTATTCCGCGTGTCTGCCCAGATCACCATCGGTGTGTCGGAGGGGTGTTTCCCATGCCACATCAATCAAGTGGAGGAATTCTCTCCGCTTGGTGCTATCTTTCTACCGAGCGGTAGACCAGCCGGAACCGTCGTCAGCTCGGCGTCCGGCACTGTGCGATCGGAACGACAATGGTTGTCCTTTATCCGGCACCCCCGGGTATGTGGGTGGGCCCACAGCCCGGCCCTGGTGTATCCCTCGCCCACAGCGAGTTGCTGGCCGAAACTCCGGAACCGCCGCAGGCGCCGCCACGGATCCGACGCCTTGCCGCGCGCTTCGCGCAGTATCTACGGGGAGACCACTGGTTGCCGCAGCTCATGCGGTTCGCACTGGTCGGCGGCTTCAGCAATATCGGATATTTCCTGTTGTTCCTGGCCTGCTACAGCGGTGGTCCACAGATCGCCAATCTGACCGGATCGATCGTCAGCACCGCCCTGGCCAACGAACTGCACCGCCGCCTCACCTTCCACGCCGCGAACCGCGTCGGCTGGCTGGCCGCCCAGCTCGAGGGCGGCGGACTGGCGCTGGCGGGCCTGGCCATCACATCCGGCGCGCTGGCCGTCCTCGATGTCCTGGCACCGGGACTCGACGATGTCACCGAGGCCATCGCGGTGATCGGGATCACCGCAGCGGTGGGCGCGATGCGCTTCGTCACCCTGCGCTGGTGGGTGTTCTGACCTGTCGGCACCGACCGCCACTCTCCTGCACGGGGTGCGGATAGAACCTGGTCATTTGTGCAAGGAACCGAGGCCGAATACCCCACGTCCTAACTCAGCAAACGTCGTTGCTAGTTCTCATCGTGGGAGGTTCGGCAATGCATCAGTGTCCGGGAAACCCCAGGTCGTGGCGTAACGGTCTGCGCGGGCCGCGCACCACCCCACCTCTGCGAAATCCGCGGGCGCGAGCCGCTGTGGCGTGTCGTCCGCTCCCCGATCACCGCCACATCCGTCCGCACCGCGACCCGGAAGCGCAGTGATCGCCGAAAGCGCCCGCGGTACAGCCGGTCTCGCGCGGCACATGACACCCGCCGCCGCGGGACTGCACCGGCGCCGCGATGTGGTGTCGGTCGGCATCAGCGACGACGAGATACGACGGCGCTGTGCGGGCGGAACCTGGCGGCGGGTGCGGCGCGGGGCCTATGCGGAATCCGCGGTGGTGGCCGAGCTGGACGCGGTGGCGCGGCATCGGCTGAAGGTGGCGGCACTGCTGCCGGAGATGGCGGCCGGCGCGGTGGTCAGCCATCAATCGGCGGCGGTGGTACTCGGCGCGCCGATGGTGCCGGCCCTGCTCGACCGGGTGCATGTCACCCGCGATCGTCGCTACGGCGGCCGGATCAAGGCCGAACTCCAGGTGCATTGCGCACCGGTCGAACTCGTGGCCGAGGTGCACGGACTGGTGGTGACCAGTCCGGCGCGCACCGTCGTCGACCTGGCCCGCACTCTCGCATTCGAACCGGCGGTGGTCGTCGGCGACGCGTTGAGCCGCGACTTCGGCATCAGCGCAGCGGATCTCGCGCACGAACTGGAGGCCGCGCGCGGGCGGCGCGGGGTGCACGCCGCGCGGCGCGTGATCGGATTTCTGGACGCGGGCAGCCGTGGGGTTTCCCATTCCCGGGCGCGCGTGCTTTTGCGACACCTCGGCTTCCCGCCCGCCGCGGCGGGCGGCGTCGTCTGTGGCCACGACGGCCGCGTGCTGGGCTCGGCCGATATCCACCTGGGCCGGACCGGGGTACTGCTCACCCTCGCCGACCCCGCCGACCGCGCGGCGCCCGCCGCCGATCGCACCGTCGGCGCACCGTGCGACGCGACGTTGCGCCGCTACGGGTTCCACCTCGTTCGCACGACCTGGCGCGAGCTCAGCGCCGGCACGGTGGCCGCGCGCCTGCACACCGCCGTGGCCCGTACCCGAGAGGATCCCGCACGCGGATTCGTCCGGCCCACTCCACTTCCCCCGCCGAAGTCGCTTTTTCTGCGGGCACTGTGACACCGCCCGGTCACCACTCCCACCGGTCATCGGCAGCCGCGCACCTGTTAGCGTCGCTGCATGGCTGGAGCACTGTGCCCGGGATCGTTCGACCCGGTCCACAACGGACATATCGACGTCATTTCGCGGGCGGCCGCGCAATTCGACGAGGTCGTCGTGACCGTGAGCATCAACAAGAACAAACAGGGCATGTTCAGCGTCGACGAACGCATCGAGCTGTTGCGCGAAGCGACCTCGGCGCTGCCCACCGTGCGTATCGAATCCTGGTACGGACTGACGGTCGACTTCGCCCGTGAACAGGGCATCACCGCGATCGTGAAGGGTCTGCGCGATGCCACCGACTTCGGCTACGAGCTGCAGATGGCGCAAATGAACAAGAAGCTGTCGGGCGTCGACACCTACTTCCTGGCCAGCAACCCGGCCCACAGCTTCCTGTCCAGCTCCCTGATCAAAGAAGTCGCGAGCTTCGGTGGCGATGTCGCCGACATGCTCCCCGCCGCGGTCCACAAGCGGCTGCTCGCTCGCATCGCCGAACGCCGCACGGCGCAATAGGGCCCGGGTCTCGCGGCTGCGCGGTCAGCCGTGATATTCGGCGAGGTCGATACGGGTCTCCCCGTACCGGCGTGACTTCAGCGCCGAATACTTCGCGGGCCACGCGGTTTCCGGCGAACGGGCCGATCGCTCGACGACGATCAACGCGTCCGGAGCGAGCCAGCCGTTGGCTGCCAGGGCCGACAGGTCGGCCTCGACCGCGACATCGGTCACGGCATAGGGCGGGTCGGACAGCACCAGGTCATACGATTCCGCCGGTGCGCTCGCCAGTACCGAAGCGACTGTGCCCGGGCGCAATTCGGCGCCCGGCAGTCCGAGATCGGCGATATTGCCCCGGATCACCGCCGCGGCCTTGCGGTCGGATTCGACCAGCAGGGCGTGAGAGGCGCCACGCGACAACGCTTCCAGTCCGAGCGCGCCCGAACCCGCGTACAGGTCGAGCACGCGCATCCCGTCGAAATCCAGCCGGGCGCCCAGCAGATTGAACAGTGCTTCGCGCACCCGATCCGAGGTGGGCCGGGTACCGGCCGGTGGGACGCGTAACCGCCGCCCACCGGCCGAACCCGCGACAATCCTCGTCATCGCCGGCTCACTCGGCGGATGCCTCGTTCAATCGCAGCTCGACGAGCAGATCGCCACCCTCCACCTGCTGTACGGGACTGATGGCGACCCGGGCCACGACACCACCGCGCGGTGCGGTGATGGCGGCCTCCATCTTCATGGCCTCGATCGTTCCGACCGTATCGCCGGCGGCCACCGTGGCGCCCTCTCCGACGGTCAGTGTCACCACACCCGCGAACGGCGCCGCGATATGCCCGGCGTTGTTCTTGTCGGCCTTCTCCGCCACCGGGACGTCACTGGCGATGGAGCGGTCGCGCACCAGCACCGGACGCAATTGCCCGTTCAGGATGCACATCACCGTGCGCATCCCGCGCTCGTCCGGTTCGGAGATCGCCTCCAGGCCGATCAGCAGGGTGACGCCCTTCTCCAGCTCGACCCGATGCTCCTCGCCATGGCGCAGGCCGTAGAAGAACTGGTTCGCCGACAGGCCGGTGGTGTCACCGTATTTCTCCCGGTGCGCGAGGAATTCGGCCGTCGGCGCCGGGAACAGCAAGCGGTTCAGGGTTTCCCGCCGCTGCTGCGAGGTGCCCGCCAGGGCGGCCGAATCCTCCCCGGTGAGCGCGACTTCCGGCTTGGCCGGACCGCGGCCCTCGAGCGCCCGGGTACGGAACGGTTCGGGCCAGCCGCCGGCCGGAGTGCCGAGTTCCCCACGCAGGAAACCGATCACCGAATCCGGGATGTCGTAGCGAGCCGGCTCGGCGGCGAAAGCCTCCACATCGACACCGGAACCTACCAGCGACAGCGCCAGATCGCCGACCACCTTCGACGACGGTGTCACCTTCACCAGCCGGCCCAGGAGCCGGTCGGCGGCAGCGTATTTCGCCTCGACCTCCTCGAACCGGTCACCCAGGCCGAGCGCGATGGCCTGCTGGCGCAGATTCGACAGCTGGCCACCCGGAATCTCGTGGTGGTAGACCCGGCCGGTCGGGCCCGGCAGTCCGGATTCGAACGGCGCGTACACCTTTCGCAGCGCCTCCCAGTACGGCTCCAGATCGCATACCGCGTCCAGATTCAACCCGGTGTCGTGGGGCGAATGCGCCGCCGCGGCCACGATCGCCGACAGGGCGGGCTGGCTGGTCGTGCCCGCCATCGGCGCGCTCGCACCGTCGACCGCGTCCGCACCGGCCTGCCATGCCGCGAGATAGGTCGCGAGCTGACCGCCCGGAGTGTCGTGGGTGTGCACGTGCACCGGCAGATCGAAGTTGCTGCGCAGGGCCGTGACCAGAGTGTGGGCGGCGGGTGCGCGCAGCAGCCCGGCCATGTCCTTGATCCCGATGACATGGGCGCCGGCCTCGACGATCTGCTCGGCCAGTTTCAGGTAGTAGTCGAGGGTGTAGAGGTTCTCGTCCGGATTCGCCAGGTCCCCGGTGTAGCTCATCGCCACTTCGGCGATGGCGGTACCGGTCTCGCGCACCGCGTCGATCGCCGGCCGCATCTGGTCGACGTTGTTGAGCGCGTCGAAGATCCGGAAGATGTCGATACCGGTATCGGTCGCCTCCTGGACGAACGCCCGTGTCACCTGTTCCGGATACGGCGTGTAGCCGACGGTGTTGCGGCCGCGCAGCAGCATCTGCAGACAGATGTTCGGGATCGCCTCCCGCAGGGCGGCCAGCCGCTCCCACGGATCCTCGTACAGGAACCGCAATGCCACGTCGTAGGTGGCGCCACCCCAGCACTCCACCGACAGCAACTCCGGCGTCATCCGCGCCACGTGGCCGGCCACCTGCAGCAGCCCACGCGTGCGCACGCGGGTGGCCAGCAGCGACTGGTGCGCGTCACGGAAGGTGGTGTCGGTGACGCCGACCGCGTCGCGCTCGCGCATCCACCGGGCGAAACCCTCCGGCCCCAGGGTCAGCAGCCGCTGCCGGGTGCCGTCCGGCGGCGGGGCGCTCAGATCGATGGCGGGCAGCTTGTCGTGCGGGTACACCGCCGTCGGCCGCTCTCCGTGCGGCTTGTTGACCGTCACGTCCGCCAGATAGCGCAGGATGCGGGTACCGCGGTCGGCCGAACCGCGCTGGGTCAGCAGTTCGGGTCGCTCGTCGATGAACGAGGTGGTGATGCGTCCAGCCCGGAAGTCCGGATCGTCGAGCACGGCCTGCAGGAACGGAATGTTGGTGGCCACGCCGCGAATGCGGAACTCCGCCACCGCCCGGCGGGCACGCGCCACCGCCTGGCCGAAATCACGGCCGCGGCAGGTGAGCTTCACCAGCATGGAATCGAAGTGGGCGCCCACCTCGGCGCCGAGGTTCGCACCGCCGTCGAGCCGGATGCCACCGCCGCCCGGGCTGCGGTAGGCGGTGATGCGGCCGGTGTCGGGGCGGAATCCGTTGGCGGGGTCCTCGGTGGTGATCCGGCACTGCAGCGCAGCACCGTGAATCGAGATGCCGTCCTGGCTCAGGCCCAGATCCGTCAGGGTCTCCCCGGCGGCGATGCGCAACTGCGACTGCACCAGGTCGACATCGGTGATCTCCTCGGTCACCGTGTGCTCGACCTGGATGCGCGGATTCATCTCGATGAACACGTGATGTCCGCGCTCGTCGAGCAGGAACTCCACGGTGCCCGCGCAGGAGTAGCCGATCTGCCGGGCGAAGGCGACCGCGTCCGCGCATATGCGTTCGCGCAGTGCGGGATCCAGGTTCGGCGCGGGCGCGAGCTCGATCACCTTCTGGTGACGGCGCTGCAGCGAACAGTCGCGCTCGAACAGATGCATGACGTTGCCGTGCTGATCAGCGAGGATCTGCACCTCGATATGGCGCGGATTGATCACCGCCTGCTCGAGGAAGACCGTCGCGTCGCCGAAGGCCGATTCGGCCTCGCGCATCGCGGCCTCGATGGATTCGCGCAACTGGACCCGGTCCGCGACCCGGCGCATACCGCGACCGCCGCCACCGGCGACCGCCTTGACGAAGACCGGGAAATCCATCGACTCCGAGGCCGCCAGCAACTCCTCCACATTCGCCGAGGGTGCGCTGGAGTTGAGCACCGGCAGCCCGGCGGCCTTGGCCGCCGCGATCGCCCGCGCCTTGTTACCGGTCAGTTCGAGCACTTCCGCCGACGGCCCGATGAAGGTGATGCCCTCGGCGGCGCACGCTGCGGCCAGATCCGGATTCTCCGACAGGAATCCGTAACCCGGGTAGACGGCGTCGGCACCGGCCGACTTCGCCGCGTTCACGATTTCCGGGATCGACAGGTAAGCCCGTACCGGGTGACCGGGGACCCCGATCTGGTACGACTCGTCGGCCTTCAGGCGATGTACCGAGTTGCGGTCCTCGTAAGGAAAAACCGCCACGGTCCCGATGCCGAGTTCGTAGGCGGCACGGAAGGCGCGAATGGCGATTTCCCCGCGGTTGGCGACCAGCACTTTGGAGAACATTCGATAAAGGTACCTGGCCCCTGAGCGGCTCCGGACAGCGAATACGGCATCGGGTCGATCCTCACAAACCGAACCGGGGAGGCGGCGAACTCCTGGTGTTCCAGCGGAAACAATCGGTCATTCGACCGGTTCCGCGACGGCCGCCTTACCACTCGTCGACCGCGGTGGATTACTGTTGACGGCGCAGCTGGTTCGCTGCCGTCGACGAGTTGGAGCCCCGAGCGTCGCGCGCAGCGTCGAAACCGGTCCTCGCGGACCGGTGAGAGGGAACCCGGTGAGAATCCGGGACTGTCCCGCAGCGGTGAACAGGAACGACCGCCGTCATGAGCACTGGATTCTTCCGGGAAGCGACGGCCAGTAGGTGCAATCCGGGGCCCCTCTCCGGACCGGTCCCTCGACCGATGCCTGTGAGTCCGAAGACCTGCCGGTTGTGCCGGATACGCCGTATCCGGCGGTCACCGCCTCGTGGATCGGGCGGACGGACCCGGAAGGCCGGACCTCGGTTCGGCTCGGTGTGTGGGCTCCGTCCGTCCTTGCGGCGGTGTCCCGTGACTTCCAGTACTGGAGAACACCGTGACCGTCACAGACAACGAACACTTCACCGCAACAGTTCTGGGCTTGCCGCGCATCGGGCCGCGGCGCGAGCTCAAACGCGCTGTCGAAAGCTATTGGGCCGGCCGCATCGACGCCGCCGAACTCGCCGAGGCCGGCCGCACGCTGCGGGCGCAGGGCCTCGTCGGCGCCCAGGACGCCGGACTCGATTCCGTGCCGGTGGGCACCTTCTCCCACTACGACCAGATCCTCGATACCGCGGTCCTGCTGGGTGCGCTGCCCCCGCGGGTCGCGGGCATCGCCGATCCGATCGATCGCTACTTCGCCGCCGCCCGCGGCGCCGACGGGATCGAACCGCTGGAGATGACCAAATGGTTCGACACCAACTACCACTACCTGGTTCCCGAGATCGGGCCGGACACCCGGTTCGCACTCGATCCGTCGAAACTGCTCGCCGAACTGGCCGAGGCCCGCGAACTGGGCGTGACCGCGCGGCCGGTGGTGGTCGGCCCGCTGACCTTCCTGGCGCTGTCCAAGGGTGTCGACGGGGTCGCGCCATCGGATCGGCTGGGTGAGCTGATTCCGCTCTACCGCGATCTGCTGGGACAACTGGCCGAGGCCGGCGCCACCTGGGTGCAGATCGACGAGCCGGCCGTGGTGCGCGATCTGACCGAGGCCGAGGTGGAGACGGTGCGCACCACCTATACCGAGCTCGCCGCGGGCGCCGATCGCCCGAAGATCCTGGTGGCCACCTACTTCGGCTCGCCCGGCCCGGCGCTGGGCGCGCTGGCGGCCACCGATGTCGAGGGCGTATCGCTCGACTTCCGTTCCGGCGCCACGGTTTCCGAGGTCGCGGCACTGCCGGCCCTGGCGGACAAACTCGTCGTCGCCGGGGTCGTGGACGGCCGCAACATCTGGCGTACCGATCTGGAGGCGGCGCTGAGCGAGCTGGGCACCCTGCTCGGTTCGGTCGGCACGCTGGCGGTGTCGACATCGAGTTCGCTGCTGCACGTGCCGTATTCGCTGGCCGCCGAACCGGATCTGGATCCGGTCCTGCGATCGTGGCTGGCCTTCGGCGCCGAGAAGCTCGCCGAGGTGCGGGTACTGGCCCGGGCGATCGGCGACGGCACCGAATCCGTGGCCGCGGAGCTCGCCGCGGCGCGCACCGCGATCAAGAGCAGGCGCTCGGATCCGCGCCTGCGTATCGAGGCCGTCCGTACCCGCCTGGCCGGGCTCGACGACGGGCACACCGGGCGGGCGCCGGCGGATCGGCGCCGCGAACTGCAACGCGAACATCTGCGCCTGCCGCTGCTGCCGACCACCACCATCGGTTCCTATCCGCAGACCACCGCGATCCGCACCGCCCGGGCCGCGCTGCGCGCCGGGGAGATCACCGACACGCAGTATCGGGACCGGATGCGCGCCGAGATCGCCGATGTCATCGCGCTGCAGGAGGGTCTGGGTCTCGACGTGCTGGTGCACGGTGAGCCCGAGCGCAACGACATGGTGCAGTACTTCGCCGAACAGCTCGACGGTTTCGCCGCGACACACAACGGGTGGGTCCAGTCCTACGGCACCCGCTGCGTGCGGCCGCCGATCCTGTACGGCGACGTGGTGCGGACCGCGCCGATGACCGTCGACTGGATCACCTACGCCCAGTCACTGACCGCGAAGCCGGTCAAGGGCATGCTGACGGGCCCGGTCACCATCCTGGCGTGGTCGTTCGTGCGCGACGACCAGCCGCTGGCCGACACCGCGCGGCAGGTGGCGCTGGCCATCCGCGACGAGACCGTCGATCTCGAGTCGGCCGGCATCCGTGTCGTCCAGGTCGATGAGCCCGCGCTGCGCGAGTTGCTGCCGTTGCGGCGCGCCGACCAGCAGCGTTACCTCGACTGGGCGGTGGGCGCCTTCCGGCTGGCGACCAGCGGGGTGCGCGACGACACCCAGATCCACACCCATCTGTGCTACTCCGAATTCGGCGAGATCATCGGCGCGATCGCCGCGCTGGACGCCGACGTCACATCCGTGGAGGCGGCGCGCTCGCATATGGAGATCCTCGACGACCTCAATGCCGTGGGCTATGCCCTGGGTATCGGGCCGGGTGTCTACGACATCCATTCGCCGCGGGTTCCGAGCGTCGGGGAGATCGAGACCTCATTGCGCGAGGCGATGAAAGCCGTTCCCGCCGAACGGCTGTGGGTCAACCCGGACTGCGGGCTCAAGACCCGGGGCCCCGCCGAGGTGGAGGCGTCACTGCGCAACATGGTGAAGGCGGCCCAGCTGGTCCGCTGAGCATCGACCGGTCGGCGGCCCGCGGGTCGCCGACCGGCTGCCGGCTTCGAATCAGCAGCGCCGCCGGGCCCGTATGCCAGCTGATAGCGCGGACGATATCCGGCGGTACCCTCAGGGCCGGAACCGGCATTCCGGACATGCCATACTTCGCACGCTACGCAGTCGACCCGGTGGTCAAAACACCTTGCAACAGCCGATCTTTCTGTGCCACTACCACCGAAATTGCAATGATTGCGAAGGTTGGTGGGTACCATCTGCGGCGTGCGCAAGATGTATGCGGGTGCCCGGTTACGGCGGTTGCGCGAAGAACGACGGATGACACAGGCCGCCCTGGCGAAGTCGTTGGAGCTTTCTGCCAGCTATCTCAATCAGCTCGAACGCGACCAGCGCCCCCTGACGATTCCCGTTCTGCTCAAACTGAATTCGACCTTCGATCTGGACGTCCAGTTCTTCGCCGCCGATTCCGACGCCCGGCTGGTCTCGGATCTGCACGAGGTGCTGGTGGAGGCGGCCGGCGGGACGGCGCCACCCGCCGCGGAAGTCGAGGATCTCGCCACCCGTCTGCCAGAGGTCGCCAAGACCATCGTCGCCATGCATCGGCGGCTGCGCGCCACCACCGACCAACTCGATCTGCTGTCGTCGAAGGTCGCCACACCGGCCGGGGCACCCGGTGTGCCGATGCCCTACGAGGACGTCCGCGACTTCTTCTACGACCACCACAATCACATTCCACAACTGGATCTGGCCGCCGAGCGACTGTTCGAGGAGTGCGGGCTGGCCATCGGCTCGGTCGATCGTCAATTGGCGCGCGTCGCCGAGGAACGGGCTGGAGTGACCGTGCTCGTGCGCGGCGACGGCGCCGATCCGGCTATTCCGAAACGCCGATACGACCCCGAGACCCGCACGCTCACCCTCGCTCGCCGCCTGCGCCCGGGCCAGCGAGCCTTCCAGATCGCCACCACGCTCGCATTTCTCCTGCACGGTGAACTGCTCGACGAGGTGCTCGCCGCCACCCCCTCGCTGGTCGGCGAATCGCGCGCGCTCGCCCGGGTCGGATTGGCCAACTATTTCGCGGGCGCCGTCGTGCTGCCCTACGGAAAGTTCCTGCGCTCGGCCGAGGAACTGTCCTACGACATCGACCTGTTGTCCCTGCGGTTCGAGGTCGGATTCGAGACGGTCTGCCATCGGCTCAGCACCCTGCAGCGGCAGGGGCAACGCGGGGTGCCGTTCTTCTTCGTCCGTACCGACCGCGCGGGCAACATCTCCAAACGCCAGTCCGCCACCGCATTCCATTTCTCCCGGGTGGGCGGCAGCTGTCCGCTCTGGGTGGTGCACGAGGCGTTCTCCCATCCCGGTCGCATCCTCACCCAGGTCGCCGCGATGCCGGACGGCCGGCGCTATCTGTGGATCGCCCGCACCACCCATCCGGGGCAGCACGGATTCGGCACGGCCCCCAAGGAATTCGCGGTCGGCCTCGGTTGCGATATCGAATACGCCGACCGGCTGGTGTACTCCCAGGGCCTGCAGCTCGACGAGCCCGCGGCCGCGGTGCCGATCGGGGCGGGATGCAAGGTGTGCGAACGCCCCGCCTGCCCGCAACGGGCCTTCCCGCAGATCGGCCGGCCGCTGGCGGTCACCGAGAACACCAGCGTCGATCTGCCGTATCCGCCCTCGACCCGGTAGCCGCTCAGGACTTGGCCAGATACTCCAGCCGCTCGGAGTCGACCGCGGCGCGCATCATGCTCGCCAGTCCCGGATGGTCGGTCAGTCCCGGATCGGCGTCGACCACCTCACGTGCCAGATGCTGTGCGGCGGTGATGACCTCGAGATCGTCGAGCAGCGAAAGCAGCTTCAGGCTGCGGGCGGTACCCGACTGCGCCGAGCCGAGCACATCGCCCTCCCGGCGCTGGCGCAGATCCAGCACCGACAGTTCGAAACCGTCCAGCGTCGCGGCCACCGATTCCAGCCGGGCCATGGCGGTCCCCATCGGTGAGGTCTCGGTGATCAGCAGGCACAGGCCCGGATGTTTGCCGCGCCCCACTCGCCCGCGCAGCTGATGCAGCTGACTGACACCGAACCGGTCGGCGTCCACGATCACCATGATTGTCGCATTCGGCACATCGACACCGACCTCGACGACGGTGGTGCACACCAGGACGTCGATATCGCCATCGTTGAACGAGCGCATCACCCGATCCTTGTCCTCGGTCGGCAGGCGACCGTGCAGGAGTCCGAGGCGCAGCTCGGCCAGCGCGCCGGTACGCAGCGTGTCGAACACGTCGACCGCGGCGTGGGTGGTCGGCCCCTCGCCCGCCTCGGCGTCGGCGGTGCGCTTGCGACCCTTGGCCTTCGGCTTCCCGGTCTCGTCCTCCTCGTCGCCGATCCGGGAGCACACCACATACGCCTGCCGTCCCTCGGCGACCTCCTCGCGGATCCGTTCCCAGGCCCGGTCGACCCAGGCCGGCTTCATCCGGGCGGGCACCACCCGGGTGGTGATGGGTGAACGGCCGCGCGGCAGCTCGGTGAGGGTGGAGGTTTCCAGATCCCCCAGGGTGGTCATCGCGATGGTGCGGGGAATGGGTGTCGCGGTCATCACCAGCAGGTGAGGGGTGATGCCCTGCTTCGCCTTGGCTCGCAACGCGTCTCGCTGCTCCACTCCGAAGCGGTGCTGTTCGTCGACGATCACCATGCCGAGGTCGAAGAATTCCACGGCATCCTGGATCAGGGCATGGGTGCCGATGACGATGCCCGCCGTTCCGGTCACCACATCCAGCAGTGCGGCCTTCTTCGCACCGGCCGACATCGAACCGGTCAGCAGCACCACCTTCGTGGCCTGCTCCGCGGCGCCCAGTTCACCCGCCTCACCCAGATCGCCGAGCATGCCGCGCAACGACCGGTAGTGCTGGGCGGCAAGGACTTCCGTCGGCGCGAGCAGCGCGCACTGCAGTCCGGAATCGACCACCTGCAACATCGCGTGCAGGGCCACGATGGTCTTACCGGAGCCCACCTCACCCTGCAGCAGCCGGTGCATCGGATGCGGACGCGACAGATCCGCGGAGATCTCGGCGATGACCTTGTGCTGGCCGGTGGTCAACTCGAACGGCAACCGGTGCTCGAATTCGGCCGCGATACCGTCCGTACGCGGCTCGCAGGGCCGCGCGACGCGCCCCGCCGCATCGTGGCGACGCTGTGCCAGCACCAGTTGCAGCGCCAGTGCCTCGTCGAAACGCAGCCGCTGCCTGGCCTGTTCGATATCCGATTTGTGCTCGGGGAGATGGATCAACCGCAACGCGTCGGAGACTCCGAGCAGCTCGTGTTCGGCACGCAGCGGCTCCGGCAGCGGATCGTCGATGGGGTCCAGCTGATCGAGCACCTGGCGCACACAGGCCAGCACATCCCAGCTCTGCACCTTCGCGGTCGCCGGATAGACGGGGATGTACTCCCGCTCGAAGAACGAGATATCCACTCCCCCCGCGCCTTTGGCACTCTCGGCCAGACCGCGCAGGGCACCGCCACCGCGGACCGAGGTGAGGTTGTCCACCGATTCGGCGGTCTCGGGCAGGATCAGATAGGACGGATGCGACAGGTTCCACCGATCGGGGCGCCACCAGTGCACCGTGCCCGACATCATCGCCCGGACACCTTGTTTGACAAGGTAATTGACCTTGTCGCCGTTGAAGAAGGTGATGTCGACCGGCTTCGCCGAGCCGGTGTCGAGATCGACCTTGAGCAGTTTGCCGCGGCGCTGGCGCATCGGCCGCAGTTCGGTCTTGCTCACCCGGCCCACGACGGTGATGTGGGCGCCCTCCTCCGGCGCCTCCTCGGTCAGCGGCTGCCCCTGGGTCGCGTACCGCAGCGGATAGTGCCGCAGCAGATCTTCGACGGTGTGCATATCGAAGGCGTCGGCCAGCGGTTCGGCCGCCTTCACACCCAGCACGTGGTCGAGCCGGTCGGCCAGCGTCGCCATCTATTCCACCCCGATCTGAACCAGGTCCACGGCTTGTCCGCCGTTGTAGGTGACGACTTCGACGCCCGGGAATTCCGCGGTGATATGCGCGATGAGATCGTCGGCGAGCCCGGCCGGAGCCCGATCACCCAGCAGCAGGGTCACCAGCTCACCGCCGAGGCCGAGCATCCGATCGAGCAGCGTGCGCGCGGCCCGGCGCAGATCCGGATCGATCACCACCACGTCGTGCCCGACCAGGCCGAGCCCGTCGCCCTGTTCGCAGGTGCCGACGATGGTGAGGGCACGTTCGGCGGCGACCCGGACCGCACCCCAGCGGGTACTCGCGGCCGACTGCGACATCGTCAAGGCGTCGTCGACGGCCAGGCTGCCGCTGTCGTGCAGGGCCAGTGCCGCCAATCCCTGCACCATCGACAGGCTCGGCAGCATGAGAACCTCACGCCACCCGGCGCGGGCGGCGACACCGATGGCGACCAGATCCGGTGCCGGCAGCGCGCCGTTGGGCAGCACCAGCACCTCGCGCTCGGGCATCGCCCGGATGGCGTCGAGCAGCCGGTCGGCGGTGACCTCGCCGGTGAGGACCACCGCGCCCGCGTCCTCGAACAGCCGCACCGCGCCCGCGCCACTCGCGATGGCGAGGATGCCGCGATCGGCCGGGCCGGATTCGGCGGCCGCGTCGACGACCAATCCCTCGATGCGGATGGCGCGCACGGTCCCCGCCGCCAGCCCGGCCTCGACCGCGGCGCCCGCGTCCGCGCAGTGCACATGTGCCGACCAGGTGCTGTCACCGTCGCCGACCACGACCACCGAATCGCCGATCGCGTCCAGGGCGGCGCGCAGGGCGTCGATACGCCCGGTATCGGTCTCGCCGATCAGGTACATCACCTCGTACTGTGCCCGGATCGGGCGCGCGGACGCGCCCGCCTGCTCATCCGCGGCGACGTCCGCGCAGGCGGGCCGGCCGGTGGTGGCGGACTCCGCCGCGGCGGCGGACGCACCGGGCGCCGGCTGCCGCGGGTCGGTCCGGCCGTAGGCGGGGCGCGCCGGCATGCGCCCGGCGCACATCTGCACCAGGGTGTCCAGCAGCACGAGCAGTCCGCGCGCACCGGCGTCGACCACACCCGCGGCGCGCAGCACACCGAGTTGCGACGGCGTCTCGCCGAGGGCTTTGGCCGCGCCGTCCGCGGCGGCGACGGCCACCGCGGCGACCGTCTCCTCCGGACAGTCCGCGGCCCGATCGGCCGCGGCCTCCAGGACCGTGAGCATGGTGCCGTCCACCGGCTCGCTCAGTGATTCGCGGACCAGTCGCGCCGCACGCCGCAGGGCCTCGCGCAGGGTGCGCGCGCTCAGCGGCGCATCCCCGGCCGCCTCGGCGAACCCGCGTAGTACTTGGGACAGGATGATGCCCGAATTTCCGCAGGCGCCCGCGGTGGCCGCCCGCGCCATCGACCCGAGCAGCGCCGCCACCCCGGAGCCGTCGCCCGCCGCGTCCTCGTCGGGCGGCTCCGCGGCACGCATCGCCGCTCGCATGGTGATCAGCAGATTCGTGCCGGTATCGGAATCGGCCACCGGGAAGACGTTGAGCGCGTTGATCTCATCGCGGTGCTCCGACAGCCGATCGACACATGAATACCCCCATTGCCGAAGCGCCGCCGCATCGAGCGTCTCCCGGACCCCGAGCACCGTCACCATCCTTCCGCCACCGAGATCAGACCGTCGAACCGCGTCAGCCAGGGTAGTCGTCCGCACCGACAGCACGGACACGCGAATATGCTCGTCCGGTGCCGGCCGGGGTGCGATTGGACATCGAATACGGCCGCCCGCTACTCTTGCAGGGTTGCCCCACGCGACCATCGCTCGGACGCGTTGACCGGCCGGTAGAGCTGGTAGGCATTGAGATAAGGTTTCCGGACAGGCTGTCTCCCCGACAGCGGTCCCCACATGACATGAAGGAGCTCGCGACTATGGCTGCCGTCTGCGACGTCTGCGCCAAGGGCCCCGGCTTCGGTAAGTCGGTTTCGCACTCGCACCGGCGCACCAACCGTCGCTGGAATCCGAACATCCAGACCGTGCGCGCGCAGGTTGCCCCCGGCAACACCCGCCGCATGAACGTCTGCACCTCCTGCCTGAAGGCAGGAAAGGTTGTTCGCGGCTGAGCTGCGCAAACATAGACGATGCCCCGGCCCACCCACAGGGTGGCCGGGGCTTTGTCATATCCGGGGTCCTCTGCGGGGAGGTCGTATGTCCGGACCGACCCGCGATCCGCGAGGTGTCCCGATGACCGGTTCCGAGTGGACTGTGCGCGGCGCCACCGTCGACTACGCCCGCGATCTGGCGGTATGTCATATCGAATCGTGGCGGGAGGCCCATCGGGGCCTGGTCCCCGATCACCTGCTGGACGCCTTCGACACCGATCGCCGGACACGGCAATGGGTCCGGATCATCACCGAGAGCCGGCCGCCGGCCGATCCGAAGGCCGCTGATCCAGCGGAGCACATCATCGCGCTGGCCGTCGACGACACTCGTCCCCCCGGCGACCGGGTCCTCGGATTCGCCCATACCGGGCCGCCGCGCGATACGCCCCGCGTCGCGGACCGGGAATTGTTCGCACTGTACGTCCGCGCCGCCCGGTACGGGACCGGCCTCGCCCAGGAATTGATGCGCGCGATTCTCCTCCCCGACACCGACACCGTGTTATGGGTGTTCGAGGAGAATCCACGCGCCCGGAGTTTCTATCGGAAGTTCGGATTCGCGGCAGACGGTGCCCGCAGAATCGAACCGTTCTCGGCGGCGAGCGAGATCCGGATGATCGCCCGCCGCGGGACTACTGGGCGCCGTCGAGGCAGTCCAGCCCACCCTGTGCGCTGATGCTCTGGAAGACGCACAGACCGCGCGCACTCACATTGGACGACAGCGATGCCGACCCCGTCTGCGGATCCCACAGCGCGAGGACCGGTCCCGCCTGCTGGGTAGCGGCCTGCTCCTGCGGGGAAGCGGGTTCCAACGGCAATCCGGCGGCCTGAGCCACCGCCGGGGCGCCCAGTACGGCCGCGCCCGCGGCAACGGCGACGACCGCGCCGCGCACGGAAGTGATCTGCATTCGTATGCTCCTGTTTCGCTCGAACTATGACGCCCCGGTCAGGGCAAGCGCCAGTCGACCGGGGCGGCCCCCAATGTACCGAGCAATTCATTGGTTCGGGAGAACGGCCTCGAACCGAAGAACCCGCGCGAGGCCGACAGCGGTGAGGGATGGGCGGATTCGATACTCGGCACCGCACCCAGCATCGGCTTCAGTGTGGCCGCGTCGCGGCCCCACAGAATCGCCACCAGCGGCTGCTCCCGGGCCACCAGGGCACGAATCGCCTGCTCCGTCACCGCTTCCCAGCCCTTGCCGCGATGGGAGGCGGGCTGGCCGGGAGAGACGGTCAGAACCCGGTTGAGCATCAGCACACCCTGGTCCGACCAGGGGGACAGATCACCGCACGACGGTGTCGGATGTCCGAGATCACGCGAGTATTCGGAGAAGATGTTTGCCAGGCTGCGCGGCACCGGCGAAACATCCGGGGCCACCGAGAAACTCAGCCCCATCGCATGTCCCGGAGTGGGATACGGATCCTGTCCGACGATCAGTACCCGCACCTTGTCGAAGGGGCGGGAGAAGGCCCGTAAGACGTTCTCTCCCTTGGGAAGATACCCGCGTCCCGCGGCATTCTCCGCCCGCAGGAACTCCCCCATCTCGGCGATCCGGTCGGCCACCGGCTCCAACGCCTCGGCCCAGCCCGTATCGATGATCTCCGGCAGTGGTTTCGCGCCCATGTCGGGAAAAGATAGTCGCCACCGATCCGCGTCGTGACGCCGCCCACCCGGGGCTGCGCCGCGGTGGCGCGGCACTACTCGCCAGCTCCGAACGACTCCCAGCCCAGCGGACCGTGCCAAGCGCACCCGTCGACGAGAACGCCGGCACCGGAGCGCACCCGGCCGATCCGGCGCCACCCGGGTGGTAGCGGCGCGCCCGCACGGAACGTGGCGGCGAAGGCGTGATCTTCGCCCCCGGCCAGCACCCAGGTCAGCGGGTCGGCGCCGAGGGCGTCGGCGGCCGAGCGCAGTGCGGGCTCGGACACCGTGCCGGTATCGATATCGATGGCGACGCCGGAGGATTCGGCGATATGCCCCAGGTCGGCGAGTAATCCGTCCGATACATCGGTCATCGCGGTGATCGCGGCCGTGGCCGGAAGCTCCAGGACGCTGGCATACGGTGGTTGTGGAACCCGATGCGCGGCAACGAGATCGGCGAACCTCTCGCGATCGGCGCCGGCCGCCAGCACCGCCAGTCCCGCGGCGGACCAGCCCAGCCGTCCGGCGACGGCGACGGTATCGTCCACGCCGGCGCCCGAGCGCAGCACCGGATGCGCTCCCGGATCACCGAACGCGGTCACCGACAGCACCAGCAGCGGACTGCGCACCACATCACCGCCCGCGATCGAGGCGCCCGCCCGCTGTGCCTCCGTCCACATCCCCTCGACCAGGCCGTCGACGAGATCGACCGGGGTCTCGCCCGGACATCCCAGCGACACCACGAACCCGGTCGGCGTCGCACCCATCGCCACCACGTCGGCGGCGTTCTGCGCGATCGCCTTGGCGCCGATATCGCGCGGCGCCGACCACTCGAGCCGGAAATGGCGATCCTGGATCAGCATGTCGGTGCTGACGACGTACCGGCCCGCCGGGGCGGCGAGCACCGCGGCGTCGTCGCCGGGGCCCAGCAGGACCGCGCGACCGGGCGTGCGCCCCGCGTTCATTCGTGCGATCAACGCGAATTCGCCCAGTTCGCGCACGGTGCGCGGGGTGCTGTCGGTGATCTCGCTCTCCTTCTCCACACCCGGTCGCCGAACGCCGGGACATCGCGTTCCGACGCTACCCTCCCCCTTCGGCGCCACCGCGCACGGTTCGATACCCTCGAAATCGCCTTTTCCCCGACGACGAGCCGGTCCGGCGCGGGCCGCGACACCGGCACAAGTGGAGACGAATCCCGGATGACCAGCGATACGGATCGGCCGAATACGGATACCCCGCCGGCCGACCGACCGGACCCCGAGCAGCGCGCGCCGGACGCCGATACCCCGGCCGAGCGCACCGAGTCCACGTCGCCCACCTCCGACACCACGCCGTCGACGCATGGCGATGCCACCGACCACGACTCCGCCGCCCAGCCGGCCGATCAGGGTCCGGCACTGCATCCGGCCCTCATCGCCACCGCGGTCGCGCTCCCGATCGCGCTGATCGTCGCGGTCTTCGTGATCGCGATCATGTCGAAGGAGACCACCGGCCGGGAACCGCTGGCCCTGGGTTCGGTTCCCGCCCCCGCCGCCGGCGGCCAGGACTGCGCCGCGCTGCTGGGCGCGCTGCCCGCATCACTGGGCGACGACTACACCGAATCCGAACTCGCCCAACCGGCTCCGCCCGCCACGAAGGCCTGGCAACTGCCCGACGGCGGCGAACCGATCGTGCTGCGCTGCGGTCTGGACCGCCCCCTGGAATTCACCGCGGCCTCCGCACTACAGGTGGTCAACGGTGTGAACTGGTTCGAGGTGCGCGATCAGACCAGTGGTGTCACCTCCGGCACCTGGTACGCGGTCGACCGCGGCACCTACATCGCGGTCACCATGCCCAACAAGGCGGGCCCCTCTCCCCTGCAGGAGATTTCGGACACGATCACCAAGACGCTTCCCGCGAAGCCGCTCGACCCGGGACCGATCCCGAACTAGTCGTCGCGCGCCAGGCGCACGCGTCCGGAATCCAGGTCGATATCCGGCCTGCCCGGGGTCCCGTCGCCCGGGTTCTCGCGATGCATGAGAACCGTGCGACGTTCCTCGAATTCGTGCCGTTTACCGGCGTCGAACAGCACATCGAACTGTTCGAATCCGATGGCGGCGGCGCCCTGGCCGCCGGTCTCGCGCATCCACGGCAGCGCGGTGCGACCGGTCACCTTGCGGTAGGCGACCTCGGCGAAGGCGACCGCGATGATCAGCAGCGCCAAGCCGGGCAGGGTCATGGCGAACAACACACGTCCAGACTACGTCCGGCGCGCGTGGGCTCAGCGCAATCCGGTGCCCCGGGTCAGCGCGGTCTCGATCAGGGTCGTGATCAACGTGCGGTTGTCGACGCCCGTGGCATCCCACATGCGCGGATACATGGAGATGGAGGTGAAGCCGGGCAGCGTGTTGATCTCGTTGATCACCGGTCCGGAGTCGGTGACGAAGAAATCCACCCGGGCCAGTCCCTGGCAGTCCAGCGCCCGGAAGGCTCGCACCGACAGCTCCCGGATCTGCAGGGAGATGTCGTCGTCCAGCTTCGCGGGGATATCGAATTCACAGACGTCGTCGAGATATTTGGTGTCGAAATCGTAGAACTGCGGTGCGGGAGAGGAGGATTCACCGCCGGAGGTTTCCGCGTCGGGCATCCGGATCTCGGCGATCGCGCTGGCCTGGACCCGGCCGTCCGGGAATTCCAGGACGCCACATTCGACCTCCCGGCCGATGATGCCGGCCTCGACGATCACCTTCGGATCGTGGATACGCGCCACGGCGATCGCGGCCTCGAGATCACTCCAGTCCTCGACCTTGGTGATACCGATCGAGGATCCCCCGCGCGCCGGTTTGACGAAGACCGGCAGGCCCAGCCGATCCCGGTCGGCCTCCTCCACGGTGTCGGCGCCAGGCCGCAGGACCACCTGGGTGCCGACCGGAAGTCCTTCCGCGGCAAGCAGTTTCTTGGTGAACTCCTTGTCCATACCGGTGGCGCTGGCGAGCACTCCGGGGCCGACGTAGGGCACACCGGCCAACTCCAGCAGACCCTGCAGCGTGCCGTCCTCACCCCACGGCCCGTGCAGGACCGGGAACACCACATCGACCTCACCCAGGACCGCCTCGGCCCCGTCGAGTGCCACCAGGCTGCCCGAGCGGCTGGGATCGGCGGCCAGCGTCAGCGCCGTTCCGTTGGAATCCACTGCGGGCAGCGCGCGCTCGCGAATGGCCAGAGCGCGCGCATCCTCTCCGCCGAGCATCCAGGTGCCCTCGCGGGTGATGCCGATCGGCACCGCCTCGTAACGTTCCGGATCCAGGTTGGTCAGCACCATGCCGGCCGAGACGCACGACACCGCGTGTTCGTTGCTGCGGCCCCCGAACACGACTGCCACCCTGATCCGGTTTGTCATAGTCCGAACCGTACCCCGATCGGGCCGAAATCATTCATTCCGGTTTGATGCGCCGACCCAGCAATTGCCCGACCGCATCCGACACCGCCAGGCCCTCGTGACAGACCCGGTGCACCGCGGTGGTCAGCGGCATCTCCACCTGATGGGTCTCGGCCAACGCCCGGATCGACGTGCACGATTTCACCCCCTCGGCGACCTGGCCGTTCGTCGCGTCCTGGGCGGCCTGCATCGATCCGCCCGAGCCAAGGGCGTAGCCGAAGGAGCGATTACGAGACAGCGTCGAGGTACACGTTGCCACCAGGTCGCCCACACCGGCCAGGCCCGCCAGCGTGACCGGATTCGCACCCAGCGCCACCCCCAGCCGGATGATCTCGGCCAGCCCGCGGGTGATCAGGCTCGCGACCGAGTTGTCACCCAGCCCCATTCCCGCGGCGATACCGCAGGCCAGCGCGATGACGTTCTTGCAGGCGCCACCGATCTCGCAGCCGACCACATCGGTATTGGTGTAGGGACGGAAATAGCCGGTCGCGCAGGAATGCTGCACGGCTTCCGCCCGCGCGGCATCGGTGCAGGCCACCACGGACGCGGCCGGTTGTTCAGCGGCGATCTCACGCGCCAGGTTCGGCCCCGACAGCACCGCGATCCGCCCCTGATCCGCGCCGGTGACCTCCGCGATGACCTCGCTCATCCGCATCAGCGTCCCGGTCTCCACGCCTTTGGCCAGGCTCAGCAGCGTCGCATCGGAGCCGATGGCCGACCGCCAGGCCGTGAGGTTGGGGCGCAGCGACTGCGACGGCACCGCGAGCACGACGATATCGGCACCGGCGAGTGCCACCCGGTAGTCGTCGGTCGCGGAGATTCCGTCCAACCACACTTCGGGTAGGTAGGCGGGATTGCGGTGCTCGGTCGCCAACGCCTTCGCGATCTCCGGACGTCGCGCCCACATCGTCACCTCGGTGCCCGCGTCGTTGAGCACCTTCGCGAACGCGGTGCCCCACGAACCCGCACCCATCACTGCCGCCCTCGTCATCATTTCAATATGCCATTCCGGGCGGTGCGCCCGTCGCGTACTCGGAAGTCGTGTTCGCCCCGGCGCGACGCGCCAGGTTCGATCCGGCACTGCGTGCCGTCCGGTCGGGCACTGCTCACAGGTCACGGGCCCGGCGAACGTGCGACCATGGGCGCATGCGTCCGGATGCTGTCCACGCCGTGATCGCGGTCAAGAACCTCGACCGAGCCAAGAGCCGTCTCGCCGATCGATTGCCGGCTCCGCAACGGTCGCGGCTGGTATTGGCCATGCTCTCCGATACCGTCACCGCGGGGCTGGCGGCCGGACTCGGATCGGTGACGGTGGTGACACCCGATCAACGGGTCGCGGCGGCCGTGCGCGCACTGGGTGCGACGGTCCATCCGGACCCGACCGAGGCGGGTCCCATCGATCGGTCACCGGCCGCCGGCGGCACGGGGCCCGAATACGCCGACGGGCTCAACAGCGCTCTGGCATCGGCGGCGGCCGCGGTACGCGAACGTCACGGCGCGGTCGATCTGCTTGCGTTGCAGGCCGATCTCCCCGCGGTCCACGCCGACGAACTGGCGGCCGCGCTCACCGCCGCCCCCGGCGCCGGTCGCGCGGTCGTGGTCGACCACACCGGCCGCGGTACCGCCGCGCTGATCGTGCGGGCCGGGGCGGGCGACGCCGGTGCCCTGATGCCGCGCTTCGGACCCGATTCGGCGCGCCGGCACCGCGAATCCGGAGCCGTCGATCTGGAAGGGCAGTGGCCCGGTCTGCGACTGGATGTCGACACCGCCGACGATCTCGATCGCGCGGTATCGCTCGGAGTCGGCGCGGCCACCGCGGCGCTGCTGACCGACATCGGCTGGCCGGGAGGAGTTCACGAGAAGCTCATCCGGAGGTGCGTAACACCGTCACACGTGTGCTAGATGATCGCCGGGCCTGGACACGAGGCCGCACAACGGTGGTGTCGAGCGCGACACCACCCGAGCCGTAAGGAATGATCGTGAGCGTGAGCGATACGGAGACCGCCCCGCAACAGCCCCGACTACCGGCGGCACCGCCGGCGGCCACACCGCCACGCACCGCGCCCGCCGCGACTCAGTTGCCAGCCGATCGCTACCTCAATCGTGAGCTGAGTTGGCTGGACTTCAACGCCCGCGTCCTCGCCCTCGCCGAGGACCCGTCGGAACCGTTGCTGGAACGGGCGAAATTCCTGGCGATCTTCTCCTCGAATCTCGACGAGTTCTACATGGTCCGGGTCGCCGGGCTCAAACGCCGCGCCGAGGCGGGGTTGTCGGTCCGTTCGGCCGACGGCCTGTCGCCCACCGAACAGCTCACCCTCATCGCCGAGCGGACGCAGGAGCTGGCCGATCGGCACGCGCGCGTCTTCCTGGACCAGATCCAGCCCGCCCTCACCGACGACGGTATCGCCATCATCGGCTGGTCCGATCTCGATGACGACGAGCGGCGGCGGCTGTCGGGATATTTCCTCGATCAGGTGTTCCCGGTGTTGACCCCGCTCGCGGTCGATCCGGCCCACCCCTTCCCCTACATCAGCGGCCTGAGCCTGAATCTCGCTGTGACGGTGAAGGATTCCGATACCGGCGGTGAGCACTTCGCCCGGGTGAAGGTGCCCGACAACGTCGACCGCTTCGTCCGGGTCCGGCGTACCCGCGCCGAGCCGGCCAACAACCGCCGCGACTCCGAGGCCGCGGCACTGCCGCCGCTGGCCGCGTTCCTGCCGATGGAAGATCTGATCGCCGCCCACCTCGAACAGCTCTTCCCGGGAATGGAAGTGGTGGAACACCATTCGTTCCGTATCACCCGCAATGCCGACTTCGAGGTGGACGAGGACCGCGACGAGGATCTGCTGCAGGCGCTCGAACGCGAACTGGCCCGGCGCCGGTTCGGGTCGCCGGTGCGCCTGGAAGTGTCCGACGATATGACCGAGCACATGCTCGAGCTGCTGCTGCGCGAACTGGACGTCGACCCCGGCGATGTCATCCAGGTGCCCGGACTGCTCGACCTGTCGTGCCTGTGGCAGGTCTACGGCGTCGACCGGCCCGGTCTCAAGGACGCGCCCTACGTACCGGCGACGCCGCCGGCATTCGGGGAAAGGGAAACGCCGAGAAACGTTTTCGCCGCCCTGCGCGAGGGCGATGTGCTGGTGCACCATCCCTACGATTCGTTCTCCACCAGCGTGCAGCGCTTCATCGAACAGGCCGCGGCCGACCCTCAGGTGCTGGCCATCAAGCAGACCCTCTACCGCACCTCCGGCGATTCCCCCATCGTCAACGCGCTCATCGACGCCGCCGAGGCCGGCAAACAGGTCGTGGCCCTGGTGGAGATCAAGGCCCGGTTCGACGAACAGGCCAACATCAAATGGGCTCGCGCGCTGGAACAGGCGGGCGTGCATGTGGTCTACGGTCTCATCGGATTGAAGACCCATTGCAAGACCTGCCTGGTGGTGCGGCGCGAGGGTGCGACCATCCGCCGCTACTGCCATATCGGCACCGGTAACTACAATCCGAAAACGGCCCGGCTCTACGAGGACGTCGGACTCCTCACCGCCGCACCGGAAATCGGCGCCGACCTCACCGATCTGTTCAACTCGCTGACCGGCTATTCGCGAAAGGCCAACTATCGCAACCTGTTGGTGGCGCCCAGTAGCGTCCGCTCCGGGATCGTGGAACGGATCCAGCGCGAAACCGAACTGGCCGCACAGGGTGTGCCGGCCCGAATTCGCCTCAAGGCCAACGCGATCGTCGACGAACAGATCATCGACGCGCTCTACCGCGCTTCTCAGGCCGGTGTCCCGGTGCAGATCGTCGTGCGCGGCATCTGCGGGCTACGCCCGGGGGTGCCCGGAATGAGCGACAACATCGAAGTGCGCTCGATCCTCGGCCGCTTCCTCGAACATTCGCGCATCCTGCATTTCCAGGCGCAGGACGAATACTGGATCGGCAGCGCCGATATGATGCACCGCAATCTCGATCGGCGCGTCGAGGTCATGGCGCAGGTGAAGGATCCCAAACTACGGGAGCGACTGGCGGTCGTCTTCGACTCGGCGCTGGATCCGGCGACCCGCTGCTGGGTGCTGCAGCCCGACGGCGGCTGGGCGGCCCAGCCCAGCCCCGACGCGGAGGGCCGCGGCGTGCAGGTGCGCGACCACCAGGACTTCCTGATGCGATTGCGTCGTCCGGATCAGCAGTGAAACACGCGGCGACACGGGATTTCGACCGTACCCCCGAAGGCGATGACGCCGACCGCGACCCCGATACCGGCGAGGTGGTCTCCGATCGCCGGGTCACCGCCAACATCATCGCCGCCGGGGCGGTCGTGTGGCGTCGGCCGGCGGCCGGCGGGCCGGTCGAGGTCGCCCTCGTCCATCGGCCCAAATACGATGATTGGTCCCTGCCCAAGGGAAAACTCGATCCGGGCGAAACCGCGATGATCGCGGCCGTGCGCGAAGTGGCCGAGGAAACCGGTCTGCACTGCCGTTTGGGCCGCTATCTCGGTCGGGTCACATATCCGGTACCGGGACATCGCAAACTCAAACGCGTCGACTACTGGGCGGCCACGCCCGTCGACGGCGAATTCGTCACCAATTCCGAAGTCGATCAACTGCGGTGGCATCGGGTCGACCGGGTGATGGACGAGCTGTCCTATCCGATGGACCGCCGAATCATCCGGAATTTCCGGCGGCTACCACCGGATACCTCGACTCTGCTGCTGGTGCGCCACGCCAAGGCCGGCCGCCGGGAGCGTTTCACCGGCCCCGACGACGAACGACCGCTGGAAAAGGCCGGTCGCGCACAGGTTCAGACCCTGACGCCGAATCTGCTGGCCTTCGGACCCACCGCCGTCCATTCGGCGCCGCCGGTGCGCTGTGTGCATACCGTGGCGCCGGTCGCGGAGGCCCTCGGCCTCGAGATCGTGCCCGAACCGCTGCTGTCGGAAACCGGTTATGCCGCAGCACCACAGGCCGGAGTCGACCGATTGCGCGCACTGGTCTCCCCCGACAGCGTGCCGCTCGTATGCAGTCAGGGCAAGGTCATTCCCGATCTGCTGCAACGGTGGGCCGACGATTCCGGGCTGACCCTGCCGCCGGCCCGGAACCGCAAGGGCACCGCGTGGGTGCTTTCGGTCGCCGGCGACCGGCTGGTGGCCGCCGACCACCTCGACCGGTCGCTGCGCACCCACTGAGACCGCCCGGCCGCGTACAGCCGGGAAATGACGAAATGACCCCGGTCCGGAAACGACCGGGGTCATCGTCGCCGCATTTACCCGCTATCGACGCGTGGTGCGCTTGGCCGCCGTCCGCTTGGCGGCGGCCTTGGCCGGAGCCTTTTTCGCCGCCGTCTTCTTGGCGACCGTCTTCTTGGCTGCGACCGTCTTCTTGGCGGCGGTCTTCTTGGCGGTAGCGGTGGTCTTCTTGGCCGGGGCCTTCTTCGCCACCGTCTTCTTCGCCGTGACCTTCTTGGCCGGAGCCTTCTTCGCGACCGTCTTCTTGGCGGCGACCGTCTTCTTGGCGGCGGTCTTCTTGGCCGTGGTGGTCTTCTTGGCGGCGGCCTTCTTCGCCGTCGTCTTCTTGGCGGCGGCCTTCTTGGCCGCACCCGACACCGGCGCTGCCACACCGCGTTTCACGGCCGGACCGGCGGCCGCGATCTTCTGCTTGCCCGAGATGATCGCCTTGAACTGCGCACCCGGACGGAAGGCCGGCACCGAAGTGGGCTTCACCTTGACGGTCTCGCCGGTACGGGGATTACGCGCCACCCGTGCCGCCCGCTTGCGCTGTTCGAATACACCGAATCCGGTGATTGTGACGCTCTGACCCTTGTTCACCGCACGCACGATCGTGTCGACAATGTGCTCGACTGCCGCAGTGGCCGTGCGCCTGTCAGTACCCAACTTCTCGGTCAGAACATCGATCAGTTCCGCCTTGTTCATTGAATCCTCCGCAGACTAATGGCCCGTCGTCGGACCGACTAGGTACCACGGTAAACCCTGAATGGGCAAGAGTCTATGTGCCACGCCAAATTTCATGTGGTGTGGCACACGCACAGCAACCTCGATTGGTTGCTCTCAGCTAACACTCGAGACCGTTCAGTCCCGTGAAATAGGCTCCGGAATGGTGGTCGGTTTCCAAGCTGGCCTTGCCTTTTCGAACTGCTCAATGGCGTGTTCCTGCCGAAGAGTGAGTCCGATGTCGTCCAGACCTTCCAGCAGCCGCCACCGGGTGTAGTCGTCAATATCGAAGCGCAACACGGTGGTTCCAGCGGTCACTGTGCGTGCCTCGAGATCGACGATCAATTCCAGGCCCGGGTGTTCTTCGATCAACTTCCAGAGCAATTCGACATCATGTTGTGACATCTGCGCGGCCAACAAGCCGCCCTTACCGGCGTTGCCCCGGAAGATGTCGGCGAAGCGGGAAGAGATGACCACCCGGAACCCATAGTCCATCAACGCCCAAACAGCGTGCTCTCGTGACGATCCCGTACCGAAATCCGGACCGGCGACCAACACACTTCCCCGGTCGAAGGGGGTGTTGTTCAGAATGAACGTCGGATCCGAACGCCAGGCGGCGAACAGACCGTCCTCGAATCCCGTTCGAGTCACCCGTTTCAGATAGACCGCCGGGATGATCTGGTCGGTATCGACATTCGACCGGCGCAACGGCACGCCGATCCCCTTGTGCACCTTGAAGGCTTCCATGACTGCTCCTGTAGTCCTAGCGTGAATTCCGGCCGGTCAGTTCAGATCCGCGGGGGCCGACAACCGGCCCCGAACGGCCGTCGCGGCCGCGACCAGAGGCGAAACCAGATGCGTACGGCCGCCTTTACCCTGACGACCCTCGAAGTTGCGATTCGAGGTCGAAGCACAGCGCTGACCGGGGGAAAGCTGATCCGGGTTCATTCCCAGGCACATCGAGCAGCCGGCCTGCCGCCATTCCGCGCCCGCCGCGGTGAAAATCTCGCCCAACCCCTCGGATTCGGCCTGGGCCCGCACCCGCATCGACCCGGGCACGATCAACATCCGCACGTTGTCGGCGACCTTGCGACCCTTCAAAACATCGGCCACCGCGCGCAAATCCTCGATACGGCCGTTGGTGCACGAACCCACGAATACCGTATCGACCGGCACCTCACGAAGCGGAGTTCCCGGCTCCAAATCCATATAACTCAGCGCCTTCTCGGCGGCCGACCGCTCGTTTTCGTCGGTGAAATCGGCCGGATTCGGCACCGCGGCTCCCAGCGGGGCCCCCTGACCGGGGTTGGTGCCCCACGTGACGAAGGGGGTCAGCGAGGACGCATCGATATGCACCTCGGCGTCGAATTTCGCGTCCGGATCGGTTTTCAGGGCCTCCCAGGCCGCCACCGCGGTATCCCATTCCGCGCCCTGGGGTGCGTGTTCACGGCCCTTCAGGAAGTCGTAGGTGATCTCGTCGGGGGCCACCATGCCCGCCCGGGCGCCCGCCTCGATGGACATGTTGCACATCGTCATCCGCGCCTCCATCGACATGGCGCGCACGGCCTCACCGCGGTATTCGAGGACATAGCCCTGTCCGCCACCGGTGCCGATCTGCGCGATGACCGCCAGAATCACGTCCTTGCTCGTGACTCCCGCCGGCAGCTCACCGTCGATATTGATCGCCATCGTCTTGAACGGGCGCAACGACAGCGTCTGCGTCGCCATCACATGCTCGACCTCGCTGGTGCCGATACCCATCGCCAGCGCGCCGAACGCGCCATGAGTCGAGGTGTGCGAATCACCGCACACCACGGTCATACCCGGCTGGGTCAAACCCAGCTGCGGGCCGACCACGTGCACGATGCCCTGCTCGATATCGCCCATCGGGTACAGCCGCACGCCGAATTCCTCGCAATTGCGGCGCAGCGTCTCCACCTGAGTCCGCGAAACGGGATCCGCGATCGGCTTATCGATATCGACCGTCGGCACATTGTGGTCCTCGGTCGCGATCGTCAGATCCGGCCGCCGCACCGGCCGGCCCGCCGCCCGCAGCCCGTCGAAGGCCTGCGGACTGGTCACCTCGTGCACCAGATGCAGATCGATGTAGATGAGATCCGGTTCGCGCTGCGCACCCTCCCCCGCACCCTGTGCGACGACATGCTGATCCCAAACCTTCTCCGCCAGCGTGCGTGGCCGTTCGGCCATGACATCCTCCTGTGTTGATGGCGACGGCTTCGCCGTCGCGGGTCTTCGGCCCGCCCAGGTGCTCCGGCACGTATCGCGTCGGGCCTCGGTTGCATCACAGTCCGGGAACGACACCGGCCCGCTCGCCCGCGGCATCGGTTTACGCGGGCCTGTGCGGGCGCGTCATCGATCAGCGGGACGATTCCCACCTCGAGCCTCTTCCGCGGGCCGTGCGGTGCTCGAGGCGGGAGCTGGATGCGTGTTCACGACTCCGAGATCGGGGCAGGCCCGGTCCATCGGACGGTCGTGGCCGTGTGATGCGATTCAGTTGTCGATCTTCCGTTGCCGTACTCGAACTTGCGCATCTCACTATGCGAGACGCTAATATCGTTCTATGAGACAGCATAGCGGTATCGGGGTGCTCGACAAAGCCATGGCCGTCCTGCACGCGGTGGCCGCACAGCCCTGTGGCCTCAACGAGCTGTGCGCGCGCACCGGACTGCCCCGGGCCACCGCGCACCGGCTGGCGGTCGGCCTCGAGACCCACCGCATGCTCGCCCGCGACGCCACCGGTTCCTGGCGGCCGGGACCGGCGCTGTCGGAACTGGCCACCGCGGCCGAGGATCCGCTGCTCGACGCCGCGGCGATCATCCTGCCGCGCCTGCGCGAGATCACCGGCGAGAGTGTGCAGCTCTACCGGCTCGACGGCCATTCGCGCATCTGCGTGGCCGCACTGGAACCGACCTCCGGCCTGCGCGATACCGTCCCGGTCGGCGCCCGCCTGCCGCTGACCGCCGGTTCGGCCGCGAAAGTACTGCTCGCCTGGGCCGATCCGGATCTGCAGCGCGGGGTCCTCGCCGATGCCGTCTTCGGCGAGCGCGCCCTGGCGGAGGTGCGCCGGCGCGGCTGGGCGCAGAGCGCCGCCGAACGCTCCGCGGGTGTGGCCAGCGTGTCCGCTCCGGTGCGGGATTCGGCCACCGACGTCGTCGCCGCCGTCTCGGTATCCGGTCCGATCGATCGGATGGGCCGGCGGCCGGGTGCGCGCTGGGCCGCTGATCTCGTCGCCGCGGCCGACGCCCTGCACAAGCGGCTCTGACCACCCCGATCACGAGCTGTGATTCCAGCCATACGCCGTAAAGTATCGTGGCCGCATGGGAGTGAACCAACGCGCACAGATCGTGATGTCCGAGACGGAGATCACCGAATTCCTCGAAAGAAGTCGCATCATCACCCTGGCGAGCCTGGGCAAGAACGGGATGCCGCATCTGACCGCGATGTGGTACGGCCTGGTGGACGGCGAGATCTGGTTCGAGACGAAGGGCAAGTCGCAGAAGGCGGTCAATCTGCGCCGCGATCCCCGGGTCACGGTGCTGGTCGAGGCGGGCGACACCTACGACCAGCTGCGCGGTGTCTCCATCGAGGGCCGGGCCGAGATCGTCGAGGACGCCGAGGCGCTGTTCAAGGTCGGCGTCAGCGTCTGGGAGCGCTACACCGGGCCCTACACCGAGGAACTGCGGCCGATGGTGGAGGCGATGCTGAACAAGCGCGTCGCGATCCGCGTGGTGCCGGAGCGGATCCGCAGCTGGGACCACCGGAAGCTCGGCATGCCCGCCATGCCGGCGGGCGGGTCGACCTGGCCGGCTCAGGACTAGCCGACCTGCGAAAACGAGAAAAGCCCTCCAGCTCGCACTGGAGGGCTTTCGACTGTAGCCCCGACGGGATTTGAACCCGCGCTACCGCCTTGAGAGGGCGGCGTCCTAGGCCGCTAGACGACGGGGCCAGAGGACATTTCCCCGAAGGGAGATCTCCGCAGATCTTTCGATCGAGGAGGCTCGGCAAGCTTAACCGGCCGAGACCCGGCGACCAAATCGCCGGGGATGCTGTTCCGTCTCGACCGAACGAAAGCGAATCAACATTCTCCGCTGGGGTACCAGGACTCGAACCTAGAATGGCTGAACCAGAATCAGCTGTGTTGCCAATTACACCATACCCCAATGACCTGGGCTTTCGACCCTTTCACCTTGCGGTTGAGGGCCTCGTTCCGGGCCGAGAAGAAGAGTACCAAACCCCTACCCGATTTATACAAATCGGCTGGTCAGAGCCACAAAATGCGCGATGAGAAGAGCGTGGCGGCGACCGGGACGGCGGCGGCGGGCGTCCGCCGCCGGTCGCCGCGCCGGCTCACGCCAGTGCGGCTCGCAGCCGCCGCATGGTCACCTCACGGCCCAGCAGTTCCAGCGATTCGTACAGCGGCGGGCTGATGTGCGAACCGGTGACCGCCACCCGGACCGGCCCGAAGGCCTTACGCGGTTTGAGCCCCAAATCGTCCACCAGAGCCTTTTTCAGCGCTTCCTCGAGCGCGCCCGGAGTCCATTCCGAAACACCGTCGAGCGCATCGATCGCGGCCTGGACGACCGGCGCCGCGTCGGGGCCCAGATTCTTTTGTGCCGCGGCCTCGTCCACCGCGAACTCCTCGGCCGGAACGAACAGAAACTTCAATAGATCCCAGGCATCACCGAGGACGACGATCCGCGTCTGCACCAACTCGGCGGCGGCGGTGAAAACTCGGTCATCCACTTCCGCACCGATGTGTCCCTGCGCGGTGAGGAACTCCCGCAACCGTCGGGCGAAATCCCCGGCCTCCAGCAAACGAATGTGTTCGGCGTTGATCGCATCGGCCTTCTTCTGGTCGAAACGGGCCGGATTCGAATTTACTTTCGATATGTCGAAGGCCTCCACCATCTCCGCCATGGAGAAGACGTCGCGGTCCTCGGCGAGGCTCCATCCGAGCAAAGCCAGGTAATTCAGCAAACCTTCAGGAATGAATCCGCGCTCCCGGTGAACGAACAGATTCGACTCCGGATCACGTTTCGACAACTTCTTGTTGCCCTGCCCCATCACGAACGGCAGATGCCCGAACTCCGGGGTGAACTCGGCGATGCCGATCCGCCGCAATGCGGCATACAACGCCAGCTGCCGCGGAGTGGACGACAACAGATCCTCACCGCGCAACACGTGAGTGATTTTCATCATCGCGTCGTCGACGGGATTGACCAGCGTATAGAGCGGATCGCCGGTACCACGGGTGAGCGCGAAATCCGGCACCGTCCCGGCCTTGGCGGTGATCTCACCACGCACCAGATCGTTCCAGACCAGATCCTCGGCGGGCATGCGCAACCGCACCACCGCCGGGCGCCCCTCGGCCTTGTAGGCCGCGATCTGCTCCGGCGTCAGATCGCGGTCGAAGTTGTCGTAACCGAGCTTCGGGTCACGTCCCGCTGCGCGATGACGGGCCTCGACTTCCTCTGGGGTGGAGAAGGATTCGTACGCCTCACCGGCCGCCAGCAACCGCTGCACGACATCGAGATGAAGGTCCCGGCGCAGCGATTGGCGATACGGCCCGTAGGGACCGCCGACCTCGGGACCCTCGTCCCAGGTGAGTCCCAGCCAGCGCAGCGCATCCAGAATCGCACTGTAGGATTCCTCGGAATCGCGTGCGGCATCGGTATCTTCGATACGGAAGACGAAGGTGCCGCCGTGGTGTCGAGCGAACGCCCAGTTGAACAGTGCGGTCCGGATCAGGCCGACATGCGGTGTGCCGGTCGGTGACGGGCAGAAGCGGACCCGTACGTCAGTCATATTCCTTCTCTCGATCAACGTTTTGCGGCAACGGGATTGGTGAGGGTGCCGATGCCCTGAACCGTCACGGATACGGTTTGCCCATCGACCATCGGTCCTACACCTTCGGGCGTTCCGGTGAGAATGACATCACCTGGCAGCAGAGTCATTACCGTGGTGACCCATTCGATCACCTTCGGAATATCGTGCAGCAGAAGTGAAGTCCGGCTGCGCTGGCGTACCTCGCCGTCGAGTTCGGTGGTGATCTCGAGATCGCTCGGATCGAGTTCGGTCTCGATCCACGGACCCAGCGGGCAGAAGGTGTCGTATCCCTTGCCCCGCGTCCACTGACCGTCGTGGCGCTGCTGATCACGCGCGGTGACATCGTTGGCGACGGTGTAGCCCAGGATGACGTCGGCGGCCCGCGCGGCCGGCACATCCTTGCACGGACGCCCGATCACCACCGCCAGCTCACCCTCGTAGTCCACCTGAGACGAACTGGGCGGCAACAGAATCGGAAGGTTCGGACCGACGATGGCGGTGTTGGGCTTGAGGAAGATCACCGGATCCTCCGGGGCCGGACCGCCCATTTCCGCGGCGTGGGCGGCGTAGTTCTTGCCGACGCAGACCACCTTGCTGGCCAGAATGGGAGCCAGCAGTCGCACATCGGCCAACGGCCAGGTTCGGCCGGTGAATGTCGGGGTACCGAACGGATGCTCGGCGATTTCACGAGCGATCTCGTCGGAACCATCGGTTTCGATACTCACGAACGCGACCCCATCGGGGCTGGCAACACGACCTAGACGCATGGCGATCAGTGTATCCACCTGCCCGAATGCGTCCGACCACCCGGTCTGCAACCACACGATGTGACGAATACGTGGTTGATTTCCGCCCGCACCCTGGGTGTACGGTGATGCGTGTTCACAGAGTAAGACTGTGATACCAATATATGAGATTGAGGTGAGGGTAATGACCACCGTGGCGCAGCGGCACTCGACCCGGCGGTGGATCATGCTCGCCCTCGGAGTGTTCGCGCAGAGCTCCAGCGCGGTGATCGTGCACGGCACACCTTTTCTGCTGCCGGCCTTGACCGACCGCGGAATGCCCTTGGCCACAGCGGGTCTGCTGGTCGCGATGCCGACCGTCGGCCTGGTCTGCACGCTGATCGCGTGGGGCTACGCGGTCGACCGATTCGGTGAGCGCACCATCCTGGTCGCCGGGCCGCTGGTGATGTGTGTGGCGGGAGTGGCTGCCGCGACGGTGACGAACTACGGCGTGCTGGGTGTGCTGCTGTTCATCGCCGGTATGGGTGCCGCGAGTACCAACGGCGCCAGCGGGCGGGTCATCGTGGGCTGGTTCCCGGCCGATCAGCGCGGGCTGGCGATGGGTATCCGGCAGACCGCGCAGCCGCTGGGCGTGGCGATCGCGGCCATGTCGATTCCGGCTGTCGCTGCGGCACACGGATTTTCCACCGCGATCCTGGTTCCGGCGGCGATGGCGGGACTGGCGGCGATCGGCTGCCTGGTCGGCATCATCGATCCACCGCGGCCGGCGAGCGCCGACGTCCACCGGAACAATCCGTATCGGGGCGATTCCACCCTGTGGCGCATTCACGCCGTATCGGTTCTGCTGGTGATTCCCCAGGCCACCCTGTGGACCTTCGCGCTGCTGTGGCTGCATCGCGATGCCGGGTTGTCGTTGCCGGTGGCCGGCGCGATCGTGACCGCGACGCAGATTCTGGGCGCGGCCGGTCGCATCGGCGCCGGAATCTGGTCCGACCGGGTCGGTAGCCGGTTGCGGCCGCTGCACTCCGTGGCGATCGCGGCATTGATCTCGATGGCCGCGCTGGCCGGGGCGGCGTGGCTGCACTGGTGGTGGGCGGCGATCCCGATCCTGTTCGCGGCCTCGGTCATCACCGTCGCCGACAACGGCCTGGCGTTCACCGCGGTCGCCGAAATCGCGGGGCCGTACTGGAGCGGTCGCGGACTGGGCATCCAGAACACCGGCCAGAACCTGGCGTCGGCCGCTGTCGCACCGGTTTTCGGGGCGCTGATCACCGCGGCGGGTTTCCCGGCCACCTACCTGGTGGCCGCGGTGATCGCGGCGGCCGCGGTACCCCTGGTACCGCTGCGCCGGAACTGAGGAACCGAGCACCCACCAGCGCGCGCATTCCCCGAAATCATGTCGACGCCATTGCGAAAATCGGATCCAGGCAATAGTTTTCGATACAGGTGGGGCGCAACCGTGCGATATCGGCGGCATCCGACCGATATCACGACGGTCGGTTCACAGGGGTCGTGTCATCGGTGGGATGCGGGTGGCATCGCGCAAAAGGTTGATGCCATAGGGTGCGAAATGCGTACCATCACCTCGCTCAACACTTAAATCTGATGAAGGATTGACTGTGTCACTCTCGATACAAACTCTCGGTCGCAGCATGGCCGTCGCCGCTATCACCGCCGGTGCCCTGGTCATCGGCGTGAGCACGGCCAACGCCGGACCGGCCGCCCCGCAGCCGCAGCCCGCCGCCGAGCAGGTCACCACCACGACCGATGCCGCCGCGCACTCGGTGACCGCGACGCTGCCCTCCGGCCACTTCGTCGCCAACGACGCCACCCACGCGATCGATATCACCGACGCCGCCGGCAAGGTCGTGGAGTCGTTTCCGCTCACCTCGCACGGCACCGCCGTTCCGGTCGCGGCCACCGTCAGCAACGACGGTCAGACCCTGAACCTCAAGCAGGTCGCCTTCACCGACACCGCCAACCAGCTCGTCAACGAGTGGGTCTGGGGTGTGCAGAACGGTGGCGCGGTCGGCGCCATCATCGGCTGCCTGCTCGGCTTCTGGTTCTTCGTCATCCCGGGTTGCGCCGTCGGCGCCGTCATCGGTGGCGCCATCGGCAGCCCGAACAGCGGCGAGATCAACGCCACCTTCTTCCGGCTGCTCAGCGGCAACTGATCAGCGGGACTCGCGGTCGCCGTGCCCTCTGGAACGGAGGGCACGGCGACCGTGTCGTTCCGGCCACGGATAGTCACCGTGGTGCTACGTCGAACTCCTGCGAACACACCACTTTCCATCACGGCGATCCCGGAAACCGAGGGCAGGCAACAGCTTTCGGTGACCTGACCGACGCGCCGGATCAGAGCTCGATCGGCGAGGCGGGATCGAACTCGACGCGAAACACCTTGTCCGCCTCGATATCCGCACTGAATACCGCGCCCTCCCCCATGCCGGTCCCCACCGATGTCCATCGGCGGCCGGCATCGCCCCGTGCACTCGGATCCGATACCGCGGGATTCCGAGGGCGGCGCACTCCGGACTTCGCGCGCCCGTTCTGTCGGTTCCCTTCCACTACCCGGAATGACGACCTCCACGGCGAGTAACGACTCGGCGCCCGAGATCAGCTCGGTCGGCTCATCGAGCACTGCGGCGCGAGCGAGCTCTCGCGGAATGAGAAGGAGGTCGGGCATTCCGGTGCCCACCCTCACATCACCAGCGGTATCGCGGCCGACAGGCGAATCCCCTGTCGCACAGTCCGATGCGCGACAGGGGATCGACGTGAGATCAGACCGCGGCGGCGATCCGGTCACCGATCTCCACGGTGGAGGCGGTGCCGGTGCGGGCGGCGAGATCCTTGGCGACGGCCGCCTCGATGCGGGCGGCTTCCTCGGTGTTGCCGAGGTGGTTCAGCAGCAACGAGACCGACAGGATCGCGGCGGTGGGGTCCGCCTTGGACTGACCGGCGATATCGGGGGCGCTGCCGTGCACGGGTTCGAACATGCTCGGGTTGGTGCCGGACGCGTCGATATTGCCCGAGGCGGCCAAGCCGATCCCACCGGATACCGCGGCGGCCAGATCCGTGATGATGTCGCCGAACAGGTTGTCGGTGACGATCACGTCGAAGCGGCCCGGATCGGTGACCATGTGGATGGTCGCGGCGTCGATGTGCTGGTACGCGGTCTCGATATCCGGGTATTCCGCACCGACCTCGTCCACGGTGCGCTTCCACAGCGATCCGGCGAAGGCCAGCACGTTGTTCTTGTGCACCAGCGTCAGGTGCTTGCGTCGCCGGCGAGCGGTCTCGAACGCGTAGCGCACGACACGCTCGATACCGAAGCGGGTGTTGGTGGAGACCTCGGTGGCGACCTCGTGCGGGGTGTTCACGCGGATGGCGCCGCCGGTGCCGGTGTACGGCCCCTCGGTGCCCTCGCGCACGACCACGAAGTCGATATCCGGGTTGCCGGCCAGCGGGCTGGTGACGCCCGGATACAGCTTCGACGGGCGCAGATTGACGTGGTGATCCAGTTCGAACCGGGTGCGCAGCAGCAGCCCCCGCTCGAGCAGGCCGGACTGCACCGACGGGTCGCCGATGGCACCGAGCAGGATGGCATCGTGCTGCTTGAGTTCGGGCAGCACATTGTCCGGGAGAATCTCACCGGTGGCATGGAACCGCTTGGCACCCAGGTCGTATTCGGTTTTCTCCACGCCCGGGACCACCACGTCGAGCACCTTGAGCGCCTCGGCGATGACCTCGGGACCGATACCGTCGCCCGGGATGACAGCAAGTTTCATGACAACAAAGCTCCGTTCGGAATGGGGGTCGCCGCCACGATAGCGGGCGCCGCCGCGGCCCCCGTCACCAGGGCGAACGTCTCCCAGCAGGTGAGACGAGGCGATCGATCCGGCGCGGCGGTAATTTCGGGGAATGTTCGGAAACAACTCGCTCGAGCGCCGCATGGACCGCCTCGAGCACAAACTCGATCTCATTCTCGCGCACCTCGGGATACCGGATTCGGCGGCGCTGCCCGGCTACCCCGCGCTCGACTACGGCGAAATCGACGCGCTGCTGTCGCGGGGAAAGAAAATCCAGGCGATAAAGATCTACCGGGAGCTGGTCCCGGGAACGGGTTTGGCGGAAGCGAAACGAGCGGTCGAAGCGCGGGAGGGACGAGTCTGACGCGATGACCGAACACTCTCCGACCGAAGCCGCCATCGCACAGTGGTCCCGATCTCCCCGGTCCGCGATGGAGGCCATGGACCCCCGGACGGAGATCTCGCCGAGCGGCATCCGGTCGACCTGTGCCCTGGCGACGCCACCCGTGTGCGAGACAGTGCGCGCGAATCCGGTTCCGTGACAACACGGTCGGATTCGCGCGCACTGTGCGGCGCCGCGCCCGGGGCCGAGGACGGCCCGCGACTCAGCTCAGGTCGACCTGGGTGACCTTGGCCGCACCGACGGACTCGGCGATCGCGGACTGCACCTCGGCCGGGACCGAGTCGTTGACGCGCAGGATGACGGTCGCGCCCTCCTGGTCGACATCCTGGCTCAACTGCGCGGCCTTGATGTCGATGGCGGCCTCGCCCAGCTTGGTGCCGATCTTGCCGAGCGCGCCCGGGCGATCGTCGTAGTTGAGGATGGCCAGGTTCAGGCCCTCGGCGCGCATGTCGTAGTTGCGGCCGTTGATGTTGACGATCTTCTCGACCTGAGCGGGCTCGGTCAGGGTGCCGGCGACGTTCAGGGTACGGCCGTCACCGAAGACGGCACGCAGGTCGACCAGGCTGCGGTGGGTCGGGCTCTCGGTGTGGGTCGTGACGGAGGCCTCGAGGCCCCGCTCCTCGGCCAGCGACGGAGCGTTGACGAAGGTGACCGCGTCCTCGATGTGCGCGGAGAACACGCCACGCAGCGCCGAGAGCTCCAGCACCGCAACATCTTCCGAGGACAGCTCGCCGCGCACCTGGATCTCGAGCGAGACCGGCAGTTCGTCGGCGAGGGCGCCCAGCAGCACACCCTGCTTGCGGACGATGTCCAGCCAGGGGGCGACGATCTCGGTGACCGCGCCGCCGGCGACGTTCACCGCTCCGGGCACGAATTCGCCGGCCAGGGCGAGCTGCACCGACTTGGCGACATCGGTTCCGGCGCGGTCCTGGGCCTCGGCGGTGGAGGCGCCCAGGTGCGGGGTGACGACGACCTGCGGCAGCTCGAACAGCGGGCTGTCGGTGGACGGCTCGGTCTCGAACACGTCGATGCCGGCGGCGCGCACGTGGCCGGAGGTGATGGCGTCGGCCAGGGCCTGCTCGTCGATCAGACCGCCGCGGGCGGCGTTGACGATGATGACGCCCTTCTTCGTCTTGGCCAGGGTCTCGGAGTTCAGCATGCCCTTGGTCTCAGGAGTCTTGGGCAGGTGAATGGAGATGAAGTCGGCGCGCTCGAGCACTTCGTCCAGGGTCAGCAGCTCGATGCCGAGCTGGGCGGCGCGGGCCGGGGAGGTGTAGGGGTCGTACGCGATGACCTTGGTCTCGAAGGAGGCGAGACGCTGCGCGAACAGCTGGCCGATGCGGCCCAGTCCGATGACGCCGACGGTCTTGCCGAAGATCTCGACACCGTTGAACTTGCTCCGCTGCCAGGTGTGCTCGCGCAGAGTGGCGTCGGCGGCCGGAATCTGGCGGGCGGCCGAGAGCAGCAGGGTGACGGCGTGCTCGGCGGCGGTGTGGATGTTCGAGGTCGGCGCGTTGACGACCATGACACCGCGCTCGGTGGCCGCGGGGACGTCGACATTGTCCAGTCCGACGCCGGCGCGGGCGACGATCTTGAGGTTCTTACCGGCTTCGAGCACCTCGGCGTCGACGGTGGTGGCCGAACGGACCAGCAGCGCGTCGGCCTCGGGCACGGCGGCCAGCAGCTCGGGTCGATTGGGGCCGTCGACCCAGCGAACCTCGACACCGTCACCGAGCGCATCGACGGTCGACTGGGCGAGCTTGTCGGCGATCAGAACAACAGGACGGCCATTTTGGCTCACTGTGGGGCACTCCTGGGGAAAGAGGTCGGCATTTACCGCGGACCAGCTTAATGGTCGCGCTCGGGCGCCGGTGTACCGCCCGGTAGGCAGCCGCCCTCAGACCGGGAGCGGCCCCGGACGCAGAAGAGCCCCGCATCTCGAAAGATACGGGGCCCCACCGTAAGTCGCGGACAGTTCACGCTACGTCAAGTGGCGCGCAGTCAGCAGACTCGTTCAGAGAACGCGCACGCCCTGGGCCTGCGGGCCCTTCTGGCCCTGGCCGATCTCGAACTCTACGCGCTGCCCCTCGTCGAGGGACCGGAATCCACTACCGCTCACAGCCGAGTAGTGCACGAACACATCGGGACCACCGTCGTCCTGAGCGATGAACCCGAAGCCCTTCTCGCTGTTGAACCACTTCACTACGCCTTGCGCCATTTCATACCTTCTGTAGCGAGCCGAGCCGATCAACTTCACGATCGCCCCGTGCTCGTTGCTCCAGCCTGCCATGTGTCGCGACCCACCGCCACCACAGCATGGTCGTCGCGGAGTCGAATTTTCGCTGAAATCGAATTACTCCAGGTCGGACACGGCTCGGCCGTAATTGTTCCGTGATAGACGGCCGCCGGTCCCAGGATCGTCGGCGGCGAACCGCGGAAGACCGTGGAATCGGCCATTTCCGGCCGCGGATACGGGTCGACCCCGGGCATTGCCGCCCGGGGTCGACCCGAGGTCGCCTAGGCGACCGAAATCAGTGGTCAGCCACCGAAAGAGCCGGTCCACAGGGTGTTGAGAACGCCATGGAAAGCCGCACCCAGGGTGTCGAACAGGCCGTTCACAGCAGCGCTACCGGTGTCGATGATGACGGGGATCATATTTACCTCTTCGTTGTTTCAATCACTGACAATCAACATATCGAGGTGGGAAAAACTCGCGTTAACCCGAATCCGTGAAAAGTGATCTGCCCGACAGCCCCGTGGACGTGTGGGCGCAGCCACATCTAGTACGCGCGGGCGATTCGCACGCCTCGGGCTTCCGGCCCCGCCTTGGTTTGGCGGACATCGAACTCGACGTGCTGCCCCTGCACCAATTGCCGGAATCCGTCACCGTAGACCTCGGTGTATTCGACGAAAACCTCCGGTCCGCCGCCGTCGGGGATTATGAAACCGAAGCCTTTCTCAGTGTCGAACCACTTCACGATGCCGTGCACCTACGCTTCTCACTCACTTCTCGAGGCCGGAACAGGCAGAGGGTAGCCGTGCCCTCATCGACAGTCCAGCGCGGCTGCCCGTATCTCCGGAATCACCGCACTTCAGGGCATCGGACGCCGCAATTCGTGTTGCAGCGCTTCCAGTTCCGCGCCACCGGCCATCTGCCGGGTCAGCTCCGGCAGACCGATCTCGCTCTTGGCGTAGCTGCCGAGGACGCGACCGCGCCGCAGCAGCAGGAATCGGTCGCCGACCGGGTAGGCGTGATGCGGATTGTGCGTGATCAGGACCACGCCGAGGCCGCGATCGCGCGCCTGCGCCACATACCGCAGCACGACCCCGGACTGTTTGACACCGAGCGCGGCGGTGGGTTCGTCGAGGATGAGGACCTTCGCCCCGTAGTGCACCGCGCGCGCGATCGCGACACACTGCCGCTGCCCGCCCGAGAGCGTGCCGACCGGCTGTTCCAGGTCGCGGATCTCGATTCCCATGTCCGACAACGCCGTCCGCGTGATGTCGCGTGCGGTGGTGCGATCGAGCAACCGCAGCGGCCCCACCCGCACGGTCGGTTCGGATCCGAGGACGAAATTGCGCCACACACTCATCAGCGGCACGACCGCCAGATCCTGGTACACCGTCGCGATGCCGTGATCCAAAGCCGCACGGGGCGAGACGAATCGGGTCGCGGTGCCGTCGATCAGCAGCTGTCCGGCATCATGCTGGTGGACACCGGCGAGAATCTTGATCAGGGTGGACTTTCCGGCGCCGTTGTCGCCCAGCACGCAGGTGACGCGGCCCGCCTCCACCACCATGGAGATGTCGTCGAGGGCGACCACACCGCCGTAACTCTTTCCCATGCCGCGGGTTTCGATCAGCGCGGTCGCGCTCGTCTCGGCGGTCATCGGCGCAGCCTTTCCGCTCGTTTGGCGAAGGCGTTGTTGACCAGCACCGCGGCCAGCAGCAGAACGCCGAGGAACAGCATGAACCAGTCACTGTCCCACCGCGCGAACACGATTCCCTGCCGTGCCATCCCGAAGATCAGCGCACCGATGGCCGCGCCCAGGACCGATCCGAAGCCACCGGTCAGCAGGCAACCGCCCACCACCGCGGCGATGATGTACTGAAACTCCAGTCCCACCCCCTGATTGGCCTGCACACTCGCGAAACGCAACAGATTGCAGGAGCCGACGATCCAGCCGGCGAAGGCGGTGCCCATGAACAGCACGATCTTGGTTCGGGCGGCCGGCACGCCGACCGCGCGGGCGCTGGGCAGTGCACCACCCACCGCGTAGGTCCAGTTGCCGAACCGGGTGCGCACCAGCAGCAGCATGGCCACCGCGGTGATCACGATCCACCACAGCACCGAGGCCTGAATGCGGGCCTCCCCGAGGTTCGTCGTCGCCGCGAAGACCCAGCCGGCGGAGGAATAGCCCGGCGCGGAACGAATACCCGATACCTGGACGGTGCCGGTGACCAGCCGGGTCACACCGAGGTTCAGTCCCTGCAGGGCGAGAAAGGTACCCAGGGTGACGATGAAGCTGGGCAATCCGGTCCGCATCACCACCCAGCTGTTGAGCGCGCCCACCGCCAGGGCGAACAGCAGCGAAACCACCAGCGCCGGCCACACATTCCATCCCGCGTGCACCGCGAGCATGGCCGTCACCAGGGCTGTCGACGCCGTCATGACCCCGGCGGACAGATCGAACTCGCCGCCGATCATCAACAGCGCCACCGCGACCGCCATGATGCCGAGGGTGGACGCGTCATCGAGCCAGGTGGCGACGCCGAGCGGACTGAGGAACCGGTCGGTGACGACGGAGAAGAAGACGAACACCACCAGGGCGCCCAGACCGGCGCCGATCTCGGGCCGGACGATCAGCCGGTTCACCAGTGAGGTTCGCATCCGGTCGGACGTGCCGGACTCGGAAACCGTTGTGGTATCGCTCATTCGGGACCCTTCACTACTCACCTGGTGCCCTGGGCGACGAGGGTCGCGATGGCGTCGACATTGCTCTTGTCCACGAAGGCCGGACCGGTCTGCACCGGCATTCCGCCGCCGACGGTATCGAGATTGCGTCGATACAGATGCAGCATCACGACGGGCAGATAGCCCTGCTCGTACTGCTGCTGATCGACGGCGAACAGCAGGCTGCCGGACCGGATGGCGTCCACCACATCGGAATTCAGATCGAAGGTCGCCACCACCGCGCGCGAGTGCGATTCCCCGGCTCCGTCCACGGCACGGGCGGCGACCTGCGAGTTCAGCGTCAACACGGCGTCGATCGAATGATTCGCTTCGAGGGCGCCCTTGATCCGTGACTGCGCGTCGGCCGGATTGTTGATATCCACCTGCAGAGTGGTGGCGTTGCCGCCGAATCCGTCGATGGCACCGGCGCACCGGTCGTTGGCGCCGATATTGCCGGCCTCGTGGATGACGCAGAGCATTGTCGTCTTCCCCGCCGCGCGCAGGCGCCTGCCGGCGGCGGCCCCGGCCTGGCGTTCGCTCTGGCCGACATGTCCGATGGCACCGACGGCCGCGCTGTCGGCCTCACCGGAATTGATGGTGACGACCGGAATACCCGCCGCGACCGCGTGCTCGATCGACGGCCGCAGCGCCTGCGGGTTGGCCATGGACACCACCAGGCCGCCGACCTGCTGCGCCACCGCGTCGTCGACCAATGTGGCCTGCTCACCGGGATCGCCGGAGGAGTTGTACTCGACCTCGATACCGAGGTCCTTCCCGGCCGCTTCGGCGCCGTTCTTCACCACGTTCCAGAACGCGTCGCCGGGGCTGCCGTGGGTGACGACGGCGACCGAGGTCAGAGGTGCGGTGGTGACGGTGGCGGTCCCGGAGGGTCCGGAGGTGTCGGCGCCGGGCCCACTGCATCCGGCGAGAACCGCGGCCGCCGCCAGCCATACTCCGATGTGGCGCCGGTATCCGGGTGGCGACAGTGCGTGGCGGCGATTCCGGTGTGGCAGTGAGGTCATCGGGCCTCCGGGTATCCGTCGGTGAAGGCCGGGCACTGGATCCCGGCCGCTCCACGCTGTATTGAACACCACGGGACCTGGGCCCGAGCGGCATTACACGCCCCGAGGGCGCGGCCCTCGCCGCACCGCTGCGATTACTCTCGTCGACATGGTTGTCGGGAAACGTGGGACGGCGGACGGCCCCGGATTCGAGTTGCCGCTGCTGCTGTTCGCCGGGTTCCGCTCGCTGCTCGACGAACTCCACACCGAACTGGCGCTGCGGGGCCATCCGCAGGTGCGCCCCGCCTACGGGTTCGCGATGCAGGCGATCGGACCGGAGGGCGCCACCGCCAGCGATATCGGGCGGCGCCTGGGCGTCTCCAAACAGGCCGCCGGCAAGACGGTCGAGAAACTCGCCGCACTGGGCTACGCCGAACGGGTCGACGATCCCGACGACGCGCGCCGCAAGGTGGTACGCCTGACCCCGCGCGGAATCGACTCGCTACGGCAATCGGCGGAGATCTTCGAGCGTTTGCGACAGCGCTGGGTGCGGGAACTGGGCGCACAGCGGGTTCGGGATATGGAGTCCGGGTTGCGCGCCGTCGTGCCGCCGGAATCGTTCCGGCTCGATGTGGCGGGATGGTTCGGCGGCTGAGTGGCACGACAGTGAGGAAGACGGTCACCACTCACATCCGCCGCCGGGCATTGTTGCTGGGCGGACTGCTCGCACCGCTGGCGGCCTGCGCGACCGACATCTCCGCCCGCCCGCCGGCGGTCCGGACGCCGCCCGCGCCGGTACCGTTCGGCGATCTGGAGACACGATACGACGGCCGCGTGGGCATCTTCGCCGCCTCGATCGGCTCCGGCGCCACGGTCGAGCACCGCGCTGACGAGCGCTTCGCGTTCTGCTCGACCTTCAAGACACTGGCCGCCGCCGCGGTGCTGGCCCGATACCCGTTGTCGCATCTGAGTTCCCGGGTCACCTTCACCCGAGACGCGATCCGATCGATTTCCCCGATCACCCAGGATCACGTCGACTCCGGGATGACCATCGGTGAACTGTGCGACGCGGCGATCCGCTTCAGCGACGGCACCGCGGGCAACCTGTTGCTCGACGATATCGGCGGCCCGCGGGCGCTGACCGAGTATCTGCGCAATCTCGGCGATCCGGTCAGCCGGATGGACAACTACGAACCCGAACTCAACCGCGACACTCCGGACAGTGTCTTCGATACCACCACCGCCCGCGCCATCGCCGCGGACTACCGCGCGATCCTCGGCGTCGGCCCCGGGGTCACCGGCGCCCGGCTCGAGGCGATCCCGTCCGCGGATAAACAGCAACTATTGCTGAACTGGTTGCGCGACAACAAGACCGGCGCCCACCGCATCCGTGCCGCCGCTCCTCCCGGCTGGACCGTCGCCGATAAGACCGGCACCGGAGACTACGGCCGGGCCAACGATGTCGCCATCGCCTTCCCGCCCACCGGAGCGCCCCTCGTGATCGCGATACTGGCCGACCGGAACGGCGGCTACGACGCACCGCCGAGCGAGGAATTCGTCGCCGCGGCGGCCGGGCGGATCTTCGACGCGCTGCGGTGAGGTAACGGCCGGGGCGACTCCGGCCGGCCCTTGCGGTAATAGACAACCTCGTTTACTATTTGGACAACCAGGTTGTCCAAATGAAGGATCGGAACCATGCATTTCCCCGCCCACACCCTCGACTCCGCCCCCGCCGACGCCCAGCGCGTGATGCGAACCAGCGCCGACCGCCTCGGCTACCTCCCCGCCGCCGTGGCGAAGATGGCGACCTCTCCGCGCCTGCTCGACGGATTCCTCAGGCTCAGCGCGCTTTTCGAATCCACCACCCTGGATCAGCTCTCCCGCGAGGTGCTCATCATGACCATGGCCACCCGCAACGAATGCCACGTGTGCGTGGCCATGCACACCGCGAAGCTGACCGCCATCGGCGCCGACCCCGCGTTGATCACCGCCCTGCGCGAACAACTCCCACTACCCGACGCGCGCTTGGCCGCCCTGCGAGAGTTCGCGCTGACCGTCCTGGATTCCGCCGGCGCGGTCCCCGACGACCGCACGACTGCGTTCCTGAACCACGGCTACACCACCGAACAGGCGCTCGAAGTGGTCCTGGGCATCGGCACCTACACCCTGTCGACCTTCGGCAACCGCCTCACCCGCGCACCCCTGGATCCCGCGCTCGAGGAATTCGCGTGACGGGCAGGTGCGTCGCGCCCAACAGCGCCTGCGCTTCCTCGTCTTTACATCACCGCCCGCGCCGAACGCGTCGAGAATGTTGCGTTCGGTGGCGCTTCCGGCCGGCCGGCCGGTACAGCGTCACCTCCGATCGGCACGGCGGAGCGGCCGAACCGGGCCTGGCGACGCGGGTGCCGCCGTCGCCCGTGGACGGCGCGCGACCACCGCCGAGCACCCCTGGTCACTGTCCCCGGCCACACTGCGCCGGGCACCCGCGGTCGAACGCTTGATCCCGTCCTCCCCCAACGGATCCGCGATCTCCTCCGCGGTCGAGGGCACGCCGGCCGTGGCCGCGTCACTGCGCGGGTGAGCACTGGCCGGACGGCCGCCTGCGGCCGCCCGCGATCGTGCGCTCCTGTGTCTCGGGGCGCGAACTCATCGCCGGCGGGGTCGCCGACGATGTGGAAATCGCGGTCGGCATCGATCGCAGCGATGCGGTTCCCTGCTGGTGGACGGGGGAATTCGCAGACGCGCCGAACCGGTCTTGACCTCAACCGGACTTCAGCTCATACGCTGCGCACATGACCTTCACCGCAGTGGAAACCTCGTACCTGGCCTCTCAATCACTGGGCCGGCTGGCCACCGTCACCACCGACGGCAAGCCGCAGCTCGTGCCGGTGGGATTCCGCGTCAACGAGGACGGAACCATCGATATCGGCGGTCCGAGTCCGGCCGCTCAGCGCTATCGGAATGTGCGGGCGAATCCGAATGTGAGCCTGGTGGTCGACGATATGACGCCGAACGATCCGGACGAGGTGAAGCCCGGCTGGGGGCGCGGTGTCGAAATTCGCGGCATCGGTGAGATTCTCGATGTCGAGGTGCCGCCGGTGAATCCGGAGTGGTTCGCACACACTGTCATTCGCATCCATCCGCGCCGGATTCGCAGCTGGCACATCGATCGGGCGAATCCCGACGGTGGCGCTCGCGACGTGAGCTAGACAACTTCTCAGCCCTGGGCGCATCGCGGCCGTGACGTAGCCGCCGGAATCGGCGAAGGTTGCGGAGCAAGCGAGTTGAAAGGGGCTGGTCGTGTACGCGACTACCGGATCCGTCCGGGTACGCCGCACCCTGGCGAGAATTGTTCTCGCGGCATTGATCCTCATCGGGATGATCACCGCGGCCGGGCAGAGTTCAGCGCAGACAGCGCCGGTGCCCGCACCGGGGCCGAGTGCGGTCGGCTGGTACTACCCGGGCATCACGCCGTTCGATCCGATTCCGCTCTCCCCGTGGTACGGCTGGAGCCCGTGGTATCGGCCGTACCACTCCTGGTATCCCTACTATGCGCCGGGCTGGTTCGGCAGTAGCTGAGGGACTCGGGGGCAACCCTGAGCATCGTGTCGTCCCCGAGGCTGATTCACCCCTGAACCTCGAGCCACCACCCGTGACGCATTGTCCGATTTGCGAGAGACTGCGTAGGGTGTAATCGATTTGGAAGGATTGAGCGTGACTGCCAGAACCGAACATCGCACCAAACGCACCGCGGCGCGTATCGCCGTGGCCGGCGCCATCATCGCCGCTCCGCTTGCCGCACTTGCCGTTCCGGCGCAGGCCGACACCGTGAGCGACCAGGTCGCCACCGAGGTCTCGCACCCGGGACACGGGCACGGCAACGGCCCGTGGGACGGCCGCCACGACCGCGGTCGCCACCACGACTGGGACCGTGGCTGGGACCGTGGCTGGGATCGCCACGACGACTGGAACCCGTTCGACCGGCACGGTCACGGCTGGAACGGATTCCGCCAGTACCTGCCTCCGGGCCTGTTCGGCAGCAGCTGAATCGACCCGTGACAACGGCCCGGCACCCCCATGGGTGCCGGGCCGTTCGTTGTCACAGGGTGTTCGTCTCCGACGCGTCGACGCACTGTCCGATCCCCAGCCGGCACCGAACAACTCCGGCACGCCAACGGCGTGCAGGCGCCACTGCGCTCGGACAGTGCTGGCAGACTGCGGAGAGCGCAGCCACACCGTGAGATCGGAGCGAATGATGAAGGCGGTCCGTTTCAGCCGGTTCGGCGGCCCGGAAGTCCTCGAGATCGTGGACCTTCCGGATCCGCATCCCGGTCCGGGCGAGATCCGGATCGCGGTGCGGGCCGCCGGCATCAACGCCAGCGATTGGAAGAAGCGGCAGGGGAAGATGGACGAGCAACTTCCGCAGACGCTGGGCCACGAGGCCGCGGGCGTCGTGGACGAACTCGGCGCTGGGGTCACGGATGTGGCCGTCGGTGATCGCGTATTCGGTGTCGGCGACCAGCCGGCGGCCCAGGCGGAACTGGCGGTGCTGTCCCACTTCGCGCCGATCCCACCGTCCCTCGACTTCCCCGGCGCCGCCGCACTACCGGCGGCCGTCGAAACGGCCACCCGCGCACTCGATCAACTCGGCGTCGCCGGCGGTAACACGGTGCTGATCAACGGCGCCTCGGGCGCTGTCGGTAGCGCCGCCGCGCAGCTCGCGGTGGTGCGCGGCGCGCGGGTGATCGGCACGGCGAGTCCGGCGAATCACGACTACCTGCGCTCGCTGGGGGCCGAACCCGTCGCCTACGGGGTGGGCATGGCCGATCGGGTACGCGCGCTCGCGCCCGCGGGGGTCGACCTGGCGCTCGACGTCGCCGGAAGCGGGGCGCTTCCCGCGCTCATCGAGCTGGCGGGTGGGCCGGATCAGGTCCTCACGGTTGCCGATTTCGCCGGCGCGCAGCACTATCGGGTCCGATTCAGTCGCGGTGACACCGGCCGCGCGCTGCACGCGCTCGGCGAGGTCGGCGCGTTGATCGAATCCGGCCGGTTCTCACTTCCGGTCGCGCGGACCTTTCCGCTCTCCGAGATCGCACAGGCACATCGCGTCGGTGAGGCCGGTGGACTCCGGGGCAAACTCGTCCTGGTGGTCGAGCCCTCCTAGCCTGACGCCGACACCGCTGCGGCGACGCCGTCGAGTACGAGGTCCAAGCCGAAGGCGAAGTCCGCATCGGGATCGGCGTCGGCGGCCGGCTCGATGTCGTCGAACAGTCCCGATGCCAGCAGCGCGGCCATATCCGGCAACCGTTCCGGATCCACCAGCGTGCGCAGCGTGCGGCTGTAGTCGTGCAGCGCGGTGGCGGCATCGAGATCCGCTGCGACTCTTGCCTGTTCGAGTTGCCGGCCCGTGACGAACGCTTCCCGCACGTATCCGCTGACCACCATGATGACGCCCACCTTCTGTGGCCAATCCAGCGCGGTCGCCCGCATCGCGCGCAGCCCCGCGTCCATCCACGCCACATTGTGGGGGCCACTCGGCGGTCCGGTGATCGGCAGCTGGGTCAGCCACGGCCGCACGCGGTGAACGGCCCGTTGCGCCATCGCCCAGGACCGTAACGCCGAACGCCACGGCGCGGCCGGAAATTCGGGCGGTGCGCCCAAGCCCGCATCGGCCATCAGGATCAGCAGTTCATCCTTCGACCCGATGTGCCGATACAGCGACATCGGCGTAACCCTCAGCGCAGCAGCGATTTTCGGGAGAGTGGCTCCGGCAAGCCCGTCTCGGTCGGCGAGTTCGACGGCCATCGCCACCACCGCGTCGACATCGAGTGCGGCCGGACGGCCGAGTCGGTTGTCCACCGGCACCCGCCACAGCCGGGCCAGCCGATCGGGAACCTCCCGGTCACTCATCGATGCACATCCTGTCGTCGACAACTCCGCCTTCCACAGCTTAGTATGATCGATATAGTATAAGTCATATACTAACTCGGTTCCGCGCTCGGAAGGACCACCCGTGACCACCGAAACCCTCCGCCGTACCGCCGGCACCGCCGCGGTCGTCGGCGCCGTCCTCATGCTGATCGAACTGCCCCTGTACTTCGTCTACGACGGCCCGCCCCCGGACTGGAACATCCTGACCCGTGGCCTCATCGGCCTGGTCGGCCTCATCGCTCTGGTGGTGTTCATGTCCGCGTACGGCCACCTGGTCAAAGACGCCGACCGCGGCTATGAATGGCTGGGCTCACTGGCCTCCACCGCCGGATTGCTGTGGGCGACCGTCGCCCTCGTATCCATGGGCCTCGAAATCGGCGCCACCATCCAGGCCCCCGACCCGATCGATCCCACCATCACCGTCTCGGGCACCTACGTTCTCTACGGCGCCATCAGCAGACTGCTGACCGCCCTGTTCATGACCACCGCCGCCGTCACGATCCTGCGAACCCGGGTCCTTCCGGTGTGGGCAGGCCGCGCCGCGGCGGGACTGGCCGTGGTGAATGTGGCGTTCGCACCGTCGATGTTCTTCGGGAACACACCCGCGAACTTCTACGCGGCAAATGGATGGGGTAGTACCGCAACGGTTTCCGGGTTCACCATCATCTGGCTCCTGGCGGTCGGAATCGCGTTGCTGCGCGGGCCCGCTCGCCCGAAAGAGCCGCCGCGTCGATACCCCTCGTCATCACGGGCCGCTGCGATCGACGCCTCCGCGCGCGGCGGTCGAGAAGCATGGTGATCAGCTCGTCACGGCGACCGCGGCGAGAGCGCCTCGACACAGGCGGCCAGGTCGTCGCGGAGCCCTTGTCGCCGAGCCGGATCGAAAGCGCTCAGCATCTGCCGCTCCACGTCGGCGACGGCACGGCTGGCGGTGCGCAGTACTCGCTCCCCGTCGGGAGTCAGCCGACTGGGCAGCGCTCGACCGTGTTCGGTCACGGCCGGACGGGCCAATAGGCCGCGCTCCTGCAGTCCGCGCAACACCTGATTCATGGCCTGGCGGCTGACGAACACGCCCCGGGCGAGTTCGGCACTCGACAGCCCCTCCCGCTGCCCGAGCAATTCCAGGCAGGCGTACTGCGGCACGGTCAATTCCAGCGGCCGCAGTACCGCGTCCATCCGGACCCGCAACGCGGTCGCCGCCTGTTTGAGCACATACCCCACCGACAGATCGACATCTCCGACGCCACCGTCTTGACCCATGTCAATATCTTGACATACAGTCTCTATGTCAATGTGTTGACATAGAGAGGACATCGTCCATGACCGTCACCGGACCCGACTTCATCGCACTCCAGGTACACGATCTCGACCGCGCCGCCGATTTCTATCGAACCCACCTGGGCCTGCGGCCCGCTCCGAGCAGCCCACCCGGAGCCGTCGTCTTCGACACCACGCCTATCCCGTTCGCGGTGCGAGAGCCGCTGCCGGGCGTCGACCTGAACAGCGCCTCGCCCCGACCGGGAGTCGGTGTCGCACTCTGGCTGCACGCCGATGACGCCCAGGCGCTGCACGACGAGCTGGCCACGGCCGGAGTACCGATCCTCGCGGGCCCGGCCGACTCCCCCTTCGGGCGGATGTTCACCTTCGGCGATCCGGACGGATACGCGGTGACCGTCCACGACAAGCGCTGAGGCGCACGATATTTCGGTCTCAATGCGGACCGAGCAGCCCCCGCGTGATCAGATCGGCGAGCTCGCGCGCGGTGCGTTCCCGACTTTCCGGGGTGTCCGGCGCGGCCCGCCCCAGCCGATGCGCCAGCGGCAATTGCACCAGGCCGGCGACCGGGCTGATCACGGCGAAGAACAGCACATCCATCGGCACAGTGGGCATCCGGCGCGCCGCCATGAGTCGTTCGACGGCCGGGATCATCGGGTTCAGCGTCGGGGCGACGTAGTTGTCGTAGAGGTAGTCCAGACGCTCGGACTCGCGGGCGAACTCATCGGCGAGTACCCGGCCCAGCAGGGGCGTTTCGACCGCGGCTCGATAGAAGTGGGTGATCACAGCCCGAACCCGCTCGGCATCGTCCATCTCGGCCGCGAGTAACTGTTCACGTTCCCGCTGATCGCTGTCCAGAGCCGAATCCACTACGGCCCGCCAGAAATTGGCCTTGGACCCGTAACGGTCGGTGATGAAGTTGTGGCTGACCCCGAGCCGTCTCGCGAGCTCCCGCACCGAGGTCCGGTCGTAGCCCAGTTCCGCGAACGCCTCCACCCCGCGACGGAGGATCTCTCCCTGGGCAGGCACCGGACGCCCGCCCGTCCCGGGACGACCCGGTGTCCGCATCGCCTTCGTTACCACCATGCGTTCCTTCTCCCCATGCTTCGCCCGGTCCGCACCCGGGCTCTTGACACCTGTCAGAATACGCCTAATCTGACAGGTGTCAGACCATCCCTCCGCTAGGGGTCGCTCGCCATGGCACGCACCGCACCGGACATCCCGGTCCCCGCCCTCACCGGCAAGCTCGCGGTGGTCACCGGAGCGAGCGACGGCGTCGGGCTGGGGCTCGCGACTCGGCTGGCCGCAGCGGGCGCCGAGGTGGTCATGCCGGTCCGAAACCCGGCCAAGGGCCAGGCCGCGATCACACAGATCCGCCGGCACTGCCCCGATGCCGAAGTCTCGCTCCGCGATCTGGATCTGTCCTCGCCGGCGTCCGTCGCCGGCGTCGCCGACCAGCTCATGGACGAGGGGCGGCCGATTCACATCCTCGTGAACAACGCCGGAGTGATGACGCCGCCGCGGCGGCAGGTGACAGCGGACGGTTTCGAGCTGCAGTTCGGCACGAATCACCTCGGACATTTCGCCCTGGTAGCCCGGCTGCTTCCGCTGCTGCGGGCGGGTGGAGCCCGGGTCACCTCGCAGATCAGCATCGCCGCCGACCAGCACTCCATCAATTGGGACGATCTCCAGTGGGAACGGAAATACAACGGCAACCGCGCCTACAGCCAGTCGAAGATCGCTGTCGGACTGTTCGGCCTCGAGCTCGATCGGCGCAGCCGCGACGGCGGCTGGGGTATCACGAGCAATCTCTCCCATCCCGGGGTGACGCCGACCAACCTTCTTGCCGCACGTCCCGAAGTCGGCAGGGAACGTGACACCGCCCTGGTGCGGCTCATCCGCGCGCTGTCGGCGCGCGGGATCCTGTTCGGAAAGGTCGAATCGGCACTGCTGCCCGCCCTGTATGCCGCGACATCACCCGACGCCGAAGGTGGCCACCTCTACGGCCCCAACGGCTTCCGCCATCTATCCGGCCCACCGGCCGGACAGAAGCTGTATTCGCGCTTGCGCAGTGCCGAGGACGCCCGCCGAATCTGGGAAATCTCGGAAGAATTGCTCGGCTGCCGGTTCCCGGCTGTACGCACACAAGCACCGGGCTGACGACAGCAGACGGTCCCGCCCGATCGCAGCGGTTCCGCCGGTCTTCGCGACCGCCGGCCGATCCGCCGGAGGCGGTGGCATCGCTCGCTGAAAGTTACTGTCACACAGACATTTTCGATCACACTTTCCAAACAGCACCCGGCACGAAAGGGTGCGTCACCCACCCCGCGCCTGATAGAATTCGAACATGCATTCGAGCGATGGGGAGGTCGCGGAACAGGTCGCGAGACCACTGCTCGCCGCCGTCTCCGAACTGTTCGAACGTTCGCTGATACCACTGTCGGACGCGGAACTGGTGGCGGCGATGCGGGGTGTGGAGATGTGCGCGCGCCGGCTGACAGCAATGCAACATCGGTTGCTGATCGAGGCCGAGGAACGGTCCCTGCCCGCGCGATCCGGCGCGAAGACGGTGAAGCGCTTTCTGATGGAGACGCTGAACGTGTCGAGCGCGGATGCGGGCAGCCGCGTGCACGCGGCACGATGGGTGGGGACGTTCCACGATCTCGACGGCGAACCGCGTGCCCCGCAATTGCCCTGCACGGCAGGCGCTTTGGCAGAAGGTGAGGTGTCGGCCGACCATGTCCGGGGAATCGCGCATGTGATGAACCGGATTCCGCGCGGTGTCGCGGAATCGGATCGCGAAGCAGCCGAGCAACTGTTGGCACAGTTCGCGCGGTCGGGCTCACCGGACGATATCGGCAAGGTCGGTGACCGAATCCTCGCCCACCTGGACCCCGACGGCCGACTCACCACCGACCGGGATCGGGCCCGAATGCGAGGCATCGTGGTGGGACGGCAACGCCCGGACGGCATGTCACCCCTGCGTGGCGACATCGATCCCGTGCTACGCGCCCTGCTGGACCCACTGCTGGCCAAGTACGCGCGCCCCGGCGTCTGCAATCCGGAGGACCCGGACAGTCCCGGCGTGCATATCGACTCGGCAGACCCGGCAATGGTGGCCGCGGCCGCGCACGCCGACCAGCGCAGCACCGCACAACGCAACCACGACGCATTGACCGCCGTCCTGCGCTCCGGACTGGTCGCCGAAGACCTGGGCCGCCACCGCGGCCTGCCGGTCACCGCCGTGCTCACGATGAGACTCGAAGACCTGGAGAAGGATTCAGGTGTCGCGACCACAGCCACCGGCGGCATCGTGCCGATCCGCGAGGCGCTGCGACTGGCCGAATCATCCCGCCCCTACCTGGCGATCTTCGACCACGCCGGACTCCCCCTGCACCTCGGCCGCATGAAACGGCTCGCCTCCCCAACCCAACGCCTGGCCTTGATCGCCGCCCTCCGCGGCTGCTCCCGCCCCGGCTGCGACGCCCCCGCCAGTCTCTGCGCAGCTCACCATATCCGCGACTACGCCAAAGGTGGCCCCACCGACATCACCAACCTCGTCCTCGCCTGCGACGCCTGCCACGCCCTGATCCACGACGGACCCGGGGGCTGGAAAACCGTTACAGAAGGCACGTTTTCGTCCTTCCCCGGCCGAACCGCGTGGATCGCCCCCGACCACATCGACCCCAGCCGAACACCCCGGATCAACCACCGCCACCACGCCGACGAACTGCTCGCCGAGATACTCACCCACGACCATCTGCGCGACGAACAAGGACGCCGACAACCCTGGTCGCGATCCCGCCCCCGGCCACCGGACGCCACCGCGGCCTGAGAACCCGACCACTGGCCGGGCGAGCAAGGCTGCGCAGCAGCATTCGTCACGGCCGCCCTTCGACGGGCGCCACCATCAATGGGTTGACCCGCCGTCGATAGGGCGCGTACCCATAGTCCGCTCGTGGATGGGGTCGGTTGAAAGATCGTGAATATGGTTGAGAGCGAACAGATCTGGTGGAATCCGGCCATGCCGATGCGGGGCGCCGGAATCAGGTCGTTGACCCGGTGATCACCGACATACAAGATCTCGCCGCGTTTTCGTGGCGCGAAGTCTGCCACGTGATCGAAGAACCGTGGCTCCGGCTTGGTCACTCCCCGCTCCCCCGAGGTCGCGATCGCATCGCCCGGAAGGTCCAGCCCACGTAAAAGTTCCGCAGCCCGGACGGTCCGTTTGCCCGCGATGCCGACCCACATTCCACGCTCCCGCAGAGCCGACAGCGCGGACCGAACATCCGGATACAGATTCCGGTCCGCCCAGGCACCGAACTCGCGAGTATCGAGGAGCAGGGCGCCGACGTCGAAAGAACTATGTGAATCAAAGCTCCAACTCCTGATGGGCAGCTTCCGACGGGCCCGATCATGTCCGCGGAAGTGCCCGGTGGGCCCTTTGCTCCGCAGCTTCCCGGGTGTTTCCCCTACTGATCAGGACGCCGACAACTGCCTCACGAGCCACTGTGCGAAGCTCGGTGTCGAGAGCCGAGTCGTCAAGTGCCTCGTAGACCAGGAAGGGGTCGAGCCGGAGTAGGCGTTTCAGGAAGTCGCGGAGAACATCGCGGTCGGGAATCTCGCGTGTTTCGATCTCTTGCCACACGCGGAGAATGGATTTGATCAGCTGCGGGCGTCCGCCCAACGTCGCGCGTCGCGCATAGATCTGGTCGAACTCGGCCTCGCCCAGGACCGATAGTGCCGCATACGGTTCGGATTCTTCCGGCGAGTAGACAAAGTGCGCTCGCCACCACATTCGACCGAAGACGTGCCGGGTGAGGTCGGCATCCAAGAAGCGTTCGCGCACGACGCGATCGCTAGGCGGCGGGTATCGCCAGTACGCCACATCCGGCAGCAGAATGAGTGCCAGAAACGCCCATACGTCGCCGGCAGCGGCCTCCGCAGGGGCGATATCCATCTGGCTGTGCAGCAGCGTCGCCGAACTCAGATCGAACACGGTCTTTTGATCAGTCGACGGCGGCCCCGGGAATCCCGATTCCTTAGCCAGATCGACGACCATATCGCGAAGCGCCTGTAGCCGACTCGGCTGCACGCGAGTGCCGCCAGTAGCCACGTACACGGCGGATTCGTCACTCGTCGCCGATCGGGACTGCAGATCCAGGACCGACAGTTCGCGGTACTCCTTGCCCAGCTTGGAGGCATGCGGGCGCAGCAGGCGTGGGTACAGTAAGGTCATGCCACACCTCCGAAAAGATTGACTGCGGCTTGTAATTCGGCGTCGAACCGGCTGGGGGAACTGTCGGCGAGCAGGCGTATGTCCCCGATCGAACGAGATGGGAAGAGTCGACCGATCAGCTCCTGCAAGGTGGCGCCGAGAGTGTCGTCCTCGTAGTCGATTTCATCATCGAACTCGCTGTCGCGAAGCGCGTGGTTCACCAGCGAGCGGGCAAGGTCTCCATACAGCGCGGACATCGCGAGTCGATCCTGGACCCGCGGGCTCTTTGCTCGCTGGACAGCCTCGGTCATCACAGCGTTCTTCTCGTTCACCAGTAGCAAGATCGCACCCATGGTCGCGGCCTCAAGATTGGAGCCGATCTCCAGATACCATGCCGCATTTTCCGGATAGGACGTCGTGGCGAAGTCGACGATCGCGATCGGAAACTGCGTGGCATCGCCCTGCAAACGGATTGTGTGACGGTCACTCCACAACACCGATCCCGCACGTCGGGGAGCGGTCAGGCGATCGTGGCCCGTTCGCTTTTTTGTAAGCACCAACGCGGTGTCGAGTACCACGGTGCCGCCGAGGTCTGCACCCCGAAGCACGGCGGACAATTCGACCACTCCAGATTCTGGGACCGGCTGCCGCATTAGGCACCCTTTGAGTTTTGAGCCGTCGGCTGCCCAGGTTGCGGCCAGGGTCAGATCCGTGCCGGGGGCCAAGCCGGACTCTTCGCGTGCGCGTGCGATATCGACAGTGACGTTTCGGCGCAAATTCAGGTCGGTCTGATAGTCCCAATGCGGAAATGCCTCGGGTAGTGGAAGTTCCTCGCCGTCGATTGTCAGCATCCAGTCCTCGGCACCGACAACATCCGGCGCCGGAACGTTGTACGGAAGCGCGAGTGACATCAGGCTTCCACCGCCTCTACATACAGTCCAATATTCGTCATCGTGTCCGCGGCCGGCTTGACCACCGCCTGCCAGGTGTGCTCACCACCGCCGTCGACCACGCGAGTCTCGCCCCTGTGCAGCGCTCCCGTCGAATCACGCCAACCGATGAGAAGGGGCATATCGGCTCCGGCGGGCGGATCTAATTCGAGCCCGGAATCATTGCTGAGTGCCACCGCCAGGTCGGCGATGACACGTTGAGGCCCGTTCACCGGGAGCCGGAACTCTTGGACCAGGACGGCCACACCCTCGAATTCCTCCAAGTACGGATCACCGACATATTCGATCTTGGGCCGGCGGCGTTGCACAGGCTTCTGTTCCGGATAGCCACCTTCCGGCATTCGGTCGGCGAAGTTCTCGTCACTGCCCTCGGGACGAACTCCATCGCTGGAGTCGAGGTTGAGACGCTCGTCGAGGATATCTGTGTTCGTCGTGGGCGATCCCCGCTTCTTACGATGCTTCACCGGACGCCGAGGTTCCCGCGAACGGGTGTCGCCGGGTCTACCGTAATCGGTCGCCGAACCGACACCCCAGATTCCACCGATCAAGGGCGACAGTCGATCGGCCGCGGCACCGAGTGACACCTGTGCCACCTCGAACTGATCTGAGTTCCGAGTTCCGAGAATCTCCTCGATATATTTCTTCAGTTTGGTGAAAGTTGTTTTTACATAGGAACTCTCGGGATGCTCGAGGGATTGGTAATTCCAGCTGTCGTGAGTCGGCGGCTCAGCAGCGGCGTAGGAGCCATCCAGTGCTGTATCCGCCTGGAAGACCCCGGCATAAGCCGTGTACTCGGTTGCGGGTTTCGGACCTGGCCAATAGGTCACAACCAATTCAGCGGGCCGCATCAGACAGATATGATGCACCAGACCATCTTCGAATCCGGCGACTCGGGCTGCGTCACTGGGCTCGAATTTTTGAAACATGAATCGATTCAGTCCGAGGTAGCCGAGAACCGGCCTTGTGCGCCATCGTAACTCTTGGCGTGCTTCCGGATTTTTCATCTGTCGGTAGGCCGAGACGAACGGCCGCAATGCCTTGAACGACTCTGGATCGGGCACCGGATATTCGATGCCGTCACACATCACGGAGAAGCGCATTGGGCGCAGGCCCGTCGGTGTCCGCAGCATCTTCGGCCAGAGGTGCCATGCGATCGTTTCGCCAAGATACAGTGCGGCATCCGTCGGCTCGCGCTCATCAAGAATCGGATCGACGATCGCAATCGTCGTCCCGGTTTCCAAATCTCCGAAACCTCGGAGCCCGAGTCGATTGGCCATCACGTCCGCCTCGTCACCGACCAGGGGTTCGATCACGTTGTTCGATATCGCGCCCCACCAGTGGCGGCCGGTGTACCGCCGCGGACCCGACGATTCCTCGGCCTGATAGCTCTGCCACAGCGAAGCACCCATCAACCTGGATTCGAGTTGCCCTCGATATCGACACCGGGTGTACACGAGGATCGTGCCGCATCGCGACAGTAGGTACAGAATGCCTTTGCCGAAACCATATGTCCCACCGCCGAGCACCTGGTCGCGCGGCTCACCGATATTGCGCAGGAAGGCGACGAAATCCCTTGTCTCGTCGGACACTTCGTCGGCGCGGGTCGGTCCGCCCAGACCTCGGGTTCCTCGGTCGGAGATGGAGAGTGTCCGAATAGCTGGCTTCTGCAACGAGTCACGCAGCGGCAGAAAGGCTTTCATAGGCGCACGCCGTTGGAAGTGCTCCCGCCACGCCGAAGCGTGAGCCGCACTCACCGTTTGCAGTTCGATCCGGAAGTCGACCGAAGTTTCGTCGTCGCAACGCGCGTCCCAACTGTTCTGCGCGGATTCTCGGACGAGCACGGTGAGGTGGTCCAGCTGGGGCTTACCCAGTTGGTTCCGAATGCCCTCCGCAGCACTCGCGCCTTCTGCCGGGAACGGTTGCGACATCCATGCGGGCTCGTTCACCTCAGCTCCTCGACCAGTGCAGCGAGTTGTGACTTGATCCTGCCGTCATCCAACGGTTCTGGTGATTTTCCCGTTAGCGAGACCGAGTAATCGACACCGAAAACCGCCTCGGACGTCCCGGCCGTGGCCAAATGTGTCTGCGTCAGTCGTGGAAAGTTGTCATCGACCCGATACCAGCGTTCCTCGTACAGCCCGAAGCGGATGTGCCGGTAGTGGTCGTCGTGCGCGACGCGGTAGCCAACTGCGGCCAGCAACGTGATTACGGCCCCTTCGTCATCACACAGTCTGAGCACTTCGTCGACCAACTCCTTGACCCCCGTTCCGCCGACCACCGCCGCCCCCAACCGCAACCAGACAAGAGCGAGCGTGCCGCCGAGGGGCGGGTCCAACTGGTTCAGACCGTGGATACGGATCTCCCTACTTTCGGCCGCCATCGAGGTCTTCACTTCTATCGCGTTCAGCTCGGCGGAGAAATCGTGGCGATATCCCGACGGCCCCCGCCACAGCCGGTGAGCGCCCGCATCCAGTTCGAGTAGACGTCGCAAGACCACGAGTTCGCCAAAGAGACCGGCTATCTGCTTGGCCCCCAACGGAGCTCCTGGATTCTGGAACAACGCTTTCCAACGATCCAGAACCCGATTCATCGCCTTCACCGGCTGTGCAGACGCAGCCTCTGTCGCGAGAAGAACATCCGCGCACAGGACCGCGAAGACGTCGTTCAGATCCTCTCTCAGGCAGCCGAGATCGGCAAAGGTCGAACGAGTTTCGTCGTCCTCGAGGACTCTCCTCTGTAGTTCGAGCACTGGCCCGTTCAAGCCGCGGCGCACACTGTGATGCGGGTCGGTGGGCACGAGAAGATGCCGATGACCGTCGATATCGATGGCAGCGAGGAGCGGTCCGGCGGGTGTCACGACGGGAAGGGCAGCAGTCTGCAACGCGTGCCCGGAGGTCGGCCGGTCGTGTTCGAGTCGATCCCAGTAATCGTCGAGAACGGATCGAAGGCCCGAGTCGGTCATCCTTCGTCCGCCTCGAGGATGCTCAGATCCTCTTCCTCGTTCTCGATTCCGGACAGGTCGGCCGAGACGTAGGTCGCCTCCCATTCGACGGTAGTGTCGGCGTCGCTCGGTGTCGGAAACACCAGACCCACGCCGATCACATGCTCCGGAGCGTCGAGCGGCCAACGGCTCTTCATGCGAGCTTCACTCGGCTCAGAGACCTTGTCGATCGGGTACAGCACCAACAGCCCGGTTTCGGGCAATTGTTTGCAACGTTCGGCTTCGATCTGTTTCTCGGTGAGATCAGGTGCCGCGTCCGCCAGATCCACCGCGGCGTCGCGACGGCTCATCAAGGTCTTGATATCGGCGATGTCGGCGGTCGACGTCTGTAGCCGCGATCGCACGATCCGACCGACCGACACACCCGGCGCGAAATCGAACCGACCGTCCTCGCCCTCACTCGGCGTTCCGACGATGGCGATGTTCCAATGACGCAGGGTGTGCGCTTTGCGGTTTCGCTTGTCGATGTAGTCGATCATCAGGTCGCTGTCGCATTCCTGCGAGTTCTCGTGGAACTGGTACTCACGCAGAAAATCGATCACCAGTTCGCTGGGCACGTCTCGGACCAGGTACCGGCCCTCGTCGCTGCGATCCTCTGCTCGTCCCTGTGCCACGGCCTCCGATATCAGTACACGCGATGCCTTCTGATTACGCAGCAGCCAGTCGGATTCCCTTTGGAAGTAACGGGTTTGAACGCGCCTGCCGCCGTAGGAGGAGGCGGCGGTCACCGCGGCCTTCATCTTGGCCGCTGCCGTCACCCGCAACGACGGGTGTGTACGCAACCGCACGGCGAAAGTGCGCGGGGTCTTGTCCTCGGTCAGGTAGAGGTCGATATCGCGACGCATCTCGGTCTCGACGGTCGCCAAATGGCGGAACGAGTCCTCGAGTTCGGTCGTCATCCAAATTCGTGGCAGGTCGGCGTAGCCGTTGCGGAATCCGAACCATCGGCCCATCTGAAGCAGGGTGTCATAGGTGGATACCGAACGGACAAAGAAGCTGACCGACAGACCTTCCAAGGTCAGTCCGCGCGACAGCGTATTGCCGCCGACCGCGATGGCCACCACAGGACCGTTCTCATAGTCGAGACGGTCGACGCTTTCGGAGTTGTCCATCACGATCCGGCAGTCCCGGACCACCCCTGGCAGATGCTCCAGAACGGTCTCGAAAGGCACTGCCGCTTCGCCGAAGTCGGAGGCAGCGACCTTCGAGGTCTCCTCCTCCCAGAGCTTGCGCAGCCGCTCGATCCCCACTCCGACGGCCAAATCGCTGATCATCCGGCCGCGCAAGGCCTCCAGCGGTTCGCGGAAGCTGTTGTGCACCGAGGTCCGCACACTGGTGTGAATCAGCATGGTGCTGTGCGGATTGCCTCTACCGCGGGTGCGACGCGCCGCTGTGGTCATCCAGAAGTAGTGCACGGCATCGCGCAGCGCGTCCGTGATCGTGGGGACGAACCCCTCGGTATCGGCCTTGCTCTTGGGCCGGACAAGTTCGACGTCATCATCGGGAATGGTCCGGATCATGTCGTGACCGTCATCGACGTCGTTGGGGTCCTCGCCGTCGAGCGCGTACCGTCCGAACAGCACCTCGGTACCGAAGTGACCGTCAGGTTTGGGCAGGTTGACGATAAAGTGCTCAGGATACAGATCCTCGGCGGCCGGGTCGATCAACAGGTTGGCGAACGGCGAGGCCGTGTAACCGACATAGGCGGACTTCGGCAGGGTGTTCAGGATCTGCCGGATCAACGGGTTGATCGAGGCGGTGGCGACTGTGGCCTGATCGGCCTCGTCATCGATGATCAGGGCCGGACAGTCTGCGAGATACTCCTGCGCGTCGCCGAGCCACCGCACCAACTTGCGCAGCACCGTGGCATTCTTCTTGACCACGCACAGCACGTGCGTTTTGTTGGACTTGCCGAAGAAGGCAGCGGGATTCGCTGTCGGACGGAAATCCGCGTCCAGATCGGTGATCTGATGCCAAAGGCTGGGGTTCGGTTCGACGAGCTGTTGGATCAGCCGCGCCTGGGTCTGCCGCCGCAGGCCGTTGTGGATTCCGGCCAACACGATGAAGAGCTTGTACCCTCGGTCGGCGGCCTTCGCCATGACGGCTGTGAAACTGGTCGTCTTTCCGGACTGCACATAGCCGACGACCAGGCCGCGCGTGGAGAAGGCACGTTCACGCGGGTGGCTCAGCAACGAGACGATGCGGGTGGATGAGGCGTCGAGGCTGTCGATCGCCGGAGTCTGCTGCCATCCGTCGCGCCGCAGGATGTCGGCGAGGGCGGGCCAGAGTCGATCATCGGGATGCGGACCGGCGTACCAGGTCTCGTAGTTGTCGATGACGACCGCTCGAGGTTCCTGAAGTTCCTTGATCCGGATCATGTCGGCCTCGTACCGCTCGAGGATCCGCTTGATGACATCCTCGGGTGCCAGCAACGACAGCTTCTTGACCGCTTCCGCCGGCGTGTACTTGTCCAAGATCGACTTGAACACGTCGTACTGGTCCTCAATCAGATCGTCCACCCGACACTCCCTGCTACTCAGCCCACGTCGCACCCGCTGCGCGCCCCACCTGCGTCGCGGAGATCAGGCTCCGTGCACGGGGAGTACTCCAGCGCGCTTCCAACGAGGAATAGCACAAACGCAACATTGCGTTACGGTTCGACTCAAGACGTTACTTCGCGAGCACCGGACGGCGATCACGAAATCCCATTTACCCAGTTCAGATTCCCGGGGCGGCGACACGGAACGGCTGCCTATGTCGAAATCGGACATGGGGCATCCCTTTACTCTTACGTCCCGTCGACCTTGGCCCTTCGACCATCGTTGCCTCCGTACCTGACCGGGCGTGGCGCTATTCTGAAATCGATGCGCGCCGCGCGGAGAAGGGGGCGTCGATGACAGGCGTCGGTCAGCGCCTCAGCTCACTGGAATTGTGCGCCGGGGCAGGCGGGATGGCGCTCGGGCTGGAACATGCCGGGTTCGATCCGATTGCGCTGGTGGACAATCGGAGCATCGCCTGCACCACCCTGCGAACGAACCGGCCACGATGGCAGGTGATTCATCGAGACCTGTCGCTCATCGATCCGCAGCGGGATCTACCCGTGGACAAGGGACTGGACCTACTGTCCGCGGGGCTGCCACGAGTACGCTCCGCGGCGACCGCATCGCGCTCCCGCGGTGACAACATCGAACTCGAACTACTCGAGACAGCAGGTCGGTGGGTATGGCACCTGCGTCCGCGAGCGGTACTGCTGGAGAACGTTCCCGACCTGGTCTCGCGTGACGACTATGCCGAAAGTCGTTCGTATGTTGAAAAGTATCTGGATAACGCCGGATACGAGTTCAGTTGGCGAGTAGTGGACGCGGCCAATTTCGGTGTGCCGCAACACCGAGATCTCGGCGTGCTCGTCGCCTTCCGGGACGGCGGGCTCAGCAAGTTCGACGCGGTACTGGATGCGGTGCTACCGTCGCCTGCTCTGACAGTCGGGGCGGTACTTCGTACTTCGATGGCTTCGTGCGGCTGGCCACAAGCCGATGAATGGGCCGATTACGCTGATCAACTCGCCCCGACGATCGTCGGGGGTTCCTGGGATCGCGGCGGCGCGGATTTGGGGCCGGCGGGATCGCAACGCGGCTGGGCACGGCTGGGCGTCGAGGGAAAATCCCTGTCCGACGCTCCTCCTCAACCGGACTTTCACTGGGATCCCGACCTGCCCGAAGGACGGGTGCGGCTGACAGTCGACCAGACCGCGGAGCTGCAAGCATTTCCCAGTCACTGGCAGGTTTGTGGTCTCAAAACCGCACGCTACCGCCAGATCGGGAACGCGACGCCACCACCTGCCGCCCAAGCCCTCGGCCGCGCGGTTCGGGCCGGCTTGACTTGCTGACTCCCCTTCCAGCGCACCCGCCGGCTATGCTCCCTTCCGTGCCGAGCGAAGTCCCACCCCCGACCAGAGAAGAAGCCGACACTGTCGACTTGTTCGCGGGCCCCGGCGGGCTCGATGTCGCCGCCCACTGGCTCGGCCGCAAGGTCTACGGCATCGAATGGGATACCGACGCGTGTCGCACCCGCCAGGCAGCCGGGCTCAACTTCGAGCCTCACGACGTGCGCGACCTCGGCCCGGAGGACTTTCCGGCCGCCACGATGCTGACCGGCGGACCACCGTGCCAGACCTTCACCGTCGCGGGCAGCGGAGCGGGCCGTCGCGCGCTGGACGCGGTGTTGAAATTCATCATCGCCATGGCCGCCGGTGAGCCGGTACGAGAAGCGCTGTCGCAGTTGGAAGATGAACGCACCGGCCTGGTCCTCGAACCGCTGCGCTGGGCCCTGCGAGCGGCTGAACTCGGTCGCCCGTATCGAACGATCGTGCTCGAACAGGTCCCCGCGGTTCTGCCCGTCTGGGAGGCCATGGCCATCGTGCTGCGCGAGAAGCTGCAATACAACGTGGCCACGAAGGTACTGCACACCGAAATGTATGGAGTGCCGCAGACCCGCCGACGGGCCGTTCTCATAGCATCACTCGACGGACCCAGATCTGTACCGAAACCCACCCACCGGATCTACCGCAAATCGGGATTGCGGCCCACCGACAACCACGAGCTGCCGCAATGGAAGACCATGGCCGAGGCTCTTCCTCACCGCAAGGAAGCCTTCGAGGTCATTTCGAACTACGGCACCGGGGGCAACCCCAAGCTGCGCGGAGTTCGCGAGTCCGCTCAACCGTCCGCGACCATCACTGGAAAAGTCTCCCGCAACAAGGTCGTGACGAACGGAGTGACAGACAGGTTTCTCGATAGGGAGGCCGGCCGCTTGCAGAGCTTCCCCATGGATTACCCCTGGCAGGAGGGAGCTGTCGCCCAGCAGATCGGCAATGCCGTACCACCGATTTTCGGACTTCACATCCTCGCCGCCGCGATGGGATATCAGGTCACCAAGGAACAGGCCGACAAGGTATTCGACCTGGAGTGGTCGGAGGTCCGAGGTAAATCCGGCGATGATGCGCCTCCAGTTGTAGCCGAACTTCGTGAACGAGTTCGGCCCGGAGCGAATGCGACCGCGGTGACCACCAACGACCACGTTGATCGGAAGTTTGCCTACCAGCCGGCATTGTTTCCCTGAAGGAAGAGCTCCCGTCCGTACGCGCAGCAGTGCGGTCGTTTCGTATTCTTGGAACCTTCCTACCGAGTTTCGCGTCCAACTTCAGCAGCTCGCTTTCGTCGCGCCTGAGGTCGCAACATACGAATGGTCGTCTTTGCGGCTCATACACGTGCCTTCGGGGTGGCATGTGGCCCTGCCCAGGATCATTGCGAGTGGGCGGCTCAGTATCTCGCCGGAGGCGTTGCCCACCGACCAGCCGAAGCCGGCCAGGCGGCGGCACCATACTTCCCGTCGGAACGTTTGAATGACGGGTAGCCGTGAACGGTTCCCTCACAGGAGAATTCGTGGACCACACCGTCGCCTCTGAGCAGAGTTGGCTACGCGCGTGTGGTGCCCCAGGCGTTATGGCGGCATTTGTTCGAGCACGATCCGGGCGTCCTTCGCGGTGGTCCTCAGAAGTCCAGCTCCGACCACGGGATGTTGATCGGGAACGGGAAGTCGATCCGCATCCCTTCTTCATTTCCCGCGGTCCACTCCCCCGCCACGATGTAGTTGGCCGAGCGGAGTGGTCGCACACCTTGCGGGAGGGTGCCGTGCCCGGTTTCCAGCGCGTAAGCGCGGACGGTGGCGATCGCGCTGCTCTCGCGCGCCAGCGTGACCTCCCAATACCAGGGGATTCCAGCTGTCGCGTATCGACTCTTCTTTGCTTCCATGTCGGATTGGGTGTTCGACGGCGACAGCACTTCACCTACCAATATGGTGTCTGCGCCGCGGACGTCCTGGTAGGGCGAAGGAAGGCAGCGGTAGACGAGGAAGTCCGGGGTCAAAAAGTTGGATTTGCCGCTGGCCGAGAGGAATACGTTGGTCTCGGACTCTACTCGCCAACAGGTTTCGGGCTGATCGGACATGCTCTTGCGAGCGCAGCGCTCGAACGCGTTGGTGATGCGCCGAGTGAACGCCTGGTGCTCCGCCGGTCCACGCCGAACCCACACCACACGACCGTCCCAGAGTTCGATCTGGTCGGCGACCTCCTCGGGTAGCTGTTCCAGTTCCTCCCATGTCATGTACTCAGGCAGGTCCGGACGCTCTATCCGTGGCATGGACATACCCGCAATCGTAGTGCTTCTGATACGCGAACCAGCCTGCGTAGCCGACTCCACATCAGTGCTGCATATTGATCACCCCCTACGTCTCCGAGCCGGTCGGAGCTGCTGCCACCTACCTCGGCCTCAACACCACGATGCCCGGAACCGTCTGCAAATAGTCACCCAACGGCGTGTCCACCACCTGGTTGTTCTCCGCTAGTGAGGACGCGTTCCGGAAGACCGGGCCGTTGGGTGTGGCGATGAAGATTCCGACGTGGGTGACGTCCAGGCCCGGCGCATCGGCGTAGGCGCCGACGAAGTCTCCGGTGTGCAGGCCGCGGATGACGTTGTCGTCCACGGATCCGCTCGGGATGTAGGTGATGTCGCGGTCGACCACCGGGATGCCCGGGAGGTAGGGGCCGCCGTCGGCTTTGGCGTTGAGGTGTTTGGACATGGTGACGGCGGCGGGCGACAGGGTTGCGGTGATGTCGGTGGCGGCGGTGTTCGCCACGTTCGCCCAGTCGGTGAAGAAGTGTTTGCGGTGGGTGAAGTCGACCTGGTCGCCGGCGTAGCGGGTGTCGATCAGGTTGGCTACGAACTGGTTTCGGTCCGTGGTTCGGCTCAACGCTTCGACATAGTCCACCAGGGTGAAGCAGTCCACCTGCCGGAAGTCGGCGACCAGCTTTTCGGGTTCGGTGGCCGAGCCGATGAGCGTGTTCGCACCGTAGGAGGTGCCGAGGAATTGGCCGGACAGCACGTCCAACAGCTGTCCTTTGCTGGTCCCGACCATCCCGGCACGCAGCGCGACCAGTTGATCGATGCGATGTGACGTGGTGTCGTCGATGGCGGCGTCGGCGCTCGCCCGCGCGGGCAGCAGTAGCGCCGTGGCGATCAAGACGAGCACGAACGGCAGTATCCGGATGGAGCGCAAAACACCTCCCGGTGACGAGTCGAATGATCGGTCTCCACCGTAGACCAGACGACAGCGGTTCGAACTCCACTTCCGGCCACTGGAATATCGGCCGGAACGAGCAATCTGCCGATTCGGCCGGCCGCATCCACAGCTGAGGGATTCACCGGCGTAGTCGACCCACGGGTGTTCTGTTCGGCCCCTACGGCGTGACTCCGAGCGCGCTCGTCGGCAACATCTTTCGGTTTGCGCAACGTCACCGCCGAGGCCACGAGCGCGATTACCGAGTCCATGTCGAATCCTCCCGCCTCACCCGGCGATAGGTACTGCCGAACCCACCGACACCGCGCGTGCGGGGAATCCGCGCCGGCCCCCGGGCCGCGGCGGCCACGGGCGGGTCGCACACACCCCGCCTGGTAGAACTGACTGCGACCGTCGTCAGTTCTGCTCGCAGACCGACATCAGAGAGAGGCCGATCCTATGGACCGCAGCTCATTCCAGAAGTTGTTCGATCTGAGCGGCCGGACCGCGATCGTCACCGGCGGCACCCGGGGTATCGGGCTCGCGCTGGCCGAGGGTTTGGCCTGTGCCGGGGCGAATGTCGTTGTGGCGAGCCGGAAGCCGGAGGCGTGTGCGAAGGCGGCGCGGCGGCTGCGGGAGCTGGGGGCCGAGGCGATCGGGGTGCCGACGCATCTGGGTGATATCGACGCGTTGCGGGCGCTGGTCGCGACCACGGTGGAGACCTTCGGCGGGGTCGACATCGTGATCAACAACGCGGCCAACGCGCTGGCCCAGCCGTTGGCGACGATGGAGAAGGAAGCGGTCGACAAGTCGTTCGCGGTCAATGTGCAGGGGCCGTTGTTCCTGGTGCAGGCGGCGTTGCCGTATCTGCGGGAGAGCGAGCACGCGGCGGTGTTGAACCTCGGGTCGATCGGGGCCTTCGGGTTCTCCGGCGGACTGTCGATGTATTCGGCGGGTAAAGCGGCGTTGTTGTCGTTCACCCGGTCCATGGCAGCCGAATTCGCCGCCGACGGGATTCGGGTGAACGCTATCGCTCCGGGTGCGGTCGATACCGATATGGTGCGCAACAATCCGCAGGAAGTGGTGGACGCGATGGCCTCCGCGCCGTTGCTGCGGCGGCTCGGCGAGCCGGACGAGTTGGTCGGGCCCGCATTGATGTTGTGTTCGGACGCGGGCAGTTTCGTCACCGGGCAGACGTTCCTGATCGACGGCGGTACCGTGCCCCGCTGAAGCGCCGGGCTCGGTGGTACGGCGCCGGGTTTCGATCAGGCGCCGAGCAGGTCGGCGGCGTCGGCCACGGTGTGGGCCTCACGACCGTCATCGGGAGAGCGGCCGCCGGGGTGGGCGAATTCCGGGGCGACCGCCACGACGACGATGGTGGCGGCGCCCTGTGGGGGTCACGCGCCTGCTGCCGGTCCCGGACCGCACCTGATGACGGCGACGATGTGGTGGGCCGATGCCGCGCGGCAGGGTTCGGGCGCAGGCAGTTTCACCACCCGGCCGACGGTCGTCGCCGACGGCGGTACCGTCCGCTGAGACCATCTCGTGAAGGAGTCGCTATGTCCGCGCTGTCCATCGACCGCCGTCCGTCCGGTGTCGTGGTACTCACCATCGACCGGCCGCACCGGCGCAACGCTCTGGACAATCAGACCGTCGCCGAACTCCATCGGGTACTCGACGAGGTCAACGGGAAGCCCGATGTCCGGGCGCTGGTCATCACCGGGACCGGGGCGGGATTCTCCTCCGGCGCCGACCTGAAGGCGAAGCCGGAGGATTTCACCGCCACCGATGCCACGCCGACCGCCGCGCTGCTGGGCGCGGCGCAGTCCTCGCTCACCCGGATCTATGCCGCCCAGGAGTTGATGGCTTCGGCGTTCGAGAAGATCCACCGGCTGCGGCAGCCGGTGATCGCGGCGGTGAACGGCGCCGCCGTCGGTGGCGGGTTCGCGCTGGCGCTGGCGTGCGATATCCGGTACGCGAGCCGGAGTGCCCGCTTCGGCGCGGTGTTCATCCGGCACGGGATCTCGGCCTGCGATATGGGTACCAGCTATCACCTGCCGCGGTTGGTGGGCGCGTCCCGATCGGCCGAACTGCTGCTCACCGGTCGCGTCTTCGATGCCGCCGAAGCCGAGCGGATGGGGCTGGTACTCGAGGTCGTCGACGACGGCGAACTGCTGGAGCGGGCCATCGCGAAGGCGGAGGAGATCGCCGCGAATTCGCCGTTGGCGGTGTGGATGACGAAGGAGACCATGTGGCAGACGGTCGATGCGCCGAGTCTGCGCCACGCCCTCGACATCGAGAACCGGACCCAGGTGATGTGCACTGCCACCGGGGAACTCGCGCGATCCTTCGACGCTTTCCGGGACGGGGCGGAATTCGGCTGGGGGCCACTGTGATCGGCCGTATCCGACGACACCGCCGCACGACGAATGCCCCGCGGAGTCAGCTGCCGGGGAAACGCGCTGGATCCGGCCGCGGTGAGTTGTTCAACGCTCGGCCCCGACCCGGAAGAAGTTCGGTTCGGCGTCCTCGGGCACGGCACTGGCCGGTGTGAAATCCTCGACCGCGGAACGCAATTCGATCAGGTGACGGGCGTGTGCGTCCAATGCCACATCCTCCTCCGATACCGGGATCCACTGCCGGATCGAGCGTGCCTTCGCCTCCAGATCGAGCGCGACGACCACGGCCAGCCCGTGCGCCGCCAGTTCCGGCTCACCGGAGTGCGCGTCCATCGCGGTGACGTGCACGCTGATGTGCATACTGCGCGGGCCGGTGTGGATCAGGCGGGCGGTCACCTCCACCGCGTGGCCGATCACGATCGGGCGGTAGAAGCGGATACCGCCGAAATACGAGGTGAGTACATGCTGGCCGGCCCAGTTCGCACCGCAGACGTAGGCGGCCTCGTCGATCCACTGCATGGTCCGGCCGCCGTGAACCTTGCCGCCCCAGTTGATATCGGAGGGCGCGGCCAGGAAGCGCAGGGTGGCGCTCGGGCCGGTGCCGGCCGCGGTGTAGCGCTGGGCGGCCATCGCGGCTTCGATCTCCTTGCGGACCGCGACCCGGGCCCGCGCCTGGCGGTGACGCTGCAGTTCGAGGATGGTGGACGGATTCCACTGCGGTACTTCGACGGTGCGGCGCTCATCGTCGACGGCGACGAAGATGGTCAGGCATTGCGCGCTCTGCACCGGCTTCGCCCGGGTCGGGTCGGTCGAGTAGACGGTGACCAGGATGTGCATGCTGGTGCGGCCCGTGTGCACCAGGTTGGCATGCAGTTCGACCAGTTCACCGACCTCGATGGGCCGGTCGAGGTGGATATTGCCGACATAGGCCGTGACGCAGTAGTGACCGCTCCACCGGGCAGCGCCCGCGTAGGCGACCTTGTCGATCCATTCGAGAAGCTTGCCGCCGTCCACCGTGCCGACGATGCCGGCGTCGGTCGGCTTGACCAGGAAGCGGTGGATGACCTCGGCGCGAGATCCGGTCGAGTGGGCGGCGGGCGCGGTAGCGGTGAGTGTGTCGGGCACAGCGACAATTCCGTTCGGGGGACGTGCGGTCGATTCGCTGACACCGTTGTCCTGGAGCACAGTAGAGGCCGCATGCCATACGGGCGAGTAACCGACTTCCCAGGCGAAACATGCCCCGGCTGCACACGTCCGCCGCGCCGAGACCCGAACCATCCTCGATCAACGGAGCCGCGCGCAGTCTCAATATGGGTTCGCCGCTGCTTGCACCCGTCCGGAGTCGATGGCGCGCAACAGTTCTCGATGGTCGGCGGCGGTCTGGTCGGCATAGGTGAGGGCGAATTCGCCCATCGCCTTATCGAAGCTCTCTCCCCCGCCGAGATAGTCGGCGATCGCGATGCGGTCGCCGGATCTGGCGTGGGCCCGGGCGAGGGTGTAGCCGCACAGGGCGCTGTAGTCGCGCAGGCCCGTTCGGGTCATGTTCTCGATATCGGCGCTGCCTTTCATATCCCGCAACTGCCGAACGTAGAAGTAGCGGCCGCCGGGGCCGGTGGTCCAGCCGAGGAAGATGTCGCTCGCGGTCTGCAACAGACGCTGGCCGTGGACCACCCGGTGACCTTCCTGGTGGAACGGGCTGGGCGCCAGATATGGTGCCAGCACGGAGGACTCCGCTTCTTTGACCTGGAGAAAAAGCGGTCCACCGGTATCGCGGTCGACCAGCAGCAGCACGTAGCAGCGGGTCCCGACACTGCCGACTCCGACCACCTTGCGCGCGAAATCCACGATGCGATAGCGGTTGACCAGCACGCGGCGTTCCTCGGGCAGCGTCCGGCAGTACTCGGCGAAGACCTTGTCGACGGCGCGGGCCTCGGGCGGGTCGAGGGCCACCAGCAGCGGCGGCTGGAATCGGATACGGGGCTCACCGCCGGGACCGGGCTCGGTCAGTTTGCGCAACGCCTGCAAGCTGGTGCGTTTGCGAGCGGCATCGAGAGATTTCGTTACGTCTTTGCGCTGCTTGGGGTTTCGCACCAAGTCGGTCAAGGTGTCGGCCTCTACCCGTTCGTACCACACCTCGAGCGAATCGAGACCGGCCAGGCGGCGCATGCACTGGCGGTAGGCCGATGCGGCGGTGCGCGCGAGTTCGCGGGCGTCGCCGTCCTCGTAGCCGTTGGCACGGGCGGCCACGGCGATGCTGGCGACCAGGCGCTTCACATCCCATTCGAACGGCCCCGGCAGGGTTTCGTCGAAATCGTTGAGGTCGAACACCAGTGATCTCTCCGGTGACGCGAAGACCCCGAAGTTGGACAGGTGCGCGTCACCGCAGAGCTGGACGGTCAGACCGGTGTCGCGGGTGGTGGCCAGGTCGGCCGCCATGATCGCGGGAGCGCCGCGCAGGAACGGGAACTCGCCGGCCGCCATGCGCGCATAGCGGATCGGGACGAGGTCCGGAAGCCGGGTTTCCGCCTGCCGCTGCAGGATCGCGACGGGATCGCGATCCGGTGCCGGATGGAATTCGGCAAGCGACGAGCGAGGGACGTCGGCTCGTACCGCACGTCCCACGGAGAGGGATTCGCTGGGAACCGGGCCGGCCACCGTATTCGTCATCCACCAAGTTTTGCCCCGGAACGCGCTTGTGGCAACCATCTGGCGACCACCGTGATCCGCTTGCCGCCGACACGATCGTGCCGCCCTCCGCAGCACTGGTTCTGCGAAGGGCGGCACACCCCGCGGCTCACGCGTTGAGCGGGATCGCGATCACCACCTCCTGCTCGTTCTCCGGGAGATAGTGCACCTGCACGATCCGTCCGAACTGCACATTCGAGACGCTCGATGGCGGGAGGTACTTTTCCGCGCGGGTGCTGAAGGTGCTGCCGTCGGGTCGGGTGACCGCGAGCCCGAGGTCGATCTTGGCGTAGCCGTTGCGGATTTCGCCGGGCACCGACAGCGACTGCACGACCGCCTGCGCGGCGACGCCGCGACCGGCGATGTCGAGCTTGGCCCGCGTGGTCACTCCCTTGCGGATCATCGATTCGTTCATCGCCTGCTGCGCCGAAGCGCTGTCGCCGGATCGGTCGACTTCCACCTTGTCGGTCCGTCCGGGCAGATAGCGCACCGGAAGCACGACGCCGGGGCGCAGCAGCGCCAGTTCGGCGAGGGGCACGATCATCTTGGCGGTCGAGCCGAAGATCTCGCCCCGGGCGCCCTCGACGCTGAACTCGATGCGCAGCTGCGGCTGATCGTTCACACTCACCCCCGTCTCGCGAACCGACTTGACGGTTCCCAAGCCGAGCAGGCCATCGCGGAACTCCGCGCTGTTGCGGCCCGTGAGCGCCGACAGCACGCCCTCGCCGGTGAACACGAAGACCATCACCACCGTGGTGAGCGCGATGATCGGCAGTGCCAGAAAGCCGTTCAGCCAGGCGACGAATCCCGGTTCCCAGGGACTGTCCACTCGGTAGGTGAGGCCGTGCCGGAGGTAGAGACCGACCGCGAGGGCGGCGAATGCGACGGCGCCGGTCCGCAGTGTGGTGCGCATGACGGTTCCTCCGGGTCTCAGCCGTGGACGATGGTGTCGCAGGCGAAGGTGATCTCGAACTTCGCCGTGGCCGGACCGGCCGCCGGGTTGGTCATATCCGGGGCGGCGATTCCCTCACCGGTGACCTTGTAGGTCTTCCCGTCCTTGGCTACGGTGGCCGAGCCGCCCGGCTGGCCGTTGCCGTAGCCGACGGCGTACGGCATTCCCGCGGCACCGCCCTTGCTGCCCGCGATGGCGACCGCCTGCACGCTGCCGCTCTCGGTGAGGGTGGCGCTCACACTCAACTGGCCGTATGTCGCGTTGGCGGTATCGGTCAACGCCAAGGCGAGCATCCCGCCCTGCCGGGCACAGGTCGTGTCGAAGTTCCCGTTCAGGGCCTTGCCGTCCACCAGGGCCGCCGACTTGCCGCCCGACGGGGCGGGCCGGGCGGGCGCCGCGGTGGTCGAGGCCGGGGCGGCGGTGCCGGCGTCGTCGCCGCAGGCGACGAGCCCCAGGGTGAGTCCGGCGGCGGCGAAGGTGGCGGCGGCGATCCGAATCTGCTTGGTGCGCATGATGTTCGTTCCTTCGTTCTCGGTGATCCCGGCCCTGCGACCGGGCCGTTGTGCACAAGTTAGGAACGGTCGGCCGCCTACCGATCCCAGGTTTCGCCGCCCCGGCCGCGGTGGCGGCCTTGGGTTAATGTGGCCGAATGCGACGACCGCGCGCCATGGTGCTCGACGAGGTGTGGCGCGGAATCGATGGCGTCGAGGCGCTCAGCGGAGCCCAGGGCGGTCCGCTGCGCCGCACCGTCAAACTGATCCTCGACCCGCTGGTTATCCGCCCGGTCCAGCATCCGGCCTGCGCCGGGCCGATGGTGACCGCGGACGGCGCGACCCTGCTCGCGGCGCGGGTCCATGCCGCCGCGGATGTCCTGCGCGCGACCGCGGCCTGGTTCACCCTGCTCAAACAGGTTCGGCGGGCGTTGCGCATCACCGAGGGCCATCCGCAGGATCTGTATTTCCAGCGCTGTTTCGAACTCGCGACGGCGATGGGTCCGCCGGATCCGATGCGTGACGAACCCGCCGCCACAGCGGCATTGCGGGATATCCATCACCTCGCGGCGGGCCGGACCACACGAGCGTTGCGCGACCATCTGACCGACGGGCCCACCAGCACCGAACTCGCTGGATTGATCGACACCGCGTGGCGTCGACGCCCACGGCGACAAGCCGCGACCGCCGATCACAGCGCCCTACTGGCCGCGCTGCTCGAGGCGTGCGCGACCGCCCGCGACGACGACACCGCGCGGGCACTTCGTACCCTGATCACCGAGCGGGCCGGTACCCATTCCGGTATTTCGCTGTGGCACAGCGGATCCGAGGGATCGGCACAGGAACTCGGGCTCACCGGCCATCCGTTACCCGTCGCACCGGCGCTCGGGGCCTCGGCCTCGACCGCGACGCTGGCCCTGCCGTTCGACCGCACCATCTACGAGCGCGTCTTCACGGTGCTGCAGACGTCCACCGAGCGCGCGGATCTGCCGACGATCCCGGAACTGGTCGCCACCGAGATCGCCCGCAGCTGCGCTCCGTGGGCTCTGCTCGACGAATCGCTGCGGGTGGCCGCGGCCGCGGGTGTGGAACTGGCGCTGGGTCTGACGCCCCTAGCCGGCACCGAGTCGGCGACTCCTGGTACCGCGATCGGCCCCTCGCAGCGCGCGGGCATTTCCGACGGGCGAGCCGTCACCGCCGCGCACCGGGTGATCAACGGCCGGTGGCGGCGGGAGGCCTACGTGCTGCGGGCGCGCCGGCTCACCGTGCACGAGACCGGCGCGCCCGCCGATCCGCTGTCCGCGATCGCGGCCGAACTCCGCCGCCCCTGGCGGTCGTACCTGCGACGGCTGTGGGTTCGGCTGCACGGGCGCGATGTCCGCGACGCATCGATAGCGCCCGCTTCGCCGGAACCCTCCGAGCTGTGGGATCTGCTCGACGGTGTGGCGCGATCGGTCATCCTCGATCACCGGACCCGGGTGCGCAAGGCGTTGACCGCCACTTCGATTGCCGCAGTGGATGATCCGCTGGAATCGAGGGCCGGCTGATGTCCGAGGCCGTATTCCTGCATCGCGATGACGACAACGTCGTCACCGTCGCGCCCGCCGGCGCGCCCACCGTCCACGACCCGGCCATCGGACTCGACACCCTGGTCCTCGAGGTGATCGGCGGTCATCTGTCGTGGAGTCTGCTGTCCGGACAGCGGATTCCGGCGGCGGTACTGCACGATCCGGAAGCCGCCCAGGACTGGCTGTGGGCCGTGTACGGCGAACCGGTCGCGCTCGCCGTCGCCGACGATCGCACCGGCGAATTGCCCGCGGCGGCGGCGCTACCCGAATTGACCGAGGCCGCTTGGCAACTCGGTTATGCGCACTGGGCCGCGCATTGGTGGCCCGCGTCCACCATCGACGGCATCCCCGCACTCGACCCGGATGTGCTCGCCCGGGATATCGCGGCCCTCACCGAATCCTGCGATGCGATCACCGACGGAGCCGACGCGCAGCCGCCACCACGGCCCTCGGCGGCGGCGCCGGCGCGCAGACAGGACTACGCCTTGGCGGCCGGATCCGCGACCGGCACCGGGCGCCCCGGCCTGGTGCTGGCCACGGGTACGGCGGGCTGGGACTGGCGCCGGTGTCCCCCGGGCATCGTCGACGCTTCGGAATACGCCGTGTCGTGGCGGCTCACCAGGGACGCCGGCAGCACCACCGTCGACGTGCACGCGGCGGCGGCACCGCAACTGGATACCGGGCTGCCCGCGCATCTGTGGCCGCGCGCCCGCGTCGTGACCAGGTCGCTGACGCTGGATCTCCCCCTGCGCCTCGACGGCGACACCTGGACCGGCACGACCCGCACCGACGCGGAAGAGGTGGTGCGCGTGGACCTCCACGTGCCCGCGGTGGGGCCGGCGATCACCGGACCGTCGGCGCCGGCGTACGGTCCCGCACAGCGGCAGCGGATCAGGGATTTCGTGGTGAGCCGGTTGCGCGCACCACGGTCCGCACCGCGACTCGAGGCCGAGATCGCCGCCGCCGCATCGGATTCGGACTTCTGATGACCGCGGAGAACGACACCTCACCTCCCGGCCTCGAACTGCTCTACGAGGGCGCCGCGGCCCATGCCCGAGGCGAGGTCACCGAGGCACTGCGGATCTTCGAACACGCGGTACGCACCACCACCGGCGGGGTCCGGGTCAGCGCCCTGATCAACGCGGCGAGCATGCGCGACGAACTCGGCGACCACACCGGGGCGCTCACCGGATTTCGTGCCGCCCTCACCGAAATCCCGGACGATGCGACGGAAAAGCGCGCATCCACCCTCGTCAACTACTCACAGGCGCTGCAGCACGTCGGCGAACTCGACGCCGCGCAGGCCGCACTGGAACAGGCCCGCGAGCTGCTCACCGGCCACAGCGAGCTGGCAGCGCTGCGGGTGTCGTGCCTGATCTCGCTCACCGCCGTCGCGATGCATCGCAGCCAGTGGGCCCGCGCCATCGAGCTGGCGACCGAATCACTGGATTTCACCGCGCGATTCGCACCGCGGCTGCGGGGACACCCGCTCGGCAACCTCGCCGCCGCCCACTTCGAATCCGGGCGCGGTGACCTGGGGCTCGACTTCGCCCACCAGGCGCTGGCCGCATTCGAGACCGTCGGTGACGTGAACGGGGCCGCCGAATCCCAGCAGACGCTCGCGATGATGTACGCGCGGCTGAACCGACCCGACGACGCCGACCGGTATCTGCGCGACAGTTGTCTGTACTTCGAACAGGCCGGCCTCGGCTATCGCGCCGGACTGGGGCTGCAGCTGACCGGATTCCTCGCCGAACGACACGGCGACCTGGACCACGTCGAACGGCTCTACCGCCGCGCACTGGCATATTTCGAGGACTCCGGCGCGGCGCTCGAGTCCGCGGGCGTCCGAATCCGGCTGGCGACACTGGCTTTCGCGCACGGTCGGGTCGGAGAAGGGCAAACACTGCTGGCGGCCGCCTACGAGATCTACGCGGTGCGCGGTCTGGGCCTGCAGTGTGCGCGCGTCGACTACTGGCATGCCGCGCTGTGGGAGTCCGTCATCGACGATATGGTCACGCCACCGCCCGCCCAGGTGCTCGCCCTGGCCCGCGATCTGGCCGTCACCTCCGCCATAGCCATCGACGCGGTGCGCTACAGCTTCCCCAGCGGTACTCAGCGGGAACAGTGGAACCGGGAGATGGCCGCGCCGGCGGTACGGCTGGCATTCCGCTTCGCCTACCTGTGCGGTGACGCCGCGCTGATCGCCGATCTGATCGAAACACAATGCGCTGGAACCACTCTCGACAAAGAGGCCACCGTGGCCGCCGGCGGACCGCCACGGCTTCCGTTCGATCCGATGCCGGCGCCCGGCGATCCCGCCGACGGCCCCGAGGCGGGTTCCCTGCGGCTGGGTTCGGCACTGGCGCACGTCGCCGCGGCGGCCGGGCTGCCGGTCACCCCACCACCGCGGCTGGCGGTGGCCCCCGACGGTCACATCGCCCTGGCCGCCTACATCGCCGCCGCCGAGCAACGCTACGGCCGGACGGTTCGGGAGGATCGGGTACTGCCGATATGAGCGATGAGGCAACATCCGGCGCACAACCGACGGTGACCGTGCGGATGGCCGACGCGGGCGATCTGTACATGTCCTGGCGCTGGGTCTCCGATGCCGCGAGTCCGGGGGTGGCTATGCTGCCCGGCGCCGATATCGACGCGGCGGTGGGGCGTCTCGCGGCCGCGCTACCCGATCCCGCCCATCCCGGCGGGCTCGAACGAGCGCTGACCACCGGCCCGTTCGCCGACCGGGACTCCGAGTACGACTTGGCGCGGGCGCTCAGCCGGGCCCTGCTGCCCCAGGGGCTCGGAATGCAGCTGCACGACCTGCTCGTCCGAGGTATCCGTCCGCGTATCCGGCTGCAGCCGTCACCGCGAGTCGCGCAGGTACCGTGGGAGATCATCGCACCCGATCCGACGCTGCGACTGGCCGATATCGCGGATATCGGTCTGCTCGCTCCGGCGAGCATCGTCGGTGCGCCCGGCCGGACCGCGCGCACGTGGGCCGCCGACCGCGCGCTCCCGGTGGTCGCGGTCCTCGATCCGCGAGTGCCCGGTTTCCGCGCCGATTCCGAACTCGGCTCGGTACTCGGCCGGATGACCGCCGCCGCCGCGCTGACCGGCCGGATCTCCGAATACGTCGCGCAGCAGCGACTCCGGCCGGAGGTGGACGACCCGCTCGACGCCTTCCGGCGCACCGACCTGGACCGGTCCCGGCTCGGTGCGATGCTGCGCGCCGGCGCCGGCCGGCTGCTCTACGTCGGCCATGTCACCGCCGGACTGCCGGAATCCGGTCTGAGCGAGAACGCCGAACTGCACCTCGCCTGCACCGCGGACAGCACCGGCTTCGCCCGGCCGCTGCGCGCGCACCGCCCGCTGTCGGCCAAGGATCTGCTGCTGGGCACCCATACGCTCGACGCCGAACCTGTTGCCGGACCGCGACTCTGGCCGATCCCGAGCCGGGTGGCGCTCATCGCCTGCGAGAGCGGCGGCGACCTTCGCTTCACCGAGGCACTGGGCCTGGTGGCCGCGATGATCCACGGCGGCGCCGAACTGGTCACCGCCACCCGCTGGCCGCTGCCCACCGACCTGGCGTTCCAGCGCTTCGCCGGCACCACCGGCGCGACACCGCTGCAACACCTCATCTGCGCGATCGACGCGGCCCACGAACAGCCCGATCCGATTGCCGCCCTGGCGAACTGGCAGCGTGAGCGGCTCACCGCCTGGCGCGAGACCGGCGCCGTCGAGCATTCGCCGCTGCTGTGGGCGGCCTTCGCCACCGTCGACGCCGGGATCGAGCACTGAGCACAGGCAACGATCGCCGAGGGTCACAGGGAACCGGCGCGCCGACCGTTGGCCGCCGGCCCGTCCGAGCTATCGGGCGCGGGGCAGGGCCGCTTCGGGCACCGAGCACAGATACAACGACCCGCCGGGCGAGGCGCCCGGCGGGTCGTTATGGGGTGTGAAACCTTACGCGGTCTCGGTGATCGGCCGGTCGACCCAGCTCATCAGGTCGCGCAGCTTCTTACCGGTGACCTCGATCGGGTGCTCGGCGTTGGCCTTGCGCAGGCCCTCGAGCTCCTTGTTGCCGCCCTCGACGTTGGCGACGAGGCGCTTGACGAAGGTGCCGTCCTGGATGTCCTTCAGGATCGCCTTCATGCGCTCTTTGGTGTCGGCGTCGATGACCCGCGGGCCCGACAGGTAGCCACCGAACTCGGCGGTGTCGGAGACCGAGTAGTTCATCCGCGCGATGCCGCCCTCGTACATGAGGTCGACGATCAGCTTCAGTTCGTGCAGCACCTCGAAGTAGGCCATCTCCGGCGCGTACCCGGCCTCGACCATGACCTCGAAGCCGGTCTTGACCAGCTCTTCGGTACCACCACAGAGGACGGCCTGCTCACCGAACAGGTCGGTCTCGGTCTCCTCCTTGAAGGTGGTCTTGATGACGCCCGCGCGGGTGCCGCCGATGCCCTTGGCGTAGGAAAGGGTCAGCGCCTGTCCCTCACCCTTGGGATCCTGGTCGACGGCGATCAGGGCCGGAACGCCCTTGCCGTCGACGAACTGGCGGCGCACCAGGTGGCCGGGGCCCTTCGGGGCGACCATGCCGACCGTGACATCGGCCGGAGCCTTGATCAGGTCGAAGTGGATGTTGAGGCCGTGGCCGAAGAACAGCGCGTCGCCGTCCTTCAGGTTCGGCTCGATGTCCTCGGTGAAGATCTTGGCCTGGGCGGTGTCGGGGGCGAGCAGCATGATGACGTCCGCCCACTCCGAAACCTCGGCGGGGGTGCCGACGGTCAGGCCGGCTTCTTCGGCCTTGGCCCGCGACTTGGAGCCTTCCTTGAGGCCGATGCGCACCTCGACGCCGGAGTCACGCAGGCTCAGCGAGTGTGCGTGGCCCTGGGAGCCGTAGCCGATCACCGCGACCTTGCGGCCCTGGATGATCGACAGATCGGCGTCGTCGTCGTAGAACATCTCGACTGCCACTGGTTTGGTATCCCTTCCGGTTCATCCCCGCTGACGCGAGGAATCGAAATGCGCATATGCGCGGTTTTGTTCGATATGGGATCGGGCCCCGTGTTGCGGGGAGCACCGACGCCGACTGTCGATCACAGCTAACTTAGCGCGTCGCCGTAATCGACTTGGGGCCGCGGCCAACGGCAACGACTCCCGACTGCACGATCTCACGGATTCCGAACGGTTCCAGCATCCGCAGCAGTGCCTCGAGTTTGGACCGGGTACCGGTCGCCTCGATGGTGAGCGCGTCGGGCGACACGTCGATGACCTTAGCCCGGAACAGATTGGCCGCTTCGATCACCTGGGTGCGCACGCTGGCATCGGCGCGCACCTTCACCAGGATCAATTCGCGGGCCACCGAGGCGTCGGCGTCCTGCTCGACGATCTTGATGACGTTCACCAGCTTGTTGAGCTGCTTGGTGACCTGCTCGAGCGGCAGATCCTCCACGGTGACGACGATGGTCATCCGGGAGATGTCGGGCACCTCGGTGCCACCCACGGCCAGCGATTCGATATTGAATCCGCGCCGCGAGAACAGGCTCGCCACCCGGGCCAGCACGCCGGGTTTGTCCTCCACCAGCACGCTGAGGGTATGGGTCGTGCTCACAGGTTGGTCCCCTTCTGCGAAGCCCGTTCGTGCGCCGACAGGGTCGCCTTGTCATGCGACATGGCCTCGTGGATGACGGCCGGCTCGGATGCCTGCTCGTCGTCGTCGAACAGCGGGCGGATGCCGCGTGCGGCCATGATCTCGTCGTTGGAGGTGCCGGCGGCGACCATCGGCCACACCTGCGCGTCCTTGCCGACGATGAAGTCGATCACCACGGGACGGTCGTTGATCGACTGCGCCTCGCGGATCGCGGCCTCGACATCCTCTTCCTTCTCCACGCGGATGCCATGGCAGCCCAGGGCCTCCGCCAGCTTCACGAAGTCGGGGATGCGCAGGGTGTGGGTGCCCAGATCGGTGTTGGAGTAGCGCTTCTCGTAGAACAGAGTCTGCCACTGCCGGACCATGCCCAGGTTGCCGTTGTTGATCAGCGCGACCTTGATCGGCACGCCCTCGACGGCGCAGGTGGCCAGCTCCTGATTGGTCATCTGGAAGCAGCCGTCACCGTCGACCGCCCACACCTCTTTGTCCGGCGCGCCCATCTTGGCGCCCATCGCGGCGGGCACCGCGTAGCCCATGGTGCCCAGACCACCGGAGTTCAGCCAGGTGCGCGGCTTCTCGTACTTGACGAACTGCGCGGCCCACATCTGGTGCTGACCGACGCCCGCGACGTAGACGGCCTCGGGCCCGGCCAGCCGGCCCAGGGTCTCGATGACGAACTCCGGCGACAGCGAACCGTCGGAGGTCGGGCCGTACCCCAGCGGGTACTGCTTGCGCACGCCGTCGAGATAGCTCCACCACGAATCCAGCTCCAGCAGCGGCGCCTCGGCGTTGGTGAACACCGGATCGGACTTCAGGGTCTCGATCAGCTCGGTGATGACCTCGCGGCAGTCGCCCACGATCGGCACGTCCGCGTGGCGGTTCTTGCCGATCTCGGCCGGGTCGATATCGGCGTGGATCACCTTGGCGTGCGGTGCGAAGGAGTCCAGCTGACCGGTGACGCGATCGTCGAAACGCGCGCCCAGGGTGATCAGCAGATCCGACTTCTGCAGTGCCGCAACGGCTCCCACGGTCCCGTGCATACCCGGCATACCCATGTTGAGGGTGTGGCTGTCGGGGAACGCGCCGCGCGCCATCAGGGTGGTGACGACCGGGATACCGGTCAGCTCGGCCAACTCCAGCAGTTCGGGCGAGGCATCGGCCTTGATCACGCCACCGCCGACGTAGAGCACCGGCGCCTTGGCCTCGGCGATCAGCCGGGCCGCCTCGCGCACCTGCTTACCGTGCGGCTTGGTCACCGGACGATAGCCGGGCAGCCGCATCTCCGGCGGCCAGCTGAAGGTGGTCTGCGCCTGCAGCACATCCTTCGGGATATCGACCAGCACCGCGCCCGGACGACCGGAGGCGGCCAGGTGGAACGCCTCGGCGATGATGCGCGGGATGTCGATCGCGTCGTTGACCAGGAAATTGTGCTTGGTGCACGCCATCGTGATGCCGGAGATGTCGGCTTCCTGGAAGGCGTCGGTGCCGATCAGGCCGCGGCCGACCTGGCCGGTGATCGCCACCAGCGGCACCGAGTCCATCTGCGCGTCGGCGATCGGGGTGACCAGGTTGGTGGCGCCGGGACCGGAGGTGGCCATGCACACGCCGACCTTGCCGGTGGCCTGGGCGTAGCCGGTCGCCGCGTGACCGGCGCCCTGCTCGTGCCGGACCAGGACGTGACGCACGCGGGTGGAATCGAAGAGCGGGTCGTAGACAGGGAGAATCGCACCGCCGGGAATCCCGAATACCGTGTCGACCTCGAGCTCCTCGAGGGAGCGGACGACGGACTGCGCGCCGGTCACCTTCTCGGGTGGAACCTGGCGGCGGTTTCCGGTCGCGGCGGCGGCCGCGGGAGTCGGCGAAGTAGCCGAGGGCGCTGGCCTGCGGGCCGAGGGCCCGGGCCGGGCTGTTGGTGCGCTCACCGTCTTTTTCCTTACTGCTTGTCGTTCACCGCTTCGCTGTCACGCGGCGCCTGTGCGGCACTCGAGCGAGCATCGAAGCCGGCGAACACAACTTGTCCGAACACAAAAAAGCCCCCGTCAGCCGATGGCTGAGCGAGGGTGGCGCGTCGCAGTTGCGAGCTGACGTATTCGACCTCGAGTCGTCAGGCTCAGCGCTGGACGCGCCGGCCGATTACGAGAAGCTCGTTTCGATTCACGCGCTCGACGGTATGCGCGCGCGACTCGATGAGTCAAATTCCTTGACCTATGGTGTCTCATTATGTGAGACGGGGCGGTTCGAGTGTCGCTTCACCATGATGCGAGGATGGGGGTGTGTCATCGCCGCAGCAGTCCGTGCCACCAGCTCAATCGTCCCACACCGCCGAGGACGGAACCGATACGGGGCGTGTGATCCGCATCCCTCGGCTCGGACATCTCGCGGTGTTCATCCTGCTGTTCTGCGTCCTGTTCCCGTTCTTCGGCTGGCCCGCGGTGCTGTGGATCCTGTTCCTGATCCCGATCACGGCGGCCTGGTGGGTCGAGCGCACCCGGACCACGGTATCGGCGACCGGGCTGGATACGCGCACGATGTTCGGCGCCCGGCACATCGACTGGTCACAGGTCAAGGGCCTGCGGATTCCCAAGCGCGGTTTCGTGCGGGTGCACCTGAGCGACGATTCCGAACAGGCCCTGCCCGCGGTGAGCTACGACCGGCTGAAGGACCTGGTCGCGGCCTCCGGCGGCCGGATTCCGGACCCGTTCGCGCAGCCGTCGACCGGCGGCAGTGGCAGTGCGGGCCCGGCCACCGGCGCCGACGACTCGGTGCGGGGTGAGAGCCCCGCGGCCGAAGCCGAGAAGGCCGAAGCAGAGAAGGCCGAGAAGTCGGACACACCGGACCCGGACTGAGACTCGAACCGAACAGCGCGCGGCTCCCGCGCCGACCGCGGCGGTGACGTGGGATCTTTCACACTGCCGTTCGGACCGCTCGACGACGGTCGCGCGCCGCGCAACCCCGCGGCGCACGACTCCTCCCGCCTCCAGTGAGCACCGCTCGGTGACGGGAGTAACGTTGAGACGCCGAACAGACACTCTGCTCCGGGCCAACAGATCACTCTGCCGACGACACCTCGCCGACGAGACACTCACCGCGCAAGCCGACCAGCCCCGGCCGCGCTACCGGAGATCCGCCGAACGAGTAGAGCCGCTCCGGCCACCGTGCCGCCCGACGGCGACGCCAGCCGCCGTCCCAGAGCCGACCACCGAGGACCGTATACATGCCACCGCTTCGTTCACGAACCACCACCGCCGGACGCAATGCCGCAGGCGCACGCGCACTCTGGCGGGCCACCGGCCTCACCGACTCCGACTTCGGTAAGCCGATCGTCGCGATCGCGAACTCCTACACCCAGTTCGTGCCCGGCCATGTGCATCTGAAGGATGTCGGCGAGATCGTCGCCGAGGCGGTCCGCGCCGCGGGTGGCGTCCCGCGTGAATTCCACACCATCGCCGTCGACGACGGCATCGCGATGGGCCACGGCGGCATGCTCTACTCGCTGCCCAGCCGCGAGATCATCGCCGACTCGGTCGAGTACATGGCCAACGCCCACACCGCCGACGCACTGGTGTGTATCTCCAACTGCGACAAGATCACCCCCGGCATGCTCAATGCCGCGATGCGCCTGAACATCCCGACGGTGTTCGTCTCCGGCGGCCCGATGGAGGCCGGCAAGGCCGTGGTCGTCGGCGGCGTCGCGCAGGCACCGACCGACCTGATCACCGCCATCTCCGCCAGCGCCTCGAGCGAGGTCACCGACGAGGGACTGAGCGAAGTCGAGCGCAGCGCCTGCCCGACCTGCGGTTCCTGTTCGGGCATGTTCACCGCCAACTCGATGAACTGCCTCACCGAGGCGCTGGGCCTGGCACTGCCCGGCAACGGCTCCACCCTCGCCACCCACGCCGCGCGTCGCGCGCTGTTCGAGCGGGCCGGATCGACGGTCGTCGATATCGCCAACCGCTGGTACCGCGACGACGACGCCTCGGTGCTGCCGCGAAACGTCGCCGACGCCAAGGCGTTCCGCAACGCGATGGCACTCGATGTCGCGATGGGCGGTTCCACCAATACCGTGCTGCACACCCTGGCCGCCGCGCAGGAAGGCGAGATCGACTTCGATCTCGCCACCATCGACGAGATCTCGCGCCGGGTGCCGTGTCTGTCCAAGGTCTCGCCCAACTCCGACTACCACATGGAGGATGTGCACCGCGCCGGCGGCATCCCGGCCATCCTCGGTGAGCTGCGCCGCGGCGGCCTGCTGGAAACCGATGTGACCACCGTGCACACCGCCACCCTGGACGAGTGGCTCGACACCTGGGACATCCGCTCCGGCAAGGCCTCCGAGGCGGCGCTCGAGTTGTTCCACGCCGCACCGGGCGGGGTCCGCACCACTGTGCCGTTCTCCACCGAGAACCGCTGGTCGTCGCTGGATACCGACGCCGCGGGCGGCTGCATCCGGGATATCGAACACGCCTACACCGTCGAAGGCGGACTGTGCGTGCTCCGGGGCAATATCGCCCTCGACGGCGCGATCCTCAAGACCGCCGGTATCGACGAGGACCTGTTCACCTTCGAGGGACCGGCCGTGGTGCTGGAATCGCAGGAGGACGCGGTCTCGGCCATCCTCGGCAAGAAGATCAAGCCCGGCGACGTGGTCGTCATCCGCTACGAGGGCCCCGCCGGCGGTCCCGGTATGCAGGAGATGCTGCACCCCACCTCGTTCCTCAAGGGCCTCGGCCTGGGCAAGGTGTGCGCGCTGATCACCGACGGCCGCTTCTCCGGCGGCACCTCGGGCCTGTCGATCGGCCACATCTCTCCCGAGGCGGCCAGCGGCGGCGCCATCGGCCTCATCGAGGACGGCGACCGCATCCGCGTCGACGTGCACACCCGCGCACTCGACCTGCTGGTCGACGACGAGGTGCTCGCCGTGCGCCGCGCCAAGATGGAGGCCCGCGAGCGTCCGTGGCAGCCGGTCGAGCGCGATCGCCCGGTCACCACCGCTCTGCGCGCCTACGCCGCCCTGGCGATGTCGGCAGACAAGGGAGCCGTTCGCCGCGTGCCCTGAGCAGCCTTTCGTAAGCGGTTGAGGACCGTGCACTACGCAGGCCCACAAGGGCTTTCGACTTCCCGTCAGCGGTGAGTCGGCCGGCCGCGGCCGGACATACGATGCGCATTGTTCACGCTGTGGCACCACCGGGTCACCCTCTCGAAGGATGCCCGCTGGCTGCCCGCAGTCGCTGGAAGGATGCCACCATGACCAGATACGCGCATTTCGTCGGTAGCCTGCCCGAGGCGCTGCTGACCAGCGATCGAGAAGTCATGGAATGGTTCGCCGACCGGAGTGACGGCTGGCCGCTCACTGCGGTGCCGCGCGACCTCGACGCCGGGTGGGTCGTCGCCTATCTGCGTGACTTGGAAGGGCGTGATGCCTTCGACGTCGCCCGCTCGGGCGACTACGCCGACTACAGCGATATGCGCAGCTACGATGTGCGGCCCGGTCACATCCTCGAACCGCGCGATGTGGCGATGCGGCGGGTCGAGCGGATCGGCGCGATAGTCGCCGAGTTCGAATCGCTGCGGTGCAGCCGTCCGGAGTTGGCGGATAAGCGAGTTCAGATCAGCCAGCCCAATCCATTGGATCTCGCCCTGTTCGTTTTCGCCGGCGCCGCGGTCTCGCTCGGTTTGCCCCTCGGGTCCGCGGTCCGCAACCTGGGTGTGGTTCGCACCGCTCTGCGGTATCTGCCCGTATTCACAGATGCCGTCCTGCAGGAGATGTCCGAGATCACCGCTCGATACGGAGATCGCGTTGTGTGGCAGGTGGAATCACCGATCGCTACCCTCGGCATGGTCAAGGCCGAGCAACTGCGGGCGCAGTGGTCAGTGGGACCGCTGCTGGCACGCCAGCTCGGCGGATTCCTCGTCCGCGCCCACCAGATCGGCGCGGCGACCACCCTGCACCTGTGCTACGGCGACCACGAGCACAGGCACCTGCTGGCCCCGCGCAGCCTGGCGCCGGTGGTGAACCTGCTCGGCCACGTCTGCCGGCGACTGCGCACAAGCGGAGTACCGCTACCGGTTGTCCACGTCCCCTGCGCCTACGGCGCTGATCCAGCGCCGTCGGCTCCGTCGTTCTACCGCCCGTTGGAACGACTGGACCCGGCCTGGCAGCTGATCGCCGGGGTGGTGTCTCCCGACGATGTCGATCGCAGCATCGGCGCGCTGACACTGTTCGAAGCGGACTCCCATCGTGCCGCCTACGGGGTCGCCACCGCTTGTGGGCTCGGCCGGCGAACCGTCGACGACGCAGGCGCCGCGGCCGCTGCCACGATCGCCGTCGCACGTGCCAGCGTCGGCGCACTCGCCGACAAAAGCTGACGCCTCCGCGCGCGGTGGAAAGCCGCTCCGCTTGCGAGGAGCGGCTTTTCGATCGACCGACACGCGTTCATGCGGATCCAGGTGATGCTCGGATCACCTCCGCAAGTGACCGCTGACGTCTCCGATCAGGTCCATGGTGACCGTGCGTTCCGCGAAGGACCATGTGCCGTCGGCCCGGCGGAACCGGTCGTCGTAGCGGCCGCTCACGATGGGTTGCAGCGGCAGGTCCGGGGTGGCTTGCAGAACAGTGAAGTACGACCTTCCGGTTGCGGTGCCCTCGTCCTCGTCCATGTCGATGACCAGGTTCGTCACCAGGTGTTTCGTGCGGGGCGTGCCGTCGCCGTAGCGAATCACCGTGCCGGTCAACAGGTTCTCCACCGCGGCACTGCCCTCGATCCGACCACCGCTGCCACCGAACGCGCCGTCGGCGAACAGGGCGCCGACACCGCCGAAATCACCCTGATCGACGCACAGGGCATAGTCGGCGATCAGGCGCTCGATCGCTCGATAACTGGACGATTCGGCGGAATTCGACATGCGGGTGACTCTAGAAGATCCCGACGAACGGGTTACCGCCGTGCAGGAAGATCCAGCCACCGGCGGCCGCCGCGAGCGCCAGGATCAGGCAGACGAACGAACCCCAGGATGGGCGCACGGCCCAGCCGCGGTTGCGGTCGAAGGACAGGCGGCCGGGACCGGTGAGGATCAGCGACGCGGACGCGGCGGCGAGAATCGACTCCAATTCGACCGGCCGGTACTGGAAATCGGGAGCCATGCCCTGTTTCCACAGCCACGCGGTGGAGATGGAGGCGAGGACCGCGCCCGCCGCGAGCGGTGTGGCCAGGCCCAGCACGATCAACGCGCCGCCGCCGACCTCGGATACCGTCAGCATCGCGGTGGACAGCTCGATATGTTTCCAGCCGCCCTGTTCCAGCATGTGCCGCGTGCCGTCCAGGCCGGGGCCGTGGAACCAGCCCGCCAGCTTCTGCAGACCGTGGTACAGGAAGGTGAGACCGACCGTCAGGCGCAGCGCCAGCAGGCCGAGATCCACTGTGCCGCGCCGATACTCGCGTGAGCGCCGCAGGCGTTCGGTATCGCCGTTCGCCGGGGCCGGCGGAATGCTGGCGAACGCGTAGGTCGACGCGTCGGCCGCCTCGCCGTGCGATGCCGAGGTCATCTTCGGAGTCTCGGCCGCACCGGCCCCCGCCGACGACGGCACCTCCGGATCCAGGCCCAGATCGTCCTCGGTCCGTGGGACATCCTTACCCGCCGCGGGTTTCACCGAGGGGAATTCGCCGGTCGGATTGTCGTAGGGGCTGCTCGCCGCCTGTCCGGACGCCGGCGGCTGCGCCGACGGCTGATTCGATTCCGGTCTTTGGTTCGGCTTGTCCGTCACGGGCACAGAGTATGACGCGAAACCGGCGGGTGCGTGGTCTGTTCGCGGCGTGTCCAGCGCGGCCCGACGCCGTCACGAGGGCCTCGACGAGCCATCGCGACCCCCTACGAGCGCTCGCGGCGGTATTTCCGTAACGTTTGGGCAATGAGTGTGGTTGTCGTCGGCCGTGTCGCGTCGATCCTCGCCGTCACCGCCGGCTTGGTGGCCGGCTGTGCCAGTTTCGACGATTCCGCGTCCAAACCGTTCTCTCCCGCACCGACCATCGAACCCGAGGGACAGGGCCCGACCAACGAGCCCAAGACCCCGCCGCCGACCGGCCAGCGTCCCACCGGTCCGTGTATCGATCCCGATCCCTCGGTCGTGGTGTCGTGCCTGGACACCACCGGCGGCCTGACCGTCCTGCCCGACGGGCAGCGGGCATTGGTCACCGAACGCACGACCGGCCGCATTCTCCAGGTCACCGCCGTCGATGCCAGTACCGCGCCGCCACCGCCGCTCGAGGTCACCCGGGTCGACGTCGACGCCGCCGGGGACGGCGGGCTCGGCGACGTGGCCCTGTCCCCCAGCTACGGCGAGGACGGGCTGATCTACGCCTACATCACCACCGCGTCGGACAATCGCGTGGTGCGGATCGGCGCCGGCGGTGAGCCCAAACCCATCCTCACCGGAATCCCGAAGGGCGCCAGCGGAAATCACGGTTCGCTCGCCTTCGTCAGCCCGACGAAACTGGTGGTGCTGACCGGTGACGCGGGTGATCCGGGCTCGGCCGACAATCCGGGCTCACTGGCCGGGAAACTGCTCGAGATCGACGACCCCGCGCCGGGCAACGCCAACCCGAAGGTGGTGGCCTCCGGCATCGGCAGCGCGGGCGGTGTGTGCGCCGACCACAAGGACAGCGTCTGGTTCACCGACCGCACCGCCACTCAGGACCGCCTGCAGCGCCTGGCTCAGGACGGCACCGTCTCCACCGCGTGGACCTGGCCCGACAAACCGGGCGCCGGAGGGTGCGCGGCGGCCGTGGACGGCGTGGCCGTCGCGATGTCGGGAGCCAAGGCGCTCGCCTTCGCCGATGCCGACCCCAACACCCACGCGGTGACCACCGCACCGACGATGGTGGCCCAGGACAAGTACGGCGCACTCGGCGGCGCCACCCTCGGCGCCGACGGCAACGTGTGGGTCGGCACCGTCAACAAGCCCGCCGCGGCCGGACCACTCGACGACCGCATCGTGCGCATCCCGCCCCCGAAGGGCGGCGCCGGCGGCGGACCCGACTAGGCGGCGGCCGCCGGGAATCCGACAGGCCCGGTCCGTACGGACCGGGCCTGTCGAGTCGGCGGGGTCAGGCCGCGCTGCAGGCGGCGAGGACCAGCTCGCGCACCCGGGCCGCATCGGCTTGGCCGCGGGTGGCCTTCATGACGTCGCCGACGATCTTGCCGGCGGCCTGGACCTTGCCGGAGCGGATCTTGTCGGCGATATCGGGATTGGCGGCCAGGGCCTTGTCGACCTCGGTCTGCAGTGCGGAGTCGTCGGAGACCATGCCCAGGCCCTTGGCCTCCACGATCTGCCCCGGATCACCCTCACCGGCCAGGACGAAGTCCACGACCTGGCGCGCGACCTTGGAGTTGATGGTCTTGGCGTCGACCAGCGCGACCACCTCGGCGACCTGCTGGGGCGTGATCGCCAGATCCTCGAGCGCGACCTCGCGCTCCTTGGCCTGTTCGGTGAGGTAGTTGACCCACCAGGCGCGGGCCGCATCGACCGAGGTGCCGGCATCGACGGTCGCGATGATCAGGTCCAGCGCGTCGGCGTTGACCAGATCGCGGAACACCTCGTCGGACAGACCCCACTCGGCCTGGATACGCGCCCGGCGCAGCCACGGATACTCGGGGATGGTGCCGCGCAGTTCCTCCACCCAGGCGGCATCCGGGGCGATCGGCTCCAGATCCGGTTCGGGGAAGTAGCGGTAGTCCTCAGCGGACTCCTTCGGGCGTCCGGGCGAGGTGGTGCCGTCGGTCTCGTGGAAGTGCCGGGTCTCCATCAGGATGATGCCGCCGCCGGCGAGCACCGCGGCCTGGCGGCGCATCTCGAAACGCACCGCGACCTCGACGCTGCGCAGCGAGTTGACGTTCTTGGTCTCGGTGCGGGTGCCGAATTCCTTCGCGCCCTTGGGCATCAGCGAGACGTTGGCATCGCAGCGCAGCGAACCCTGCTCCATTTTCACATCGGAGACGTCGAGCGACTTCAGCACCTCGCGCAGGGCGGTGACGTAGGCGCGGGCCACCTCGGGCGCCCGCTCACCGGCACCGGTGACCGGCTTGGTGACGATCTCGATCAGCGGCACACCCGCGCGGTTGTAGTCCAGCAGTGAATGGCTCGCACCGTGGATGCGGCCGGTGGCGCCGCCCACGTGCAGTGACTTACCGGTGTCCTCTTCCATGTGGGCGCGCTCGATCTCGACCCGGAAGGTGGAGCCGTCGTCGAGCACCACATCGAGGTAGCCGTCGGTGGCGATCGGCTCGTCGTACTGGCTGATCTGGTAGTTCTTCGGCTGGTCGGGGTAGAAGTAGTTCTTGCGCGCGAACCGGCCCCACGGGGTGATCGAGCAGTTCAGCGCGAGACCGATCCGGATCGCCGATTCGACGGCCTGCTGGTTGACCACCGGCAGCGCGCCCGGCAGGCCGAGGCAGACCGGGCAGACCTGGGTGTTGGGCTCGGCACCGAACACGGTCGGGCACCCGCAGAACATCTTGGTCGCGGTGCCCAGCTCGACGTGCACTTCCATGCCGAGCACCGGCTCGTACCGGTCGATGACGTCGGCATAGTCCATCAAGTCCACCGTGGGTGCAGTCATGTCCCTCATTTTATGTATCGGCGGGGAACGCGCTCGCCCGGCCCGAGCAGAGCCGGTCCGGCGCCGGGAGCAGCCCCACGCGCCCGGCCGCGTGGGGCTTCCCCTCCTCCCTCGATCAGTCGACGGCGATGGCCTCGACGATCGGCATGCGGGCCGCGCGCAGCGACGGCGGAACGGAACCGAGCAGCGCCAGGATCAGGGCGGCGAGGGCGTAGACCAGCAGCATCGGACTGGGCCGGTAGACGACGTCGATCGTCATCGCCCGCCCCATGGCCATGGTGGCCAGGTACTGCACGCTCGCACCGGTCACCAATCCCAGTGCCGCGCCCGTCAATCCGATGCCGGCCGCCTCGGTCAGAACGGTGCGCAGCAGGAAACGGCGACTGGTGCCCATCGCGCGCAGCACACCCATCTCCCGGCGTCGCTCCAGCACCGAGAGCATCAGTGTGTTCAGCAGCGCCGCGGTCGAGACCAGTACGACGATCCACAGAATCGACCCCGACAGCGAGGTGCCCTGCCGCACCCCTCCCGATACCGCGGCCAGCGCCTGCGGACCGGTATCGACATGCATACCGGGCGGCACCACGCCGCGGATCGCGTCGAGCACCCTGTCCTTGTCGGCGCCCGGCGCGAAACCGACCCCCAGAATCGTCTCCCCCGGCCGGTCGTACCACTGCCGCAGGATGTTCAGATCCATCAGCACGATGCCCGACAGCGCCGAGAAGTACGGAATCACCGCCAGTACCCGGACGTCGTGGATTCCGGTCGGTGTCGGCAGGGACACCCGCGCACCGGTCCCGACGCCCAGCGAGCGCGCCACATCACGGGACAACACCACCCCCGCACCGGTCGACATCTGCTGTGCCACTTCGGGTCCCAGCCGCGCGAGCAGATCGGTACGCACATTCGGTTCGTAGGCCTGCACCATGACCCGATCGCCGCCGACGGTGGCGAACGCCATCTGCGCCGAGCCGACCTCGGCCACCCCGGGCACCGCGCGCACCTTCTGTTTCAGATCCGCCGGAAGTATCGGTCCCGTGGGGAATTCGGCCAGCGACGTCGGGCTCACATAGGCGTCGCGCTCGGCCAGATCGGCGAAGGAATCGGTGGCGGAGTCGACGAGATTGCTCGACGCGCCCCCCATGGCGACGGTGGCGGTCACGCCGATCATCACCGTCATGGCGGTCGCCCAGACCCGCCGGGGCGCCCGTTCGATGGTGGTGGCGCCCAACGCACCCGGCGCACCGAAGAGCCGGGCCACCCCGGCCGCGAATCGCACGATCGGCGCCATCGCCGCGAAGCACACACCGACCACGCCCGTGATGGACAGTGAGATGGCGGCCAGCGACGCCCGGCCGATATCGGCCCGGGCGATCGAGATCGCGGCGACGACCAGCGCCAGGCCGCCGGCCAGCGCACCCCAGCGCAGCCACGGGCTCACCGTATCGGCCTTCGACACCCCCACCGGTGCCAGCGCCTCGATCGGCTCCACCTTGTAGATCTGCCGCGCGGCGATCGACGCGGCCGCCACACTGGCCAGCACACAGGCCGTGATCGCGACCGGAATCGCGTACCAGGGCACGATGTACTCGGTGCGTGTCTGGACCGCGGCCATCATCGCCGACGGGATCTGGTTGATCGACGTGCGCCCGGCGAACAGCCCGATCACCGAGCCGATCGCCCCGCCGATCAGTCCGACGATCGCGGCTTCGGCGATCAGATCACGCACCATGGGCCCGCGTCGGCCGCCGATGGCTCGCAGCAGCGACAGGGTCGGACGCCGTTGCGCCACCGCCATACTCATCGCGTTGTAGATGAGGAAGCCGGACACGATCAGCGCCGCCGCCGACGCCATCGTGGTGGAGAAGCGCACCAGCTGGATCGCACCACCCGCCTGTGCGGTGCGCAGACTCGGGTCGGCCACCACGGCGCGGCCGTCGACCACCCCGGTCAGCGCCGAACGCAGCTGTCCTACATCGGTATCCGGTTTCGGCACGATCTGGATCGAATCGAGCATCCCGGCGCGGCCGGCCAGCTGCTGGGCCACCGGCAGGGTGGCGATGACGATATGCCCGCTGTTGAGTTTGCGGGACGTAGCGTCGTCGAGCACCCCGGCCACGGTCACGTGCCGGGAACCCAGCGAGAAGGTTTCGCCCTCGTGCCGGCCCATCCCCGTACCCACCAGCACACCATCGGGTACCGACAGCAGTGTCATCGCTCGATCGCGCACGGCGTCGTCGAGATCGCTGCCCAGCGCCGAGACCGAGGCGTCGGCACCGATCAGCAGGCTGCGCTCGTCCCGGTCGCCGATACCGGTCCGGATCATCGGCACCGCGGCCCCGACACCCGGCACCGCGCGAATCCGCGGCAGCAGATCCTGGCCGAACCCGCTCTCGGTGACTCCCGATATCTCGAGTTGCGCCCTACCGCCCAGTGCCGTGGTGAGCCGGTCCACCGAACCGGTCACCGAGCCGGCGATGCTGAGCACTGCGACCAGCAGCCCCGCCGACACCGCCATGACCGCCATCGACATCGCGGTGCGGCCCCGATGGGTGAGCAGCTCGCCGATATTGAACAGCCGCAACCGATCCCAGCCGGCCGTGATCACGCGCGCACCACCTCGTCGCCGCCGCGGACCTCACCGTCGGCGGCGGCCGCGGCACCCTCACGCCGCGCACCGACACGCTCGTCGGAACCGATGTGCCCGTCCCGCAGGGTGATCACCCGATCGCAGTATTCGACCGCACCCATGTCGTGGGTGACCATCACCACCGAGTTGCCCGCACCGGAGATGTCGCCGAGCAGCTTCAGAATGGCGGCGCCGGTCTTGGAGTCCAGGTTGCCGGTGGGCTCGTCGGCCAGGATCAACGGCGGATCCATGATCAGCGCGCGGGCGACCGCCACCCGCTGCATCTGCCCACCGGACAGTTCCGCGGGCCGATGCTCGGCGCGATCGGCGAGCCCGACGAGGTTCAGTAGTTCCAGGGCCCGCGGCTCGGCTTTGCGTAATCCGGTGCCGTCCAGCAGCTTCGGGACCGCGACGTTCTCCCATGCCGACAGCGTGGGCAGCAGATTGAAGAACTGGAACACGAAACCCACACGGTGGCGGCGGAATTCGGATTGCCGGTTGTCGTCGAGCGCGCCGATCTCCGCACCCTGGAATCTGATCGACCCCGAGTCCGGCGAATCGAGTGCGCCGAGCAGATGCAGCAGAGTGCTCTTACCGGAGCCGGACGGACCGATGATCGAGGTGAACTCACCTGCCTCGATACGCAGGCTGATGCTGTCGAGAGCACGAACCCGCTGTTCGCCCACCCGGTATTCCTTCACGATGTCGGTCAATTCCAACATGGCGGTCTCCCCACCCTCTTTCTGCTGTCGGTCCGGTGTCACCGTGCGCCGACCCGCGCCGCGTTCGGTGCGATCCCTCCGGAGTCAGCGCGCCAGGACCGGCTCACGCTGCTGATGGCGAACCCGGTGCGCGTCGAGTACGGCGCGCAGAATCGGTTGTTCGGCGGCCAGTTCGAGATAGGCCTCGGCCGCCGACTGGCCCTGCGTCTGTGCCTGATCGAGCTTCGCGTGCAGATGGTTGTCCCACCGATATTGCAGTGCGGCAAGCACTCCGGCGGGTCCGCCGAAGAGTCGCTCGCACCCGGGCAGGTCGTAGAACAGGCCCGGGACAGCCGGATCGGCGGCAGCGCGGGCGAGCACCTCGTGCAGGATTTCGGTACGAGCGTGCTGGTCTCGCCATGTCATCGCACCCATCTCCTCGAGCCGGGCGTCCGAACCTTGTCTCCGAACGCTGTGCCAGTCACGCTACGGACGCGGTGCCCGTAATACGTCGTGCTCCGGACGAGACTCGAGCTCCTACCCGGGTAGGAGCTCGCCCCCTTTCCGGGAACGATGCGACGGCGATGCGGAGGCGACTAGCCTGACACCATGGACCTGACCAGCGCCCACGGTCGCAAGGGCGCGGCAGATGCCGGATCGGAACCGGTGCCGCGGCCCGATGACGATGCCGGGGTGCCGCCGCGAACGGCGCACCACCCGGGTCCGCTGCGCCTGGCGCTGGGCCGGGTCGCGCGCCGTATCGCCGACCTCGTCCACGACCCCGGCGGCACCCTGCGCCGGCGGGTGGAGGAGATGTCCTACGGCTATCCCGTCTCGGTGGTGGTGACGGCCGATATCGCGGTCGTGGTCGCCGCCATCGCGGCCGCCTCGCTGCGCAGCCAGTACTTCGACACCGGAGTGCCCTTCATCGCGGTAGCGCTGCTGTTCGCCTGCTATCCGCTGCTGTTCCTGTTCGATCTGTCCCCGAAACCGGCGGTGTTCGGCCTGTCCGCACTCGCCGCGCAGGCGCTGTTCCTGGTGCAGCCGGTCTCCCCCGACTGTTCGCCACTGGTGCTGACGGTCATGGTCGGCATGATCGCAGCGATCGCGCCCAAACGGGCCAGCCTGTTCTGGATGCTGCTCGCGGTCGCCGAGATTCTGATCTTCTACGCCCTCGGCTACGCCGAACTGGTGCAGGTCTACGTGGTGGCCATCGTATTGGGGTGGATGGTCGGGCTGATGCTGCGGTTCCAGCGGCAGTCGCTCGACCAGGAACGCGAGAATCAGCAGATCCGCGCGGCCCAGGCCGCCGACGACGAGCGCCGCCGGATCGCGCGCGAGGTACACGACGTGATCGCGCATTCGCTCAGCGTCACGCTGTTGCATCTGACCGCGGCTCGTCACTCCCTCGAAACCGATCGCGACGTCGACGAGGCCATCGACGCCCTCGGTGATGCCGAACGCCTGGGCCGCCAGGCGATGGCCGATATCCGGCACACCGTCGGGCTGCTCGATCAGCGGCCCTCGGCCATGACCCCCGAACCCGGACTCGACGATATCGGCGATCTGGTCTCGGACTTCGTCGGCGCCGGACTGCCGGTGACCTACCGTCTCAGCGGCGATGCCGGATCGGTGTCGGCCTCCACCGGACTCGCGCTCTACCGGATCAGCCAGGAATCGCTGTCCAATATCGCCAAGCACGCGCCGGGTGCGGCCGCGACCGTCGATATCGCCGTCACACCGATGGAAGTGACCGTGCAGGTGCGCAATACGCTGCCGGCCGGCCCGGCGCCACGCACCGGACGCGGTATGGGGATCAACGGCATGCGCCAGCGCACCGCGACGCTCAACGGCAACCTGTCGGCGGGCCGGTCGGGTGATCATTGGCAGGTGCGCGCGCGCATCCCGCTGGCTCCGGGCGAGGTGTGCCCGATGACCGGAATCGACGATCCGCTGACGATCGTGCGCGAGGCCATCACCTCGCTGACCCGCAAGCGCCAGGAGGGCATGTGAATTCGGGGCAGGTCCCGCTCGCCGATACCGATACCGCGACCACCACCGTCCTCGTCGTCGACGACCAGGAACTCGTGCGCGGCGGACTGCGCCGCATCCTGCGCCGCCGCGACGGCTTCGTGGTCGCCGAATGCGGTGACGGTGACGAGGTGCCCGCCGCGCTGGCCGCCAACCGCCCCGACGTGGTGCTGATGGATCTGCGAATGAAGCGGGTGGGTGGCATCGACGCCACCCGCCGCCTGCGCGAGCGCGACGGCGCACCGCCGGTGCTGGTGCTCACCACCTTCGACGACGACCATCTGCTCTCCGGCGCGCTGCGTGCGGGTGCGGCCGGATTCATCCTCAAGGACTCCCCGGCCGAGGATCTGATCCGGGCGGTGCGCACCGTGGCCGAGGGCGGCTCGTGGCTGGATCCGTCGGTCACCGGCCGGGTGCTCTCGGCCTATCGCACCGCGCGCCCGGTGCCCGCCGAGGAGCGCGCGCACCTCAACGAGCTGACCGCACGCGAACTCGAGGTGCTGAAACTGATCGGCCGGGGCCGGGTCAACTCCGAGATCGCGGCCATGCTCGGCATCTCCGAAGTGACGGTAAAGAGCCACGTAGGACACATTTTCGGCAAGCTCGGGTTACGTGATCGGGCGGCCGCGATCGTCTTCGCGTTTGACCACGGCGTGGTCGCACCCGGAGAATCGGCGTTCTGAGGGGCAGGCAACCCGGTGCGCGCCGGGCATGGTTGGCCACCTTGCCCAGGAGTTGGAGGTTCACCGGTGGAAGTGCCGAGATCCCTGGCCGGTACCAGGTTCGGCCCGTACGAGGTGCGCTCGCTGCTCGGTCGCGGCGGTATGGGCGAGGTGTACGAGGCGTTCGATACCGGTAAGGATCGCGTCGTCGCGTTGAAGGTGCTGCCCGAACAGCTGGCGCAGGATCCGACGTACCGGGAGCGCTTCCGCCGCGAATCCCATATCGCGGCCGGCCTGGCCGAACCGCATATCGTCCCGATCCACGACTCGGGTGAGATCGACGGCACCCTCTACATCGATATGCGGCTGGTGCGGGGCGAGAATCTGCGCACCCTGCTGCGGCGTCAGGGCCCGCTCGCCCCGGACCGGGCGATCGCGATCGTCGAGCAAGTGGCCGCCGCACTCGACGCCGCCCACAGCGCCGGGCTGGTACATCGTGATGTGAAGCCCGCGAATATCCTGGTCACCCCGGCCGATTTCGCCTATCTGGCCGATTTCGGCGTCGCCCGTAGCGAGGGTGACACCGCGGCCACCACCACCGGCACCCATGCCGCCGCGTCCTACACCTATATGGCGCCCGAGCGGTTCGACGCCGGACCGGTGACCACTCGCGCCGATATCTACTCGCTGGCCTGTGTGCTGTACGAGTGCCTCACCGGCTCGACACCGTTTCCGGCACAGAGCGTCAGTGTGCTGATCCGATCGCATCTGTCCGAGCCGCCGCCGCGGCCCAGTGCGGAGCGCCCCGACGTGCCGGAGGCGGTCGACGCCGTGATCGCGCGCGCGCTGGCCAAGAGCGCGGCCGACCGGTACCAGACCGCTGGGCAGTTCGCGGCCGCCACCCGGTCGGCACTCGCGGCCGGCGCCAGGTCGGCCGCGGCGGGCACGCCGCCGGACTCGGTGACGACCGGGGTGTTCGGGGCCGAACTCCTCGCCGAGGCACCGCCCACGCCCCCGACCCCCGAGCCGGCGATCGACGACGCGCCCACCCCGGTCGATCTGCCCGTGGCAACCGTGCAGGACTATCGCCGGGAGCCGGAGCCCACCACCTTCCAGCCGTTCGGACCGGACGGGCCGACGATCGCGGCGAATTTCCAGCCCCGCGGTCCGCTGATCACACCGCCCGAGGGTGCGCCCGCCGCCCCCGTGTCCGGGGGGCCCGCCGATTCCGCTGCCGCACCGTCCGTTCCGGCGAGCGACGCCGGCGCATCGGCGGATTCGACGACCTCGCGCGGCTACGAGACCACCGGAACGCTGCGCATCATCGCGCCGCCGGACGCGGACGAGCGCGAGGCCACCGGTGATCTGCCGGTGATCCACCCGGCCGACCCCACACTGGTGCATCCGGGCGAATTCCACTACTCGCCGCTGCAGGCCGACGGGTCCGCGGCGGCCGTGAAGCCGCCGGTGAGCCGTCCGCAACCGGCGGTACCCGCGGCGGCGCGCTCCGCCGAACCGAGCAGCGCCTACGCCGATCCGATTCCCGGTTCCGAACACCGCACCCAACTGCTGGATCCCGCGCAGTTCCACACCGATCCGAGGTCGGCCCCGCGGCCCCGGTCCGGCGAGGACACCGGCTCGCCGGCCGAGGGGGAGACGACCGCGGGGTCCGACAGCGACACCCGCTTCCTGGATATCTCGCAGTTCGGCACCGGCGCGGGCGATACCCAGTTCCTCGAGGTCGCCGGATTACGCGGGCAGACCCGCTACGACGACGATCACTACGACGAGTCCGGTGCCGAGGACGCCGGTGCCGAGGACGCCGGTTACGAGGACGCCGGTTACGAGGACTCGGCCTTCGACGAGTCGGGCTACGACGAGTCCGGGTACGAGGACGATCCGCGCTACGCCCACGACGCCGGCTATCACGACGAGACCGATCCCGAAGACTCCTACGCGGACGACTCCTACGCGGACGACGAGTTCGCCTTCGCCGCAGCGGATTACGATGAGGCCCCGCCCGCGAAGCGGTCCCGCTCGGTCGCCGTGCCAGTGGTTCTCGGGGTGCTGGGCGCGGTGGTCGTCGCCGGCCTCGGCGTAGTCGGCTGGCAGGTGTTCGGCTCCTCGTCGAGCGACGACGCCCCGGCCACCGCCTCCGGTCCGGCCACCTCCGCCGCGGCGCCCCAGCGCGCCGCCACCGGTGTCGCACCGACGACAGCGGCGCCGACCACCACGACCGGCGCCACCCCGGCCTTGCCGGTGGGCGCGAGCCCGTGCTCGCAATCCGCCACCGCCGGCGAATCGTTCGGCAAGGCCGCCACCGGATCCGAGGTGACCTCGTGCGGCTTCGCCGAGGCGGTGCGCCAGGCGTATGCGAAGGCCGCCCGATCCCACGGCGCGACCAGCGCGGCGACAGCCGACGCCAACACCTCGATCATCGCGGTCAGCCCGGTGACGGGACGGTCCTACCCGATGACGTGCACGAGTTCGGGCAAGGTCGTCACCTGCACCGGCGGCGACAACGCGGTGGTCTATGTCTATTGACCCGACGCCCACCGGGCGCCAGGGTCGGCGGCGGTTGTTCTCGGCAGGTTTGGCACTTCTGGTTTCGGCATGTTCGGCGCAAGGGGTCGCGGTGACCACCGGCCCGACCGTCTCCGGCCCGGTCACCGAAATGGTGCGCCCGGCGCCCGCGCCCGACGCGGCGACGCCCCGGCTACCGCGCGGTCTGGCGGCCGATTTCGCGGCACTGCAGGCCGAATTCCCCGGCCGGATGGGGCTCGCGGTCATGGCCGTGGGCAGCGACCACGTCATCACACTGGGTGATTGGACGTCCGGCGTCGCCTGGTCGACGATCAAGGTGCCGTTGGCGCTGGCGGCGCTGCGCCGCGATCCGGCCGGGCTGGCCGATACCGCGGCGGCGGCCATCACCGCCTCCGACAACGATGCGGCCCAAGCACTCTGGATCGCGCTCGGCGGCGGTGAACCGGCCGCGGAAGCCGTGGAGGCGGTGTTGCGCGAGGCCGGGGACACCACCACCGATGTCGCCGACCGGCACAATCCGGATGCCCGCCAATCCATCGACGACCCCATGGTTTTCGGCGCCACCCAGTGGAGCCTGGTCGATCAACTGCGCTTCGCGGCGCGACTGCCGTGTCTGCGCAATGCCTCGCGCGTGGTCGACCTGATGCAGCAGATCACCGACAGCCAGAGCTGGGGACTCGGCTCGTTCGTCGGCGCCGAGTACAAGGGCGGCTGGGGACCCGACGACGATACCGGCGCCTATCTGGTCCGGCAGTTCGGGCTGGTCCCGACGTGGTCCGGCCAGCTCGCGATAGCCCTTGCGGCGCAACCGGACTCGGGCAGCTACGACGACGCGGTCACGATGACCGACCGGATGTCGGCCATCCTGGCCAAACACGTGCACGAACTGCGTGGCGGGGCGTGCGAACGATGACGGTGACCTCGTCTCATATGCGCCGCCGACGGCCTCCGCATTTGACCAGCGCGGCGGTTGCGCACACAATTCCACGTCTGACGGGTGGTGCCATCGCGGGCCGCCCGGGGATGTGGAGGTGAACGGGTGCACGCACCATACGCACCGCGGGGCCGGCGCAACTCGCCGACCGCGCCGAGAATCGGTCGGCCCCAACGCTTTCGCGTTCTGGCGGCGACGCTCGGCACGGGCCTGCTGATCGGGACGGCGGCCTGTTCGACCGCGTCGGATACCGAAACGACGACCACACAGTCCCTACCCACCAGCGCCACCGCCCCGGCCACGATGTTCGCGCTGCCGGGTTCGCTGGCCGCCGACTTCACCGCGCTGCGACCGAGTTTGAACGGCCACGCCGGAATGGCGATCATGGCCGTCGGCGGTCAGCGCACCGCGCTGATGGGCGACTGGACCACCGGACCGGCCTGGTCGACGATGAAAGTTCCACTGACGCTTGCGGTTCTGCGGACCAACGGCAACACCAGCACCTATCAGATGTCGGCGGCGATCACCGAATCCGACAACTCCGCGGCCGATGCGCTGTGGCAGTCGCTCGGCGCTCCCGATGCCGCCGCGCAGGCCGTCCAGGGGGTGCTGCGCGACGGCGGCGACAGCAAGACCACCGTGCCGGCCGCCCGTAGCCGAGCGGAGTACTCGGCCTTCGGTCAAGCCGATTGGGCACTGGGCGACCAGGTGCGATTCGCCTCGCACCTGCCCTGCCTGCCCGATGCCGATACCGTCACCACGCTGATGGGCAAGGTGGTCTGGGGCCAGCAGTGGGGCCTCGGACATCTCGACAACACGCGCTTCAAGGGCGGCTGGGGGCCGGATTCCTCCGGCAGCTACCTGGTCCGGCAGTTCGGCCTGCTCACGACTCCCAACGGCGATGTCGCGGTCTCCCTTGCCGCACAGGCGACTTCGGGTACGTTCGACGACGGCACCCAGATCCTCAACCAGATGGCCGGGCTGCTGACCAAACATCTCGACGATCTGCCGGCCGGTCACTGCGCACCCGCGCAATAGCCGCTGTCCGTGCTGGGCCGGTTGCTGTAACCGGCGGTTAACGGGGGCGAGGCTGCGGTGCGCGGGCGAACGCGGCAAGATAGGCGGCATGCGCATCGGAGTCTTGACCGGAGGCGGGGACTGCCCAGGCTTGAACGCGGTCATCCGAGCTGTCGTCCGCACCGCGAACGGCCGCTACGGGGACGCGATCGTCGGCTTCCAGGACGGTTGGCGCGGGTTACTCGAGGATCGCAAGATCCATATCCACAACGACGACCGCACCGACCGCATCCTCACCAAGGGCGGCACCATCCTCGGCACCGCACGCACCAATCCCGAGGTTCTGCGCGAGGGGCTGGGGCGAGTCAAACGCACCCTCGACGACAACGGCATCGACGCCCTCGTCCCGATCGGCGGCGAGGGCACCCTGACCGCCGCCCACTGGCTGGCCGACGAAGGGGTGCCGGTGGTCGGCGTCCCGAAGACCATCGACAACGACATCGACTGCACCGACACCACTTTCGGCCATGACACCGCGGTCACCATCGCCACCGACGCCATCGACCGGCTGCACACCACCGCCGAATCGCATCAGCGAGTCATGCTGGTGGAGGTGATGGGGCGCCACGCCGGCTGGATCGCCATGAACTCCGGTATCGCCTCCGGCGCCCATCTGACCCTCGTCCCCGAGGCGCCCTTCGACGTGGAGGAGGTGTGCACCATGATCAAGCGCCGGTTCCAGCGCGGCGACTCGCACTTCATCTGCGTGGTCGCCGAGGGCGCGAAACCGGCGGAGGGATCGTTCCACCTGCGTGAGGGCGGGGTCGACGAATACGGCCACGAACGGTTCACCGGTGTGGCCCACCAGCTCGGTGTCGAAATCGAACGCCGCATCGGCAAGGAGGTGCGCACCACGGTGCTGGGCCATGTCCAACGCGGCGGTTCGCCGACCCCGTACGACCGGGTGCTGGCGACCCGATTCGGCCTGCACGCCGCCGAGGCGGTCCACAGCGGGAAGTTCGGGCAGATGGTGGCACTGCACGGCACCCAGATCGAGCTGGTATCGCTGGCGGAGGCCACCAAGCAGCTCAAACTGGTGCCGTCGGACCGCTACGCGGAGGCCGCCGCCTTCTTCGGGTGACCTCGATCAGCCGGCAGTCGGTTCCGGCACCGCGTCCAGCGCGGTGGTATCCGGAACCGACGGCCGAGCGTCGCTCTCCCGGACGCGGGCGTCGCGGCGACGGCCACGATCCCGATAGCGCAGCAGCGCCCACAGGAGCACCGCCTCCGCGATGGCGGTGAACACGGTCAGGAATTGGCTGAAATAGCTGGCGAAGACGTTGACCACCGTCAGGGAGACGACACTGGTCCAGATCCCCAGGCGCACACCGCGTTCCTCCTCGCCGCGCAACCACGCGACGGCGCCGGTGAGGCAACCGATTCCGACCACCGCTTCGGCGACGGCGGCAATCGCCAACCCGGACAACGCCTTCCAGCCGTGTCCGTCGGTGATGTCGAGCAGGTGATCGAGTTCCGACCACGGCGAACTCCAGCCCGAGATCACCACCAACGCCAGTACCAAGCGCAGCAGGGTCCACAATCCGTGGCACAGCAGTACGGTGATCAGCAGCACGCGCACCAGGAGCAACGGCAGCAGCCGCTCCTCGGCGTCGCGGGCGAACCGCAGTGCTCGCGCACCCAGCGCAGGCTCGGCATCACACGGCACCGCGTGCAGGTAGGTGCGTAGCGCGGCGGCCAGCTCACGCCGGGGTTCGTCGAGCCGGTCCACCCGGACCCGATCCAGCTCGGCGAGCAGCGCCTCGCGCCGCCGGGTGGTCATGCGGGCCGCCACCATATCGCCGACCTCCTCGGTCAGCGCGCCCAGCGACAGATCCGCGGAGCGCAGTCGCCGGCTCGCCGCGTACCGGGCCGCCGCCACGATGATCAGGAACGCCAGATAGATGATCGGCGCGGCGAGCGGGAAGAAGTAGTCGTTGTCGGCGGTGATGAACTTCCCGACCTCGTCGATGAACAGGCCGAGCCCGACACCGGCCAGGATCGCCGCCCACACGATCGCGGTGCGTCCCGACGACATCAGTTGCAGCACACACGAAATCACCAGCAGCAGCCCACCGAACAGCGCGTGCGCGATGTGATAGGTGCTGCCGCCGATCTTCGGATACCCCGAGGCCATGAGATACAGCCGGGTGATCACCACCGTCATGCCGAACCCGATCGCCATCAGCGTGACCAGCCGTCCCGCATCGGGCCGCCACTGCATCCTCATCCGCGCACCGAACACACCGCTTACCTTGGCACAGCGCGTGTTTCTACGGGGCAGCACCGGATATCGGGTCTCACTCCAGCGGCATTCTCTGCCACCAGGCGGTGAACTCGGGCTCGCTCATCCCGTCCGTCGAGCCCATGAAGGAGAACGCTCGACTCGTCGCCACTACGAGGTACTGCCCACGCGGCGTATCCGCGCCGAAAGACAACACCACCCACCGGGTGTAGATCGACTCCGAGCTCGGCGGATTGGTGTGACTCGTATAACTGACGGTTCCGGTCCGTCCCGTTCCCGGCCGCGAACTGGGCAGCCGGGCCACCACCGCCTGCGCATCGGCGGACGAGGGATACTTCAGGACGGCGTAGTCGGGCAATCCGGACTGGGTCGAGCAATCCCAGCTGCCCGACCTGTTCCCCACCTCGAGATTCGTTCCCGCGATGGCCACGATATTCTGACCGCCTCCGGAGGCCAAACAGGTTCCGCCGTTGTACCCGCGTCCGTCGCCCGAGACCGCGAGCGCGGGAAAGACCTTGGTCATGGCGGCGGTTTCCCGCCTGCTCGCATCGATGTTTTCCATGGCGTCCGCGATCTCCTGGTTCGCCTTGCCTCGCATCACCATGAACACCACTGCGGCGATGACGAGCAGCGCGACCACCACGCCACCGATGATCCACCCGACCGGAGACGACCGCTTCGGCGCCGGCGGCCGACCGTACGCATCGGGCGGATAACCTCCGGCGCCGGGCGGGGGCGGAGGCGGCCGCCCGACCGAATAGGGCGCCGCCGCCACCGGCTTCACCGATCCGGGGGTCGGACGCACGGTCGTGTTCCCGCCGAATCCACCGGTCGAGGACATCCCCCGCGCGGCACCCGGAAGATTCGGGGCGATGGGTGCGTACCCGCCCATTCCCGGCGCGCCCGCGGCCGGTCCGGCCGGGACCGGCCCGATCGCCCTCGGCGGGGCGAGCGTCCGCCCGGGCGCGATGAGCGTCGGCGCGGCGCCCGCGACGGCCGGTATCGCCACCGGAGCCGTCAACGCCTCCCGGGCGGCTGCCACGAATTCCGCACAGCTGCCGAATCTTTCGGAGGCCCGCTTGGCCATGGCCCGCGAGATCACCGCATCCATCGCGGGGGACAGTCCGGCGCGCCGGGCGCTCGCGGGCGGGACCGGCAGTTGCAGATGCCCGCGGATCACCTCGGTGGGATGTTCGGAGTCGAACGGGCCGGTGCCGGTCAGCAGCCAGTACAGTGCGCAGGCCAGTGAATACTGATCGGAGCGGTGGTCGAGGGCGGCACCGGTCATCTGTTCGGGCGAGGCGTAGGCGAGGGTCGCGGTGAACATACCGGCCTGGGTCAGATGCGTGGAATCCTCACGCAGCCGGGCGATTCCGAAATCGGTCAGGAAGACTCGCTCACCCTTACCCCCGACCGCGCGCGCGAGCAGGATGTTGGCGGGCTTCACATCTCGGTGCATGACACCGTTGCTGTGCGCGTAATCCAGTGCGGCGCCGACCCCCTCGATGATCTGCACGGCCCGCTCGAGCGGCAGCGACAGCGGGTTCACGCCCGCGGCGTCGATACCGTCCACGTACTGCATGCAGATCCACAGCTGATCGTCTTCCACCCCGCGGTCGTAGACGGCGACGATGCCGGGGTGATCCAGCTGCGCACACAGATCGGCCTCGCGTTCGAACCGTGCCCGTATCTCCGCATCGGTGTACAGCTCGCGATTGAGCAGTTTCAACGCCGTCAACCGTGGCAGGCGCGGGTGCCGCGCGAGATAGACCGACCCCATCCCCCCTTGGCCGAGCAGTCGCTCCACGGTGAAGCCGGCGAACACGTCACCGTTGTTCAACACCTACGTTCCCCCCTTCCGGCGACGTACCAGGAGGCGATCCTACCCGGACCGGTCAGCCCGGGGTGACCAGCCCGGATTCGTAGGCGATGACTACGGCCTGGGCGCGATCACGCAGGTCGAGCTTGGAAAACACCTTCGACACATGGGTTTTCACCGTTTGCTCGGCCACGAACAGCGCCTCGGCGATCTCGGTATTGGACATGCCCTTGGCGATGAGTTCGAGGACTTCCCGCTCCCGGGGGGTCAGCGCGTTGAGCGCCGGAGCGGGCTTGGGGCGGGCGCGACGCCGCGTCACATCGGCGATCAGCCGGCGCGTCACGGTCGGCGCCAGCAGTGCCTGTCCTTCGGCGACCACCCGCACCGCGCGCACCAGTTCGTCGGCCGGTGCGTCCTTGAGCAGGAATCCGCTGGCGCCCAGTCCCAGTGCCTCGTAGACGTAGTCGTCGATATCGAAGGTGGTGAGCATCAATACCCGCACCGGCGGATCGAATCCGGCGGCCAGGATGGCGCGGGCCGCGTCGAGCCCGTTCATCTCCGGCATGCGCACATCCATCAGCACCACATCGGGGCGCAACCGCTTGGCCTCGGTCACCGCGACCACACCGTTGGGTGCGTCGCCGATGACGCTGATGTCGGGCTGGGCGGACAGTAGCGCGCCGAAACCCTGCCGCACCATGGCCTGGTCATCGGCGATCAACACAGTGATCGGCATATCCGCCTCAGAGGAATCGAATGACCGAGAGCAGACCCGCGACCAGGCAGTAGATCGCGAACGGCAGCAGGGTCCGGGTTTTGAAGAAACGTTCCAGGAAGCGCACCGCCAGCCACGCCGCCAATCCCGCGACGATCGCGCCGACCACGGCCTGGCCGTGGATGCCGGCGGCCTGCGGCCCGGCCAGCTCGGGCAGTTTCAGCACACCCGCGGCCAGGATGACCGGCGTGGCGAGCAGGAAGGCGAATTTCGCGGTGTCCTCGTGGTCGAGGCCGCGCAGTAGTCCGCCGACCATGGTGAGACCGGACCGGCTGAACCCGGCCAGCAGCGCACCCGACTGGGCCAGCCCGATACCCAACGCGTCCTTGACCGACAGCGCCGCCAGCCGCTCGTCGGAGGCGATCTGTTCTGCCTCCTGCACCGCGACTCCCCGCGCCTGCGCCTCGGCACGGGCCTCGTCCTCGGCGAAGCGGCGGCCGTACTCGGCCAGCGACGGCGCGTTGCGGCGACGCAGACCCTCGCCGACGATCAGCACCACACCGTTCAGCGTGAGGAAGATACTCGCGTAGATCGGTGTCGCGAACATGGTGCGCAGCGGATGTTCCAGCAGCAGCCCCAGCACGCCGACCGGAATCGTCGCCAGCACGATCAACCACGCCAGCCGCTGTGACGAGGTCTCGACGCGACGGGTCCGCAAGGTCGTGACGAAGCCGACGATGATGTCGCGCCAGTCCCGCCAGTAGTAGGCCAGCAGCGCCACCGCGGTGGCGACGTGCAATGCGACCACGAAGGCCAGATACGGCGTTCCGTTCTCGGAATCGCCCTCGGTCACGAGCTTTTCCCAGCTCCCGCCCAACCAGGCCGGGACCAGCACGGAATGGCCCAGACTGGAGATCGGGAACAATTCGGTGACGCCCTGTAGCGCGCCGATGACGATGGCTTGGAAATAGGTGAGCATCGCCGCTAAGTCTTACACGAACACGCCTCGTACCCCATGCGCGCACCGCGTCCCGCACGTGCGGATCTCCTCCCCTGACCAGCTGATACGGACATATCACGCAAGGCCCGGCGGCCTCAGCCGGGCAGGCCCGGCAGCACGGTGGCCGATGTCACGGCGACCGCGGTCATCGGCAACCTCGCGTACACCTGGAATCCACCTTCCGAGCGCGGCCCGGCGGCCAGCATGCCGCCGATCGCTTCGGCCCGCGCGCGCATCCCGGCGATACCGCTGCCACCGCTGCCGCCCGACGCCGACGCCGGTTCCGGACCCCCGCCCGCATCGTTGCCGACCAGCAGTTCCACGGATTCGGCCGTCACAGTGACGGTGACCGTCACCGCGCCACCGGACGCATGCCGCGAAACGTTCGACAGCGACTCCTGCACGATCCGGTACAACGCCAGACCCACGGTGTCGGGGACCGTGGCCAGGCTTCCGTCGATCGTCCATTCGATGGGCACCCCTGCGCGGCGCACCCCGTCGAGCACCGACACCACGTCGGCGGCGACCGGTTGCGGCGCGTGTTCGGGCAGCTGACCATCGCTGCGCAGCACTCCGAGCATGCTGCGCACCTCGTTGAGCGCCTCGCGCGCGGAGTCCCCGATGGATTCGAATTCGGCCCGCGCGGCCGGGGAGACATCGGCGACCCGATAGGGCGCGGTCTGGGCTTGCACGACCACCATCGACATGTGGTGGGCCACCACATCGTGCAGGTCGCGCGCGATGCGCGCCTTCTCCTCCAGGATCGCGCGGCGGGCGCGTTCCACCTCGTTCTCTTCCTCCTGCCGCACCAGCGCCTGGCGCGACAACACCAGCCAGCGCACCAGCAGTCCGAATCCGACCAGGCCGGTCATCGCGATCGGCCAGCCGAATCCCGCTTCGGCGAATGAGGTGCCGCCGGACATGGTGGTGGCGAACAACAGTGAGGACGCGATCCAGGCGACCGCCACGATCTGTATCGGCGAACGCACCGCCACCGCGAACAGCAGGGTGAAAAGCACCAGGATGTGCACCACCTGGAACGGCAGGTCGTTACCCGGCTGATGTGGTATCGCCAGGGCGATCAGCAAGGCCGAGCCCGCGGAGATCGCCCAGCCCAGGGCCGGATTGACCCGGATCAGCGCCAGCGGGAACACCGCCAGTGCGGCGATGAAGGGCTGCGCGCCCGCCGGGACCTGGTGGGTGATGTGCAGAGTCGGCCAGCCCACCGCGAACAGCGTCACGACGGCGATCACCGTGAAGAGATCGAACCACAGCCGCGCGCGGCCCGGCGTTCGCACCGACGTCCGTACCCGTCGGATCGATCGTGTCACCCGTGTCATGGGTACGAGCCTAGGAATTCCGGCGCGATTCGTCCTCACCCGGAAGTCCGACTTCACACCCCCTACCCCGGTATGAGAGCCGGCCCGGCGCGGCCCCCGGTAGCGGTATCGAAACCGGTCCGCGGCGGGAGGTGCGGCGCGGCTCCGGATTCCTAACTTCGACCACCATGAGCGATGTAGCGGCGGCCGGTGCGACCACATCCGGGACCGGGCACCCCTCGAACCAGGAGCCGGACCGCACCGAAAGGTATTGGGCCGCAAGGAATATTCGGCGCGCGCTGGGCGTGGCGGCCGTGCTCGCGGTCGTGGTCGCGATGCTGATCGCACCCGCGGCGGCCGGTGCCGCCGAGGTCGCGCCGGATATGGAGAACGCGGCGGCGCGCGCCGCGGTACTGGCGCTCACCGGGGACGGTCCGGATCGGGTGGTCCTGCCGGCGGATTTCGCCGCGTCTCAGGGATATCGGCCGATCGAGCTCGACGGGATGACCGTCGATCCGGGCGGTCAGTGTTCCTCGCCGGTGTCGTTGCCGGCCGAATTCGATACCGCCTGCAAGGCCCACGATCTCGGCTACGACCTGCTGCGCTATGCCGAACTGCGCGGCCACCCCCTCGGACCGTGGGCCCGTCGCGCCGTCGACAATGCCCTCGAGCAGCGCATGTTCACTGCCTGCGCCGGTCGCGACGACACCCTGTCCCGCCTGCGCTGCACCACGATGGCCGCGGTCGCGACCGCGGCGGTCGATCTGAACTCCCGGCGGCAGAACTATGCCGCGCCGATGCCCGAATACCTGTTCGGCGCACAGCTTTCCGGCACCGATTCGGGACCGCGACTGGTGCGTGTCCTCGCCTCGGTCGCCGTGGTGCTGCTCCTGGTGGCGGCGCTGTTCGCCATCGTGCGCCGGCTGCTCCGCCAGGACCGGTCCGGAGGCCGGTCGGGCAGACCCCTCGCGCCGATGCCGGACGACCGACCGTCGCCGATATCTCCGGCCGCGTTCGCCCGCGGCTACCTCGTCCGGATCGCACATATGCTGATCTGCGCCGCCCACGGCGCCCGAGCACTGGTCGGTCCACCGGAAATGGCGATCGCGACCACCGGCGCACGGATCCCGGATGCACCCGGATTCGGCGCCTCCCCAGCGGCTCTCCGTATTTCACATCCTCGGTCGGGCGCCACTCACCGGCGTGGTCCGTCCTCCCGTGGCGCGGGAATCCGCGCAGACGCCGGGCCGCGCGATTCGACGCTCCGGGATTCGGGGGCGGCCGACGGCCGCGAGCGGTTACGCGCGGCCATCACGCGGCGCGGCGCCGCCATCCGCCCGCCGCGCCTGGGCGCCCTCATCGCGACCGCGGCCGGTACCACCGCCTCTCTCTCCCCCGGTCTGCTTCCACGCACGTCGATCGCCCAGGCGCTGCTCACCGCGATCCTGGCACTTCTGGCCCTCGCGGTCTCCGGGCTGGGACGGAAACTGCTGGGACGCTTCGGAGCCGATATCGATCGGCGATTCGCGCGGTACCGTCACCCGATCGCCGCGACCGCCGCGACCGCGGTGATGGCCGCCCTCGGCTACGCGTGGCACTGGCAGAACCAGTTGCGCGCCGCCATGCACTTCCCCCCGGCCGGGCTCTGGTACTGGCTGCACTGGGCACTCGGCGTCGCGGCGATCGTGGTGCCCGTACTCCTCGTGGCGCGCGGACTGCGCCGGGCCACGCGGTCCATGGGCTCGCTGCGCGCCGTGACTCTGATCTCCGTGATCGTGATCGCCTGCCATTTCGCCCTGCTGCCGGCGGCGGCGAGCTGGCAGCGTTCCGCCTTCGCCGCGGCCGATGCCGCGGTCGATCCCGATGTGGTGCGGCCGGTTTCGGCCACCCGGTCCGGTAGTCCGGAGTCCGCGGTGAGCTGGTCCTCACTCGGCGCCGAGGGTCGCAAGTTCGTCTCCGAGCGCGGCGCGTCGGCGCGCGTCTACATCGGCTTGCGTTCCGCACCGGATCTCGATTCCCGTGTCGCCCTGGCCATTCGGGAACTGGAGCGATCGGGGGGATTCGACCGCGGCAATCTGGTGATGATGGTGCCGACCGGTTCGGGCTGGCTCGATGCTCGGGCGGCGCGCGGCCTCGACGAGCGCTTCGGCGGCGACGCCACGCTGATCGGCATGCAGTATTCCCAAGCGCCGAGCTGGGCGACGTTCCTGTTCGCCCGCGCCGACGCCGAACAATCCGCCCGGGCCCTGTTCACCGGTATCGAACAGCGGCTGGCGGGTATGGCGCACCCACCCAAGCTCTACCTGTACGGGCAGAGTCTGGGCGCCACCGCCGGCAGCGCGATCTTCGACAGTGACCGCGACGAGCGGGCCCGGGTCTGCGCGGCGCTGTGGGCCGGCCCGCCCGTCTCGGCGGTGCATCGCGGTGGCGCGACCGTACTCGCCAACTCCTCCGACCCCGTGGTGCAGTGGTCACCACGATTGCTGTGGCACGCACCGGATCTCGGCGATACTCGCCGCGACGCACCGCGGCCGCCGTGGCTGCCCGTCCTGGGCTGGGTACAGACCACCGCCGATATGCTGTCGGCGCTGGCGCCGGGACCCGGCCACGGGCACCGGTACGACAGTGATCAGGGCACGGCACTCGGATCCTGCTGACCAGCACCCCTGCCCGCCACCACACCCCGCGTGTGCTATACCGGTTCTCGCAGGTCAGAAGTGTGAATCGGCGGAAGGACGGCATGGACAAGCCCACGAATTCGGTGGAGTTCGAGACCATGCTGCTCGGCCGATACACCATCCATCCGCGCTACCGCCGCGACGGCACCCGGCTCGATCGCAGCGCGTACCTGCTGCTGAGCCGGCTCTCGATCGAGGGACCGATGTCGATCGGCCAGCTCAGCGAGGCGTTCGGCCTCGATGCCTCCACCCTCAACCGGCAGACCGCCGCCCTGCTGCGCGCCGGACATGTGGAACGGATCCCGGACCCGGAGGGCGGGATGGCGCGCAAATTCCGCATCACAGCGGCGGGTGAGGAGAACCTCGACGCCGAGCGCGCCGCGAATGTCGAAGGGCTGGGCCGAGTACTGGAGGGCTGGTCCGCCGACGATGTCGCCCGTTTCGCCGACTACCTGCAGCGCTTCAACACCGATATCGAACGCCTCGACGGCCGTCCCTGGCCCCGTCCCTGAGCCGAGCCGGGCCGGCGCGTCGAGTGTGCGTTCGGATCGCTCGTCGCGTGATCAGGCGATCGGGCCGCGTGCCGCCTCGTAGGCGGCGCCCACGCGGTAGAGCCGGTCGTCGGCCAGTGCGGGCGCCATGATCTGCAGCCCCACCGGCAGCCCGTCGTCGGCGGACAGCCCCGACGGCACCGACATCGCGCAGTGGCCGGCCAGGTTGGTCGGGAGCGTGCACAGGTCCGACAGGTACATCGCCAGCGGATCGTTCACCTTCTCGCCCAGTTTCCACGGCGTGAACGGGCTCGTCGGCGAGACCAGCACGTCGACGCTCTCGTAGGCCTTGTCGAAGTCCTGCGCGATCAGGGTCCGGACCTTCAGCGCCTGACCGTAGAAGGCGTCGTAGTAACCGGCCGACAGCGCGTAGGTGCCGATCATGATGCGGCGCTTGACTTCCGGCCCGAACCCGGCCTCGCGGGTCAGCGACATGACCTGCTCGGCGGAGTGGGTGCCGTCGTCACCGACCCGCAGGCCGTAGCGCATGGCATCGAACCGCGCCAGGTTGGACGACACCTCGCTCGGCAGGATCAGGTAGTAGGAGGCCAGGGCGTACTCGAAATGCGGGCACGACACCTCGACCACCTCGGCGCCCAGATCCTTCAGTTGGGCGACGGCGGCATCGAAGGAGGCGATGACACCGGGCTGATAGCTGTCGGAGTGCAGTTCCTTGACCACACCGACCTTGACCCCGGACAGATCACCGCGCGCACCCGCGCGGGCCGCCTCCACCACGGGCGCGATCGCCACGTTGCGCGAGGTCGAATCCCTGGGGTCGTATCCGGCGATCACCTCGTGCAGCAGTGCGGTGTCGAGCACGGTGCGCCCGCACGGGCCACCCTGATCCAGCGACGACGCGCACGCGACCAGTCCGTACCGGGAGACGGTGCCGTAGGTGGGTTTGGTGCCGACGGTCGCGGTGACCGCGGCGGGCTGGCGGATCGAACCCCCGGTATCGGTGCCGATGGCCAGCGGGGCCTGGTGCGAGGCCAGCGCCGCCGCCGAGCCGCCGCCGGAACCGCCGGGGATGCGGGTGGTGTCCCACGGGTTGCGGGTCGGGCCGTAGGCGGAGTTCTCGGTGGACGAACCCATCGCGAACTCGTCCATATTGGTCTTGCCGAGAATCGGGATGCCGGCGGCGCGCAATTTGGCCGTCACGGTCGCGTCGTAGGGCGATACCCAGCCCTCGAGGATCTTCGACGCACAGGTGGTCGGCATATCCGTGGTGGTGAAAACGTCCTTGAGCGCCAACGGAACTCCCGCCAGCGGCGAGGCGACGGTGCCCGCGGCGATGGCGGCATCCACCTCGGCCGCGGTGACCAGGGCCTGCTCCCCGGCCACGTGCAGGAACGCGTTCAGCTCGCCGTCGACCTCGGCGATGCGCTGCAGATGCGCCTCGGTGACCTGGACCGAGGACACCTCACGGCCGTGGATCTTCTCCGCCAGCTCGGCCGCGGACAGTGCGGTCAGGTCCGCGCTCATTCGCCTTCTCCCAGGATCTGCGGAACCATGAACCGCTGCTCGTCGACGGCGGGCGCACCGGACAGCGCCTGGTCCGGAGTCAGGCACTCGGCCACGACATCGGGACGGGTGACATTCGTGGTCGGGTTCGGCGACGCCGTCGCTGGTACGTCGGCGGCGACCTCGGTGATGACCCGCACGTGACTCAGGATCGAATCCAGCTGACCGGCATACACATCGAGCTCTTCCTCGGTGAGCGAGAGCCGGGACAGCCGGGCGAGGTGTGCGACCTCGTCGCGGGAGATGGCGGGCACCGCGAAACCCCTTTCGGCAGGTTGGTGCGTGTCGGTGGCGCAGGGCGCTGCGCATCGATCAGCCTAGTGGGGGCGAGGCCCGGAGGCGGCAGCGGATGCGGACCGCGCGGGCCTCCCCAGTAGGCTCAGAGGGAAAAGCCTAGTCGGTCGGTCGGTCCGCCGGCGCACGGGAGCCGTTCACGGAGTCGGAACCGGACACAAGTTGACACCACAACGTCACCTGTGCGGCACTGGCACGCCACCCACTGTTCGGCCGACAATGGGGTATGTGGCATACCTCACTGCGCCCCGTTCGGGTCGTTCCCGGAAAGCAGTGGGTGTAAGGATTGCGAGACACGGGTATCCGTCCGAAAGTCTCGGTCGCACAGGAAAGGAAGGCAAGCACGTGTCATTTCTGCTTCGCGTGCAACTTCCGGATCGCCCAGGAAGTCTCGGTTCGCTCGCGGTGGCGCTGGGTTCCGTCGGCGGTGACATCCTCTCGCTGGATGTCGTCGAACGCGGAGCCGGCTACGCGATCGATGACCTGGTGGTGGAGGTCCCGTCGGGCGCATTGCCCGACACGTTGATCACCGCCGCCGAATCCCTCGCCGATGTGCGGGTGGATTCACTGCGACCATATTCCGGGATTCTGGACACCCACCGCGAGCTGGAACTGATCGACCAGGTCGCCACCGCGCACGACGACCGGTTGCAGGTACTGGTCGACGGTGTGCCGCGGGTCCTGCAGGTCGGGTGGAGCACCGTGATGGATATGGGTCCGCACGGCGGTCACCGCCTCGTCGGCAGTGCCAGCGCACCGGAGACCCAGGCCGGCAGCGTGCCGTGGATGCCATTGGAGAAACCGACCGCCCTCGATCCCGAGGCCGATTGGGTGCCGCAGATCTGGCGCGATATGGACACCAAACTGGCCGCGGCCCCACTGGGGAACACCGGTAAGGCGCTGCTGCTCGGCCGCCCCGGCGGGCCCGAGTTCCGCCCTTCCGAGATCGCCCGGCTGGGCTACCTGGCCGGAATCGTCGCCACCGTCCTGTCCTGAATCCGGTTGCCGCCCATAACATCCGGGCGGTACAGCAGCTCCGCGCCGCAGGCCGCGAGCAGTGCCGGGCTCAGGCGGAACGGCGCATCACGGTGAGCCGAATGCCGGTCTCGGTCGACCAATCACGGTCGGGAGTGTGCCGGAATCCCAGTCGCTGGTAGATGCGGCGGGCGGCGGCCATCCTCGGCATCGTCGTGAGCACCACCGCCGCGAAGCCCTCGTGCCGCGCGGTGTCGATGACGGTGCGGACCAATGCCGTGCCGACCCCCACCCCGCGGGCCCGCTCGGAGACCGCCAGCATTCGGAACTCCAGCTCACCGGCACGGGCGATATCGGCATACGGCGTGCCGGGGCGGGCGATGGTCAGCGATCCCAGCAAATCCGAATCGCGTACCGCGACAAGCACTTCGGCGACAGCGGCCCGCGATTCGGTATCGGCGAGTTCCGCGACGTACGGACTCTCGGAGTGCACATGGCCCTCACCGACGTAGGTGTCGACGGTCAATCGCGCGATCGCGGCGAAATCGTCCGGTACGGCCGGGCGGATGTGCACCCGGGTATCCCACTGCGTCATCTCCCGTGACTCAGCCTTCGGACCGCGCGGCGGACCCGGGCGCAGGCTCCGATTCGGGGTCCGGCCGCAGCGCGCCCGGGCCCTCGTCCAGCAGCAGGCGGAACCCGTCCTCGTCGAGGATCGGCACCCCCAGCTCCTCGGCCTTGGCGGCCTTGGTGCCCGGCGCCTCACCGATCACCACGAACGCCGTCTTCTTCGACACCGAACCGGCCGCCTTACCACCCCGCACGAGAATCGCCTCCTTGGCCTCGTCCCGTGAAAACCCTTGCAGGGAACCGGTGACGACGATCGACAGGCCCTCGAGAGTGCGTTCGATGGATTCGTCGCGCTCGTCCTGCATCCGCACGCCGGCCGCGCGCCACTTCGCCACGATGACGCGGTGCCAGTCGACGGTGAACCATTCCTTCACCGCGGCGGCGATGATCGAGCCGACCCCGTCGACCGCGGCCAGCTCCTCGGCCGAGGCCGCCTCGATCGCGTCCATACCGCCCAGCGCCCCGGCCAATCCGCGCGCCGCGGTGGGCCCGACGTGGCGGATGGACAGCGCGACCAGCACCCGCCACAGCGGTTTCCGCTTCGCGGCGTTCAGGTTCTGCAACAGCCGTTTGCCGTTGGCCGACAGGGTGCCGTTCTTGTTGACGAAAAGCGTGGTGCCGAGCAACTTCTCCTCGGTCAGATCGAACAGGTCGCCCTCGTCGGCGATCACCCCCGACTTCAGCAGGTCGACCGCGGCCTCGTAGCCCAGTGCCTCGATATCGAAGGCGCCGCGGCCGGCCATGTGGAATACGCGCTCGCGCAGCTGCGCCGGGCAGTGCCGCTGATTCGGGCAGCGGATGTCGGCATCGCCCTCCTTCTCGGGCGCGAGTTCGGTACCGCATTCCGGGCACTGGGTGGGCATGACGAATCGGCGCTCACTGCCGTCGCGCACATCGACGACCGGGCCCAGCACCTCGGGAATCACGTCACCGGCCTTGCGGATGGTGACCGTATCGCCGATCAGCACACCTTTGCGCTGCACTTCGGAGGCATTGTGCAGGGTGGCCATCGCGACCGTGGAACCGGCGATCGTGACCGGCTCCATCACCGCGAAGGGCGTCACCCGGCCGGTGCGGCCGACGTTGACCTGGATATCGAGCAGCCGGGTGGTGGCCTCCTCGGGCGGATATTTGTAGGCGATGGCCCAGCGCGGGGCCCGCGAGGTGGCGCCGAGCCGCCGCTGCAGCGAGAACTCGTCGACCTTGATCACCTGGCCGTCGATCTCGTGTTCGATATCGTGGCGGCGCTCACCCCAATACCGGATGCGTTCCACAACCGCGTCGGCCCCCCGCACTCGGACGGTATGCGCCGAGACCGGCAGCCCCCACGCCGCCAGCGCCCGGTAGGCCTCGTACTGGGAGGACGGGCTGAAACCCACCATCCGCCCGAAGCCGTGACAGATCATGCGCAACCGGCGGCGCGCGGTGACCGACGGATCCTTCTGCCGCAGCGAACCCGCGGCGGTATTGCGCGGATTGGCGTACGGCGCCTTCCCCGCGGCCACGATGGCGGCATTGAGGTTCTCGAAATCCTCGAGCCGGAAGTACACCTCGCCGCGGATCTCGAGCAGCTCCGGGATCGGGAATTCCGCTGTGGGGCTGAGCTGTTCGGGAATGTCGGAGATGGTGCGGGCGTTGAGCGTGACATCCTCACCGGTGCGGCCGTCGCCGCGGGTGGCGCCGCGGACCAGACGGCCGTTCTCGTACACCAGGTTGAGCGCGACCCCGTCGATCTTCACCTCGCAGACGAAGTGGATATCCGGTCCGGTTTCGGCCTCCACCCGGCTGACCCAGGTACGCATCTCGGCCTCGTCGAAGACGTTGTCCAACGACAACATCCGCTCGAGATGGTCGACCGCGGTGAAGTCCGTGGCGAAGCCTCCACCGACCAGTTGCGTCGGCGAATCGGGGGTGCGCAGATCCGGATGCGCCTCCTCCATCGCGAGCAGGCGCTGGAAGAGGGTGTCGAACTCACCGTCGGAGATGATCGGCGCATCCCGCACGTAGTACCGGAACTGATGTTCACGGACCTGCTCGGCCAGTTGCCGCCATTCGGTGCGCTCATCGGCGGTGGCCGCATCGGCCGCATCGCTCGCCTCCGCGGCGCGTGCGCTGTCGATCCCGGTTTCACTCACAGGTGGCACATTAGCCCAGCCGACCGACAACAAGGACGGGGCCGCAGCTAATCTTCCGCAGCTGGCCCCGTCCTCGATTTCCGACGTGTTTTCAGAGCCCGTTCGTCAAATCCACAGCGGATCGCCGTACACGACTCCGACATCGTCGAGACTGTCGGTGTGCAATTGCATCAGCGTGTATTGGCGGACCACCGCCGGACCGATGCAGCCGTTGACCACCAGATGGATATCGCGCATCACGATCCGCGCCGGGACGCCCGACACGGCCTCCTTCCGGAGCAGCGGCACATCGCTCACACTGCCCGGCGCGACATTGACCGACACCGTCGGGCCGAGGTCCTCCTGGGACAGCATGCCCGGGTTCAGATAGGCGGTCGGCCCCAGCCCCGCACCTCCTCCCTGCAGTTCAACGGCGCAACCGACGTGATAGCCGACCATGAGGGTGCCGCCGCTCGGCGCATCGGAACGGGTATAGGAGCTACCCGATACGAAGACTTCACGGACGCCACCGGAAGCATTCAGGGGCGGCACCTTGTCGATCAGCTCGTCCTGGCTGCCGACCACGAACGTCGGACCACCCGGAGAGGTGAAGGTCTTTTCGTGCGGAGGCATCGGAACGACCTCGGCGACCGCCGACTGCGCGGATATCACCGGTATCGCGAGGGCCGCTGCTGATAATGCGCACGACAGAACACATCTGGCGAGGCTGGATGGCATGAAGGGATCGTAGCCCGACTTTCTCGGCTTTCAGCAATTTTGGGGCTATCGGCGGGGCGCGGGCCGGCTCGTGACATCGGCCGGTTCACCGCGCCAGTCGGCGGGCGCGGCGCCGAAGGCGCGGTCCGCGTTGGCGAGCACGGCCCGGCCGAGGGCGTAGTTGCCGGTGCCGCCGATGATCGCGCCGATCCCCGCGGGCAGCGCCCGCCCGAACAGCAGTGCGCCGCGTTTGGCGATGAACCCGACGACGAACCGTCGTGCCATCGGATTGTCGATCGAGCGAACCACGGGCAGTTTGTCCGCCACCGCCGAGGCCCAGTCCTTGGCCGACTGGCTCGCGCTCTTGCCCAGCAACTGGGCCCCGCCCTCGCCGAGTACCACCGCGACCACCAGCGCCCGCCGCTGTTGCGGCGACATCTCGGACATACCGTGCAGCTCTCCGACCGACACCGCGTACAGCGCCGAAACCTCCATGAAGAACACCGATTCCACACCACTGGCGGCCAATCCGACCAGCGTGCCGACGCCGGGCACCGCGGCCGAGAGCCCGGCCAGCGTTCCGCTGGCCGTCACCGCCGCCAGATAGCGCCACTGCAGTCCGCGCTCGATATCGACCGGTGTGCGTTCGGGATGCCGGTCGCGCAACCGGGCCACATACTTCGCGGCCAGCGGCGCCTGCACACCGGTTCCCGCACGCACCATCGTCTCCACCGACTTCTGCACTACCCGTTCGAACATCGCGACCGGTCCCTTCTCGATTTCGGTGGACATCGGCGACCTTACGGACGTCGCGGGCAGGTGCGCCACATCGACACGATGCGGCACCCGGCCGGTCGGCTCCGCCGGCCACTGCTTCGGGCACCGTCTCGCCCGTCTCGAGCAGTGCCGTCGGGTCGCGGGATCGTTACCGCTCCGATCACCCCGCTGCCACACCATGTCCGAACCGGTCCCCCGGCCGGTGTCGAAACTCGCGCCCCGATACCAATTGTGAAGGCCGGGCCGGTCAGCGTCTGCCACAGTTTCTCCGGGGTGGTCCGGATCAGGGTCGCGTGTCGTCCGGCGAGACCTGGTGTCGCGGACCGGGCCGCCGGACGGCAGGATGACTCGGGTGCTGCGTAGTTTTCAGGTGACCAATCACCGATCCCTCGCCGAATCGCAGGAGCTCCGACTGGTCGGAAGCCGGGCCGGAGCGCTGCCGGCGCCGGTGACCGCCGTCCACGGCGCCGCCGCCAGCGGGAAATCCGGCCTGATCGACGCGCTCGCCCATATGCGCGACGCGGTGCTGCACTCGGTGACCGGCTGGGATCCGTACGCCGGCCCCGTGCGCACCCCGCACCTCGGATTCGCCGATCGCCCTTCGGAATTCGCCGCGACCTTCGTCGCCGAGGGCACCCCGTACACCTACGGTTTCCGGCTCGACAACGCCGATGTGACCGCCGAGTGGTTGCACAGCCATCCGCACAACCGCAAACGCATCGTGTTCGAACGCGAGGGTGAGCAGGTCCGGATCGGCCCGATGTTCGAACCGGCGCGCTACGGCATCACCCCGCTGGTCCCGCTGATGCGCCCGAACGCGTTGCTGCTCAGCCTGACCGGGCAGATGTACGCCGAGGCCCTGGTCCCCGCCTACCGCTGGTTCTCCGCGCAACTGGATGTGCAGCGGGGTCCCACCGATCCACAGGCCATCGCCGAACGCCTGGGCGGGCACATCTCCCGCTCCGCCGACAACGCCGCCCGGCTGCTCCTGCTGCTGCGATCGGCCGAACTGGGGATCGAGGATCTGCTCCTGGCCGACAACGATCCCATGTACGCCGACTATCTGCGCGATCTGGACGGTGAGATCGCCGGGCTGGCACGCGAAGTCGACGCCTGCGCGGCGTCGACCGCGCACGCGTTGCAGGTGCGCGAGAAGCTCGGGATGGAACCCACCGCACTCGAGCGGGAACTGAGCAATCTGCGCGCCGCCCGCGACACCCTCTACTCCCGCATGGTCGCCCGGCGCGGCGTCGGGCTCGGCCTGGTCCACGCGGGTATCGACGCCACCTTCGATATCGCCGACGAGTCCACCGCCACGCTGGCCCTGCTGCGACTGCTGCCGACCGTTCTCGATGCCCTCGATACCGGCCGGGTGCTGGCGGTCGACGATATCGACACCCACCTCACCGGCGATACCGCCGACCGCCTGATCCAGCTGTTCCAGAATCCGGAAACCAACTCCCGCGGCGGCCAGCTGATCTTCACGACCCGCAATCGGACCCTGATCGACCGGGCCAACGGCCGATCGCAATCGCGCCGCACCACGGTCTGGCAGCTGCGCCGGACCTCGACCGGCACCAGCGAGCTCACCACCGACTGATGTCAAGGCTGTCCCGTTTGTCCGCCTAGCATGGAGGCATGCTCCTGCAGATCGTGTTCATCGTATTGATCGCCGGCGCCCTGGTCGCGCTGCTGATGAACGTCCGCCGCGGCGGTGGCCGGCCCGGTGGTTTCCAGCGCGCACCGCAGGAAGCCGGGACGCTGCGGATCACCGGTGTGAGCCCGCGCCCGGCCGGTCAGGGCGAGCAGTTCGTGACGATCACCGGCACGATCTCCGGCCCGACGGTCCCCGCCGAAACCGTCTACGGCCGCTTCGCCTGGGATGTGAACCAGTGGCCCTTCCCCGGTGAGGACCTCCCGGTCCGATACCCGCCGGGCAAGCCCGAGCGCTGGCAGATCGGCCGGCCGGACGCCGGGCCCGGATAGAGCTGCCGAACCGACGGGCCCGCCTCAGTCGAAGGTCAGGGATTCGGGGTCGTCGGCGTAGGCGCGGGCGATATCGGAGGACAGCTCCAGGGCGCGGCGGGCCCAGCTCAGTGGTGCCGACGCCAGGCCGCACGCGGGAGTGACCAGGACGCGGTCGGTGAGGGTGCGGCGACCGAAGCCGAGGCGATCGATCAACCGGACGCCGGGCTCGGCGAGCCGCCGCCAGGTCGGCGGGACCGGTGGCGCGGCGGTGGGGACCAGCCCCAGCGCCAGGAGTTTCCCGGAATCGAGGAGTTCGCCGACCGCGTCGAGATCACCGGTGGCGATGGCGGCCAGATCGAAACCTATTGCGGCGGCGGCGCTTCCCCGCAGGAACCGCAGTGGCGGCTCGGTGGCGCAGCTGTGCACCAGGACCGGGCCGGATTGCGCGGTGACGACCGTGTCGAGGATGTGCAGGGCCTCGGGTTCGGGAAGTGCGCGCACCGTATTCAGCACACTGGCGCCGCGCAGGCTGCCCTCCAGGACCGCCGGCGCGGACGGTTCGTCCAGTTGCACCACGACTGCGGCGCCGAGCCGCTTGCTCACCTCGGCCGCATGCGTGGCCAGTCCCTCCGCCAGCGATTCCGAAAGGTCGCGCACCGCACCGGGATCGGTCAGCGCGCGGTGACCGTTGGCCAGTTCCACCTGCGCGGCCAGGGTCAACGGCCCGACCGCCTGCACTTTCACCACCCGACCGGTTCCGGTCGCACCCGCGAGCTCCCATGCCTCCTCGAGGGCGTCGAGGTCGGTGCGCAGCAGATCGTGAGCACGGCGCGCGATCGCGCCGGGCCGAGTGGCGAGGCGGTAGCCGCGGGTGGTGGTGTCGAGCCGGATATCGACCAGGAGCGCCGAGGCGCGCCCGACCATATCGGAACCGGCACCGCGCGCGGGCGATTCGGGCAGATGCGCGAGATCGGGCAGCTCACCGACGAGGGTGGCCGCGGCCTCGCGCGGATCGGTACCCGGCCATGAGCCGACCCCGGTGGCGATGCCGCCGCGCAGGCGCGAGCCGCCGTCGTCATCGCTCATATCGACTGTCCCACTACCGATCGGCGCGAACGGATCACCGGGCGGAATCCGCGATCAGCCCGGCGGTTTCGATCTCACGCTCGCGCCCGGTGCCGCTGATGGTGCCGCTGCCGATCACCCGGTCCCCCAACGGATCCCGATGGTAGGCGACCACGGCCTGACCGCGGGCGACACCGGTGAGCGGCTCGCGCAGGCGAGCGATGAGACCGTCCTCGGTGGCCTCGACGATCGCGGGGGCGATGCCGCCGTGAGCACGCACCTGAACGATGCAGTCGAACGGCGCCTCGGGGACCTCACCGGAGGTCCAGACCGCCCGATCCGCCCGTACCGTCCACACGTCCAGCTCTTCGGCGGGACCCACATGCACGGTGCCGGATTCGGGGTCGATGCCGGTGACGTAGCGAGGACGGCCGTCCGCCGCCGGTCCGGGCAGGCCCAGTCCCTTGCGCTGACCGATCGTGAATCCGTGCACGCCTTCGTGTTCGGCCAGTTTGTGGCCGTCGGTGTCGACGATCGCACCGGGCCGCACGCCGATCGAGGCGCCGAGGAAGGCGCGAGTGTCCCCGGAGGGAATGAAGCAGATGTCGTGGGAATCCGGTTTGTTCGCCACGGCCAGCCCACGCTCGGCCGCTTCCTCGCGAATGCGCGGCTTGGGAGTGTCACCGACCGGGAACATCGCCCGCGACAACTGGTCGGCGGTCAGGACGGCCAGCACGTAGGACTGATCCTTGTCGGCATCGACCGCCCGCCGCAGCACACCGTCCGACAGCTGCGCGTAGTGGCCGGTGACCACGGCGTCGAAGCCCAGTGCCACCGCGCGGTCGGCCAGCGCGGAGAACTTGATCTTCTCGTTGCAGCGCAGGCAGGGATTGGGGGTCTCGCCCGCCGCGTACGCGGCGACGAAGTCGTCGATCACGTCCTCTTTGAAGCGATCCGCGAAATCCCAGACGTAGAAGGGGATTCCGAGCACATCGGCGGCGCGGCGGGCATCGCCGGCGTCCTCCTTGGAGCAGCAGCCGCGCGATCCGGTGCGCAGGGTTCCGGGGGTGGCCGACAAGGCCAGATGGACACCGACGACCTCGTGGCCCGCGTCGACCGCCCGTGCGGCGGCCACGGCGGAATCCACGCCGCCGCTCATCGCTGCCAGCACTCTCATCGTGTACCTCCTTTCGCACCGGCCAGTCCGGCCGCTTCGGCCCGTTCCACCACCGGCGGCAGAACTTCCAGCAATCTGTCGATCTCGGCGTGGGTCGAGGTGTGGCCCAATGAGAACCGCAGCGACCCGCGCGCCTGCCGGGGTTCGACACCCATGGCGAGCAGTACGTGACTCGGCGCCGCCACTCCGGCATTGCAGGCCGAGCCGGTCGAACATTCGATGCCGGCCGCATCGAGCAGCATCAGCAGGGAATCGCCCTCGCAGCCGGGAAAGGTGAAGTGGGCGTTGCCCGGCAGCCGCCGCTCGGCGGAGGCGCCGTTGAGCACGGCTCCCGGCACGGCCTCGTACACCCCGGTGATCAACCGGTCCCGAAGCGCCAGCAACTGCGCCGTACGCTCATCCATCCCCCGGACAGTTTCCCGCAGCGCGGCGGCCAGACCGGCCGCCCCCGGTACATCGGAGGTGCCCGAGCGCAGATCCCGTTCGTGCCCACCGCCGTGCAGCAGCGGTACGCATCCGATCTGCCGTCCCAGCAGCAGCACACCGGAACCGTGCGGACCACCGACCTTGTGCCCGGCGACACTGGCGGCGGCCAGCCCGCTCGCGGCGAAATCGATGGGGAGTTGCGCCGCGGCCTGTACCGCGTCACTGTGCATCGGCACGTCGAATTCCTGTGCGATGGCTGCCAATTCGACGATCGGCTCGATGGTGCCGACCTCGTTGTTGGCCCACATCACACTCACCAGCGCGGTCTCGGCCGCATGGGCGGCAAGCGCCTCGCGCAGCGCCCGCGGCGAGACCGTGCCGTCGTCATCGACCTCGAGCAGCGTGATCTGCGCGCCCTCGTGCTGCTGCAGCCACTCCACCGCGTCGAGCACCGCATGGTGCTCGACGGAGCTCACCAGAATGCGGGTGCGCCGGGGATCGGCGTCGCGGCGAGCCCAGTAGATGCCCTTGATCGCGAGATTGTCGCTTTCGGTGCCGCCGGAGGTGAAGATCACTTCCGAGGGCCGCGCCCCCAGATCGGCGGCGATGGATTCACGCGCCTCCTCGAGCATGCGCCGCGCCGCGCGACCGGAACCGTGCAGGGACGAGGCGTTACCGGCGCTGCCCAGGGCAGCCGTCATCGCCTCGACGGCGGCCGGGAACATGGGTGTCGTGGCCGCGTGATCGAGGTAGACCGTCTTGGGCGCCGCTGCGACCGGACCCGGGAAAGCCGACATCATGACCGATAAAGCCTATCCCATCCTTGACCTGCGCATCTTCGGGGTCTCCCGGCCGGCGGCGAATTCTCCACGATTCCGCACACCATCCCCACAACCGAGCGCTCGCCGCCCGGTATTCCCCGGATCGCATTCGGCCACGTCCGCGCGTCACTGTGCGGCCAGCCACTCCGCCAGCCGAGTCTCGGCGAGCCGCGCTCCCGGCCCCGGCAACAGACTGTCCGCCTGCAGCACCGCCCCGAAGTACGGAGACCGCGGATCGGAGACGACCTCACGCGAATCGGATCGAGCCGCCAGCACCGTGCGGATCCACTGGTCGAGTCCGAACACCTCCGGGCCCGCGACCTCGACGGTGCCGTTCACCGGTGCGCCCGCCGCACTGCGGGCCATCGCGGCCGCGACGTCGTCGGCGGCCATCGGCCGCACGTTCGCCGCGGACAGTCGCACCCGGCCGTCGACGGTCGCGGAATCGGCTATGCCACCGGCGAATTCGAAGAACTGGGTGGCGTGCACCAGCGAATACGGCAGGCCGGACCCCTTGATCAGCTCCTCCTGCGCCACCTTCGCCCGAAAGTATCCGGATTCCGGCAGCCGTTCGGTGCCGACCACCGACAGGGCGACGTAATGGCCCACGCCCGCGGCGCGGGCGCCCGCGAGCAGATTCGTGGTGGAGGTGCGAAAGAAGTCCATGACGTCGTCGTCGGCGAACGACGGTGAATTGGAGACGTCCACGACAACGTCGGCTCCGCGCAGCACAGTGTCGACGCCCGCTCCGGTGAGGGCGTTCACGCCGGTGCTGGGCGCGGCCGGAATCGCGGTGAGGCCGTCTGCGGCGAGCCGGGTGACGAGCTTCGAACCGATGAGCCCGGTGCCACCTATCACGACGATTTTCATGGCTGTTCCTTTCGCTCGAGGTGCGACCTCCGTACCCGTCCATCATTTGCTGATACTTCGCTGAGAGTTTCGTGTGAAATCTCCCGCGCCAACATATCGACAGTACCATTCGAAAATGCCTGGTTCGCAGAATATTTCAGCACCTCCGCCGACACACGGAAGGTTTGCTGTTGACCCGTTTGCGGACTATTCTGATTGCTGAACGATTACCGCGGCGGATTCGCGCACGATCCAGCCGGGCGGGGGCCTGCTTCGACATCCCGCGACCCGCCGCGGTTGCGCTGGGGGCTTTTCACAGGGAAATGACGGTTGAGCGTGGGTGGCGACAGGTCGTACCCGCGCTGTGAGGGTGAGGAGAACGGTGAGCAGCAAACTGATCGCGGCCACTCCGTCGGCGGACCTGCTGGTGGAGGAGATCATCGATCGCTACGGGTCGGTCGGGCAATTCTGCGATCTGCTGCGCCGAGATCTCGACGATCCGACCGTCGAACTGCCTCGCGTGCCCGTCATCGCCCGCGCGGATCGGGTACGCGTCCCGAAACCACCGAATATCGTCTGGTCCGAGGACGGCGACCCTCCGCCGGCGGTCGCACCGGCGGCGAAACCTCCCGCGAACACGGCAGCGGAGGTGAACCGGCGCCGCGGACTGTGGCAGCGGCTTCTCACCTGGTTCTGCTGAGGCCGGGGCTCGGTGGCGGGGTCGCGGCCCGGCTGGAAGTGTGAACGGTGTGCACGCCCCTCACCCGCCCGCGCCACGGTTCGCCATCGGTGACGGCTATGCGATTTACCGAGGTCCGGTGGCGGACAGCGCTTTCCATCGGCACGCCGCCTTCCAGATCGCGATCGCCGGGCACGGCGAGGTCGAGATGGTGGACGCGGCGAGGCACCAGCATCGATCGGTGGCGCTGCTCGTCCCGCCGATGCAGCGCCACCGGATCCGCGCCACCGCGCTCCCCTCCGAGAATCTCGATCCCCGTCTGGCATCGGCCCTGAATCTGTTGTGGCACAGTCATTTCACGATCCCCGATCTCGCCGCACGGGTTGGTCTGTCCGCACCACGATTGCGCACCTTGGCCCGGGCTCAGGTGGGGATGCCGCTCACCCGGTGGCGAGCCTGGGCGCAACTGCGCCGTGCGGCCGAGGCGCTGCAGGCCGGTCGATCACCGGCGGAAGCGGCGATCACGGCGGGTTTCGCGGATCAACCACATTTCACCCGCCGCCTGCGCGAGATGATGGGCATCACCCCCGCGGCCGTGCGGCCGCTGCTGTGTCCTCAATCCCGGCGCGCGACGTAGACCGAGATCGACCCGGTGACGGTCGGCACCACCTCGGCCTCGCGCACATCGCGAAAACCGGCCTCCGCCATCAATCGCGGAAGTATCCCCTCGGCGTTGGGCTGGGTATCGGCCCTCCCGTCGGCGAACTGCACCACCCGGAACGCCGCGCGCATCGACGCGGTCCGCTGCCGGCCGTAGTCGGCGATCACCAGCTTCCCGCCCGGCCGCAGCACCGCCGACTCACCTTTGCGACGGGCCACCGCCAGCACCTCCGGATCGGGATCCACCCCGATGATCCGCGCGCCCGGCTCGACCCGGGCGCGCGGCGCCACGTACATCACCGCCAGCGACCGCCATACCCGCTCGCGCGTCAACGCCACCACGCCGTCGTAGAGCCGGGTCGGGGCGAACCGCCCCAGGGCGGGGGTGAAGGGTTGCTCACTCATGTGCCCAGTCTCGACGCGCCCTCGGCTCCGGTCTTGAACGAAACGCTCGCCGAACCAGCGCGGTTACCGTGCGCCACCGCGCAGCCGCGACACCAGCTCGCGGGTACGTTCCTGTTCCGCCGCGGTACCGCGTGCGCTCACGATCGGATCGGTCACACCGGACTGCTCGAAAGCGCGGAACCCCTCCGCCACAGTGTCTTCCGAACCGAGCAGCGCGGTCTCGTGCACGCCGTGCAGCCCTTGACGGTCCAGCAGCACCCGATAGCTCGGCAGCTGCGAGACCGGGCCCCACTGTCGCGCCAGCTCCTGCCGGAGACGATCCGGATCCGCGGTCACCGCGGCCGACACCACCGCGACGATCCGTGGCGCCGGACGGCCCGCCGCCGTGGCCGCCGACGACAGCTGAGGTGCGATGTACTCGGCGATGATGCCGGGGGTGGTCCAGGTGGTCACCGCCCCGTCCGCCAGTTCACCGGCGGCCTTCACCATCGCCGGTCCCAGCGCGGACACCAGGACCGGCGGGGCCGCGGCGGCCGGCACCTCGACCGTGCCGGCTGCCCGCAACGTCTCACCGCGATAGTCCACCGTCTCCCCGCGCAGCAGCGGGGCGAGCGCCGAGAGGTATTCGCGCACGTGCCGGGCGGGCCGCTCATAGGACAGCCCGTAGCTGCCCTCGACGATATGCGGATGGCTCGGACCGAGGCCGAGGGCGTACCGGTTCGCCCCCTGGGCGGTGATCGTCAGCGCCTGCTGCGCGAGTGTGATCGGGTGCCGGGCGAAGGTGTGGGTGACCGCGGTCCCGACCTCGATATCGGCGATCTCCCGCACCGCCGGGGCGGCGACGGTCAACGCGTCCCAGCCGAGCACCTGGTCGAGGAACACGCTGTCCAGCCCGGCCCGCGCCGCCCAGCGAATCCGATCCAGCACCTGCGCGACCGGCAACGTCCCGCCGATATAGAGACCAGTGCGCACCGCACTCCCTGTTCCACGACTCGGCCTCTCACACTATGCGTTTCCGGATACGAGGCCAGGGTTCGGATCGCGCGGAGCCGAACACCTGACAGCCACGACCGCGGCGGCCATCATCGCTCGGTGCGCGGATCCGGCGGATCGCCTACCCCGGCGGTGGTAGCGCGCCCGCACCGGTCGATGATCGAGGTGGTTGTCCGGCGACAGGGCGGCCGAGGAGGAAGGAGCTCGGCAGGATGGATGGCGCGTTCTTCCGCGTGAAGCACGGAGATGGCGAGGAACTACATCCCGAACCGCGCGCGAGCAGCGGCTGGGGTGCGAACCAGATGCGCGGACCGGCCGCGAGCGCGGCGCTGGCGCGTGCGGTCGAGCGCACCGTCGCGCAGGTGGGCCGGACGGATCTGCGGCCCGTGCGGTGGACGCTCGATCTGTTCCGCGCGGTCGAAATGCGCCCCTCGGTGACCGAGGCGACGGTGGTCCGCGACGGGCCGCGGTTGTGCTTGATCGATGCGGTGCTGAGCCAGGACGGTCAGCCGACGGCCCGCGCGAGTGCGCTGTTTCTGCGGCCGAGCGAACCGCCGCCGGGCGAGGTGTGGTCGGGCGGCACTTCCCCGGTCCCCCCGGCGCCCGGGCAGCTGCCCGGCGGCGACCCGGAACGGTTGTACTTCACCGATGGCCAGGGCTGGGGTGACTGGACCGACGACTTCCGCGACAGCGATCGGAAACGGATCTGGCACTTCCCGATTCCCGTGGTCGACGGTGAGGATCCGACGCCGTTCCAGCTCGCGGCCTCGGTCGCCGACGTGACGAATATGGTCGCCAATCTCGGTAGTGCGGGACTGGAATTCATCAACGCGGATGTGACGATGACGATCGCGCGACTGCCGGAGGGCATGGAAGTCGGCCTCGCGCTGACCGAACGCGCCCAGCGGGACGGGATCGCGGTGGGCACCGCGGTGATGTTCGATCGCGCGGGCGTCATCGGCACCACCACGGTGTCCGCGATCGCCAACGCGAAACGCGCGGTACGCATCGACCGGGACCGCGACTGAGCGATCGCTCCCGGCGGCTCACAGCTCGGTCGGCCGCCGCGCCGCGCGCACAGCCGGACGCGGGTTCCGGCCACGGCACCCTCCCGCTGCCGATCGGCACCGAATTCGCCCCGGGCATCGAACAACTCGTCCGCATCGCCCTCGCGGTGACCGGCGGGAAACACGGACCCCTCGTTACCGGGTGAGCACCGACGGCGGGCGTAGGGTCGGCGCATGCGCCTGAGCACCCGGAATCAGCTCGACGGAACCGTCGTCTCGGTGACGCGCGGCGAGGCCATGGCGGTGGTGCGGGTCCGCCTCGGCGGCGGGGACGAGATCACCTCGTCGATCACCCGCGACGCCGTGGACGACCTCGCGTTGGACGAGGGCTCGGTGGTGAAGGTGCTGATCAAGTCGACCGAGGTCACGCTCGGTATCGAATAGCCGCGTCGCGGGGCCCGCGGGCCGGGACCGGTTCCGGATCCGCCGGGTGGGCGTGGCAGTAGCCTGGTGAGCGAATATCTCGTCCCGGACGTCTGACCGTCGCCCCTGTTCGATGGAGGGTTCCTGTCGTGACCACCACGCTGCGACCGGACTCGCGCCTGCGGCTCTCCCGGGACGGCCGCTTGGTCCTCGGCGGCAGCCCGATGCGGATGCTGCGGCTGTCCCCCGCCGGTGCTCGGCGGGTTCGCGCCTGGCTCGCGGGTGAACCGGTGGGCGCCACCCCGGGCGAGCAGGCGTTGGCCCACCGCATGCTCGCCGCGGGCATCGTGCATCCTCGGGCCGGCGGCGGCCGCCGCACAACCACCGAGGTGAGCGTGGTGATCCCGGTCAAGGACAACCCGGCCGGGCTCGCTCGGCTGATCGACGCGACCGAGGGCCTCACCCGGATCATCGTCGACGACGGTTCGGCCACCCCGGTGCCCTCGGCCGCGGTGCGCCACGATCGCCCGCACGGCCCCGCGGCCGCACGCAACAGCGGCTCTCGGCAGGTCACCACCGAGCTGATCGCCTTCCTGGACTCCGATATCGTCCCGGATCCGGGCTGGCTGCGGGCCGTGCTGTCCCTGTTCGACGACCCCGCGGTCGCCGCCGTCGCCCCGCGTGTGCGCACCCTCGACGACGGTGTGCTGGGCAGATACGAGCAGGGCCGGTCGAGTCTGGATATGGGCGCCGAGCCCGCGGTGGTGCGACCGGGCGGCCGAATCGGATATGTCCCGAGTGCGGCGCTGGTGATCCGGCGCGACGTATTGACCGCGGCGGGCGGCTTCGACGAGGAACTGCGTTACGGCGAGGATGTCGATCTGATCTGGCGCCTCGTGGCCGCCGGCCACCTGGTGCGGTATCAGCCCGAGTCGGTGGTCCGGCACGCACCGCGCACCACCCTGCGGGCCTGGCTGCGGCAGCGCTACGAGTACGGCACCTCCGCCGCGCCCCTGGCCCGGCACCATCCCGGGCAGTTGCCCTGTGCGCGGCTGTCCCGGGCCACGGCGCTGCGCTGGCTGTCGTTCGCGGTGGGCCGCCCCGGATTCGCGGCGGTGACCCTGGCCGAACCGGTACGCCGGTTCCGTCGGCTGCGTGACCTCGGGCTGCCGATCACGACCGCGGCGGCCGTCGTGGGGGAGGCCGAGTTGTCGGCGGTCGGTCAGCTCGCCGATGCGATGCGTCGAATCTGGTGGCCCGCAGCGCTTCTCAGCCGTCGTGGCCGGCGTCTGCTGGCCGCGGTCTATCTACCGGTGGTGCTGCGGGCGGCGGTGGCGGCGCGCGATCCACGGGCCGCGGTGCTGCGCGTCGCCGACGACATCGCCTACGGCACCGGAGTCTGGGCGGGATGTCTGCGCACCCGCACGGCCGAACCCGTCCTGCCGTCACTGCGCGGACAGACCGAGACCGCCGATGTGGCTCGCTGATCTCAGTTCGGCCGATCTGGCCGAGTCGGCGACCCCGCCGCTGCTGGCGATCCCGCTCGGCGCCACCGAACAGCACGGACCCCATCTGCCGCTGGACACCGACACCGCCGTCGCGGTGGAACTGTGCCGGCGGCTGGCCGCGGCCCGGGCCGATATCGTTGTGGCGCCGCCGATTCCGTACGGATCCAGCGGTGAGCACGCCCGATTCCCCGGCACCCTGTCCATCGGCCGTGACGCGCTGGAACTGCTGATCGTCGAACTGGTGCGCTCGGCGGACGAATTCGCCGGTGTCGTGCTGATCAACGGGCACGGCGGCAATCTCGAGCCGCTGCATGCCGCGCATCGGCGGCTCACGGCCGAGGGCCGCGACATCCTGCTCTGGTCGCCGACCGGTCCCGCCGACGACACCCACGCCGGCCACGGCGAGACCTCGGTGATGCTCGAACTCCATCCGGATCGGGTCGCCATGCACCGCGCCGAACCCGGCAATACCCGGCCGTTGCGGGAGCTGATGCCACATCTGCGCTCGGGTGGCGTGAAAGCGGTGAGCGACAACGGCGTTCTCGGCGATCCGACCGGGGCCACCGCGGCCGAGGGCACGCGGATACTGGCGCGCTGGACGGAGGCGTTGATCGCCGCGGTCACGGATGAATTTCCGCATCGTATGCAAAGGTGAGAGCTGGATCACAGCCGTGCCCGCATGTCGAGGCCCCGACGGGCGGCGGCGAACCGACGATCGACGGAGGAAGCGATATGGCGTGGACCAGCACTCAGCTCGATCGGATCGGCGGTTCCGAGGAACTGCAGATCACCAGCTATCGGGAGAACGGGGCACTGCGGCCCTGGACGCCCATCTGGGTGGTCCGGGTCGACGACGACCTCTACATCCGCTCCGCGTTCGGCTCGTCCGGCGGCTGGTACCGCCACGCCATGCACACGCGGGGAGCCCGGATCCGGGCCGGCGGCGTGGAGAGGGATGTGACGCTGCATCCGGCTACCGACTCGGTCACCAACGACCGTGTCCGCGACGCCTACACGACGAAGTACCGGGGACAGCCCACCGCCTTGGAACCGATGCTGGCGCCGATCGCGGCCAACACCACCGTCCGGGTGGATGTGGTCGGATAGACCTTCCGGACTCGGATCGGGTGACATGCCGACCGCCTGCGCGTAGAGTCCGGGACTCGCTGTCAGATGCCGACGGAGGGGCCCGGCCATGATTCGACCGAAACCGACTCGCACGCTGGGACGGTGGGCCATGGGTGCCGTGGCGGTCATGGTGATGATGGTCGTCCCGGCGGCCGCCGCGCCGATCGCGCCACCGGGCAGCGGCTCCGGCGCCCCCTCCACGGCACCCGGTGCTCAGGTCGAGCTGAACGCCTACTGCGATACCGACGGCGCGTCCGCGCAGATCGCCGGCGGGCGCACCGTGTACTGCGCACCGGTACAGGGCACCGACGCGCACGTCTGGTCCTACAGTCACGGCCCGCTCCGCCACGATCCCAATACCCGCGGCTACACCTGTGACGACAACGGCTGCCGGTTTCCGGACGGCGGTCCGGTCCCGGGCTACCGCCGCTGCGGCATCCTCTGCGGTGAGCCGCCCACCAGTGGTGATTTCCAGAGCGGACTCGCCGACTGCTTCACCGCGGGTACGCCGTTCGAGGAGTGCGACCGCCGGATCCGGTGACGGTCGCGCCCGGGCGGCGCGATTACGGGGAATTCGCCCGGCGGCGTTCGATTTCGGCGGTGCTCCACGCGCCGATCATGCGCGCTGTCATATCGATGGCCTCCTGCCGCTGTTCCGGTTCCACCTCGACCGCGGAGGCACGCAGCACCGCGGAGAAGCCGGTGTTCACCAGGACGAAGGCCATGACGTCGAGTTCGTGGTCATCGGCGGGACCGAGCACCTGGATCAGTACCACCTTCGCCAGCAGTCGCAGGCGGGGTTCGAATTCGGGGATGCCGCTGTTGTAGAACTGCACCCCGGCGGCCAAGGCGCGGACCAGCTTGGCGTTGGCGACGAGTTCGTCGCAGATGGTGGCGAGAATGCCGGCGGTCAGCTCCTCGACCGTCTTCTCCGACATGTTCAACCGCTCGGTGAAGCGCCGCTCGATGTTCTGCAGCAACTGTTCGAGTAGTTCCTCGACCATGACGGTGCGGTCGGCGAAGTAGCGGTAGACGGTGCCGATACTCAGGCCCGCCTCGGCCGCGATCCGGTTGGTGGAGGTGTTCTCGATACCCCGCTCGCCGAACAACCGCGCCGCGGTGTCGAGGATGTGCTGCCGGGTTTCCTTGGCACGCTCCTGCATGGGGCGTCGACGCTGACCGGCCACCTTGGACGGCATCACCTACTCCTCCCTGCTGGCGGCGGGCAAATCGGTAGATCATCCTAGGGCTCGCGCGGCGGGCCTACCGCCTGTTCGACGTCTCCCGGACACGAATTGGCCGACTCCACAAAACGGCGAGCGTTCCGCTATTACGTTTGCGTCACCGCAGTTTTCGCAGCGAAAGGCCGCCATGTCGGATCGCGTCGTCGGAGTCGTGCTCGCCGCGGGCGCCGGGCGCCGATTCGGCAGGCCCAAGGCAGGTGTCGGACACTGGCTGATCACCGCGGTCGAGGCGCTGCGCGAGGGTGGATGCGCGGAGGTCGCCGTGGTGCTCGGCGCCGCGCGGGTCGCGCCGATACCCGGTGTTCGCACACTCGTGGCACCGGATTGGGCGACGGGGATGAGCGCATCGGTCCGCGCCGCGGTGGAGCACGCGCGAGGTACGGGTGCTGGCCATCTGGCACTGCACGTCGTGGACACCCCGGATGTCGGGCCGGATGTGGTGGCTCGGGTGATCGAGGCGGCGCGCACCTGCGAATCCGGGATCGCCCGTGCCTCGTTCGCCGGACGCCCCGGCCATCCCGTCGTGATCGCGCGCCGGCACTGGGCGCGGCTGCTACCGACGCTGTCCGGCGATCGCGGCGCCGCCGAATTCCTGCGGACCGTGGCGGTGCGGGCCGTCGAATGCGGCGACCTGGCCGGTGGGCGCGATATCGACGACCCCGCGGATCTCGACCCCTGACCGCGGTGCGGTCGGTATCCGCCGGCCCCGTGCTCGCTCGGTCACGCGCGCCCGCCGAAACCTGTTCCCGATACCACCGTTAACATCCACCCGTGGCGAAACTGAAGGTCTCGGTCGACGTTCCGACCTCCCCCGACCAGGCGTGGTCACACGCGTCGAATCTGCGCGAACTGGATCAGTGGCTGATCATGCACGAGGCCTGGCGCGGCACCGTGCCCGACGATCTGACGCCGGGCACCGAATTGGTCGGCATCGCCTCGGTGAAGGGGCTCCGCAATCGAGTGCGCTGGACCGTGCGCTCCGCGGAACCGCCGCGCCGCCTCGTCCTCACCGGCGCCGGCAAGGGCGGCACCAAACTGGGGTTGGAGCTGCTGGTGGCGGCGAAGGGGCCCGGTGCACAGGTCACCGTCGATATCGATCTGGGCGGCCGGCCGCTGTTCGGGCCGATCGGCGCGACCGTGGCACGCGCGCTGAAAGGCGATATCGAGCGCTCGCTCGGCAAGTTTGTCGAGCTGTACTGCTGATCCCGGCACCCCCATCCCCGCTCCGGCCCGGGTACGGCGGCACGGCACCGGGTCAGCGCCGGTCGAGCACGACGATCGGGATGTCGCGACCCGCGGCGTGACTGCGGTAGAACTCGAAGTCCGGCGTCGCCGCCACGAAATCCCGCCACAGCGGGCCGTATTCGTCCGCGGTCGCCACCCTGGCCCGGACCGGCCGTAGCTCACCGCCGATCCGGATCGTGGTGTCGGGATCGGCGAGCAGATTGTGGTACCACCCCGGATGCCTGGGCTGCCCCGCCCTCGACGCGGCGATCGCCACGGCCTCGCCCGCGTCGACATACATCAGCGGTGATGTCCGCACGATGCCGGATCTGGCGCCGGTGTGCTCGAGCAGCAGGATTCGGGCCGCCGGCCGTCCGGGCAGATGGCCGCCGATCCGTCCGCCCGACCAGCGGTAGAGCCGCACATGCACCGCGGTGGAGCGACGGCCCGCGTAGATACCGTGCCGATTCGCGAATTGCGAGGCAGCGGAGACCATTCCGGCGACGATGGGCATTGCCTCAGTAGACACCCCCGCCCGCCTCGGCACCAGGATGCCCGCATCACGAGCACCTCGATCCGGATCGCGCAGGTATCGCACACACATCCGCGCCTGCGGGTGAGCACAGCGAAATCCACCGGCAATCGCGGAGACGGTCGGCCGAAATATCCGTCTTCGAGGATCTGTCCGACATCGTCCACAGAATCAGGAGGCCACGGATGCACGGGACGGTCCCCGGAAGGCGCGGCGGCATGCCCCGGCGTTCCGCGAGCCGGTCGCGCGACGTTCACCGGATCGCCGCCGATTCCACACCGAACGCGGTTGCGGACCGCACTCACGGCAATATGCTTCCATTTGTGACGAATCTGCGGATCAGTGAAGCGGCGGCACTGCTGGGCGTCAGCGACGACACCGTACGGCGCTGGATCGATCAGGGCCGGCTGCCGGCGGTCCGCCTGGACAACGGCCGCAAGGGCGTGCGCGGCGCCGATCTCGCCGACCTGCTGCGCGATCAGTACGCCGAGACGCCCGAGCCCGGCGCCACCGTCGCGGCCTCGGCCCGCAATCGGATGCGCGGCATCGTGACCCGGGTCGTGAAGGACACGGTGATGGCACAGGTCGAGATGCAGGCCGGCCCGTTCCGGCTGGTGTCGCTGGTCAGCCGGGAATCGGTGGACGAACTCGGTCTCGAGGTCGGCAGCATCGCCGTCGCCTCGGTCAAGTCGACCCATGTCGTGGTCGAGATACCGGAAAGTTGACGAAATGCAGATCTTTCGCACGCTCGGCGTGACCACGGCCGTCTCGGCCCTCGCCGTGAGCCTGGCCGGATGCGGCTCCGGCGACCCGAAGACCACGGCGGGATCGAATCGAATATCCGGCACCGTCACGGTTTTCGCGGCGGCCTCGCTCACCGAGACATTCACGAAGCTGGGCCACGATTTCGAGGCCGCCCACCCCGGAACCACGGTGGTCTACAGTTTCGGCGGCAGTTCGTCGCTGGCACAGCAGATCCAGCAGGGCGCACCCGCCGATGTCTTCGCCGCCGCGGCCCCGGCCACGATGCAGCAGGTCGTCGATACCGGTGACATCACCGCCCACCCCGAGACATTCGTCAGCAATCGCCTGGAAATCGCGGTGCCCAAGGGCAATCCGGGCAAGATCACCGGACTGGCCGACTTCGGGAAGACCGAACCGCGGATCGCGCTGTGTGCCACGCAGGTGCCGTGCGGCGCCGCCGCCGAGCAGGTCTTCAGGATCGCCGGGATCACCCCGCGGCCTGACACCCGCGAGCAGGATGTGAAGGCCGCGCTGACCAAGGTGGCCCTGGACGAGGTCGATGCCGCGCTGGTCTATCGCACCGACGTGCAGGCGGCGGGCGACAAGGTGGAGGGCATCGACTTCCCGGAATCGGCGAAGGTGATCAACGCCTATCCGATCGCACCGGTGGCCGAGGCCCCGAATGCCGCCGCGGCGGCGGCGTTCGTCGACTACATCCGCTCCGATGAGGCGAAGCGGGTCTTCGCCGCCGCCGGATTCGACACGCCATGAGGTCGTCGGCGGCGGGCGAGGCGGCATGGTGAAGGGCGCGGCGGCGCGGCGGCGGGCGGGGACCGGGCGGCGGCCCGTCGTACTGGTCCTGCCCGCGGTCTGCGCGCTGGCCTTCCTGGTGGTTCCGCTCATCGGCCTGCTCGTGCGGGCGCCGTGGACGACCCTGACCGACCGGCTGTTCAGCGCCGAAGTCGGTACCGCCCTGCGCCTTTCGCTGATCTGCGCGACCACCGCGACGGTGATCTGCCTGCTGCTGGGCATCCCGCTGGCGTGGCTGCTGGCCCGAGCTCGCATTCCGGGAGGCGGCGTGATCCGGGCACTGGTGACGGTGCCCCTGGTCCTGCCACCGGTCGTCGGCGGTGTGGCGCTGCTGCTGGTCTTCGGCCGGCGCGGACTGCTCGGCCGGTATCTCTACGACTGGTTCGGGGTATCGCTGCCGTTCACCACCGCGGGCGTGGTGGTCGCCGAGGCATTCGTCGCCATGCCCTTCCTGGTGATCTCGGTCGAGGGCGCGCTACGCGGCGCCGACCCCCGATACGAGGAAGCCGCCGCCACCCTCGGCGCCGGACCCTGGTACACCTTCCGCCGCGTGACCCTGCCCGCCATCGCCCCCGGGGTGATCGCGGGCGGGGTTCTGTGCTGGGCCCGGGCACTCGGGGAATTCGGCGCCACCATCACCTTCGCCGGCAACTTTCCCGGCCGCACCACCACCATGCCGCTGGCGGTCTACCTCGCGCTCGAAACCGATCCCGATGCCGCGATCGTCCTGAGCCTGGTCCTGCTGGTGGTCTCGGTCGCGGTGCTGGTGTCGTTGCGGGAGCGCTGGATTCGAGGTGCGGTGTGACGCTGCGGGCCGACCTGGAAGTGCGCCGAGCGCGGTTCCGGCTGGACATCTCCCTCACCGCGGAACCCGGCGAGGTGGTGGCCCTGCTCGGCCCCAACGGCGCCGGTAAGACCACCGCGCTGCGGGCGATGGCCGGACTGGTCCCGCTCCGGGGCGGTCGCCTCGCCGTCGCCGACCACGTCTGGGACGAGCCACCGGCGATCTTCGTCCCCGCCGACCGCCGACGGGTCGGCGTCGTCTTCCAGGATTATCTACTGTTCCAGCACCTTTCGGCGCTGGAGAACGTCGCTTTCGGCCTGCGAGCCCGCGGTATGCGGCGCACCGCGGCACGAACCCGGGCCGCCGACTGGCTCGAGCGCGTCGGCCTGGGCGATCACCTCCGGGCCACCCCGCGCACGCTGTCCGGTGGACAGGCACAGCGGGTCGCACTGGCCCGGGCGCTGGCCACCGAACCGGACCTGCTGCTGCTCGACGAACCACTCGCCGCGCTCGACGCCGGCACCCGGCTGCAGGTGCGCGCCGATCTGGCCCGCCATCTACGCGACTATCGCGGACATACCGTCGTGGTCACCCACGATCCGCTCGACGCCATGGTTCTCGCGGACCGGCTCGTGATAATCGAGGACGGCGTGGTCGTCCAGCAGGGTGCGCCGACCGAGGTCGCGCGCCGGCCGCGCACCGACTACGTCGCTGATCTGGTCGGGCTCAATCTTTTTCGCGGCACTGCCGACGGCACCGGCGTGGATCTCGGCAACCGCGGCCACCTGACCGTCACCGAACCGGGGACGGGGCGGGTATTTCTCGCCTTCCCGCCCACCGCGGTGAGCGTCTATCGAGAACAGCCCTCCGGAAGCCCCCGCAACACCTGGCCGGTGACCGTCGCCGGACTGGAACAACACGCCAACCTCACCCGGGTCCGGCTCGACGGCGCACCGCCGGTCCTCGCCGACATCACCTCGGCCGCCGTCGCCGACCTGCGCATCGAGCCCGGCATGCGACTGTGGGCTGCGGTCAAGGCCACCGAGATCCATGTGTACCCAGCGTGACCGCGGGGTCTAACGACGCACCAGATTCAGCGGCGGTGACGGCGGGAACACCACCGGAAGGCCGACCAGCGACCGATGGAACGGACCCGGCCGCCAACGCAATTCGCTCACCGGCACCTCCAGCTCCGCATCCGGAATGGCATCGAGGAGTTGATCGACGGCGTCCTGCGCGATCCGGTACGCGGCCGACTGCGCCGGGCACCGATGCCGGCCGGCGCCGAATGCCAGATGTGATCGATTGCCGCTGCGATCACCGCCGCGGACCTTCGGATCGTCGTTGGCGGCGGCCATGCTCACCAGCACCGGTTCGTCGGCGGGCAGCCACACCCCTTCGATCAGCACCGGCTGTCTCGGGTATCGGGCGCAGTAGTTGGCCAGTGGCGGATTGTTGAACAGCACCCCGTCCAGCGCGTCCCGGGTGGACAGGCTGCCGTCGTGCAGACTTCCGGAGAAGCGTTCGTCGGTCACCATCAGCAGCAGGGCGTTGGCGATGAGGTGAACCTGGGGCTCGACCGCGGCGCCGTAGAGGGTCGCGATCTGCTCGACCAGTTCGTCGTCGGTCAGGCCCGCGGCGTGCGCGATCAGCCGTGAGGTGACGTCGTCGCCCGGCTGGGCGCGCGTGCGGCACAGATGGTCCTGCAGGGCGGTGACCAGCATCTTGTTGCCGACTTCCGGATCCCCGCCGGCGCCGAAGGTCGCGGCCATCCCGGCGGCGACCTGTTCGCCGATATCGTTCTCGATGCCCAGCATGGTGTTGATCGCGGCGCAGACCAGCGGGTAGATGTACTGCGCGATCAGCTCGCCCTGACCGGTCGTGCAGAAGTCGTTGATCAGCGCGATCGCGATATCCTCGACCACCGCGTGCATCGCGTGCAGGTCGATCGCGCCGATGGCATCGCTGATGGCGGTGCGGTAGCGCGCGTGCTCGGCGCCCTCGCTGCGCAGCGCGTTCGGCCGCCATCCCAGCACGGACAGGATCGGGCTGCCCGGGGGTATCTTGCCCTGCCAGCGGCGTGGATCAGCGGGAAAGTGTTCCGGATCGTTGAGGATCTGTACCGCCGTCTCGTATCCGATGACCAGTGTCGCCGGCACCCCGGGCGCCAGTTCCACATCTCCGAAGCACGGATGCCGTCGCCGCATCTCACGGTATGCGCTGTGCGAATCGGCCGCGAAGGCATCGGTGTAGATCGAGGTGAGTTGCCTGTCCGAAGTCGGTTGCAGCGAATGCGGCGTTGTCACAACAAGAACTCCATAAGTTGAGGTATGTGAAGAGCGCAACGAGATTCCCGCGGTCGGAGTCGATGAATTCGGCGGCCCCGCAATCACACGCCGGTATCGAGACACCCGGGAACGGGCACGCGGCGTAACCCCTGCGGCGGCCCACCCGAACACGGAACCCGGCCGACGGTGCAGGCCCACGAGGAACTCGAAGGTCGAGTACGGTGAGCGCACTCCCCCTTGTCGTGTGCCGAAAGTATTGAGCGAAAGCTTATTTTGACTCCGGTGCCCGATAGTAGCCGAGCCACCCGGGAGCGCGCAGGCGAAGCCGGCAACACGCCGCGTGGATCATCATTCCCACCGCCGGAAACATCGGCGCCGTTTCCGCTGCTCCCCGCCCCGCGGGCCGGGCACATCCACCTCACTGTTCACGGAATCGACTCACCGGCAAGCGATTCGGCTGAGAATGTGTAGGAGAAAGTGGAACGACGAGGAGTGGCGATGACCAGATATGCCCATTTTGTCGGGAGTGTCCCCGCAGACGTGATGACCGGGGATTCTGCGGTGTTGCAGTGGTTCGCCGACGCGAGCGCCGGACACCCGGTGACGGGGCTGCCGTGCGACCTGGATCCGGACTGGATTCTCGACTATCTCCGCACCCGCGGTCAGCACTCCGACGTCTTCGAGATCGTCAGCGGCGGTGAGTACACCGATTACAGCGACTTCCCGAGCTACGGGCTGCGCTCCGGCGCGACACTGGAACCGCGCCACGTGTCGATGGATCGGCTGGACCGCATCGATCAAGTCGTCGCGGCCTTCGACACCCTGCGTTCGGAGAGACCGGAGCTGGCGGATACGAAACTGCAGCTGAGTCAACCCAATCCGCTGGATCTGGCCATGTTCGTCTTCGCGGGCGCGGCGGTCTCCGGCGGTTTTCCGCTGGGGCCGGCGCTGCGTCGCTCGAATCTCCTGATCGCCGCGTTGCGGCAGCTTCCGGTCTTCACCGACGCCGCGCTGCAGGAGATCGGCGAGGTACACCGCCGCTACGGCGACCGGGTGGTCTGGCAGGTGGAGTCCCCGTTCGCACTGCTGGGCATGGTCAAGGCCGATCAGCTGCGGTCCCGATGGGCCGCCGCGCCGCTGATAGCCCGGCAGCTGGCCGGCCTGCTCACCGGCATCCACCGCATCGGCGCCACGGCCGTCGTACATCTGTGCTACGGCGACTACCAGCACAAGGCCCTGCTCAGTCCACGCTCGCTGGCGCCCGCGGCGACCTTGCTCCGGCACACCGGACGGCGACTGCGCGCACAGGACACTCCCCTTCCGCCGGTTCACATTCCGTGCGCGTTCGGCGCCGAGCCCGCACCCCTGGATCCGGCCTTCTACGCTCCCCTGAGCGGACTGGATCCCCAGTGGCGCATCATCGCGGGTGTGGTGTCACCGGACTCGGCCGAGGACAGCGCGCGAGCCCTGACCCTGTTCGAGCGCGCTGCCGGACGCACCGCCTACGGGGTCGCGACCGCATGCGGTCTCGGCCGCTGCGATGTTGCCGACGCCGGACAGGCCGCCGCCACGACCGCCGCGCTGACCGCGACACAGACGACCCTCTGATTCGGCCCACCGGGGTGCGCCGTGATTCGTCAGGGGCCCTGACGAATCACGGCGCACCCACTCCGCCACCTGTGGTTCACGGTGACGAGATCGCAATCCACCTCCGCCCCAAGGTTTCTCCTCGAGTCCTCGACCAGGAGATACACCCCGCGCGCTGTCCGGATTCCGGTCTATGGCGCGCAGGAACCGGACATTCGTCGTAGGCTGGATGGGTCGAAAAGTGGGGTGATGCCGGACCGGAACAGTCGTGATCGCAGCCCACTCAGTCGCCACCGCCGCCTCTTTCGCCGCATCAGCACTCCCGCATCGCCTGGCGATGCTCGCGTCGTGGATCCGCATTCGCCACCAAGCACGACGGATATCCCCTTACCCTCATCAGCTATCTTTCAGCTATCTTACTGAAAAGTGAAATTTCATCGTAAATTGCTGTTTCATTTGATGATTCGCTCTCCGCTGTTAGACTGACATCCCGTGCGCCGCAAACTGGTTAACAGACGGCAACGGAGGTGAGGTCGCTGGTGTCGAGTATTGGCGACCCGGGTTCGATTCGATCGCCGTCGCGGTGCACGATCCGTTTCGTACGCAGTTCCAGGGAGTTGCTATGGGGAACAAGGAAATTCCGCGTGTACTAGTCGTCGGCGGCGGTCCCGCGGGATCGACGGCCGCCGCGCTGCTGGCACGGTCGGGAGTGCAGGTGACCCTCCTGGAGCGGGATACGTTCCCGCGCTACCACATCGGAGAGTCGCTGCTGGCATCGTGCCTGTCGACACTGAAGGTCTCGGGCGCCTACGACAAGGTCGCCGCGCACGGCTTCCAGATCAAGCGCGGCGGGTACTTCCAGTGGCAGACCGACACCTGGCTGCTCGACTGGTCCAAGCTGGTCGACGCCGAAGCCTGGTCCTGGCAGGTCGACCGGGCCACATTCGACGATCTACTGCTGCGCAACGCCTCCGAGCAGGGCGCCGAGGTGATCGAACAGGCCACGGTCCGCACCATCCTGTTCGAGGGCGAACGACCGGTCGCGGCCGAATGGGTCCGCGCCGGCGACGACACCGTGCAGACCCTCGAATTCGACTTCCTGGTCGACGCCACCGGCCGAGATGGTCTGCTGGCCAAGCATTTCGCGATGCGCCGCCAACATCCGGCCTTCCGCAACGTCGCGGTCTGGTCGTATTGGAAGGGCGCGCATCTACACCCCGACAGCCCCGAGGGCGCGATCAACGTGGTCTCCACCGAAGAGGGTGGCTGGTTCTGGAACATCCCGCTGGCCGACGGCCGCACGAGTGTCGGCTACGTGGTCTCCGCCCGCCTCGCCGCCGAGAAATTACGTGGTCACGACTCCCGGCAGTCCTACTATCTGCAGACGATCCGCGAGAGCAAGCCCATGTGCGAAATGCTCGAGGGCGCCGAACAGATCGCCGACGTGCGCGCCGAGCAGGACTATTCCTATGTCGCCGACCGCTTCTGCGGACCCGGCTACGTCCTCGTCGGCGATGCGGCATGCTTCCTCGACCCGCTGCTGTCGACCGGCGTGCACCTGGCGACCTACTCCGGCCTGGTCTCGGCGGCGGCCATCGCGACCACACTGCGCGGTGAGATGAGCGAAACCGACGCCCTGGCCTACTACGAGTACACCTATCGGCGCGGCTACACCCGATTCCTGTCGCTGGTCTCCCGCATGTACGAGCACTACATCGGGTCCGAGGAGTACTTCGCGCACGCCCACAAGCTCACCGACGTGCACGACGGCGACTCACCGGAGCAGTCGTTCACCCGCATCATGGCCGGTCTCACCGATGTCGGCGAGACCACCGGCGAGCAGGACCGGACCGGCACCGAGGTGATCGTGGCCGAGGCCGAGCGCCTGCACACAGCTCCCGACACCGACGGGGTCAACATCAAATACATGGGCGGGCTGGATATGTCACCGGTCTGGGACCACTGGCGCGACCCGCTGTCGGACACCACGATGGGTGAGATCCGGATCACCACCGAACCGGTACTCGGCCTGACCTCGCGACCCCGGTCCGAGGCCGAGCGGGAGGCAGTCGTACGGCCGGTACTCCCGCCGCGGAGCGCCGACGCGGCCACCCATTAGCCGCGGCGTCGGCTGGATTTCCCGATGCGAACCGACGGACGGAGTCGGTCGTGACGGCGATCGGCTCCACTCCCGGGCCGCTGGGCGAACCCTCGCCCGGCGGCCCGGGGTTCCGAACCCCCACGGACGAACAGGTCCAGCGATTCCACCACCCGCTGACCCGGAACCTGCTGGCGGACGAGGGTTTCACGACGCTCGCGCTCGAGCGCATCCTCGGCACGAGCCTGGCGGTGCGAGTACTGCGTCAGGACGAGGTCCCGGCGCGGGTGCTGCCCGCGACCGTGGCCGATGACCTTCGGCTGCACGACGACGACCGCGCGCTGATCCGGCGCTCATGTCTGGTGACCTCGGATCTGATCACCGCGTCGGTCAATTACGTGGTGGCCGTGGCCCAGCCGGCCTCGGCCAACGGTCTCGACGATGTGCGCACACCGATCGGTCACGGCCTGATCAACCGGGGCCGGACCGCGCGCCGCCATCTCGTCTGGGCCGGACCGGCGACCTGGCCCGACGGGCGGCAGTGTGCCACCAAGGCGTACATCATGACCATCGGCGACCGCCCCGTGTGCTACATCCGCGAGGCGTTCAACCCGGCCGTCGTTCCGCCCGAACACAGCGCACCGGCGCCCTCCCCGAGGGAGACCGCAGAGCCGAAGCCGGCAGGCCGCACCGAGCCGGTACCGCCCCCACGCACTGCCGCTCGATGTGCCCGGCGGCTCCCGCGACCCGCCGCCGACCGGTCCACCACACTGACCTCCGAACTCGCACAAGCGGCCCGCGGCCGGGTGTTCGCGCTCCATCTGGACCAGCGCGCCGCGGTCGCCGCACCCGACGAATCCCGAGGCGCCGCACTGTTGTACGCGGCCGCGGCCGTCCTGACGCATCTCGTGGACATACCGGTGATCGTGCTCGGTCCGGACACGCCGGACTCGGCCCCGCCGCTGGAGCAGAGTGCGGAACTGCTGCGACGCGCGGCCCCGCGGTTCCCCGGCGGCCGGATCGCGACCATGCTCGGTGAGGTCGCCGGCTTGCTGCCGGCCGCCGGGACGCCGCCACCGTCGGGTCATGAGCTGTTCAGCTCCGTCCCACAGCTCTATCCGGCCCGCGAGCTGCCGCCGCCGGCCGCCGACACCCGTCGGCATCGAGACAGCGCCCGGGCGCCGGGAGCGCGGAACCGTCCGCATCCCCGGCTGTGGTTCACCGACAGCGGTCACGATCCGGCCCCCGGCCCGGCCCGGGCGGTGTGGACCGGCGATCCCCTCGCCGTTCGTCTCGACCCGGCGCTCACACCCTCGGCCCTCGAATTACTGTGCCGCCGAACGAATCCCCATCGGCAGCCGGGCCGGCTGACACTGATCCCACCGCCCGGAACCGGCGCCGAACGGCTCACGGCATGGCAGGCCGCCGCGGCGGCCTCCGGCGTGCCGGTCGGCTGGCTGTGCGCCCCGACCGCCTCGGCCGGGTGCCCGGCCGAGATCCGCACCTTCTTCCGCACCTGCGGGACAGCCGGCATGTCCGCTGCCGGCCTGACCCTTCCGGGACCCGACACGGAACGGGCACTGCGCTGTGTCCTCTCCGTCGCATCCGAAATACGGATCGACTGAGCGATCTCGTACGGCGCATCGATATCCGAGGAGACAACAGTGCACGTTCCGACCGTCATGATCCTGCTCGATCTGGTCCTCATCATGGCCGCCGCGCACGTGCTCGGCTGGCTGTCGGAGAAATTCGGTCAGCCTCCGGTGATCGGTGAGATCGCGGCCGGAATCCTGGCCGGGCCCACCGTCATCGGGCCGCACCTGTCCTCCACACTCTTTCCGCAGGACGGGCGCCCGTACCTGAATCTGCTGGCCAATATCGGTGTGGCCGTCTTCATGTTCGTCGCCGGACTGGAACTCGATCGGGGAATCTTCGCCGGCAACCGCCGCGCCATACCCGCGGTCTCCCTCGCGGCGTACGCGGTTCCGTTCCTCCTGGGCAGCGGTGTCGCGGTCACCGTGCTGTTACGCCACGAGACCGGCAACCGGGTGCATTTCGCCCTGTTCGTCGGCTGTGCGCTGGCGGTCACGGCCTTCCCGGTGCTGGCCCGGATTCTGCACGACCGCAACCTGGTTCGCACGGAGATCGGACAGCTCAGCCTGGCCTGTGCGGCGCTGGTGGACATCATGGCGTGGACGGTGCTCGCGGTGGTGCTGGCGCTCGCCCACCCGGGTGGTGGCAGCCAGTGGCGGTTGGCGCTGCTGATCCCGCTGGTGGTTTTCCTGTGGTGGTTCCTGCGTCCGGTCCTGGGACGGATCTCGGCGATCGGCACCCAGCAGACCATGATCGTGGTCGGTGTGGGCGGTGCGCTGGGCCTGGCCGCGGTCACCGAATGGATAGGACTGCATCTGATCTTCGGCGCGTTCGCCTTCGGTGTCATCTTTCCCCGTGAGCGCCGGCAGGTGGTCGAATCCGGTGTCCGGGTGCTCAGCGCCGTGCTGCTGCCGGGTTTCTTCGTGGTCGCGGGCCTGGCCGTGGACCTCGGTTCGGTGGACTCGACCGCGATCGGCGAACTGGTGGCCATCATCGTCGTGGCGGTGGTGGGCAAGGTCTGCAGCGTCTACGCCGCCGGACGCATGACCGGGATGGACTCCCGGCCGGCCGCCGCCGTCGCGGCGCTGCTGAATACCCGGGGCCTGACCGAGCTGGTGATTCTGAACGTCGGCCTGACCACCGGGCTCATCGGCACCCAGCTGTACTCGCTCCTGGTGGTGATGGCGCTGGTGACCACCGCCTCGACCGCGCCGATGCTCCGGTTGCTCGGCATGTCCCGCGGCCCCGCCGAGACCGCTTCCACGACGGATTCGGCGGCCGCCGCGGAACCCGCGGCCGACGAGGAACATTCGGCCCGTCCGCCCGGACAACCCGTCTAGGCCGCAATATGTTGCACGGCAATGTTTTACATGCTTCGATATCGACGCTCCAAGGCCGCCGCCCACGCACGAGCAGACGATGAACCAACCGGTCGGACCGTGACGAACCGGCGATCCTCGGATAATCCGGACGGAATCGACTGATACGCAATCATATCCGCGTGCACGACCGAACCCCGTGGTGAGAGCCTCGCGGCGGCGGGCGCCCCCCCGTGGCGAGGCGTACTACTCCCACGTTCGCAAGCACCGGCCGCGACGTCGCTGCTATGTTGCTTGCATCCGATCGCTGCATCCTGCCGCGCTCGCCCGAGCTCTCGTCGAATTCCTGTTCCATCGTCTGGAGTCACCTCTTTTGACCACACCACCCTCACCGGCCCCCGGGCCCTACACCACGGCGACCGGGATATGCCCCGTCCAGCACGCCTCCCCGTTCGATGTCGTCACCGACCGGTTTTCGCTGCATACGCCCGACTTCGTCGCCGATCCCCATCGCGCGTACCGCGAGATGCGCGAGCAGCACCCCGCCCTGGTCCCGGTCGAACTGGCACCGGGCGTGCCCGCCACCCTGGTCATCGATTACGCCGTCGCGGTCCGCATCCTCAACGACCCCGACCACTTCCCGTCCGATCCGCGCACCTGGCAGAAGTCCATCCCCGAGGATTCGCCGGTGCGCCCCATGATGGAGTGGTACCCGGCCGCGCGCTACAACACCGGCGCCACCCACGCTCGCTACCGCGATCCGTCCGTGGTCGCGATCGACGCCATCGACCTGCACAGCATCCCCGCGACCGTCGAGAAGATCGCCATCCCGCTGATCAACGCGTTCAGCGAGCACGGCTCCGCCGATCTGGTGATGCAGTACTCGTTCCCGCTGGTGCTCCAGGTGCTCAATCAGATGGTGGGCTGCCCCACCGCCATCGGCACCCGGGTCGCCACCGGCATGGCGGCCCGCTTCGACACCGTCAAGGGCGCCCAGGGCATGGAGATGCTCAAGGAAGCTCTCATGGAGCTGATCGCGCTCAAACGCGAACAGCCGGGCGACGATGTGACCTCACATCTGGCTCATCATCCGAACGGCCTCAACGATATCGAGGTGTTCGCCCAGCTGATGAGCTTCTACGGGGCCGGTTTCGAGGCACAGCGCAATCTCATCACCAATGCGCTGCTGCTGATCTTCACCGATGAGCGGTTCCGGTTCGGCGACATCTACGGACGTAATCTCTCGACCACCGACGCGCTGGACGAGATCCTGTTCGACGACCCGCCGATGGCGAACTTCTGCACCACGTATCCGCGCCAGCCGATCATGATCGACAACGTGTGGTTGCCGGCCGATCAGCCGGTTCTCATCAGCCTCGCGGCCTGCAACAACGATCCCCGGATCCGCGGTGAGGGCGGTGCGAGCAGTATCGGCAACCGCTCACATCTGGCGTGGAGCACCGGCCCGCACGCCTGCCCCGCGAAATCGGTGGCCTATCTGACTGTTCAGAACGCCATCGACCAGCTCTTCGACGCCCTGCCGGAACTCCAGCTGGCGGCGGCGCCGAACCAGCTCGTGTGGCGCCCCGGCCCGTTCCACCGCGCCCTCACCTCCATGCCGGTGGTCTTCCCGCCGTCCCCGCCGCTGCCGGTGATGTAATCCGGACCGCCCCGCGCTCCCGACCGGTCACCCACCGGGCGGGGGCCGCTGGGCAACCCCGGCGCCGGTGTCGAATCTTGTATCACCGCAGGGTATTTCGTCGATCACATGAACGGGAAATGGTCCGCGTCGCGATCCGCGCGCGCCTCCAGCAGCGGATCGTCGAGGTGGCGCAGCCAGCGCGCGGGTACCCGCATGGGCTCCACATCGGGGAGATGGATGAGCCGGCCGTCGGCGTCGATCACCGTGCCGACCACGCGATACCCGTTGTCCGCCGGCAGTCCGAGCGCGGCGATCTGCTCACCGGTGAGCGCCACCTCGGTGCGCGAACGTTCGACGATCCGCACACCTTCGACGCTCGCGGGTACGGCGGAGACATCCACCGAGGTGACGGTGAGCCGGAAACGGGCGCCGGTGAGGAAGCTCGCGATCCACATCGAACTGCCCAGCCGGTCGCGATCGGGGTAGCGGCCGGCCGGTAGCCGGAAAGGCACCAGCACCGTATAGGTGTTGCCTACCTCGACGTCACGGGCGCGCACTCGCCCCGGATACCCGTTGCCACCTCCCGCCAAACCCCCGCTACCTCGACCTTTACGCCGTGACAATTGTCTTCCGGGGGTTCTCGAACGATTCGCCGGCCGGTGGCTCGCGGCAATGCGTTCGGCCACAACGGAATCGAGCCGACCGCGCCGCCGCGATGTCCGGATCGGGACCACCCTCGTATCCGATTATCCAGCAACAATTTACGTGAAAATAGTCCGGCCGATGCGCCCGCCCGGCGGCGCCGACAGCGGCGGCGACCGGTGATGTGGTTGAACCTGCAAGTCCCGGTTGAGGATCGGCGGTCGCCCCGCGGTCCGGCGCGGTCGCGTGCGCCCCGCGGTCGCGACGGTCGTCGACCACGCGTCGCGCGGTCACTCGATCATCGGTCGGCCCGGCCGAGGGCCCGCGCGACGACGCTCCCCCGAGCCGGATGAGTGCACCGTCTCACACCGAGCAGGGCGGACTCGCAGACCCCCACTCGGCTCGCGGCAGGCCTGACACGCCCCCTCACGAGGCCCCGGCCCCCGGCAGATCCGACCGCATCCACCCGCGACACCGGAACACGAAATAAGCCCCCTACCGGCCTGCGCTGGTAGAGGGCTTACTATTGCTCCCCCATCTGGACTCGAACCAGAAACCTGCCGATTAACAGTCGGCTGCTCTGCCAATTGAGCTATAGGGGATCACTCTCGGCCGAACCCTTGCGGGCCGACCGAGAGGAAACTTTAGCGTATGTCCGGTCCGGTCCCCAAATCGGGCCCGGACCTGCACGAATGCGATGGGTGGCGGTGGCCCGGGGAAGACGGCCGCGCGGACGGCCGCACACGGATCCCGAACGTCGGACGATGACCGAAACGGATGCGCGGCTGTGGAATTCGGGAGCCGGCCCGGAAAGGACCGGAATTTGTCGGTGGGGTCTGGAAAGGTGGTGCCGGATCGACAGCTCGAGTCGGCGTCGGGCAGGATGTACGACGCGGACAGCTACTGGGAGGAGCCCGAAAGAATGCTGCGGTTGATCATCGGCGTCGCAGCCGGTTATGTGCTGGGGGCCAAAGCGGGGCGGGCGCGCTACGAGCAGATCAGCAAGACCACCCGCGCTGTCGCCGCGAGCCCGGTCACCCGCAAGCTGGTGCAGGCCAGCCGCCAGAGACTGTCGGACCGCCTCAATACCCAGCCCAAGCTCGAACCCATGGAACCGCTCGACGAACGCACTACGGTCCTGGTGCCACAGGACCAGCTTCGCCGCTGATCCTCGGCAGCGTCACCGGGCCGGGCACTCGGCCCGGTGAGGCGAATCCCGGACCTCCGCTCACCGGGTGGCGGATACCACCTCCGTGATACGCCTCCCCAGCTGTTCGGGCGCTTGGGCATGGGCGAGGTGGCCCTGATCGCGCAGCAGTTCCACCCGCGCCCGCGGCAGCGCCGCGGCGATCCGATCGAAGGCCGTGCCGTACGGTGCGCCACCCCGGTTCAGCTCGCCGAGCAACAGGGTCACCGGTAGGTCCAATTCTCGATATCGGCGCGATGTCACTCGATACTCGTTGATCGCGGCCAGTTCGCGCGCCAGCGACGCCGCCAGCGGGCGCAGCACGTCCCACACGGGCGACCGGCGAAGCGCCGCAACATATTCCACGGAGAAACCCGACACGTCGGTGTTCACCAGTCGCACCGCGGCATCCAGATCACCCCGGTCGACCGCGGCCCGCAACGCCGGAATCGCCTCGGGGGCGAACGGCGCCGACACCGGTTCGTAGAGCGTCAGGGAGCTCAGATCGGTCCGCTCGCACGCCGCCTCCAGGGCGATCAGTCCCCCGTAGCTCCAGCCGAACAGCGCCGTGCCGGGGCCGAGCGCGTCGAGGACGTGATGGAGATCATCGATCTCGGTGCGGACGGTGTAGTCATCGCCCAGCGGTCCGCTCGGTGCGCGGCCGCGCCGATTGATCGTCACCACCGGGGCGCTCAGGGCGATCGAGTCGGCCACCGGCCGCCAGGTCGCGGCATCGGACATCACTCCGGGCACGATCACCAGCGGCGGACCGTCACCGTCCCGGATCTCGGCCGTGAGTCGGGTACCCGCTCGTTCGAAAGACGTCGATCTCATTCCAGGTGGAACTACTGGACGGGGGAGAAATCATCCGAGTTGCCCATGGCCTGAGTCAGCAGGCTCTTGCGGTATTGCTCGAGGGCGACCAGATCGCCGAACAGTGCCATATAGGCGTCGGGCTGTTCGGTCGAGGACACCCGCTGCAGTTTGGACTTCAACTCCGCGACCTGGCGCCCGACCCACGCCTCCTGGACCCGGGCCAGGACACCGGAGATGAACCGGGGAATGCCGTCCATCGACTTCACCGGCAGCGGTTCGGCGGCCAGTTCCGAGACCAGGGCGCGCAGCATCAGATCGTCCGTGTTGTCGGCGACCCGCGAAACCCATTCGGCGCCACCCAATCCCGCCGCGGTTCCACCGGCGGCGGCCAGCGCGCCACGCACGGCCGCGTACGCGGGATGTGTGAAGGCTTCCGATTCGAGGCTGTCGAACAGCGGGCCTGCCGTCGCCGGATACTGCAGGGCGGCGGCCAGCACCTGACGTTGCGGCAGCAGCACCGGATCACCCGGATTGGGGCGGGACGCGGCCGACTCGGACATCTTGGTCTCGGCGGCCTCGCGCGCCGGAACGCCCTGTCCGCCCTTGCCGCGGCGGGCCTGGTCACCGACCCGGCGCACCACGAGCTGGATATCGTCCCAGCCGACCCACCCGGCCAGCTTCGTCGCATACGCCTTGCGCAGCGCGTTGTCCTTGATCTGCGCCACCACCGGGACCGCGCGCCGCAGCGCCTCCACCTGGCCCTCGGGGGTGTCGAGGTTGTGGTCGGCGAGGAGACCGCGAATGACGAACTCGTACAGCGGGACTCGGCGCGCGACCAGGTCGCGGACCGCTCCGTCGCCGGAACGCTGCCGCAATTCGCACGGATCCTGCCCGTCGGGTGCGACGGCGATATAGGTCTGACCAGCCAGTTTCTGATCGCCGGAGAACGCCTTCAACGCCGCGGCCTGGCCCGCGGCGTCACCGTCGAAGGTGTAGATGATCTCACCGCGCCAGAAATTGTCGTCCATCAGCAGCCGGCGCAGCATCGACAGATGTTCGTCGCCGAAGGCGGTGCCACAGGCGGCGACGGCGGTCGTGACACCCGACAGATGCATCGCCATCACATCGGTGTAGCCCTCCACGACCACCGCCTGGTGGCTCTTGGCGATCTCGCGCTTGGCGAGATCGAGCCCGAACAGCACCTGAGACTTCTTGTACAGCACCGTTTCCGGTGTGTTGATGTATTTCGCCGTCATCTGATCGTCGTCGAACAGCCGGCGCGCCCCGAAGCCGATGACATCACCGCTCAGATTCCGGATCGGCCACAGCAGCCGGCGGTGGAAGCGATCCATCGGACCGTGCCGGCCGGGCTTGGACAGCCCCGCCGCCTCCAGTTCCTTGATGTCGAAACCCTTGCGCATCAGGTATTTCGTCAGGGTGTCCCAGCCCGCCGGGGCGTAGCCGCAGCCGAACTGCTTGGCGGCGTTGCCGTCGAAATTGCGGTCGGTGAGGTACTTGCGCGCGGTCTCGGCGGCCGGATCGCGCAGCTGCGCCTGGTAGAACTCGTGCGCGGCGGCATTGGCGGCGACCAGCCGGGCGCGGGTCCCGCGGTCGCGCTGCACCGAGGTGCCGCCACCCTCGTAGTTGATCTTGTAGCCGATCCGGTCGGCCAGCTGCTCGACCGCCTCGACGAAGCCGACATGTTCGATCTTCTGCAGGAAGGCGAAGACGTCACCGCTCTCACCGCAGCCGAAGCAGTGGAAATGGCTGTGATTGGGCCGCACGTGGAACGACGGCGACTTCTCGTCGTGGAACGGGCACAGCCCCTTCAGCGAATCGGCCCCGGCACGTTTGAGCGATACATATTCACCGACGACATCCTCGATGCGTACGCGTTCACGTATTGCCGCGATATCGCGATCCGGAAGTCGACCTGCCACGGCATCCGAGTCTAGCCGCGCACCGATCGGCCCACCCCGACGACCGGCCTCAGCGGGCGGCGATGCGCTCGAGCCGGCTCTCGGTATAGGACGCGATCTGGTCCACGATCACCCGCACGCGCTCGGCGTCGTCGGCGGCCGCCTCCCACCACGGCAGCAGAATCGGGTCCAGGCCGTGCGGCGCCCGGGCGAGCAGCCGATCGGCGACCACATGGACGCGCTCACGCTGTTCGGCCTGCCGCTGATGATGTTCGGGATCGGACATCACATATCGCAGCGCCACCGTCTTCAGCAGCGCCACCTCCGCGGCGACCACGGCCGGAACCTCCAGATCGGCGGCGTAGCGGCACAGCGACCGTCCGGACCAGGCGGCCCGGGTGGCCTCGACCGCGGCGGTGGCGAAGCGGCCGACCAGATCGCTGGTGAGCCGTTTGAGCGCGACCGAGGCACGCAGGGTGCCGTCGTAGGCCGCGGCGTCGGCGATCACCTGCAGCTGCGACAGCCGCGCACCGGCCGCGATCAGATCGTCGGCGGTCAGGTCGGCATGCTGGCGCTGCCCCAATTCGGCCAGGGCCGCCTGCTCGGCCGGATCGGCGAGGGCCCGCAGATCGATCCGCCCCACGATCACCCCGTCCTCCACATCGTGCACGGAATAGGCCACATCGTCGGCCCAGTCCATGACCTGGGATTCCAGGCTCTGCCGGCGTTCCGGAGCGCCCTTGCGCACCCAGTTCAGCCGGTCCGCGTCGGCCTCGTAGGCGCCGAATTTGGCGCCGGAAGCCGTTCTGCCCCACGGATATTTGACGGTCGCGTCCAAAGCCGCGCGGGTCAGGTTGAGGCCGAGGCTCTCCCCCGTCGCGTCGAAGACCTTCGGCTCCAGCCGGGTCAGGATGCGCAGGTTCTGGGCGTTGCCCTCGAATCCGCCGTAGGCGTCGGCGAATTCGTCGAGGGCGCGTTCGCCGTTGTGGCCGTAGGGCGGGTGACCGATATCGTGGGCCAGCCCGGCCAGATCCACCAGGTCCGCGTCGCAGCCCAGCCCCTCGGCGATACTGCGGCCGATCTGGGCGACCTCGAGCGAATGGGTGAGGCGGGTGCGCGGGGTGTCGCCCTCGCGCGGACCCATCACCTGGGTTTTGTCGGCCAGGCGCCGCAACGCGGCCGAATGCAGCACCCGGGCCCGGTCACGGGCGAAATCAGTGCGCCGCGCCGGGCTCGGCGACCACCGCAGTCCCGCCGTCGCCGCGGTCTCGGGCACCATGCGCTCGTGATCGGCGTCGACATAGGGGCATTCGGGTACGCTGTCGGGACTCATGAGGGGTACCGCCTGATTCTCACTGCTCCGCGGTGTACTTGAAGTCGGCGGAGAAATGGGTGAGCTGGTACCACAGCAACGCGCCGGTCTCGCGGGCGATGCCGTGGAACTGGGACTCTCGGGTGTAGACGGCCGGACCGGTGCGGGTCGGCGCGGTCCACGCGTCCAGCCCCGCGTCCCGGGCCATGGTCCGGGTCCGCAGCGAATGCCACGGGTCGCTGACCAGTACCGCGGAATTCAGATCGCGGGAGTGCATCGCGGCGGCGACCGCCTCGATGCTCTGCAGGGTGTCCGAACCGGTCTCCACCGCGAGGACGTGATCGGCGGGGACGCCGCGGTCGATCAGATAGTTCCTGCCGGAGGCGGCCTCGGTGTAGTTGTCCCCCACCTGTTTGCCGCCGACCGTGATGACCAGCGGGGCAACACCTTTGGTGTACAGGTGGTAGGCCTGTCCGAGCCGGGCCTCGAAGACCGAGGAGGGAGTGCCGTCGTATTGCGCGGCGCCCAGCACCACGATGGCGTCGGCAGGGGAGTAGTCGGTGATCCGGGCCACCTGCCACACCCTGAACGCGGTTCCCCCGACGAGGACCGCGCCGATGACCAGGGTCCCGGCGATGACTCGTCGCGCCCAGCGCGCGACGGCCGACCCGCGCGGGCGGCGCGGCGCCGCGGGCGGACGGGTGGGCGCTGGCTGGGTCGGGGCCGAAGGCATGACCCGAGTGTGCCAGCGCTCGGTCACGTCCCGATTACCGCCGCGTGCGGCCCGGCCGGGTCTCACCAACCGCGTTGCCGCCACTGCGCCAGCTGGGGTCTCTCGGCGCCCAGGGTGGTGTCGTCGCCGTGACCGGGATAAACCGCGGTCTCGTCGCCGAATCGGTCGAACACCTTGGTGGTGACATCGCCGTAGAGGGAATCGAAATCCTCCGGTGAGGTGGTGCGTCCCACACCACCGGGAAACAGGCAGTCACCGGTGAACAGGTGAGTGTGTCCGTCGCCGTCGGTCAGTGCCAGCGCCACCGACCCCGGGGTGTGCCCGCGCAGATGGACGACCTCGAAGGAGAGATCGCCGATCCGTACGGTGTCCCCCTCGGCGAGCAACCGGTCCGGCGGCACCGGCAGCGGTGCCGCGTCGAGAGCGTGCGCGGCGGTCGTGACACCGGTATCGGCCACCACGGCACTGAGTGCCTGCCAGTGGTCGGCGTGCTGATGGGTGGTGACGAGCAGCCGCAACCGGCCCGGCACCTCCTGATCCAGCAGCGCCAGAATACGCTCGGACTCGTTGGCGGCATCGATCAGGATCGCGTCACCGGTGGCGGTGTCCTGCACCAGATAGACGTTGTTGTCCATGGCGCCGACCGACATCTTGACGATCCGGGCGCCCGGCACATCCCGCTGCTGCGGATTGCTGCCGGGCGCGACATGTCCCGTATAGGGGATATCCAGCGTGATCACGGTGACGATGGTAATCACCGGAGCCGACACGAGTCGGCCCGAATCAACGCCACATCCGCGGCGACGGCGGATACATTCGACTCATGCCGCCGCTCCCGCGTCCGAGCCGACCACAGCCGCCGGCGATGCTCGCGGCCCTGGTGTCGATCGTGATCGGCCTCGTGCTCGGCTGCTGCGGGCCGGCGGTGGCCGAGGAACCGACCCGGCTCGACACCTACATCACCGATACCGCGCAGGTCCTCGACGACTCCCAGCGCGATACCGTCCGCGCGTCGCTGGACGCGCTCTACACCTCCCATCGCGAGCGGCTGTGGGTGGTCTACGTCCGCGATTTCGGCGGCCTCGACCCGCGGACGTGGGGTGAGCGCACGGCGCAGGCGTCCGGCTTCGGCGATCGCGATGTACTGCTGTCGATCGCGACCGCCGACCGCTCCTACGCCTTCACCGGCGCGCTGCCGCCCTCGGTCAGCGAGTCGGAGCTGAACTCCCTGCTCACCGATCAGGTGGAGCCGCGGTTGCGTAATGCCCAGTGGGCCGATGCCGCGATCGCCACGGCGGACGGATTGTCCACGGCCATGGGCGATTCCGGCGGCGTCGGCATCTGGCCGCTGATCGTGATCACCCTGATCGTGCTGGGCGTGATCGGCACCGTCCTGGGATATTCGCGGTTGCGGCGCCGGGCCCGGGGGCGGGCCGAGGCCGAGGCGGCGCGTGCGGTGGATCCCACCGATGCCGCCGCTCTGACCCGGATGCGCCCGGACCTGCTCGACGCCCGCTCCGCCCAGGTGCTGGTCGACACCGACAACGCGATCCGCGACAGCGCCGAGGAACTTCGCCTGGCCACAGACGAATTCGGCGCCACCGCGACCGCACCGTTCGCCGCCGCGCTGGAGGCCGCGAAACAGGCCATGGCGCACGCCTTTTCGATTCGGCAGCGGCTGGACGACGACATTCCGGAAACTCCGGACGAACGCCGCGATCTGCTGGTCGAGCTGATTTCCACCTGTGGCCGCGCCGACGCCGAACTCGACGCCAAGGTCAGCGAATTCGACGCGATGCGCGATCTGCTGATCGATGCGCCACAACGATTGGACGCGCTCACTCGCGATGTCGTCGATCTGACCGTACGGGTGCCCGGCGCCCAGGACACGCTGCGCCGACTGCTGGCCGCACAGCCGGAATCGGTGACCGCACCGGTGCGCGACAACGTGACGATGGCACAGGAGCGCATCGGTTTCGCCGAGCAGACGATCGAGCAGGGCCGGCGGGCCGCCGCGCAACCGGTCGGCCGCCAAGGCGGCGTGGTCGCGGCGATTCGCGGTGCCGAGGCCGCGGTCACCGCCGCCCGCGCCCTGCTCGACGCCGTCGACACCGCCGAGACCGATATCACCCAGGCCCGTGCCGGATTGCCCGCCGCGGTCGCGGAACTGGAGCGTGACCTCGAGACCGCCAGCGGCCTGACCGAACACGGTGGTGCGGAATTGGCCGCGGCGGTGGTCGGCGCGCGCACCGCGTTGGATACCGCTCGCGGCACCGGTGAGGCCGACCCGCTGGGCACCTTCCAGCGCGCGGTGGCCGCGGACAACGCCCTCGATCGCGCGGTCGCGGCGGCCGGTGAACGCACATTCGCCGCCGATCAGCTCCGCCGCCGCCTCGACCAGGCGATGACCGCCGCACAGGCGCAGGTCCGCGCCGCGGGCGATTTCATCGATACCCGCCGCGGCGGCATCGACGCCACGCCGCGCACCCGCCTCGCCGAGGCACAGCGCAATCTCGCCCGGGCGCAGACTCTTTCGGCCACCGATCCGCAGTCCGCGCTCGACGCCGCGCAGCAGGCGGCCGAGCTGGCCACGAGGGCATTGAGCGCCGCACAGGCCGACGTTCGCGATTGGCAGGCGCGGCAGCCGGTTTCGGGGACCTCGCAGGCGGGCGCGGTCCTCGGCGGCATCCTCATCGACAGCCTGCTGCGCGGCGCCGGCAGTGGTTACCGGAACCGTCCGATGGGCGGAACGAACTGGGGCCCCGCCTCATTCGGCGGCTCCGGCGGATCGCGCCGGATCAGCCGCGGCGGACGCTTCTGACACGGGTGCCGCGTCGGATCGGCGCGGCTCAGCGCGCCGGCGGAACCGGCTCCCCGGCGCGGGTAGCCAGCCACTGTTGGATCTCGATCAGGTTGCCCTCCGGATCCCGCAGGTAGGCACAGCGGATGCGGCCGTCGTATTCGACCGGGCCACTCAGGATCTCGGCGCCACGTTCCCGCAGCAGGGCGATATATCCGGCGAGGTCGTCGACACGCAGCGACACCATCGCCGCATCGGCGCCGGACGCCGCGGGGCGCAGGACGGCGCCGAGCGTCGCGGCCAGATCGGCCCGATCGTGCAGGGCCAGCGCACTACCCAGTTCCGGTTTGAACGCGACATAGGGCGGGCGCGGATCGTCGAACTGCGGTGTGAGTCCGATGATGTCGCGATAGAACGTGACACAGCCGGCGAAATCGCGGACTACCAGGCGAATCTGAGTGAGGTGCACCCGAGCAATCTACGCCCGGTCACAACCAGCCGAGACGTTCGGCGGCACGAACCGCCTCGGCGCGCGTGCGGGTGCCGGTTTTGCCGATGGCCGCCGACAGATGGTTGCGCACCGTGCCCTCGGACAGATGCAGCCGGCGGGCGATCACCCCGGCCGTCACCCCGTCGGCCGCGGCCGCGAGGACCTCCCGCTCCCGTTCCGTCAACGGCGAGGTCCCGGCGGTCAGGGTTTCGGTGGCCAGCGCCGGATCGACCACCCGCAAGCCCATGTGCACCCGGCGCACCGCATCGGCCAGTTCCCGCGCCGGCGTGTCCTTCACGACGAATCCGTCCGCGCCGGCGTCGATGGCGCGGCGCAGATATCCGGGCCGGCCGAAGGTGGTGACCATGAGAATGCGCAGGGCGGGGAATTCGGCACGCAACCGCTCGGCCACCGAAATACCGTCCATACCGGGCATTTCCACATCGAGCAGCGCGACATCCGGAGCACTGCGGCGCACCGCGTCCGCGACCTCGTCGCCACGGCCGACCTCGGCCACCACCTCCAGATCGGCTTCGAGACCGAGTAGCGCCGCGAGAGCACCCCGGACCAGGGCCTGATCATCGGCGAGCAGCAGCCGGATCATCGCGCGCCACCCCGGTCACCGTCGGATCTCACCTCTCGCACACGTCAGACCCTATCGGGATACCGGTCGACGCGGCCGGGTACCGCCGCAGAGGCGGCCGATCGGGTGGAGGCGCACCGTGCGCGACCGGGAACCGGGGAGGTCCGCCTACTCGGGGAATTCGGCCGCGATGAGCACTCCACCGTCCGGGGGCGAATCGACCGTGAGGACGCCACCGGCCGCCCGGACCCGCTCGCCGAGACCGGTGAGCCCCGAACCGAAGACGGCACCGGCCGAACCGGCACCGTCGTCGCGGATCTCGATGCGCGCCCCCTCGACTCGGACCCGGCAGTGGCGGGCGCCGCTGTGGCGCACCACATTGGTCACCGCCTCCCGCAACACCCAACCGAAGATCTCCGCCTTCCGATCGGGCAGATCGGCCGGATCCGGCAGGTCGGCATCGATTCCGGCGGCACGCAGCGCCGTTCGAGCGTTCGCGATCTCACCGTGGAGAGTCACCTCACGCAGTCCACCGACGGTATCGCGAACCCCGGCCAGCGCTTCCCGCGCCAGCCGCTCCACATCCGCCATCTCCTGTCCGGCCCGGGCCGGGTCGGATTCGAGCAGCCGCTGCGCCAGTTCGGTTTTGACCGTGATGACGGTCAGCGAATGACCGAGGATGTCGTGCACATCGCGCGCGACCCGGTTGCGCTCCTCGACGATCGCCAGCTCCCCCTGCTGGCGCCGGACCAGTTCACGCAACTGCTGGCGACGGGCGCCGATCTCGCGGCCGGTCCACATGATCACCGGAACGAAAGCGAAATACAGTGGGGTGCTACCGAAATGCAGGCCGGGCATCAGCGTCGACCCGACCAGCAGGACGGCTATGCCCGCTACCACGACGCCGGATTTCGCCGGGGGAAGGGTGAATACCGCCGCCGCGGCCACATAGATCGCGGTGGCGAGGGCGGCGAGGCCGAGCAGCGCGACCAGTGCCACCGACAGCGTCGCCAGCGCACCGACCACCACCCAGCGCGGCCATTCACAGGACACCGGGAGCATCGAGGCGACAGTGGCTCGCCGATCGGTGGCCGGGCGATCGAAGAGCTGCCGCTCATCCCAATCCGGTTGCCGGAAGGGCCCGAAGCAGGACGCCATGAGCACCCAGAACAACAGCAAACAGACAGCCGCGGCCACCGCGCGCGGATAACGGCCGTCATGCCACTGCGACACGATCGGCCCGATCAGATACAGCAGCCACAGCATCGCCAGCATCGCGCCGAACGCGAAGCGACGCTGCTGGATACCGGAGCGGGACGGGACCTGGTTGCCGACCGTCCGGCGCGCGATCCGGTCCAGCACACCGGTGATCGGCCGATCCAGCGCAGGTCCGCGCAACCTCACTGTCCGCCTCCCGCCCTGGTCGCCGCCACCGCGCTCCGACGCTACCGCACCGTCCGCCGAGGCGGACGGTGCGGCGACCCGGTCAGCGGGCGGTGTCACGACGGAACAGCACCGCCGCACCACAGCCGAAGGCCGCGGCCCAGGCCACGACGTTCAGCACGGCCAGCGCGGCCGAGCCCGCGCTGGTGTCGCCGAGCGGCAACCGTGCCAGCGTCGCGACCCCGTTGGTCGGGAAGATCCGCGACACCGTGTCGAACCACCCGTGCAGTGGCATGAACAGCCCACCGGCGAACGACAGCAGCGCCAGTACCGGGCCGAGGATCTGCATCACGTTCTCCGACGGCAGCAGATAGCCCATGAACAAGCCGAAAGCGGCGAAGACCACCGAGGTGAGCCAGGCGATCAGGAAGCAGGACACCCACGCGGCCGCGGTCAGCCGCGCTCCGGTGATCGCGCCACCGACGAAAACCACGGCCACCGAACACAATCCGAGCACCATGGCACAGGCCAGCTTGGTGGCGACGTAAGCCGCCGGACGCAACGGTGTCAGTCGCAGCTGGCGCACCCATCCGGCGGCCCGCTCCACGGCCACCATCGCCCCGCCGCTGGTGGTCGCGAGCATCGCACCGTAGACCGCCATGGACACCATCACGTAGGCGGTGACATTGGCCGAACCGTAGACCGAGGCCCGCGCCGAGGATTGGCTGCCGAAGACGACGAAGAACACCAGCGGCATCACCAGGGCGAAGAGGACGGTGCGCCGATTGCGCATCATGCGGCGCAGTTCGAGAAGCAGGAAGCCGCGGCGCAATCCCCCGGCGCCGGGGCGCGCACCGCGCGGGACGGATGTGGTGACGGTACTCATCTCAGTTCTCTCCGGTCAGTGCGAGGAAGGCGGCTTCGAGGTTGTGGCCGGTGATCTCGAGGTCGACGGCCGTCGTCGCGGTCAGCAGATAGCGGGCCACGGCGTCGGAATCCTTGCCGTGCACCAGCACCCGGTCCCCGCGCTGTTCGACCCGGTCGACACCGGAGATCGCGAGCAGCCGGTCCCGATCGGCCGCGGGCAGTGTCGCCGAGACGGTGCGCCCGGAGGCCAGATTCTTCACCGCCGCCGCGCTGCCGTCGGCGACGACCTTTCCGTTGCGTACCAGGACGATTCGATCGGCGTAGGCGTCGGCCTCGTCGAGGTAGTGGGTGGCGAAGACGACGGTGCGGCCCCGACGGGCATCCGAGCGCATGGCGTTCCAGAAATCGCGCCGGCCCTCGACGTCCATACCGGTGGTCGGCTCGTCGAGGATCAGCAGATCCGGATCGGGCAGCAGCGCGAGCGCGAAACGCAGTCGCTGCTGCTGGCCCCCCGAACATTTGCCGACCATCCGATCCGCGATGCCGTCGATACCGGCACGGATGAGGACCTCACCGGCCGGCCGGGGGTGGTGGTGCAGTGCGGCGACCGCGCGCACGGTTTCGCCGACGGTCAGATCCGGCAGCAGCCCGCCGGATTGCAGTACGGCCGAAATACGTCCGGCCGCGGTCGCTTCGGCGGGAGACCCGCCGAGAATCCGGACGCTGCCGGCGTCGGGCCGCAGCAGGCCCAGCATCATGTCGATACTGGTGGACTTCCCCGCGCCGTTGGGTCCGAGGAAGGCGACGACTTCCCCGGCGGTGACGGTCAGGTCGAGACCGTCGACGGCGTGGACGGGTCCGGTGGTGCCGCGAAAGGTCTTGCTCAATCCGCGAAGCTCGATCACCGGTGCGGCGGCGACCCGTTCCGCCGGACCGGAGGTCATTGCTGATGTCATGGTTCCACTGTCGCTCGGACCCGGTCCCCGAACCTGGTCCGAGCGTCACGACTGTGCCATGACAGATGTCATGGTTCCCGCGAGATCAGGGCAGCAGGACGATCTTGCCCCTGGTGTGCCCGCGCTCGAGTTCGGTGAAAGCGTCGCGCACGGCGGTGAGTGGATAGGTCGCGGCGATGGGGATCCGCAGGGTCCCGGCCGCGGCCAGGTCGGCCAGTTCGGCGAGCACGTCGATGGTGTTGGCGGCGGCGTTGCCCTCCGCCTTGACACCGTACTTCTCCACGGCGGCGAAGTCGGCGATGGTATCGATGCGATCGGGCTTCACGCCGAGCTCGAGCGCCAGTTCCACATATCCGGTGCCGTAGGTGTCGATGAACGCGTCGATGCCGCCGGGGGCGAGGGCACGGAGGCGATCGGCCAGTCCGTCGCCGTAGACGACCGGCACGGCCCCGAGTTCGCGCAGATATTCCTGATTGCCCGGACCGGCGATGCCGATCACGGTGACGCCGCGCTCCCGAAGTAGCTGCACCACAACAGCTCCCACTCCACCGGCGGCGCCGGACACCGCGATGGTGTCACCTGTTGCCGGGCTGACCGCCCGCGCGGCGGCGAAGGCGGTGGTACCCGCCACGTACAGCGAACCGGCGACCTCCCACGACAGGGCGGTGGGTTTGGGCGTGATCTGCTCGGCCGGAACCACCACCCGGGTGGCGTGGCTGGACCGCTCTTCGCTGAAGCCGAGCACCTCGTCCCCCACGGCGACGCCGCCGACGCCTTCGCCCAGGGCGGCGATCCGGCCCGCGAAGTCGGTGCCCTCACCGGAGGGGAAGGTCGCGGGCCAGCGCTCGTGCAGTGCGCCGGTGCGGATCTTCGATTCCCCCGGATTGATTCCCGCGGCGACCACATCGACCGCCACCCGGCCGGGACCCGGCTGCGGATCCGGCACCTCCCGCACATCCAGTACGCCGATGTCACCGTAACGATCGAATGTGACCGCCTGCGCCATGACCAGCACCTTTCGTCGGAACTGTCGGGCCGAGCCCGGCACGGACGAGAAACCGGACGAGCTCGGACTGCTCAGTGGCCGAAACGGATCCCGCACCCGGGATATTCCGGCCCGGCCCCGCGGCTCAGGCGCCCAGCAGGCGCTGCGCCAGATAGCCCTCGACCTGGTCGAGGGCGATGCGCTCCTGGCTCATCGAGTCCCGCTCGCGCACGGTGACGGCCTGGTCCTCGAGGGTCTCGAAGTCGACCGTGATGCAGAACGGGGTGCCGATCTCGTCCTGGCGGCGGTAGCGGCGGCCGATCGCACCGGCGTCGTCGAAGTCGACATTCCAGTTCCGGCGCAGTTGCGCGGCAAGGTCTTTCGCCTTCGGCGACAGATCGGCGTTGCGCGACAGCGGAAGTACCGCGGCCTTCACCGGCGCCAGGCGGCGGTCCAGCCGCAGCACGGTGCGCTTCTCCATGACGCCCTTGGCGTTCGGCGCCTCGTCCTCGGTGTAGGCGTCGATCAGGAAGGCCATCAGCGAGCGGGTCAGGCCGGCCGCGGGCTCGATCACGTACGGGGTGTAGCGCTCGTTGGTGTTCTGATCGAAGAAGCTCAGATCGGTGCCGGAATGCTCCGAATGGGTCTTCAGATCGAAATCGGTGCGGTTGGCGACACCCTCGAGCTCACCCCATTCGCTGCCCTGGAAGTGGAAGCGGTACTCGATATCGACCGTGCGGGTCGAGTAGTGCGAGAGCTTCTCCTTCGGGTGCTCGTACAGGCGCAGATTCTCCGCCTCGATACCCAGATCGGTGTACCAGGCCAGCCGGGTATCGATCCAGTACTGATGCCACCGCTCGTCCTCACCCGGCTTGACGAAGAACTCCATCTCCATCTGCTCGAACTCGCGGGTGCGGAAGATGAAGTTGCCGGGGGTGATCTCGTTGCGGAAGCTCTTGCCGATCTGCGCGATGCCGAACGGCGGCTTCTTGCGCGCGGTGGTCATCACATTGGCGAAGTTGACGAAGATGCCCTGCGCGGTCTCCGGACGCAGATAGTGCAGACCCTCCTCGGACTCGATCGGCCCGAGGTAGGTCTTGAGCATCATGTTGAAATCGCGCGGCTCGGTCCACTTGCCGACGGTGCCACAGTCGGGGCAGCCGATCAGCTCCATGGACACGGAGTCCGGATCGTCGATCTTGTGCTTCTCGGCGTAGGCCTCCTGCAGGTGATCCTGCCGGTGCCGCTTATGGCAGTTCAGGCATTCCACCAGCGGATCGTTGAAGACACTGACATGCCCCGAGGCCACCCACACCGGTCGCGGCAGGATGATCGAGGAGTCCAGGCCGACCACATCGTCGCGGCTGGTGACCATGGCGCGCCACCACTGCTTCTTGATGTTCTCCTTGAGCTCCACGCCGAGCGGACCGTAATCCCACGCCGACCGGGTCCCTCCGTAGATCTCGCCGCTGGGGTAAACCAGACCCCGGCGCTTGGCGAGATTCGCGACGGTGTCGATCTTCGACTTGGGTGCCACGGCTGGAGCTCTCCCTCTGGATGGCGGGTGCAACGATTCGAACCAGCCTAGCGATGCCGCCGGGAGCAGCGCGAAGCAGTATCGCCACACCCACCAGCCGATCGGGCCAGTGCGCGGGCGCCTCCGTGCTCACACGCCCCGTCGGCCGATCGCCGCGGCGCGCTTGTCGTCCAGCCAGAGCCCCGCCCCGTAGGTGGCGTGTGCGCGGACACCGCCGAGCGGCTTCTCCCCTGGAATCTGTTGTGCCGCAACGATCGAACCGTAACCGCCCGTGCGACAGATGGCCGAGCCCTCGTCCCAGGAGACGATTTCATGGTTCGTTCCCCTCCCGCCGCGTGGCGGTCTTGTACTCGATCAGGACACAGGCGACGGTGGCCAGGGCCAGGCCGGCGCCGATCCATCCGACCGCGGTGATCGGCGCACCGCTGTGCAAGGCCGCGCCCGCGACGAGCGGTACGAGACTGATACCCAGCTGGAATGCCGATACGGTGGCCGCTCCGGCGAGGGTCGGCGCGGAGAAGGCGATATCGAACACCCGCGCGTAGATGGCGGGATTGAGCACGAACCCGAATACGCCGAGCAGTATCACCAGCGGGACCACCACGACCACCTGTGCGGCGCAGACCGCGATGAGTATCGAGCAGACGGCGATCCCCGTGGCACCGGTGAGCAGCGCCCGGTGCGGCCGGCGATCGGAGATCCGGCCACCGATCGACACACCGATGTAGGCGCCGGCGCCGAAGGACATGAGGACCGGTGCGACCCATCCGGCCGGGATCCCGGTGACGGTGGTCAGCAACTCGGCGAGATAGTTGAACACGATCATGTAGGCCGCCGTGCTCAGCAGGGTCACCAGAAATACCAGCCACAGGCGCGGCTGCCGTAACGTCGCGAGCTCGCGAGCGACGCCGGGCCTGTCTCCGGCCCGCGTCGGAGGTAGCACCGCCGCGATGGCGGCGGCGGCGAGCACGGTGAGGGCGACGACCAGCCAGAACCCGGCCTCCCAGCCCAGACGGTAGCCCAGTGCGGTACCGGCGGGGCCACCGACGATCATCGCCAGGCTGAGCCCGCTGATCACCACCCCCGACGCTCGAGCCGACCGATCGGGCGCCACCAGGCCGATCGCTGTCACCGCCGCGACGGCGAAGAATCCCGCATACGCGAGCCCCGCCAGGAAACGGGTGACCAGCAGTGCCGGGTAACTGCCACCGATCAGACCGGCGGCGATACATCCGGCGAAGGCCAGCTGGGTGCACACCAGCGCGGTGCGCCGCGGCCACCTCAGGCTCACGATCGCGAACGGCGGCCCGCCGATCACCACGCCGATCGAGAATGCGGTGATCAGCCCGCCGACGGTGGCCAGGTCGACACCGATATCCGAGGCGACCGCGGGTAGCACCCCGGCGAGCAGAAACTCGGCGCTGCCCATCGCGAACAGGCTGAAGGCCAGCAGATACACCCCGGGCGGCAGCATCCGCGCGCGCCCGCCGGCCGGCGGGGCCGATGTTTCGACGGTCACAGCAGCCCACCCCGTGCCTTGTTCTCAGATAGCGAATCCATGGTTCGAACAGTGCTCGTCCCCTGATGGATCGGCAACGATTCGTTGCCGAAAAAGCAACGATCACGTCTACTGGTGCCATGCCCACCCATCCCGCCATCGACGCGACACTGAGCCGGATCGGCGTACGCTTGCGGCGAATCCGCGAGGGAAACGACGTCTCGCTCGCCGAATTGTCCCGGCTCACCGGCATTTCCAAGAGCACGCTGTCACGGCTGGAAAACGGCGGGCGCAAACCGAGTTTGGAGTTGTTGTTGCCGATCGCCGGCGCATTGGGGGTGCCGCTCGACGAGATCGTCGCCGCGCCACGCATCGTCGATCCGCGGATGCCGCAACAACCGCGGGATACCGGAGGGCGTGTGATCGTCGCGCTGTCTCGAACCCAAGGCGAGCCGAAGGCATACAAGCTGACGATCCCGGCGACCGAGTCCGAGCCCTTCCCGCGCACCCACGCCGGCTACGAATGGCTCTTCGTGCTCAGTGGCCGGCTACGGCTCGTGCTCGGCGATTACGACCTCGTCCTCGGCCCCGGCGAGGTCGCCGAATTCGATACCCGGCACCCGCATTGGTTCGGTTCCACCGGGCGTGGCAGCGTCGAGGTGCTCAGCCTCTTCGGCGGGCAGGGTGAGCGAATTCATGTCCGCGCCAGACCGAAGCACCCGCAATCCGCATGAGCGGCTCGGATCCGGCGCGAAAGTCCCGGAGCGTCGAAGTTGACATGCGCACGTTTGCATACCAATAATGGCATCGGTTTCCAATAAGGAGTTGGTTCGATGACCGCCGACAGCGGTGTGCCCGCGCGTCGCAGCCGCGTCGCCGTCGAGGCGCCTACGCCGATCCCGCACGACCCCTACCCCTACCGCGCCCCGACCGCACCCGCGGTACCCGCCCGGACGACCCTCGACAACGCGGGTGAGCTGCTGCGCGCCCTGGCCGCGCCGGTGCGCATCGCCATCGTGCTGCAACTGCGGGAGTCGCCGCGCTGCGTACACGAGCTGGTCGACACACTGGGCGTGACGCAGCCGCTGGTGAGCCAGCATCTACGCATCCTGAAGTCCGCGGGCGTGGTGCGCGGTGAGCGCACCGGCCGCGAGGTCATCTACGAATTGGTCGACGACCATCTGGCACGCATCGTCGTCGACGCCGTCGCACACGCCGAGGAAGGATGATCGTGCCGGAGAAGATGGGCACCGCCGAGAAGACCGTCGGAATCCGCAGCACTCGCCAGCGCACCGCGATCACCGCGCTGCTGGGTGATATCGAGGAATTCCGATCGGCGCAGGAACTGCACGACGAATTGCGCCGCCGCGGTGAGGGGATCGGCCTCACCACCGTGTACCGCACCCTGCAGTCACTCGCCGACGCCGGCAAGGTCGACGTATTACGCACCGACACAGGCGAATCCGTCTACCGGCAGTGCTCCAAGGGCCACCATCACCATCTGGTGTGCCGCGAATGCGGCCGCACCGTGGAGGTGGAGGGGCCGACGGTGGAGGCCTGGGCCCAGGCGATCGCCGGCGAACACGGCTTCACCGACATCAGCCACACCATGGAGGTGTTCGGCACCTGCCGGGAGTGCGCCCGGATCGTCCACTCCCCTCGTTCCTGAACCACCCGCCGGGGCGCACACGCCCCGGCCTCCCTACCGCGTCCCGTCCTCGTCGGTCGTGTCCGGGCTGTTCACCCGCATGAGCGGCACGCACGCCGACCCCGCAGCGCCGGCGCCGTATCCGCTCTCCCGGCGCCGGCGCCCGCGGGGATGCCCGATCAGGGCACCAGGCCCTGGCGGGCACGTCCGGCGCCGGACAGGGCCAGCAGCAGCATCGTCGTCAGCGCCTCGTCGGTGAGCCCGGCCGCCGGGAAGGTGTAGCGCAGCAGAACATCGGCGAGCCTCTCGTGGGCGATGACCGTCAACGAGCCGAATTGCAGATCGTTGTTGCGGTCGGCGACCCGCTTGTGCAGCTGCGGCTTGAGCGGACGATCCCAGGCGAGCACGCAGGTCAGCGAGAGTACGTCCAGCCCCGGCGCCAGCGTCACGGCGCGCAGCGAGCACAACGCGCCCTCGAATTCGAAGCCGAGCGCGTCACCGTCCTCCACCCGCACCGTGATATCGCAGCCGCGCAGACAGTCGGCGGCCCGGCCCTGCAATTCCGCGGCGATGGTCAGATCGTGGCTCATTTGACGCCTCCGAACCGGCGGTCGCGCTTGGCGTACTCCACACATGCCTCCCACAGATCGCGGCGGTCGAAGTCGGGGAACAGGGTGTGCTGGTACACGAATTCGGCATAGGCCGATTGCCAGATCAGGAAATTGGAGCTGCGCAATTCACCGGAAGGCCGCAGGAACAGGTCCACATCGGGCATTTCGGGTTCGTCGAGGTACTTCGCGAAGGTGGACTCGGTGATCTTCTCCGGATCCAGCTCACCCGCCGCCGCCTTGCGCGCGATTTCCCTTGCCGCATCGGCGATTTCGGCCCGCCCGCCGTAGTTGACGCACATCGTGAGGGTCATGACCGTGTTGTCCGCGGTGAGCTCCTCGGCGATCTCGAGCTCCTTGATCACACTGCGCCACAACCGCGGCCGGCGCCCCGCCCAGCGCACTCGCACACCCATCTCGTGCATCTCGTCGCGGCGACGCCGGATCACATCGCGATTGAATCCCATCAGGAATCGCACCTCGTCCGGGCTGCGCCGCCAGTTCTCGGTCGAAAAGGCATACGCGGAAAGCCATTTCACGCCGATCTCGATACAGCCCTCGACCGTGTCCATCAGCACCGCTTCGCCGCGTTCGTGCCCGGCGGTGCGCGGCAACCCTCGTTCCTGGGCCCAGCGGCCGTTACCGTCCATCACCAGGGCCACATGTTTGGGTACGAATTCCGCCGGCAGCGCGGGCGGGGTCGCGCCCGACGGGTGCGGTGACGGCGGGCGGATGGCGCGGGCGGACTGGGAACGGTTACCGATCACGCCACCTATCCTGCATCACGCGCCCATCCGGCCGGGTGCGGGCCGCCGGAATTCGCGGACGCCCCGCACGTCAGCGTTTGATTCCGACACCGGCCCAGACACCGAACGCCCGGTCGGCCCAGGCCAGGCGCTCTTCGGGGATGTAGAAGTCGGTGTTCGGCCGCCAGCGATGCAAGGGCACCACACCGGGTTCGACCAGGTCCAAGCCGTCGAAGAACCGGGCCGTGCCCGCCTTGTCGCGCAGGGCGACCGTCATACCGGCCCGGGCGTACACCTCGGCGATCTTCTCGAACGTCTCCGGATTCAGATCGCTCGAGGCGTGCGTGATGCTCAGATAGGAGCCCGGCGCGAACGCGTCCAGGTAGGCCCGCACGATGTCGTAGGCGCCCTCTTCGTCGGTGATGAAATGCATGACCGCGGCCAGATTGAGGGCCACCGGCTCCGACAGATCGATGATCGCGCGGAAGGCGTCGGAACGGAGGACGACATCGGGATCTCGCACATCCGAGGGAATGAACGCGGTGCGCCCCTGCTCCGAGCCGATCATCAGCGCCTGAGCGTGCGCCAGCACCAGCGGATCGTGATCGACGTACACGACGCGACAGCGCGGATCGACTGCCTGCACCGCGTTGTGCAGATTCGGCTCGGTCGGAATCCCGGTGCCGATGTCGAGAAATTGCCGGACCCCGTCATGTGCCGCGAAACGCGCTGCCCGGTGGACGAATTCGCGGTTGGCCCGAGCCGCCTGCGCTGTCTCCGGAAAGGCCTCCATCACCTGCGACGCGGCCTCCCGATCGGCCGGGTAGTGATCCTTGCCGCCGAGGTAGTAGTCGTACATCCGCGCCGAATGCGCCTTCTCCGTATCGAACTCGACCAGATCGTGAGACATCGAAGCCTTCTCCAAGGTTGGGTATGACCGTCAGGTGAAGGTACCCCGCGCCGCCGGTCGTCTCCCAGCGGTCCGCCGCTCTGCCCGAATCATCCCGAGCCGACTCCGGATGCGCCCTCCGGCCGTCGTCCGCCCGCGCGACTGTGCCGTGACCCCACATCGTTTCTCGCAGAGCGAAATTCGCGATCCGGTCCGCGATTCGGGGTTGACCTGGAGTGCGCTCCAAGGTTTAGCGTACGAACCGCAGGTCAGGCATCGACAAGGAGAACTCGTATGGAACTCGGCATTCATGTCCCGATCTTCGATATCGACGGCGGCACCACAGCGATCGCCGGGGAACTGGCCCGTGTGGGCCGGTCCGTCGAGGAAGCCGGGGTTTCCTGGCTGTCGTTCATGGATCACTACTTCCAGATCGAACCGACCGGCCTGCCCGCCGAGGCGAACATGCTCGAGGGCTACACCACCCTGGGCTATCTCGCCGCGCAGACCAGCACGGTAGAGCTGGGGCTGTTGGTCACCGGTGTGACCTATCGGCATCCGGGGCTGCTCGCCAAGATCGTCACCACGGTCGACGTGCTCTCGGGCGGGCGGGCCACACTCGGCCTCGGCGCCGCCTGGTTCGAACGCGAGCACCGCGGGCTCGGAGTGGACTTCCCGCCGCTCGCGGAGCGGTTCGAACGAGTGGAGGAAACGCTGCGGATCTGCGGGCAGATGTGGGATCCGCGGAACAACGGCCCGTTCGAGGGCAAGTACTACCAGCTGGCCGAGACCCTGTGCGCACCGCAGCCGATCAACCGGCCGAAGGTGCTGATCGGTGGTAGCGGCGAGAAGAAGACGTTGCGACTGGTCGCCCAGTACGGCGACGCCTGCAACCTGTTCGGCACCTCGCCGGATGACGTGGCCCACAAGCTGGACGTCCTGCGCCGTCACTGCGACGACGTCGGCCGCGACTTCGCCACCATCCGCACCACGATCATGGCCAACAACCCGCGCCCGGGCCCGGATACCCGCGACGAGTTCGTCCGTTCGATGGCCGACTACGCGAAGCTGGGCATCGACATGGCCATCGTCACCCCCACCACCGGATCGCCGGCCGCGTGGATCGACGCGATGGCTCCGGCGGTCACCCAGCTGAACGACCTGGGCTGAGCGATCCGCTCAGCCGACCCGGCTGTCCAGCTCGGCGGCCTCGTGCGGCCGGGATCGTTCGATCAGCGGCAGGGTGCGCAACTGCCGTTCCAGATGCCATTGCAGATGGGCGGCGGTCAGGCCACTGGCCTGGCGGCGAATCGATTCGGCCACCACATCCAGACCCGCCCAGTCACCGCGACACAACGCACTCATCAATTCCAGCACACCGACGGACGGGGTGGCCGATCCGGGCGGGCGGCAATGGACGCAGACCGCTCCCCCGGCGGCCACGTGGAAGGCCCGGTGCGGGCCGGGGGTCGCGCAGCGCGCGCATTCGTCCAGCGCCGGCGCCCAGCCCGCGAAACCCATGGCACGCAACAGGAATGCGTCGAGGATCAGCTCGTGCGGGCGCTTCCCGGCGGCGATCGCGCGGAGGGCGCCGGCGGTCAGGGTGTGCAGGCGGGGCGCGGGCGCGCGCTCCTCACCGGCGAGCCGCTCGGCGGTCTCCAGAACCGCGCAGGCGGTGGTGTAGCGACCGTAATCGGCGACGATGTCGGCGGCGAAGGCCTCCACCGTATGCACCTGGGTGACGGTATCGAGATTGCGCCCGGGGTACAACTGCACATCGATATAGGCGAACGGCTCCAGCCGCGCCCCGAACTTCGACCGGGTGCGGCGCACCCCTTTGGCCACCGCCCGCACCAGTCCGTGCTGACGAGTGAGCAGCGTGACGATGCGATCGGCCTCGCCCAGTTTGTGCTGACGCAGCACAATCGCCTGGTCCCGATACAACAACACGCCAACAGTCTCCCACGCCGCCCCGACCGCGGGGGCACCCCACGCCCTGGTCGGTCACCGACGGACACGTCGCGGTCTCACACGCTGCGCGGCAGCCCCTCCGCATACAGTTGCGCGATGCGGGGCGCGTGAATCGTACGAAGCATCAACGTGGTCCAGCCGGTGCGAATCGGATCGATCGCTCCCCGGTCGGCCTCGACGAGCATGCGCTCGGGACCCTGCAATTCCATGGTGACGGCCGGATGGCCGAGCCACACATCGACGAGAGCCTCGCCGTTACCCCAGATCACCAGGCGCTTTCTGCTCATCCCGATGGTCCCACCCGCGATATTCTCCCAACTGGAAGAACCGTAGTGCAGTGGTGTCCGGTAATTGCGTCTGGCCAGCGATCCACTCACCGGGCCGAATACGACGATCCCTTCCGATTCCAGATCCGAACGCACTTGTGGCGGCAGCTCTTTCGAGCCGAACGCCCGGGACATCCACTTCACGCCAGGATCGTAGGCTTGTCTCAGAATGTGCGTGCGCACACAGTCCGCGGACTCCTGCGGAAATACCGGGATCGCACATCACAATTCGACTACAACGCGTTTTCACACCGCGGTCGGCGACGGTTCCGTGTCTCCTTTGGGCAAGTGACACATCCCCGCCCCGGGGCGGCAAGGGCCGTTGACACGCGGAGCCGAGCGCTCGATCCTGGGACAAGATCGGGAACTGGAACGATTCGAGTCGATCGCCGCATCGTCGCGGGTGTCCCGCTGTCCGCCGCGGCACCGCTCGCCGCCGCGCCCGAGCAGGCCCGAACGACGATCAGAATCCCAGCTTGCCCAGCTGTTTCGGATCGCGCTGCCAGTCCTTGGCGACCTTCACGTGCAGGTGCAGATAGATGCGGGTACCGAGAATGTGCTCGATCTGCTTGCGTGCCGCCGTGCCGACCTCCTTGAGCCGGGCGCCGCGCTTGCCGATGATGATCGCCTTCTGACTGGGCCGTTCGACATACAGCAGAGCGTGCACATCGAGCATGCCCTCGTGCTCCTCACGCGGCAGGATCTCCTCGATCACCACCGCCAGCGAATGCGGGAGCTCATCGCGCACACCCTCGAGCGCGGCCTCGCGAATGAGCTCGGCCATCAGGGTTTCCTCGGGTTCGTCGGTCAGCTCCCCGTCGGGGTAGAAGGCCGGGCCCTCGGGCATCTTCGAGGCGATCACGTCGATGAGCAGTTCGACCTGCTCACCCTTGGCCGCCGAGACCGGAACCACCTCGGCCTCGGGGCCCAGCAGCTGCGAGACCGCGAGCAGCTGCTCGGCGATCTGCGGCTTGTCCACCTTGTCGATCTTGGTGACCACGCCGATCAGCGTCGTCTTCGGCGCCATCTGCTTGACCTGCTGCACGATCCAGCGGTCACCCGGTCCGATCTTCTCGTCGGCCGGAATACACAGCGCGATCACGTCGACTTCGGAATAGGTATCGCGCACCAGATCGTTGAGCCGCTGTCCCAGCAGTGTGCGCGGCCGATGCAGGCCCGGGGTGTCGACCAGGATCAGCTGGGCGTGGTCGCGATGCACGATGCCGCGAATGGTGTGACGGGTGGTCTGCGGCCGCGAGGACGTGATCGCGATCTTCTGACCCACCATGGCATTGGTCAGCGTGGACTTGCCGGTATTGGGCCTGCCGACGAAACAGACGAAACCGGAACGGAATTCGCCCGCGCCGGGCTGCTGGCTATCGCTCATCGGGCGGTCTCGGTTCCGGCATCGACGAGCCGGTAGGTGGCGCCCTTACGATCGGTGACGATGATCGCCGCCGCGGCACTCACCTCACGGACCGCGGCCACACCCGGATCGGTGTCCTGCCCGCCGACCAGGACGGCGGCCTCGAAACCCTCGGCGCCGCTGGAGATCGCGGCCGCCACCGCGGCCTGCAGCGCGCTGAGCGGCAGCGCGGTCAACTCGACCACGCCGGCGGCGTAGGTCCGGCCGTCGGTGTCCCGGATCGCGGCACCGGCCGCGCCGCCGGTGCGGCCCATCGCGCCGCGCGCCAGCACCAGTAGTTTGCTGTCCTCGGCATCCAGTCGGTCGGTATCACCATCGGTCATCGCCGGCTCCATCCTCTTGTGTCGATGTCTCGTCCCGCCCCTGATGTTCGGTATCTCCCCCGGCCGGCTCGTCGGCGACGGCGCCGTCCTCGGGTTCCGGCGCCCGGCGCGCGACCACCGTGTGCACTCGCACCCGGCCGCGGGCGTCGTCGCCGCCCTCCCCGTGCAGCAGCAACCCGTGCACGATCACTTCCGATCCGGGCAGCGGCACCCGGCCGAGTGCGTGTGCGAGCATCCCGCCGACGGTATCGACATCGTCTTCTTCGATATCGAGTCCGAACAGCTCGCCCAGATCCTCCACCGGCAGCCGGGCCGACACCCGGTACACCTCGCCGCCCAGGGCATCCACCGGCGCGATCTCGTCGGTGTCGTATTCGTCGGCGATCTCGCCCACGATCTCCTCGAGCACATCCTCGATGGTGACCAGACCAGCGATGCCACCGTATTCGTCCACCAGCAGCGCCATGTGGTTGCGGCGGCGCTGCATCTCGTCCAGCAGAGCGTCGAGCGGTTTGGAGTCGGGGACGAACACAGCCGGGCGCATCACCGCTCGCACTCGCACCGCACGGCCCCGATCCGCGTACGGCACAAGGTCTTTCAGGTACACCACGCCGAGAATGTCGTCGACGTTCTCACCGATCACCGGAATGCGCGAATGCCCGGACCGCACCGCCAGCGACATCGCCTGCGACACCGTCTTGTCCGCTTCGATCCATACCATCTCGGTGCGCGGCACCATCACCGCCCGGGCGGCGGTGTCGCCGAGTTCGAAGACCGACTGGATCATCCGGCGCTCCTCGGAATCGACCACGCCACTCTGCTGCGCCATATCCACGATCTCGCGCAGTTCGACTTCGGAGGCGAAGGGGCCGTTGCGAAATCCGCGACCGGGGGTGATGGCGTTACCGATAATGATCAGCAACCGGCTCACCGGTCCCAGCAGTGCACCGATCGCCTGCACCGGCAGGGCCGCCGCGAGCGAGATCGAGTACGCGTGCTGCCGGCCCAGCGTGCGCGGCCCGACGCCGATGACGACGTAATCGACCACCACCATCACCACCGCCGTCACCGCCAGCGCCCAGCCCCAGCTGAGAACCTCGCTCAACGCCGCCACCAGCAGTACCGTCGCGGCGATCTCGCAGGCCAGGCGCAACAGCACCATGAGGTTGACGTATCGAGGGCGGTCGGTGGTCAGCCGGGCCAACCGGCGCGCACCCGGCCGGTCGTCACGGACCAAATCCTCGATCCGGGCCGGGGAGACCGTCATCAGGGCCGCATCGATCGCCGCGAAGACACCACCGACCGGCACCAGCAGGATAGCCAGCAGCAGCGGTATCAGCGGACTCACCGCCGCCGCCTCCGCGCCCGACCGCTCACGCTGTGCTCAGCCGCGGCGTGAGCTCGGCGCCGCGTGGTGACCCTCCGCGCCCGACCGCTCACGCCGGGCCCAGAGGATCACCCGGCGCGGTGAATCCGGTCTTGCCCAGCAGGCGGCGGTCGCGTTCGGCGAGTTCGGCGCGGCGAGCGGCCTCACGCAGACTCTCGTACCATTCGGCCAGCAGGCGGTTCTGCAGGCCGAACATCACCTTCTCCTCCTCCGGCTCGGCATGGTCGTAGCCGAGCAGGTGCAGGACACCGTGCACGGTGAGCAACGCCAGTTCGTGGTCGAGGGAGTGCCCCGCCTTGGTGGCCTGCGCCGCGGCGAATTCCGGGCACAGCACGATATCGCCGAGCATCGATGGGCCCGGTTCGGCACCGTCGGGACGGCCGCCCGGTTCCAGCTCGTCCATCGGGAACGACATCACATCGGTGGGACCGGGCAGGTCCATCCACCGCATGTGCAAGTCGGCCATGGTGTCGAGATCGACCAGCACCATCGACAATTCGGCCGCCGGATGGACATCCATCCGCTCGATCGCGAACCGCGCGACACTGACCAGATCCGGCTCGGATACGTCGATACCCGACTCGTTGGCGATCTCGATGCTCACCCCGTCAGCCTAATGGGGTGCAGGCCCGCAGGCGGCAGCGGATGCGTAACCACGCAGGGCCCTCCCATTAGGCGCAAACGACACAGCCTAATGGGGTGCAGGCCCGCAGGCGGCAGCGGATGCCAGACCATCCCGCCGGTCAGCGTCGCGCGGCCTTGTCGGCGGCCCGCCGCTGTGCGCGATTGCCCGGGTAATGCCGAGCCACCTGTGGCCGCCCGTCGGATTCGTAACGGTCGTAGGCATCGACGATGTCCGAGACCAGCCGGTGGCGCACCACATCGCTGGAGGTGAGCTCGGCGAAATGAATATCGTCGATATCGGTGAGGATGTCGCTGACCACCCGTAGACCGGATTTGGTCCCACCCGGCAGATCGACCTGGGTGACATCGCCGGTGACGACGATCTTGGAACCGAAGCCGAGCCGGGTCAGGAACATCTTCATCTGCTCGGGCGTGGTGTTCTGCGCCTCGTCGAGGATGATGAACGAATCGTTGAGGCTGCGTCCGCGCATGTACGCCAGCGGCGCGACCTCGATGACACCCGAGGCCATCAGCTTCGGAATCGCCTCCGGATCCATCATGTCGTGCAGGGCGTCGTAGAGCGGGCGCAGATACGGATCGATCTTCTCGTTCAGCGTGCCCGGGAGGAAGCCCAGCCGCTCACCCGCCTCCACCGCCGGCCGGGTGAGGATGATGCGGCTGACCTGCTTGCTCTGCAGCGCCTGCACCGCCTTGGCAACGGCGAGATAGGTCTTACCGGTACCGGCCGGACCGATGCCGAACACGATGGTGTGCTCGTCGATCGCGTCGACATAGCGCTTCTGGTTGAGCGTTTTGGGGCGGATGGTCTTACCGCGCCGCGCGATGATGTCCAGACTCAGCACCTCGGCCGGCGATTCCGACGACCCCTCGGTGAGCATCGACACCGTATGCCGGACCGCTTCCGGAGTGACGACGCGATTGTGCGCGGTCAGCGCCACCAGTTGCTCGACCACCCGCTCGGCCAGGGCCACATCCGCGGCCTTACCGGTGAGGGTGACGGAATTGCCGCGCACATGGATGTCGGCGTCGAGCAGACCTTCGAGCTCCCGCAGGTTCGCATCGGCGGAACCGAGGAATCCGAACACGGATTCCGGAGCGAGTTCGATACTGGAGCGCACCGTCCGGGCCGCTGGACCCGAGCCGCTACCGTTGCCGTTGGAACCGGCTCCGATGCCGGTCGATGGGGTTGTCGGGTCGCCGATATCGCCTGATGTTCGCAAAAGGGTCTATGGCCTGCTTTCCGGTCTCGAACGAGTTGTCCTCAAAGTCTATCGCGCGGCACCGACACCGCCCAGTGAATAGATCTCCGGCCGCAGCTCACAGCGGTGGAGGGCGAACCCATCAGCGAGCGGCCCGGCGCGCCCACTCCACCGCGAAATCACGGAACGTCCGCACCGCGTCGCCCGGCACCACATCGGCCGACCAGATCAATCCCACCGCACGCGCGGCGCCGGGATCCGACAGCGGCACCAGTGCCGGACCCGGTTGCGGGCCCCGGACCGCCGGTTCCTCCCAGGGCAGCAGGGCGACCCCGAGTCCGGCGGCCACCAGGCCCGAGACGGTGACCAGATCACTGGACTCCATCACGATGCGCGGCCGGAAATCGGCTGCCGCACAGAGCTCGTCGAGGATTCGGCGCATGCCGAATCCGGTGGGCATGGCGATGAATTCGGCATCGGCGGCCTCGGCGAGCCGGATCTGCCGCCGCCCCGCCAGCCGATGATCCACCGGCACGCCCAACGCCAGGCGCTGCCGGAACAGCGTGTGCCAGCCCAGACCGGACGTCGCGGGTTTGGGCGAGGTCAGGCCGAGATCGGCCGAGCCGTCGAGCACCCGGTCGACCACCACGCCAGCGGCGCCCTGGTCGAGGCTGAAGGTGATCCGCCCCGACAGCCGCCGGAAGCCCGCGACCAGTTCCGGGACCACCCGCCCGCCGAAGGAATGCACGAACGACAGCCGTACGACGCCGCGGGCCGGATTCGCCAGATCCGCCAGCGCCCGGCTCGCCGCGTCCAGTTCGGCCTGGGCGCGGCGGGCGTGCTCGTAGAAGATGCGGCCGGATTCGTTGAGGGACAACCGTTTTCCGTGCCGATCGAACAACCGGGTACCCAGCCGATGTTCGAGCCGGGCGAGCATCCGCGACAGCGTCGGCTGCGCCAGATGCAGCCGATCGGCCGCCGCCCCGACTCGCTCGAGTTCGGCGAGGGTCAGAAACCAGTGCAAATCGTCACTCGGCACGTCCCGGCTCCCAGCGCTCAGCTCATCTAATGCCGATTCGGCATCAACTTACCGATTATTATGCATTTCCTTTCTTAGCGACTTCGGGCCACCGTGGATGTCATGACCACGACCGTGACCACCGCCCCCGCTCGATCGGCCGAGCATGCGCGTCACGAACGACGGATCACGCTGGCGCTGTTCGCGGCCGGGCTCACCACCTTCGGTTCGATGTACAGCGCCCAGGCACTGCTGCCGAGTCTGTCGACCGCCTTCGGCGCCGCCCCCGCCCGGGCCGCACTCGCGGTATCGCTGACCACCGGTCTGCTCGCCGTGGCGATCGTGCCGGTGAGCGTGCTGTCGGGGCGTTTCGGACGAACCCGGGTGATGATCGTGTCGGCGGTGACGACCAGCATCCTCGGGCTCGCCCTCCCCTTCAGCCCGAATCTGGACCTGCTGCTGGCCGGACGAGCGATCGAAGGTATCGCGGTCGCCGGCGTTCCGGCGGTGGCGATGGCCTACCTGGCCGAGGAGATCGGCTCGGCCGGCTTGGGCGCCGCGATGGGGGTGTACGTGGCGGGGACCACCGTCGGCGGACTCACCGGCCGCTTGATCCCGGCCTTCGTCCTGGAGATGGCGTCCTGGCGGTGGGGCGCGGCGATATTCGCGGTCGGCGCGGCGCTGTGCACCCTCTGGTTCGTCCGACTGCTCCCGCCGTCACGCCATTTCGTCGCACAGCCGCTCGGAATCCGCACTCTGGCCGCCGATGTCGCCGGTCATCTGCGCAACCGTTCACTCCTGGCGCTGTTCGGACTGGCCTTCCTGCTGATGGGCGGATTCGTCTCGGTCTACAACTTCCTCGGGTATCGCCTCCTCGAGGCGCCGTTCGGATTGTCCGCCGCCACCGCGGGTTCGGTATTTCTGATGTACCTGTCCGGCACCGCGTCCTCGACCGCCGCCGGACGGCTCGCCGATCGGATCGGCCGCTTCCCCGTCGTCGCGCTGTCCATCCTGACCATGGGGATCGGACTGGTGCTCACCATTCCCGATCACCTGGCGATCCTGTTGCCGGGCCTGCTGTTGTTCACGGCGGGATTCTTCGGCGCGCACGCGGTGGCCAGCGCCTGGGTCGGCGCCACCGCGACCGGCAACCGCGCGGCCGCCTCCTCGCTGTACCTGTTCGCGTACTACGTGGGCAGTTCGATCGTGGGCGCCCTCGCGGGGCTGGCCTACGGACAACACGGATGGGCCGGGCTGGCGGTATACGTGGGTGTGCTCATCATCGTCGCGGCCGGACTGGTCGCCAGCCTCGCGCGGCCCGCCACATCCGGCGCCGCACCGCGCGAGCGGCTCACTACCAGCGCGGAGTGAGTGCGCCCAGCGCGCCCAGCGCCACCGCCGCGGCGGTGGAGGTGCGCAGCACGGTCGGGCCGAGCAGCGCGATCCGCGCCCCGGCCGCCTCCAACGCCGTGAGTTCGCTGTCGTCCAATCCCCCCTCGGGACCGACGATCAGGACGATGCGCGCGGCCTCGTCGAACGGCAGGTCCACGAACCGGGACGCACCGGATTCGTGCAGGGCGACCGCGATCCCGTTGTCGGCCACGGTCTTTCGGACCGTATCCAGCACGTCCGCGGTGCGATGCAGCTCCGCCACCTCCGGGATGTACGGGCGGCGCGACTGGCGGGCCGCCGCACGAGCGGCCGCACGCCACTTGTCGGCGCCCTTGCGCGCCTTGGCTTCCCAATTCGAGACACAGCGCGCGGCCTGCCAGGGCACGATCCCATCGGCGCCGGCCTCGGTCGCCAGCTCCACCGCGAGTTCGGAGCGCTCCGATTTCGGCAATGCCTGCACCACCGTCACCGCGGGTGAGACCGGCGCCGCGAGTACCCGATCGAGCACCTTCAGCTCCAGGCGATCCCGGCCCGCGGCCACGACCTCGGATTCGGCGACCAGTCCCGCACCGTCGGACAGCGTGATCGGTTCCCCCACCCGGATGCGGCGCACGGTCGCGGCGTGCCGGCCCTCCGGACCGTCGAGCACCGCGATCTCGCCCACGGGCGGAATCTCGTCGAGATAGAAAACCGTTGCGGCCACGGTATTTTCAGCGACCGCTGAACGATGCCCGCAACCGGGCGAACAGCCCGCTGTTGTGTTCGGACTGCGCCGAGAGCACCTCGGTGTGCTCGCCACCCCGCATCGACTGGTACTTGCGCAGCAGGTCGACCTGCTTGCTGTCGAGTTTCGACGGAACCACGATGTCCAGATGCGCCACCAGATCACCGCGGGAACTGGACCGCAGCTTCGGCATACCGTGCGCCCGCAGCACCGATACCTCACCCGGCTGGGTGCCGGCGGGAATCGTCAACTCGGTCGGGCCGTCGAGAATGGTGTCGATGACCACCGTGGTGCCGAGTGCGGCGTCGACCATCGGCACCCGGATCGTGCAGTGCAGGTCGTCGCCGTCGCGGACGAAGGTGTCGTGCGGCTGTTCGACGATTTCGACGTACAGATCACCGGCCGGGCCGCCACCGGGCCCGATCTCGCCCTGTGCCGCCAGCCGCACCCGCATCCCGTTGGCCACACCGGCCGGAATCGGCGCGGCGATCTCCCGGCGCGCCCGCACCCGGCCGTCGCCACCGCACTTGCGGCACGGGTCGGGAATGGTCTCGCCGGTACCCCGGCAGGTCGGGCAGGGCCGCGAGGTCATCACCTGGCCGAGGAACGAACGCTGCACGGTCTGCACCTCACCGGCGCCGCCACAGGTCTCACAGCGCACCGGCTTGGAGTTGCCGTTGGTGCCCGAGCCCTGGCACAGATCACACAGGACCGCGGTGTCGACGGTGAGGTGTTTGGTGACACCGACCGCGCATTCGGCCAGCGACAGCCGCGTCCGCAACAGCGAGTCCGCGCCCGGCTGCACCCGCCCGCGCGGTTTGCGCGTGCTGGTGGCGTTCATCCCGCCGAAGAACGCCTCGAACACATCGCCCAGGCCGCCGAAGCCGGCGCCGGAGAAACCGCCGCCCGCGCCCGCCGACTCCATCGGGTCACCGCCCATGTCGACGATGCGCCGCTTCTCGGAGTCGGTGAGAACCTCGTAGGCGGTGGATACCTCGCGGAACCGCTCCTGCGCCTCCGGATCCGGGTTGACGTCGGGGTGCAGTTCCCGGGCCAGCTTGCGGTAGGCGCGCTTGATCTCCTGGTCGGACGCGTTACGCCCGACGCCGAGGATTCCGTAGTAGTCCCGTGCCACTTGAGTCTCTAGTCCTGTTCCGAATGGTTTCGTTCAGCATCCCTGCTCGCAGCCGATGCTGCCATGTTCACTGTGGCCGACCGGCTGGCTCTCGATTGCCGGCGGGCGAGGATCCCGGTCACCGGGCTGGGCTCATCGTTCCGCGAGCACCTCACCGATATAACGGGCGACCGCGGCGACCGAAGCGATCGTGCCGGGGTAGTCCATCCGGGTCGGGCCGACCACTCCCATACCGCCCAGCACCGTACCCGGCATACCGTACCCGGTGGATACCACCGAGGTTCCGCGCATCTGCTCGACCCTGGTCTCCTCCCCGATCTGCACCGTCACCATGCCGGGCTGCTGCGCGGCCGCCAACAGCTTCAGGACGATCACCTGCTCCTCGAGGGCCTCGAGGACGGCGCGCAGCGACCCGGGGAAACCGAAGTCGGCGGCATTGCGGGTGAGGTTGGCGGTACCGCCGAGCACCAGTCGTTCCTCGGGATGTTCGACGAGCGTTTCCACCAGCACGGTCGACACCCGCACCAGGACGTCGCGCAGCCGCGCCGGGGCCTGCTCGGGGAGTTCGGCCACGGAACTGGAGGCGGCGGCCAGTCGTTTGCCGTCCATCGCCTTGCCGAGCATGCCGCGCAGGGCGGCCAGATCCTCGTCGTCGATCACCGCGCCCAACTCGACGAGTCGCTGATCGACCCGGCCGGTGTCGGTGATCACGACCAGCAGCAGCCGGGCGGGATTGAGGGCCACGACCTCGAGGTGGCGGACGGTGGAGGCCGAGACGGTCGGATACTGCACCATCGCGACCTGCCGGGTCAGCTGCGCCAGCAGCCGCACTCCGCGCCGCAGGACATCGTCCAGATCGACGCCGCTTTCGAGGAATTCCATGATGGCGCGCCGCTCGGCATTCGACAGCGGCTTGACCTCGGAGATGTTGTCGACGAACTGCCGGTAGCCCTTATCGGTCGGGATGCGCCCGGAGCTGGTGTGCGGCTGGGTGATGTAGCCCTCGGCCTCGAGGACCGCCATATCGTTGCGTACGGTAGCGCTGGACACACCCAGGTTGTGCTTGTCGACGAGGGTTTTCGACCCGATCGGCTCCTTGGTCGCGATGTAATCCGCGACGATCGCACGCAGGACATCCAGTCGTCGCCTCTCGGTGCTCGACATCGGCCCCACCTCCTCGCTCGCCATCGGGTCCGCACAGCCGCATCCGGGCAGCGTCAACCACGCGGACTACCGGTTGATCCGGGTCCAGTTTAGTTCGTCGGAGTAGGAGTTCCCGCGTGTGAGGTCGCACAGTGTGCGCACGGGCGCCCTTACCCCTGGTAAGGCGGCCGCGGTGCGGCGATCCGGCTCATCCGGTGTGTTGTGGGTCAGCCGCCCGATCCGGTGCGCACCTTGGGCGCGTTCGGGTCGTAGGGCACCGCTTCGGAATAGCTGACCCCCACCGGTTCGGTCTCCAGCCACCTGGTGGGGAAGTCGTCCTCGTCGAAGGTGTTCTCATCCCGGAGAGGCGGACATTTCGCGCCCTCGACGTCCCGGGTCCGATGTGGCTCCACCACCACATTGAACGGAACTTCGAACAGCGACCGGCCACCGACGACCCGGCATTGCTGCCACGACTCGATCAGGTAGTAGCCATCCGTATCGTTGCGACAGCTCGTGCCGGAACACGACACGCCTGCCGGAAAGGGTCGTGCCTGTGCTTGCGGAGCGGGCCCCGCGAGGACCGCCACACCCACCACGCCGACCAGCCCGGCCGTCACGACGAGAGATTCGACCTTGCGCACGCGGTTCCCTTCGGCTGCCTTCGTCATCGAAGATCAGTATCGGGCCGCGACCCAGCACTTCCCCGGGATGGGCATGGCCGTGCGGGGAGCCCGCCCGGGACAGGGGGATCCGCCGTCCCCACGGTGACCGGCCTGCTCGGTCAGCTACCGGCGGCGGACTTCCCGTTCGCCGCGTCCAAACCCAGCATCGTCAGCAGGGAAACGCAGTCGGCGGCATCGGTCGAATGACTGGCGACCGTCCTCGCGGCCAGTGCGTTGCGGCGCTCGGTCTCGGCCTTCTCGGCAGCGCGAACTTCGGCGAATTCACCGTGATCGGCGACGGCGGTGATGGGATATGCCTGCGACATGGGTCTCCTCGGGTCGATCCGAACCCTACGCCATACCCCCGCCCGATGGGGCCGTGTCACGGATGCCGGCCGCCGGCGGCCGGCGCGGTGGAGATCGGCTACCGCGACGCCGGGGCTCCGGCCTCAGGACAGGAGTTCGCGCACCACGCCGTCGGCCAGCAGCCGGCCTCGGTCGGTGAGGACGAGGCGCTGATCGCGGACGAGCGCGAGCCCGTCGGCGACGATCCGCTCACATGCCCGCCGGCCCTCGTCGTCCAGTTCGGCGACCGGCAGTCCGGAGCGCAGGCGCACGCCCAGCATCACCCGCTCGGTGTACCGCTCCGCGGCGGTGAGTGCCTCCCAGCCCGCGGCCGGGAGTCCGCCGCGGGCGACGCGGTCGGCATAGCGTCCCGGATGTTTCACATTCCACCAGCGGACCCCGCCGATATGGCTGTGTGCGCCGGGTCCCGCACCGAGCCAGTCGCCGCCGTCCCAGTAACCGATATTGTGACGGCATCGCGCGGAATCCGTTGCGGCCCAGTTCGATACCTCGTACCAGCGAAGTCCCGCCCCGGACAGCCGCGCGTCGATACGCTCGTAGCGCGCGGCCAGTGTGTCCTCGTCGGGTGCGGGCAGTTCGCCACGCCGGACCTTGCGGGCCATGGCGGTGCCGTCCTCGACTATCAGCGAGTACGCCGAGACGTGGTCCACCCCGGCGGACAGGACGGCGTCGAGGCTGGCGTCCAGATCGGCGTCGGATTCACCGGGGGTGCCGTAGATCAGATCGAGGTTGATGTGGCCGAAGCCCGCGGCGCGGGCCTCGCGGGCAGCCGCGACCGCGCGGCCCGGGGTGTGCGTGCGGTCGAGGATGCGCAGGACGTGGGTGGCCGCCGACTGCATACCCAGCGAGACGCGGGTGTACCCGGCCGCACGAATGCGGTCGAAGAACTCGGGCGAGGTGGACTCCGGATTCGATTCGGTGGTCACCTCGGCGTCGGGCGCCAGCGTGAACTGCGCGCGGACCGCGTCGAGGACATCGGACAGACCCGCACCACCCAGCAGCGACGGGGTTCCGCCGCCGACGAAGACCGTCGACACCGGCGGTTGCGCACTGGGCAACGAGTCGAAAGTCGCCGCCGCCGCGGCCAATTCACCGCGCAATGCCTCGAGCCAGGACTGCGGCGAGGCCGAGCTGCCCAGTTCACCGGCGGTGTAGGTGTTGAAATCGCAGTATCCGCATCGCGTGGCGCAGAACGGCACGTGCACGTAGATCCCGAACGGACCGCCGCCGAAATCACGCAGCGTCGGCGTGTCGGTGGCTTCGGGAGCGGAGGCGGTCACCCCACCAGTGTGCCCGCCGCCCACCAGTGACGGCCGGCACACCACCCCCTCCGGGGCGCGATCACCGGCCCCGACGGCACCGGCGTTTCGATCGGCGGCGGCGACCTGTTTCCTGAACCAATGTCGAGGTGAAGCGGCTCACCACGGAAAGAATCCGGTCGGTCTATGACGCATCTCACAAAACAGGACGCTCGTCCAGGGAATTTCCCCCCTTTCTGCGGGAAATATCACCCACTGGTCGGAAAGACCCAGCTGACATGGCACAATATCTGGCATGACCGGACTTGGAGTACGACTCGTGGCGCGCCGCCATGTCGACTTCAAGCGTGTCTGCAGCGCCAGCTGTCTGCCGGATCGCCTCCGGTAGCTCGGCCTGCCACTCCCGGTTCTCGGCGTCCGTCGCGACGCCCATCGGCCCGATTCGCTGAATACCGAAGGCGCGAGCCAGCCCCCTCCCGCCTGCCGCAAGGCCTGATCCATCTTCTCCAGGAGCGACCCTATGACGTCGAGTACCGACGCCGGTCCCACCCCCGAGTCCGTTCGCGCCGAGCGTGAACGCCTGGCTCGTGAACGCCGCGCCCGGCCCCGCCCGGCGGCCACCGGCGCCCGGGAACGCACCGGTAAGCCGGTCCGCCGCAAGTCCGAGGGCCAGTGGGCACTCGGATACCGGGAGCCGTTGAACCCGAACGAGCAGAGCAAGAAGGACGACAACCCGCTCAACGTTCGCGCGCGCATCGAGAACATCTACGCCAAGGGCGGATTCGACTCGATCGACAAGAGCGATCTGCGCGGCCGCTTCCGCTGGTGGGGTCTCTACACCCAGCGCGAGCAGGGCTACGACGGCACCTGGACCGGTGACGAGAACATCGATCTGCTCGAGGCCAAGTACTTCATGATGCGCATCCGCTGCGACGGCGGCGCGCTGAATGTCGAGCAGGTGCGCACACTGGGACAGATCTCCACGGAGTTCGCGCGCGACACCGCCGACCTCTCGGACCGCGAAAACGTGCAGTACCACTGGATCGAGATCGAGAACGTCCCGGAGATCTGGCGGCGCATCGAGGCGGTCGGCCTGCAGACCACCGAGGCGTGCGGCGACTGCCCGCGCGTGGTGCTCGGTTCCCCGCTGGCCGGTGAGTCACCGAACGAGATCATCGACGGCACCTGGGCCGTCGAGGAGATCACCCGCCGCTACATCGGGAAGAAGGAGTACTCGAACCTTCCCCGCAAGTTCAAGACCGCGATCTCCGGCCAGCAGGATGTGGTGCACGAGATCAACGACGTGGCGTTCATCGGCGTCGAGCATCCCGAGCACGGGCCCGGTTTCGACCTGTGGGTCGGTGGCGGCCTGTCCACCAACCCGATGCTGGCCCAGCGGGTCGGCGCGTGGGTCCCGCTCGAGGAGGTGCCCGACGTCTGGGAGGCGGTCGTCTCGCTGTTCCGCGACTACGGCTACCGGCGGCTGCGCACCAAGGCCCGGTTGAAGTTCCTGATCAAGGACTGGGGTATCGAAAAGTTTCGGGAAGTCCTCGAAGAGAAGTACCTGCAGCGCAAGCTCATCGACGGCCCCGCTCCGGAAAAGCCCACCCGGCCCATCGACCACATCGGTGTGCAGAAGTTGCGCAACGGGCTCAACGCGGTCGGGTTCTCTCCCATCGCGGGGCGGGTCTCGGGAACGATTCTGACCAAGGTCGCCGACGCCGTGGAGCGTGTGGGCTCCGACCGGATCCGCTTCACCCCCTACCAGAAACTGATCGTGCTCGACGTCGCCGACGACAAGGTCGACGAGTTGATCGCCGAACTGGAACCGCTCGGCTTGCACGCCCGGCCTTCGGTGTGGCGTCGAAATCTGCTGGCCTGCAGTGGTATCGAATTCTGCAAGCTGTCGTTCGTGGAGACGCGCAAACGTTCGCAGGTACTGGCTCCCGAACTCGATCAGCGGCTGGCCGACATCAACGCGCAGCTCGATGTGCCGGTCACGATCAATATCAACGGGTGCCCCAATTCGTGCGGGCGCTCGCAGATCGCCGATATCGGGTTCAAGGGCCAGCTCGTCGACGACGGTCACGGGAATCAGGTCGAGGGCTTCCAGGTTCATCTGGGCGGCACCCTCGGCCTCGACGCCGCCTTCGGTCGCAAACTGCGCCAGCACAAGGTGACCAGCGACGAGCTCGGCGACTACATCGAGCGCGTCGTGCGCAACTTCGTGAAGAGCCGCGACGGGGGCGAGCGGTTCGCGCAGTGGGCTGTCCGCGCGGATGAAGCCGACCTTCGGTAACGGGAGATATCAGTTATGGCAACCACTGTGGACAAGCTGAGCGAATCCGAGCTGCGCAAAATCGCCGAAGACGGCGCGGCGCAGCTGGGTCCGGACGCCTCGGCCACCGAGCTGCTGCAATGGACCGAGGACACCTTCGGTACCAACTACATCGTCGCCTCGAATATGCAGGACGCGGTGCTGGTACAGCTGGCCGCGCAGGTCCGGGAGCAAGGGGATCCGCTGCCGGTCCTCTTCTTGGACACCGGCTACCACTTCGCCGAGACCATCGGCACGCGGGACGCGGTCGAGACGGTCTACGGCGTGAACATCGTGAACGTGCGGCCCGAACACACTGTCGCCGAACAGGATCAGCTGCTCGGCAAGGATCTGTTCGCCCGCGACGCGGGTGAATGCTGCCGCTTGCGCAAGGTGGTGCCGTTGAAGAATTCGCTGGCCCCCTACAACGCGTGGGTGACCGGCATCCGGCGCGTGGAGGCCCCCACCCGGGCCAACGCCCCCCTGATCTCCTTCGACGAGGGATTCGGGCTGGTGAAGATCAACCCGATCGCCGCCTGGTCCGACGACGAGATGGCCGCCTATATCGACCAGCACGGCATTCTCGTCAATCCCCTGGTGGAGGAGGGATATCCGTCCATCGGTTGCGCTCCGTGCACACGGAAGCCGGAACCGGGATCCGATCCGCGAAGCGGCCGCTGGGCCGGCCTCGCCAAGACCGAATGCGGGTTACACGCGTCATGACTTCCACGGTGACAGAAACAGAATTCAAGGCTCTCGCTTCGCTCGAAGGATTCGATACCCTCGCCGCCCTCGAGAGCGAAGCCATCCACATCTTCCGTGAGGTGGCAGGCGAGTTCGAGCGCCCGGTGGTCCTGTTCTCCGGTGGTAAGGACTCCACGGTTCTGCTGCATCTGGCCATCAAGGCCTTCTGGCCGGCGCCGCTGCCGTTCGGGCTGCTGCACGTGGACACCGGGCACAACCTGCCCGAGGTGCTGGCCTTCCGGGACAAGGTGGTCGAGAAGTACGGCCTGCGTTTGCATGTCGCCTCGGTTGAGGACTATCTCGCCGACGGCCGCCTGCAGGAGCGCCCGGACGGCATCCGCAATCCGCTGCAGACCGTTCCGCTGCTGGACGCCATCAACGAGAACCGTTTCGACGCGGTCTTCGGTGGTGGCCGTCGTGACGAGGAACGCTCCCGCGCCAAGGAGCGGATCTTCTCGCTGCGCGACGCGTTCGGACGCTGGGATCCCAAGCGGCAACGGCCGGAGCTGTGGAACCTCTACAACGGCCGCCACGCTCCCGGCGAGCATGTGCGCGTCTTCCCCATCTCCAACTGGACCGAGCTCGACATCTGGCGCTACATCGCCCGGGAGAACGTCGAACTGGCCACCATCTACTACGCCCACGAGCGCTCGGTCTACCAGCGCGACGGCATGTGGATGACCCCCGGTTCGTGGGGCGGTCCGCGCGAGGGCGAGGAACTGGTCGTCAAGTCGGTCCGCTACCGCACCGTCGGTGACGGATCCACCACCGGCGCAATTCTTTCCGATGCCGCGACCAACGACGACATCCTGGCCGAGGTCGCCGCGTCGCGACTGACCGAACGTGGTGCGACCCGTGGTGACGACCGCGTCTCCGAGGCCGCCATGGAAGACCGCAAGCGAGAGGGTTACTTCTGATGGGCGAGTGGAGCTCGCGGAACGAGCGGACGAGACAGCCCGATCTCCTCCGTCTCGCCACCGCCGGCAGTGTCGACGACGGCAAGTCCACACTGGTCGGACGTCTGCTCTACGACACGAAATCGGTACTGGCCGACCAGATCGACGCCGTCACCCGCGCGTCGGTCGACAAGGGTCTGGCCACACCGGATCTGTCGCTGCTGGTCGACGGTTTGCGCGCGGAGCGGGAGCAGGGCATCACCATCGATGTCGCCTACCGCTACTTCGCCACCCCCCAGCGGTCCTTCGTGCTCGCCGATACACCGGGGCATGTGCAGTACACCCGCAACACCGTCTCCGGCGCCTCGACCGCGCAGTTGGTGATCCTGCTCGTCGACGCGCGCAAGGGTGTCATCGAGCAGACCCGCCGCCATGCCGCGGTGATGGCCCTGCTGGGTGTGCCGAAGCTGGTGCTCGCGGTCAACAAGATCGATCTGGTGGACGACGCGGAAGCTGTCTTCACCCGGATCGTCACCGAATTCAATGAGCTGACCGCCAAACTCGGCTGGGCGGCCGAGGACATCGTCGAGATTCCGGTCTCGGCGCTGCACGGCGACAACATCGCCTCACGCTCGGACAACACGCCGTACTACGACGGGCCCTCGCTGATCGAGCACCTCGAATCGGTGCCGGTCGACGCCGACAGCACCGGCCGCCACCAGGTCGGACTGCGCTTCCCGGTGCAGTACGTGATCCGTCCGCGCACCGCCGAGTACCCGGACTACCGCGGATACGCGGGACAGGTCGCGGCCGGCGTGGTCGCCAAGGGTGACGAGGTCGTGGTGCTGCCGTCGGGCATTCGCACGACGGTCGAGCGCATCGATACCGCCGACGGTGAGCTGCCCGCCGCGCAGCCCGGCCGCAGTGTCACGCTGCTGCTCGCCGACGAGGTCGACATCTCGCGCGGCGACACCATCGTCGCGGCGGCCGACGCGCCGGAGCCGATCGACGCGTTCGACGCCACCGTGTGCTGGCTCGGCGACAAACCGCTGCGTCCCGGCGCGCGCCTGCTGCTCAAGCACGGCACCCGCACCACCCAGGCCATCGTCGGTGGATTGATCGAGCGGTTCGACGAGCAGAATCTGGCCGCCGACCCGAATCCGGAATCGCTGTCGCTCAACGATATCGGCCGTATCTCGGTCCGGGTCGCCGAGCCGATCGCGGCAGACGACTACCGGGTCAACCGCTACACCGGCAGCTTCCTGCTGATCGATCCCGCGGGCGGTAACACCCTGGCCGCCGGCCTGGTCGGTGACGTGCTGACCTCCGTCGAGGTCGGTAGCTGAGATGAGCTCGGCCGGTAGGGCTCTCGTGGGTGGTGAACGGCCGCTGCTGCCGTTCACCGGCCACGTCCCGCCCTCCGGCGCGACCGTCCCGGCGCGGGTGCGCCGCATCGCCGCGGACGCGACCCGCGGTCGCGGACCGGCGCTGATCGCCGTCGCGCACGGCAGTCGCGATCCCCGCTCGGCGGCGACCATGTCGGCGGTGGTCATCGATATCGCGCACCGTCGCCCGGATCTCGATGTGCGCCTGGCCTTCCTCGACCTCAACACCCCCTCGGTGGATCAGGTGATCGATGCCGTCGCCGCCGCGGGCCATACCGAAGCCGTGGTGGTTCCGCTGTTGCTGGGCAGCGCCTTTCACGCACGAGTCGATCTGCCGGGAATCCTCGCCGCGGCGCGCACCCGGCACCCGAGGCTCATCCTGACGCAGGCCGATGTCCTCGGCACGGACGACCGGCTGGTGGCGGCCCTGCGCGACCGGGTGCTGGGCACGGGCGCCGACATCGGTGACACCGGGCTGGGCGTCGCGGTCGCGGCCGTGGGGTCCTCGTCGGCGGCGGCCAACCGAGCTACCGCCGAGGTCGCCGCCCGACTGGCGGCCGGCACCTCCTGGCAGTCCACGATCTGCTTCGCCACCACGACACCGTCCCTTCCGCAGGCGGTGGCACAGCTGCGACGACGGGGCGCCGAACGGGTGACCGTCGCACCGTGGTTCCTGGCGCCGGGCCTGCTCACCGACCGGCTGGTCGCCGACGGCCCGCGGCTGACCCACGCCCCCACCATCGGCGGCCACCCGTTGCTGGGCGCGGTCGCACTGGAGCGCTATCGCGCCGCGAACGAGGTCACGGTCGAACTGTCCGCCTGACCGGTCGATCCCGCGGCGCTAGTTCCCGAACCAGCGTTCCAGGATCAGCGCGGCGCCGTCGTCGTCGACATCGGCCGTGGTCTCGTCGGCGATCTCGAGTACCGCGGGCACCGCATTACCCATGGCCACCGAATGTCCGGCCCAGGTGAGCATTTCGACATCGTTGTAGCCGTCACCGATGGCCAGGGTTTCCGCGACCGGGATATCGAGTGCGAGCCGAAGTTGTTCCAGGGCCCAGCCTTTGGATACCCCCGCTTTGGAGGCGACCAGCCACGGCTCGTCCTCACCGTGTACCCATCCGGCGCCGGGCAGGTCGAGTTGGCCCACGGCTTCGATCATTTCGTCGAGACTCCCGCCCGGCCACCATCCGTTGAGCCGGGTGGTCGGTTCCAGGCTCAGCGCCGCATCGTCGACGAAACGAAACTCCCCGAGCCGGAAACTGCCGGGATAGTAGCCGGTGGCCCAGGTGCCCACTCCGACCTTCTCCACCGACAGCACCATGTCGGGTAGCAGGGACCGCAGCCGCGCGACCGCCGGTTCCGGATCGAAGGTGTGCACCGCCAGTGGTTCCCAATTCGAAATATCCACGTGCACAGCACCGTTCGAGCACAGGGCCTGTCCTTCGCTCAGTCCCAGCTCCTCCATCACCAGCCGGGTCGCCAGCAGGGTGCGACCGGTCGTGATCACCACCTGCGCGCCCGCGTCGACCGCGGCGCGCACGGCCGCGCGCACCCGCGGGCTCATCGGCGCGCCGGCCTGCAGGATCGTCCCGTCAACATCCAGAGCAATCAGTCGAGGACTGTTCACCGAGTCATTGTCACCGATCATGCGTCCGCGCTTACATCGCGATCGGCGTTACCGGACGGTACGACCGGAGGAATGCATGACACGTCAATTAGACGTCCGGATTCCGCCAGCTTCACCCACTCCACCCGGCTTGACTGAGTACAGCGACGAAATCGCGTGACAGCCAACAGATATGGAGACAGCAATGGATACCCGGTTCGAGTCGAAGGTCGTCCTGATCACCGGCGCCACCAGCGGAGTCGGCGCCGCCGTCGCACGGCGGGTGGCGGCCGAGGGCGCCGCGGTGGTGCTGGGCGCGCGGGGCGAGGAGGCGGGCGATCGGATCGTCGCCGACATCCGCGCCGCCGGCGGTCGCGCCGTCTTCGTCCCGACCGATGTCACGGTGGCCGCGGATGTGGACCGGCTGACCGGCACCGCGGTCGAGGAATTCGGCAGACTCGACGCGGCGTTCAACAACGCCGGCGCCGTCAACGCCGCGGGAGCGGTGCAGGACATCGACGAAGCCGGCTGGCGAGCGGATCTGGAGCTGAACCTGACCGGGGTGTATTACGGTCTGCGCTACCAGATTCCGGCGCTGATCGCCTCCGGCGGTGGCGCGGTGCTCAACAACGCGTCCAATCTCGGCGTGGTGGGGATGGCCTCGGTCGCGCCGTACGTCGCCGCCAAGCACGGTGTCGTCGGCTTGACCCGCGCGGTCGCGCTGGAAACCGCCGACCAGGGGGTTCGAGTGAACGCACTGGTCTCGGGCGCGGTGGACACTCCCGCCTTCCGCTCTTCGATGGGCGCGACACCGGAGGGCGCGGCCGCCGTCGCCGCACTGCATCCACTCGGTCGCATCGCACAGGCCGACGAAATCGCCTCACTGTGCGCCTTCCTGCTGTCGCCGGAGGCGAGTTTCGTCACGGGCGCGGCAGTCGCGGTCGACGGCGGCTTCACCGCCCGGTAGCTCCCCCGTCAGCGATAGATCTCGGTCAGCTCGGCCGCCAGCGCCGCCAGCTCGCGTCGAATCGTCTCGGGGGCAACGACTTCGAGGCGATTGCCGAAACCGGCGAGCTGTTCGGCGACGGCGCGGGGCGTATGCGCTGTGACTCGGACCCGAATCCGCCCGCCGTCGACCGGCCCGTCCTCGGCACAGTGACGGCCGAGCCGATCGCGCAGGACCGGGACGATCTCCGCGTCGGCGTGCACGGTCGCCGACACCTCGGATCGGCGGTGTTCCAGCTGTTCGACTGTCTCCGCCCACACCCGCGCGAGGTCGAAGTCCTCCGGGACGACGACGGTACCCTCCTCGATGGTCACCTCGCTCATCCGGTCGATACGAAAGGTGCGCCGACCGCGATCGGTGCCGGCGATCAGGTACCAGACCGCGTCCTTGTCGACCACACCCCACGGCTCGACGACCCGGCCGCCGCCCGCCGCGCCGTAGCGGAATCGAACGGGACGCCGCCTGGTGACGGCCTGCCGCAACAGCCGGACCGGCGCCGGCTCGGATCGACGGCGCCGACCCCACCCCGCCGGATCGACCAGCGTCGCGGTCGATGCCGCCAGCGCTTCTACCCGGAAGGTTTCCGGCAACGCGCGCAACAGTTTACGAAGTGCCGAGCGGGTCGCCGGGGAACCCGAGGCAGCGGGACCGAGCAGCAGGAACAGCGCCTGCGCCTCGTCGGCGGTCATCCCGCTCAGATCGGTCCGCGCGCCGCCGACCAGCGCCCAGCCGCCACCCCGGCCGGGCTGGGGGTATACCGGGACACCGGCCGAGGACAGGGCCTCGAGGTCGCGCCGCGCGGTCGCCACGGACACCTCGAGTTCCGTGGCGATCTGCGCGGCGGTCACCCGGCCCCGGGTCTGCATCAGCAGCAGGGTGGCAATCAGACGATCGGCTCGCATGGAGAAATTCTCTCGCTGAAAGTACTCATTCGGTGAGCACTTTACCTCGCAGAATCGTTGTCGAAGCCCAACCCGGATCGAGGAGACAGCGATGCTGCGAGGAATGACCACCGTGTCCTATTACGCCGACGACCTGACCGCGGCGGCGCGCTGGTACAGCGAAATACTGGAGACCGAGCCATATTTCGAGGTGCCCGGCTATATCGAGTTCCGGATCGGCGACTATCAGCACGAACTCGGAATCATCGATCGCCGGTACGCCCCCGGCGGTCCGGCGTCGCCCGGCGGTGCGCTGCTGTACTGGCATGTCGACGACGTGCGGGAATCGCTCGCGCGACTGCTCGCACACGGCGCCACCGAGTATCAACCCGTCACCGAACGCGGCGAGGGTTTCGTGACCGCGTCGGCGGTCGATCCGTTCGGCAATATCGTCGGCGTCATGTCGAATCGGCACTACCTCGACGTGCTGGCGAACCGCCCGGCGTAGGTGACGCGACCCGACTCAATGGTGGCCGAAACCGCCGAAGCCGCCACCGAAACCGCCACCGTGGAACCCCCCACCGAGCCCCGGCGACGGCGCCGGTACACCGCCGTGGAATCCGCCGCCCGGAACGGTCCCGGTGCCGAGTCCACCCGGCCGGCCGGCGCCGCCGGGTGCGATACCACCCGGACGCGGAACCGCGGGTGCGCTGTTGCCGCCTCCGGGCCGGGTGCCGCCGAATCCGGGGCTCGGCTGCTGCACCCGGCCGCCGCCTGTCGCCGCGCCGGGATTGGCCCCGCCCGGTCCCGTGGCGGAATCGGGAGAGGTTGTGCCCGTGGATGAATGGGCGCCACCGGTATCGGCCGAGGGTGCGGTGCCGGTAGCGCCGCCCTGGTTCGTGGCACCACCGGAATCGGCGGGGTCGCCGGAATGCGCGCTGGTACCGGCGTGGGCTCCGCCGCTCTGGTTCGTGGACTCGCCGGACTGCGTGGCGCCGGCGCTCTCGGCGCCGGAGTCGTCGCCGGTCGATGCCGAGGTCCCTGACCCGGCCGAACTGGATGAGTCGTGACCGCCGGAGTCCGACGGGCCGCCCGGATCCGACCCGGCATTCGAGGCGCCCGAGTGCGCGTCGGCACCGCCGTCGGTGTCGCCGGGAGTTCCCGCCGAGTGCCCGGATCCGGCGTTGTCACCGGTGGAGGCGGTGCCGCCCGGCGCGGTGGTCTCCCCCCGTTGCGGGGCGGGCGATCCACCGGCGTCGGCCTCGGCGGTGGTCCCGCCGGGCACCGGGGCGTCGATCGGGGCGGGGTCCGGGGCCGGCGCGCTGCCGGGCACAGGACTCGGCGTGCCGGAATTCGGGGTGTCGCCGCTGTTCCCGCCGGGCGGATGCGACGACCCCTGATCCCCGGATCCGGGGTTGCTGGGCCAGATCGTGCCGGGCAGGGTGCGGGCCGCGGTTCCGGCCGCGAGCGCGGCGGCGGCACCCGATGTCGCGAAGGGCATCGGATTGGAGAACCGTGCCGGATCGGCATAGGTCGTGGCCCGGGGTGGCTCACACGGAGTCGCGGCGCCGTAGTCCCGCAGGACGTTGCCGGGATCGCCGGCCATCACCTTCGAAAGACTGTGCGCCGCACCGGCATATGCCCGTAGCGCCGACATCGACGGCCCCATCGGGTTGTCGGCGCGGGCGGCCAGTGCCGCGAATCCGGCGCCGAATCCGGGCACCTGCGGCGACTCGAGTCGTTCGCGTAACGAGTCCGCGGGCCCGGCGAGCGCGGGGCCGAATTCCATGATCGGACCGTCGGTTCCGAGCGGGCCGCCACCGATCATGGTCGCCGCCGACATGGCCAGCGCGGAGACCACCGCGGCGGAGGACACCACCGCCGCACCGCGGGCGTAGCGACCGACATTGCCGGTGCTCCGCGCGAATCGAGCCGAGGCGACCGCGGCGCCGGTGGCGACGGTGTGCGCCGGATCCGGTGAGACGATCACCGGCAATCCGAGTTCGGCCAGCACCTCCGCGACCTCGACCGGACGGGCGGCACCGCCGACCAGCAGCACCCGGTCGATATCGTCGATCCGCACCCGCGCGCGCCGCAGGCAATCACGCACGACACGAAGGGAATTGCGAATATGCCAGGCGCGCAGTCGCTTGGTGTCCTCGGCCGGAACCACCGTCGACACCGGCGCGGGCACATCGGGGGCCAGCGCTCGCGCATAGCGTGCCAGCAACGCGCCCAGCGGCCGGCCGCCGTAGGAGTTGGAGCGGATCGCCGAGCCGAGTACCCCGCGCTGGCTCCACTCGGTCTCGGTCCGGACCACCGCGACGTCCACACTGTTGGCGCCCAGATCGTAGACCAGCGTCGAGCCCGATTCGGAGACACCGTATTCGGCGTCGAGCCATTCGAGGGCGGCCACCGGCTCCGGCATCAGGACCACATCGAAGGCGCCGGACCGGTGCAGCGCGTACTGCAGCGCCGCGATCTGCCGCTCGGAATAGCAGGCCGGATAGGTGAGGACCGGTCCGGATTCCGGATCACTGGATCCGATCAGGCCGACGGCCACCGCGGCGACCAGGTCGGCCGACGACCACACCCGCCCGCCCAGCGATACCGGCTCCCGCGTCTGGGTGAGATCGGCGAAATCCGTTACCACCGGGGCGAATCGGGGAATCCCGCCGACCCGCGCCGCACCGGCGCGATCGAAGCTCAGCGAGGTACGACGCATCCGCACCGCCGGCCGGTCCCCGTCGGCGGCGGTAGCCGCCCATACGGAATTCACTGTGCCGATGCTCATGCCGAAGCCAACCCTCATTGCCATCCCGTCAACGCACCGAGACCACGGCCCCAGGCGGTTAACCCTTGCGGTCGCGGTCGTTTACCAAATAGCGCCCACAGGTTAGCTGGTCGGTCTCGATCACGGAAAGCGAATGGGTGGAAAAGCTTTCGTACGCACCGGTCAATCGATCAAAACAGCTGATAGACCAGCATTCAATTCAAGATCAGGGGATTGAATTCATCTACAACAGGGAAATAGCTGGCGAAACTGGCTACCTAACAGTAATTCTCGATGAAAACCGACCGTTGTTCTTTTCGATCGCGCCCTCGGCATTCCTGACACCGATTTACCGCACGACATTCCGAATGACTGGGCAGTTGCCCGACGATCGGCGGCCCAGGCGCCGCCAGACGACAGCCGCCCCGATCCACACGGAATCGGGGCGGCTGTCACACGGTCCGGTCAGACTCGGGCGAGCTTGCGCTTCCACCAGGACTGGGTGGTCGCACCACCGCGCACCGCATCGGGACGGCGGCGCTGCACCAGGCGATCGAAATCGGCGACGCCGTTCACCGGACGCGCCAGGCGACCGGCGTTGAAATCGTCGACCAGCTGTCGCACCGTCTGTTGCGCACAGGATTTGTTGGTCCCGATGAAACCGGTGGGACCACGCTTGATCCAGCCGGTCACATAGGTTCCGGGCACCACCGCCCCGGCCGCGGCCTCCAGTACCCGCCCATCGGCGTTGGGGATGACGCCCGCCCGCTCGTCGAACGGCACACCGGGCACGGCCACCCCGCGGTATCCGACCGAGGCGAGAACCAGAGCGGTGTCGAGGGTTTCGGTGTCCTCGGTGGCGACGGCCCTGGTGAGGCCGTTCTCATCGGCGACGAGTTCGTTACGCACGAGCTCGATTCCGGCCACCTTGTCCGCACCGGTCAGCGCGACCGGCGAGGACAGATAGCGGAAGACGATCCGCCGGCGCGCACCCACCGGACGGTCGGCCACCTCGCGCAGCAGCTTCAGTTTCTGCGCGACCTTCTGCGACATCTCCGGAGTCGGTTCCGGCACATCACCTTCGACGACGATATCGATATCGGAACCGAGCAGACCAACGAATTCCGGCACGGTGAACGCCGATTCGGCCGGGCCGCGCCGGCCGACGATCACGACTTCCTCGATCTTGCTGTGCCGCAGGGCGTCCAGCGCCACCGGCGAGATCTCGGTGCTGTCGAGCAGCTCGGGATCCATGGTGAGGATCCGGGCCACATCGAGGGCGACATTGCCGTTGCCGACGATCACCGCGCGCCGCTGCGACAGGTCGAAGGCGCGCTGCGCGAAATCGGGATGCCCGTTGTACCAGGCCACGAACTCCGTCGCGGACAGGCTGCCGGGCAGACCCTCGCCGGGGATGCCGAGCTTGCGGTCGGACGAGGCGCCGACCGCGTAGATCGCGGCGTGGAAGTGGTCGAGCAGTTCGGCGTGCGAAATATCCTCGCCCACGGCCAGATTCAGGTACGAACCGAATCCCGGCTGCGCGGAGATCACATCGAACAGCCGGCCGACCTGCCGGGTGCGGGTGTGATCGGGCGCCACACCGTGCCGGGCCAGCCCGTAGGGCACGGGCAACCGGTCGAAGACCGTCACCGTCACCCCGGGCTGGGTCAGCAGTTCGTCGGCGGCGTACATCGCCGACGGCCCCGAGCCCACGATCGCGACGCGCAGCGGCCCCCGGCCGGCCTCGACCTCGGCGGCGGGGACCGGCTTGGCCAGCAGGTCCCGCGGCCGGGCGTGCCGATAGAAATCGGCGTTGATCTCGATGAACGGCTTCTGCTCCTCGGTGAGTTTCTTCGAGGAGGTGATGGCGTCCACCGGGCAGGCGGTGGCGCAGGCGCCACAGTCCACGCATGCCGCCGGATCCACGTACAGCATCTCCGCGGTCAGGAAATCCGGTTCGTCGGGCGTCGGATGGATGCAGTTGACCGGGCACGCGTAGACGCAGGAGGCGTCGCTGCAGCACGACTGGGTGACTACATACGGCACTGTATGGCTACCCTTCAGGCGGCTTCGGTCTTGATGCGCAACGGCTCCGAGCGGTACCGGCTGGAGGGACCGTCGATGCGCAGCAGCTTCCAGACGTTCTTCGAGATCGGGTTCATCAGGCCCAGGTCCTTGGCGAGCGCGCGCACGTCGACGAAGTAGTCGGCGAAGGTCTTGCGCGCCTCCGTGGAGCCGTAGAACAGTTCCTTGCGCACCGAATCGGGGATGTCGAACTCCTCGAAGAAGGTCTTCGGCGGAGTCGCGATCGACCGGCCGAGGATCCACATCACCAATGGCATCGCCAGCGAGAGCACGAACTTGGCGCCCGCGTTCACCTCGGGCACATGCTTCTTGAGGTACTCGTGCGCGAAGGAGATGTGGCGAGCTTCCTCGGCCACGTGGATCGCCATCACGCCGCGCATGATCGGGTGCACGTCCTCACCGGAGCGCAGGATCTGCTTCTGAATGTGGTCGATCGGCTCCTCACCGGCCAGCACGGCCATGAAGAACAGATTCGGGAACCAGGAGGCGACCGGTGCGGCGGCGTACTTGAACTTGCGCACCAGCGGGCCCATACCCGGCACATCGATGCCGATCCGGTTGACCATCTCCTGGAACATCAGGGTGTGGTTGTGCTCCTCGATCATCTCGTGGGAGCAGTAGCGGAACTCGGGCGAGCCGTTAGGCAGGCCGAAGTTGTGCGTCACCATGCCGCTGATCAGGATGGACTCGAACTGCAGGCCGACCTTGGCGACATTGGCCTGGCGGTACTTGCCGATTCGGATCTGCTCGTCCTTCGGCAGCGCCTTGTACCAGGGGTGACGGCCGAGGGGGTCCGCCGATTCGGGCAGGATCCAGCGTTCCTCGCCGGCATCCGGGGCGAAGTCGGGATTGTCCCAGTCGATATCGGTGAAGGGATCGAAATGCTTGTTGACCGAGCCCTCGGACAGCAGAAGCAGCTTCTGGGCATATTCCATGGCCTCGGCGACCACAGGGTCTACTTCGGGCGTCGCGGCAACGGACATCGTCGTCACAGCCTCTCCATCTCGCATGGGTAACTGTTTCCCATAGTTACACCTATGAGGACGGAGGTCAACACACACCACCGGGCGCACGGGACACGATCGCGCAACCATCGCGGCGAACCATCGAAACCGCAGTTCACCGGGAACGAAAAAGGCATTACCGACACGTACTGTGCCGGGCGTCACAGCGGACGAACCGCCCACGCGCGGCACCCCCGCCGCAGCGCGAACGTGGCGGCACCCACATGGCAATTCATCCCATGTCCGGGCTAGGCTACAACTTGTGTCTAAGACGTATTCATCGGCCGAGCGCGCCTATCGCGAGATCAAGGAACGCATCCTGACCGGGACGCTGCCCGGCGGCGAGCTGATCAGCGAAGGAGAGATCGCCACCGATCTGGGCACGTCGCGCACCCCGGTCCGGGAGGCTTTCCTCCGGTTGGAGACCGAGGGCTGGATGCGGCTGTATCCCAAGCGCGGTGCGCTGGTGGTACCCATCCCCTCGCACGAAGCCGAACATGTGGCACATGCGCGATACGTCGTGGAGACGGCGGCGGTCCGCGCGGTCAGCGGCAGCGACCGTACCGGGTTGGTCGAAACCCTGCGCGCCTCCCTGACCCGCCAGCACGAACTGATCGCGCAGTTCACCGATTCCGACCCGCGAGTGCTGGCCCGGTTCGCCACCGAGGACACCGACTTCCATCGCGGCTATGTCGTCGCGGCCGGCAATCCGCTACTCACCGGCTTCTACGATTCGCTGCGCGAGCGGCAGCGGCGCATGAACAGCGTCGCGTTGCATCGCGCTCCGATGAATGTCGCCCGCATCGTCGACCAGCACGCACACCTCGCGGAACTGATCGCCGCCGGCGACACCGCGACCTTCGATACCGCGCTCGCCGACCATCTGTCCGGCGTGCACCAGCTGGAACTGAAAGGACTCCGATGAGCGCGCCCGCCGCCGTCGACATCCGACCCGGCACCGTCGGCGCCGATCCCCGGGTCTGGTGGGGCGTGGCCGCGGCGGTCTTCGCGATCGCCTGGGGCGGAAACGAATTCACACCGCTGCTGGTGATGTACAAGAACGACGGACTGCCGGTGACCACGGTCGATCTGCTGTTGTTCGAGTACGTGCTGGGTATCGTGCCCGCCCTGCTCATCGGCGGGCCGCTGTCGGACCGCTACGGCCGGCGCCGGCTGATGCGGCCCGCACCGCTGATCACCGCTGTCGGCTCGACCCTGCTGGCCTTCGGTTCCGGTGCGGTGCCGATGCTGTCGATCGGCCGGGTGCTGTGCGGCATCGGCTTGGGCCTGGCGATGGCGGTGGGCAGCAGCTGGATCAAGGAGTTGTCGCAGCCACCGTTCGGCCCCGAGTCGGCACTCGGAACCGGGGCCCGCCGCTCGGCGATGAGCCTGACCGGAGGCTTCGCCATCGGCGCCGGAGTCGCGGGGGTGCTGGCGCAGTGGGCTCCGTGGCCCGCGACCCTCGCCTACCTGATCAATGTCGCGCTGTGCCTGATGGCGGCGGCGTGGGTGGTGCGCGCGCCGGAAACCGTGGCGCCGCAACCGGTCCGGAAGCCGTTGCGTGCGGACCTGCGGATTCCGGCGGCCGGGCATCGGCGGTTCCGGAATGTCGCACTGCCGCTGGCACTGTGGTTGTTCACCTCCGCCGCCACGGCCTACGCGATCCTGCCGACACTGGCCGCCGATCAGATCGCCGGTACTCCGATCGCGTTCTCCGCCCTGGTCACGGTCATCACTCTCGGATGCGGATTCGTCATCCAGTCGGTGGCGCGGCGCATCGATCTGCCGGGCACCGCGCGGATCGCGGCGTTGTCGCTGACGCTCACCACGGCCGGGATGGCGGCGGCGGTGTACGCGGCGGCCACGCTGGCGCTGTGGGCGGTCATCGTGACCGCGGCGGTGCTCGGATTCGGATTCGGTATCGGGATGGTGGCCGGCCTGCAGGAGATCGAGCGGATCGCGCGGCCCGACGATCTCGCCGGGCTCACCGCCGTGTTCTATTCGGTCAGCTATCTCGGCTTCGGCTCACCCGCGCTGCTGTCGTTGCTACACAACGCGCTGCATCTCGGATATCCACTGATGTTCACCGCCGGTGCGATCATCGCGGTGGGATGTCTCGCGGTGGTGCTCGGCAACTATCGCGACCAGGACTTCGAATCCACCTCCGCGGGGGCGGCGGACTAGATGCGCCGGAGTGCCGTCCACACGGCACACCCCGACATGCGAGCGCTCCCGCCGGTGACATCACCGGCGGGAGCGCTCGCATCGGCACCCGCACACCCGGGCGGGCCGGGATCCGTGCCCGGGAGGTGCCGGCGAAATCAACGCTGGACGTGCACGAGCCCCGCGCCCATCGAATGCGCGCCACTCGCCTCGTCACCGACCACCGCGGTAGCCGCGAACAGCGCGCCGCCGGCCGCCACCGCGGCGGTGACCGCGACCCGGGACAGCCGGCGCCGCAACATCCGCGGCGGTGCCGACTGCTCCACCGAGTCGGCGCAGTGTTCGCTCTCCCGTGCCGCTTCGGCCGCGTTGCGAGCGAGAATGGCCGCCCCCTCGGCGATCGTGCGCTCCGGATCCGGCGCCACGATCACCGGCCGGGCGAGCGCCGAGGACAGCACCGAGGCCACCTCGGGCGGGCGCGCCGCCCCTCCGACGACCAGAACACAGTCGACATCGGCCATCGTGACATGGGCCCGGCCCAGGCATTCGTAGACCACATCGAGGGATTCGCGCACATGCGCGGTGCGCAGCGCGGTGATCACCGCATCGGACTCGGCCGAGGTTTCACCGCCGCGCCAATTGTCCTGGGTGGCCATCTTCGCGCCGAAGGCACGGCCGCCGAAGGAGCTGGAGCGCAAGGGTTCCCCGATCACCGGGCGGGACGGTGCGCCCGCGCCGATCCGGACCAGCGTGACCGTGAGTCCGGAACCACCCAGGTCGTAGACCAGCGCCAGTCCCGGCATCAGCGGACCGTGTGCCACCGACAACCACGCCGCGGCCGCGACCGGTTCGGCGACCAGCGCCGCGTGCGCCAAGCCCATCTCGTCCAGCGCCTCACGTAGATCCAGCACCCGGTCGCGGGAGTAGCTCACCGGATGTGTCACCGCCACAGCGGTTTCCGCAAAGGTGTCGTCGGTCGCGACCATGTGCGCGGAGACGTCCGCCACCACGGTACGCGCCACCGTCGCCACCAGATCCGCCGACGAGAGCGAGCGATGGCGCACTCGCGCGGTCCGGCCGCGCGCGGTCAGATCGGCGAAGTCGGTCACCGCGCGACCGTGTTTCGGGATCCGCCCGACCCGCGCGCTGCCGGTGCTGTCGAAAGTGAGTGTGGTGCGCCAGGTTCCCGGCGCGGTCTGGTGCTGAGACAGGGACTGCCTCGGTCTCGAGGCCCGTGCGCCCCGGCCGGCGGACGCCGCGCGACCACCGGATTCGCCGGACGCGTTGCGCTTGCGTCCGCGCGTGGTCCTACCGCTCTCAGGAGTATCGATGGCGCACACCGTGTTGACCGTGCCGATACTCACTCCGAGCCCAACCGTCATCACAATTCCCCTCGATCGACGAGCGTCCGTTTTCGCTGCCTGACCCGACCCGGGAATCAGGCAACCATTGTGCTGAGAACTTGCCAAGCACCGGACAACTGGTTGTCCGCCCAACCGCCGCACCATTCGCCGATCCCACGGATATCGCAGATTTACCGCTCACCTGCGGTAACAAATCAGGCAATACGCACGCGCAGCAGACATTTCGCGACACCGACCGACCGGTACCAATTTGCCAGCACCTGTCCAGATGTCCGGTCGCCGACACGGTCGACACTCCGGCATCCCTACCGCATCCGGCGAATCGCCCACTGCCCCACCGGGTCTGTCCCCACAGCGCCGATCGGCCGCGCGGCCGACGGCCGGGAACGGCGAGGGCAACGCCTGGACATCGAGGAACACAACGGCACGACGACCGCGCACCGGACTCGCCACCCGGCGGACGCGCGAAAACCGGCGCCGGGCCCGCCGATTCGGTGCCCGGCTCATCGAGGCCGGGCATCGGTACGGAATGTCAGGCGGCGGGCAACTCCGGGATGCGGGTCGCGCGCGCGAAGACCGTCTCCCCCTCGCCGAGCCGCAACGCTTCCGCGTCACCGCGGGTGACCTGTGCGGTGAACAGGTCACCGGTCGCGGCGTTGCGCAGTTCGAGCCGGACCTCGAAACCCAGGCGCACGATACGCTCGACGGTGGCACGAGTGACACCGGCCGACTCCGCGGTGCCCTCGTGTTCGGCGAGCGCCATACCGGGATTACGGCCGATCCGAATATCGTGCGGCCGCACCAGATGTCCGTTGAGCTTGGCCACCGCGCCGAGGAAGGACATGACGAATTCGTTGGCGGGGCGGTCGTAGACGTCCTCGGGAGTGCCGACCTGTTCGATGCGCCCGGCGTTCATCACGGCGATCCGGTCGGCGACGTCGAGCGCCTCCTCCTGATCGTGGGTCACGAGCACGGTGGTGACGTGCACCTCCTCGTGCAGTCGGCGCAACCAGGTCCGCAGATCCTGGCGCACCTTGGCGTCGAGGGCGCCGAAGGGTTCGTCGAGCAACAGCACCTGCGGGTCGACGGCGAGCGCGCGGGCCAGCGCCATGCGCTGACGCTGACCACCCGACAGCTGCGCCGGATACCGGTGCTGGAAACCGTCGAGGCCGACGATGCCGAGCAATTCGTCGACCCGCTTGCCGATTTCGCTCTTGGGACGCTTGCGGATCTTGAGTCCGAACGCCACGTTGTCGCGCACGGTCATATGTTTGAACGCCGCGTAGTGCTGGAATACGAACCCGATATCGCGCTTCTGCGGCGACACCCGGGTGACATCTCGCTCGGCGATCGTGACGATGCCCGAATCCAGCGACTCCAATCCGGCGATCGACCGCAGTAGCGTCGATTTCCCGGACCCCGACGGTCCGAGCAGGGCGGTCAGCTGCCCGTTGGGTATCTCCAGGCTGACGTTGTCGAGGGCGGCGAACGAACCGTAACGCTTGTTCGCGTCGGTGACGGTAATCATTTGGCAGTGCCCCGCTTGCGTTCGAGGAGTGTCATCAGGATGAGGGTTACCAGCGCCATTGCCATGAGCAAGGTGGCCGCGCAGTAGGCGCCGAAGGTGTTGTGGTCGTTGATGTAGCGACCGTGCACGAGCAACGTCAGCGTCTGCGAAACGCCCGGCAGGCCGGAGGAAACCATGATCACCGCGCCGAATTCGCCCAGGGCGCGGGCCACGGTCAGCACGACGCCGTAGGTCAGGCCCCAGCGGATGGCCGGCAGCGTGATGCGCCAGAACGTCTGCCACCGGTTGGCCCCCAGGGTGGCCGCGGCCTGTTCCTGATCGTCGCCGATCTCGTGCAGCACCGGCACCACCTCGCTCACCACGAACGGCAGGGTGACGAACAAGGTCGCGATGACCATACCGGGCAGGCCGAAGATCACCCGGAAGCCGAGAGTGTCCAGTCCGCCGAACCAGCCGCCGACACCCCACAGCATGATCAGCGATACGCCGACCACCACCGGTGAGACCGCGAAGGGCAGATCCACCACACCCTGGATCAGGGTGCGCCCGCGAAAGTTCCCGCGTACCAGGGCAATCGCCGTCGTGACGCCGAACACCACGTTGAGCGGGACCACGATGACCACGATCAGCAGCGACAGATTGAACGCCGAGATCGCGGCCGGCGTCGTGATCGCGTCGATGAAGGCGCCGATACCGTGCTCGAAGCTGCGCCACAGAATGATGACCAGCGGCGCCACCAGCAGGATGATCAGATACGCCAGCGCGATCACGCGCAACGAGATCCGGGACGGAGCGGACAGTTTCATCGGCTGGCCTGTTCCTTGCGGGCGGTGCGTTCGGCGAAGACGCGCAGGACGAGCAGGGTCGCGAAGGAGATCACCAGCAGCGCTACCGATACCGCCGCCGCGTTGACCGGGCGATCGACCTCGATCTGCTGCTGAATGTACTGCGACGCCACCTGGGTCTTGCGCGGGATGTTGCCGCCGATCAGTACCACCGATCCGTATTCACCGATGGCGCGGGCGAAGGCGAGACCGCCACCGGAGATGATCGCCGGTGCGAGCGACGGCAGCACGACCTTTCGGAAGATCGTCAGATTGTCGGCGCCCAGCGACGCCGCGGCCTGCTCGACCTCCTTGTCCGCTTCGATCAGCACCGGCTGCACCGAGCGGACCACGAACGGCAGCGTCACGAAGGCCAGCGCCACCACCAACCCGGGCTGGGTGGCGTTGAGATGGATACCGACCGGGCTCTGCGGTCCGTACAGCGACAGCAGCACGATGCTGGCCACGATCGTCGGCAGCGCGAACGGCAGGTCGATGAGCGAGTTGACGATGCTCTTGCCCGGGAAATCGTCACGCACCAGCACCCATGCCACCACGGTGCCCATCACGACGTTGACCACCGCGACCACGATCGACACCAGCACCGTGACCCGCAACGCGTCGATCGCGGCGGGCGCGGTCACCGCCTCCCAGAACCCGGACCAGCCGTCGTCGAACGCGTGAACTGCCAACGCGGCAAGCGGAAGCAACACGATGAGGCTGAGCCACAGCATCGTGATCGCGAACCCGAGCGAGCCGACCGATCCGGTCAGGCGCAGCCGCCACGCCGGCCCGGCGGACTGCTGCCGGGAAACGCCGGGACCAGTGGTCCCGGCGTCGGTACTACTGCCGATTTCGGCCTTCGTACTGCTGTCAGTCACAGTTACCCAGTATCCCGTGTGCTCCGAGTCACCGGCTCACTTGGTGGCTTTGTCGTAGAGCACCGCGACACTGCCGGTTTCGGGAGTGAACAAGCCCTTGTCCACGGCCTTCCAGCCACCCAGATCCGCGATGGTCCACAGCTTCTGCGGCTTCGGGAAGTCCTTGCTGTACTGCTCGGCGACCTGCGGATCCACCGGACGGAATCCCGCCGCGGCCCACGCCTGCTGGCCGGCCTGCGAGTACAGGAAGTCCTTGAACGCCACGGCCGTGGTGGGGTTCTTGGCGTTCTTCGTCACGGCCACCGGGTTCTCGATCTTGAAGGTGGTCGGCGGGATGACATGTTCGATCGGGTCACCGCTGCGCTCGGAGAAGATCGCCTCGTTCTCGTAGCTGAGCAGCACGTCACCGGTGCCCTGCAGGAAGGTCTCGGTCGCCTCCCGGCCGGACTTCGGCTGCACCTTGATGTGCTCTTTGGAGATCAGCTTGCCCAGGTAGTCTAGGCCCGCCTGCGGATTCTGCCCGCCGTTGCTCTCCGCGGCGTAGGGCGCCAGCAGATTCCACTTGGCCGAGCCGGAGCTGAACGGATTGGGCGTCACCACCTCGACACCGGGCTTCAGCAGGTCGCTCCAGTCGTGGATGCCCTTGGGGTTGCCCTTGCGGACGGCCAACACCACCACCGAGCCGAACGGCACGCCCTTGTTCGCGTCGGCATTCCAGTTCGCGTCGACCAGGCCCGCGTCCACCAGCCGGGTGATGTCGGGCTCGACCGAGAAGCTGACGACATCGGCCTGGGCGCCGTCCTTCACCTTGCGGGACTGGTCGCCGGACGCGCCGTAGGACTGCTGGATCTGCGCGCCCTTACCCGCCTCGGTCTTGTTGAACTCGGCGATCACCTTGTCGTAGCCGGGCTTGGCGACCGAGTAGGCGAACAGGGTCAGCTGACCGCCGCCGCCGGCGGTGCCGCCACCGGGTGTGTCGCTCGAACCACCGCTGCAGGCGGTCAGTCCCACGGCCGCGAGCGCGGCGAGCGCAACCGCGATCCGTCCTCGACGTGTCGAGAACCCGAATCTGCTGGACGATCTGCGAGACATGGAAGTGGCCTTTCCTGCCGCCCGCCACCGTCGCGTCATGCTGCCGGGGCGGAAGAAACTCTTGATTCTGCGGTAGACCTGCCCCGGCGATGTGCCGGACAGTGGCGCGACTGCGGCCCGAGCCGCGGGAAACGGAGACGCTGCGAAGAAGGTGCGCGCCGGTCCGATGGAAGGCGCAGCGTGTCCGAGTCGACTATCGACGACAGTAGATATCCGCGACCACGAGACAGCCGACCGCGATCAACGCCAATTCATGGCGGACCTGCGGAACAACGCTCGATGACACGGGCAGACTCTAACAGAGCACACCGAACCGTGCGAATCGGTCGAAGCGGCGGGATCGATACTCGGAACAGCCCCGCGACCGGCGGGAACCGGATCTGTTCGGCTCACCCCGCCACCGCCGAATACGCGATCGGGGCCCATACGGCCGTGGTGAAGACCACAGCCGCGCGGGCCCCGATGGACGCGACGAGCGCGGACGAGATGACGGATCTAGTCGTCCTCGGCGGCCTCGGGCGGAGCTTCGTAGAGGTCGAGCACCCACTCCTCGACCGCGGTCTCCTCGCCGTCCTCATCGGGCTCGTCGGGGCGTATCCGGTTCTGCAGCCGCACGCCCAGACCGAGCAATTGCGCGGCGCGCACCATCTCGATCGCCTCATCCGGCGTGGTGTAGTGGGTAGCGATCAGTCGGGGCCCGTCCTCGATCTCGAGCAGCTGCTCGAGATCAATGAATTCCTCATCGGTTGGCATGGCTGCACAGTACCTGCAAGCACGGACAGCGTCCGGTCAACGAGTCAGCAACCAGGCGACGACGACCAGGACGAGCAGGGCGACCAGCGCCAGTTGTACCCGTGAGCGGGGCATCAGACAGCTTTCTCGTGCATCGGACCGGAGGCGTGCATCCCGGCACCCGACAGCACCGGCTCGGGCGGCGGGGGCATATCGCCCGGCGCGGGGCCGATCTCGGACTCGGCCGCCCGATCCCGGCCGAGGATGCGCAGTATGGCCCGCAATCCACGGTCGAGCAGGTAGGCGATCAGGAAACTGACCGGAACCGCGCCGACGAGGACCACCGCGAACTGCGGAATGAACGGCAATCCGGCCACCCAGAGTTCGAAGCCGTCCCACCAGCCCGCGATGTGATGCACCACCCCAGCCTAATAGGTCGCCGTTCGTGGGCGGCAGAGCAGGTGTAGTACCGGCAATCGCGGCCGGAATCCACCATGATGGCCCTATGGCGTCCTACGACGAACCGATCACCGACGAATCCGTCATCGAAACGCTCGATGACATGTCGCCGCCGCGCGATGCCCTGGCCGACGTCACCGATGCCGAACTATCGGCCGACTTCCTGCCGATCTCGGCGGGTGCTGTCCACAAGTCGTCGTATCCGCCGATCGACGACTACGCGTTCCTGTCCGACTGTGAGACCTGCTGCCTGATCGCCCGCAACGGCGCGGTCGAGTGGATGTGCCTGCCGCGGCCGGATTCGCCGAGCGTGTTCGGCGCGATGCTCGATCGCAGTGCGGGCCACTTCCGGCTCGGCCCCTACGGCGTCAACGTGCCCGCGGCCCGGCGTTATCTGCCCGGCGGCATGATCGTGGAGACCACCTGGCAGACCGATACCGGCTGGATCATCGTCCGTGACGCGCTGGTGCTGGGTCCATGGCACAACAACGACAAGCGCAGCCGCACCCACCGTCGCACCCCCGGCGATTGGGATGCCGAGCACATCCTGTTGCGCACCGTGAAATGCGTCAACGGTGTGGTCGAGGTGGAGATGAGTTGTGAGCCGGCCTTCGACTACCACCGCGCACCCGCGCGCTGGGAGTACACCGGCAAGGTCTACGAACGCGCGACCGCCACCGCGAGCTGTGCGCACGGCGATCTGCCCTGCGGGGAGCTGGTTCTCACCACCGACATGCGACTGGGGATCGAAGGTCGCGAGGCGCGTGCCCGCACCCGCATGCAGGAAGGCGACGAAATCTTCGTCGCACTGTCGTGGTCGGAGTTGCCGGCGCCCACCACCTTCGCCGAAGCGGCGGAGCAGATGTGGCGGACCACCGAATGCTGGCGGCAGTGGATCACGCTGGGCAAATTTCCCGACCATCCGTGGCGGGGATATCTGCAGCGCAGCGCGCTCACCCTGAAGGGCCTGACCTACGCGCCCAGTGGCGCGCTGATGGCCGCCGCCACCACCTCACTGCCGGAAACCCCCGGCGGCGGACGGAATTGGGACTACCGCTACAGCTGGGTGCGCGACTCCACCTTCGCGCTGTGGGGCCTCTACACCCTGGGCCTCAACCGGGAGGCCGACGACTTCTTCGCCTTCCTGCACGATGTGGCCACCTCGGACAACGGTGAGGTCCAACCACTTCAGGTGCTCTACGGGATCGGCGGCGAACGCGATCTGGAAGAGTCCGAGCTGTCCCACCTGCACGGCTACGACGGCGCGCAGCCGGTGCGCATCGGCAACGACGCCTACGGACAACAGCAGCACGACATCTGGGGCACCATCCTGGATTCGGTGTACCTGCACGTGAAGTCGCGGCAGCAGGTCCCGGAGACGCTGTGGCCGATGCTGCAACGGCAGGTCGAGGCGGCCATCCAGAACTGGCGTGAACCCGATCGCGGGATCTGGGAGGTGCGCGGCGCGCCACGACATTTCACCTCGTCGAAGGTCATGTGCTGGGTCGCTCTGGACCGCGGCGCGAAATTGGCCGAGCTGCACGGCGAATCGGACTACGCCGAGGAATGGGCCGGGATCGCCGACGAGATCCACGCCGATATCCTCGAGCACGGGGTCAACGCCGACGGTGTCTTCACCCAGACCTACGGCGGCGACACCCTGGATGCCTCCCTGCTGCTGGTACCGCTGTTCCGGTTCCTGCCGCCCGACGATCCGCGGGTGCGGGCGACCGTCATGGCCATCGCGGCCGATCTGACCGAACACGGTCTGGTGCTGCGCTACCGCACCGACACCACCGACGACGGCCTGACCGGAACCGAGGGCACCTTCACCATCTGCTCGTTCTGGCTGGTCTCGGCTCTGGTGGAAATCGGTGAGGTGCGGCGGGCGCGGCATCTGCTCGAGCGGCTGCTCGGATATTCCAGCCCGCTCAAGCTCTACTCCGAGGAGATCGACCCCTACACCGGCCGTCATCTCGGCAACTTCCCACAGGCGTTCACCCATCTGGCACTGATCAACGCGGTGATGCACGTGATCCGCGCCGAACAGTCCGTCGGCGCCGGACAATTCCGGCCCGCGCATCCGGCGGGCTGACCACGCGGGTGGACGGCTACGGTTCGTCGGCGGTTTCGCGGATCTCGCGCAGCCGCACCATCGATCGCTCGATCGCGGTCAGGCGGCGGTCGCGGCTCTCCGGCGAATGGACCGCGGCGGCCTCCTCCGCTGCCCGCAGAGATTGATCCACCGAACGCAGGGTGTGATCGGCCAGATCGGTGAAGTGGTCGCGCAGCAGCCGCTGCACCGCGCGCAGCCGATGCCGGGATTCCTTGCCCACCTGGAAGATCACATCGTCCATCAGCCGGGCCACCGCGACCTTGGCCTCGGCCTGGCGACGGTCGCGGCGCAGCTTGCGGTCCTCCCACAGCGCGCTGATGCCGAGCAGGACCGCGGCGGCGCCCGAATACCAGTTCACCAAGGGCATTCTCAGCATGCTGGTGAGCATGCCGACCATCAGCAGACCACCGTAGGAGCCACGCATCACATTCAGCACCGGCTGCACGACACCGACTTTCGCGGTGCCCAGCGGTTCCAGCGATGCCACCGGCTCGAGCACATCGCCCGGATCCTCGAGGCGCAGATCCGGCAGCGGCACATCCCGGGCGTCGGCGGGGAAATTGGCGGTGACCTGTTCGGCCAGCTCCACCGCGCGATAGTGCGCGACGACGAAGTTCTCCTCCACCGCCTCGCAGATCTTCGAGTCCAGATCGGCGCCGAAGTCGTTCCAGTTGCGGGCCGGATCATGTCGGCCGATCTCGGATTCGGCATCACGCACCAGGCTGCGCAACCGGTGCCGCAGATCATGCTCGATATCGGCCATCAGCTCCGAACAGCCGTCGGCGAGGGCCACCTGCCAGTTGGCGGTGCGCTGGCGCAACTCGTCCGCCTCGGCCCGCGCGGTACGCAACTGGTCGGTGATCGCGTGGTAGCGCCGGGGATCACGCAGTGTCTCGGCCTCCGATCGCAGCGCCAGCCCGAGGTGATCGGTGATGGTGCGGATATCCCGCAGCGCCGCTTCCCTGGCGACGGCGTCGGCGCGGGCCAGCACATAGCCGCGCAGATGGTCGATCAGTTGCGGCACACCGGATTCGATATCGCGACGCTGATCGTCACCGGCGCGCAGGTGCAGATCGGCCGAGACCGGCGCGACCGCGAAACCGAGCCCGGCCTCGTCGAGCAGTTCACGGTTGCGCGCCTGCACCTGGGTCCAGTGCGCATAGCGGTCGATCTTGTTGAGCACACAGATCACCGTCGGGCAGACCTGGCGGATCCGCTGCAGCAGCGCGATCTGCTCGGGGGTGTACTCGGCGGCCGCGTCACAGACATAGAGCACCGCGTCCGCGGCGGCGATCAGCGACCAGGTCGTCGGGGCATCGGCCGGTGCGCCCGGTGCGTCCATCACGACGAAGCCCTCGGCCAGCAGCGGGCTGGGCTCGGTGAACTCGGCGCGGATCACACCCGAAGTACGCAGCGCCGGACCCGGATTCAACGGATCCACCGCCTGACGCTCGGTGCGGCCACCCGGCATCGAACGCACCAGCGTCGCACTCGGCTCCGGACCGTATTCGGCGATGACCGGCACGCTGATCGGACTGCCGGTCGCGCTGACCGTCGCCCCGACCAGGCCGTTGACCAGCGTGCTCATTCCGTTCTTGGGTTCGCCGACCACGACCAGGCGCACCCGCGGATCGGCCACCCGGGCCCGCGACATCGTCAGCCGCGCCGACAGATCGGCGCGGCCCGCGGCCCGCGTCAGCTCCTGGAGTTCATCGAGCTGCGCGAGCAGCGGCGCCATCGCATCGGGGTGCTTGGCACCGGCCGCCTCCAGCGCCGTCACAGCGGTAGATGGAAATCGAGGGCAGGATGAACCGCGGCGACGGGGTGGGTCACCGACTGGTGGAGGTCGACGACGGCGGTTTCGTGCAGGCCGCCGGACAACCCCGACGCGGCGACACTCGTCAGGCCGTGATCGGAATCCGGCCACAGCGAGGTGTCGTACGAATCTGTCACGTGCGCGGCGGGTTTCACGGGCACGTGCGCATTCGGGACGGGATCGATGGTGGTCGGCGGTTTGATCACGGTCGGCGGCTCCACAGGTGCGGTGTGTGACGGCATACCGGTGTCGCCGGGAACGGGGGCGACGGTGTGTTGCGCACTCGGCACGGTCGGCTGATGCGTCGGCACCGTCGGCTCGTGCGTGGGCACGGTCGGTTCCCGAGTCGGCAGGGTCTGGTCGTGGGTGGACGGGGTCGAATGCTGGGTCGGCACCGAATCCTGATCCGTCTCCGGCGGATTCGAACCGTGGGTCGGCATCGTCGGCTCGTCGACATCACTCGTGGCCGAGGTGTCCGTGCCGGACGGGGTACCCGGCGCGTGGGTCGCGGTGTGCCCGGGAGTCGTGGAATCGGCGTCCGTCGTTCCCGGCGTGGTCACCGAGCCTGAATCGGAATCCGAGGTGGTGGAGCCGGGGGTGCGGGTGGTGTGGGTGGAATCGGTATCGCGGGGCGCGGTCACGGTCGGGGTGACGGAGTCAGTGGAATCGTGGCCGCCGGGATGGCCGGGCCGCGTGGTCTCGAGGTCACCGGTGGCCGGGCCGATCGTCGAGTGCCCGCTGCTCGGCGTCGTGGGTGTCCGGCTCGCGTCGACGCCGTAGGTGGCGCCGGAGTGCGATGTCGTGGTCGGCGTATGGGTCGAGCTGTGCGTGGTCGAGGTCGCCGTGGACTCGTTTCCGGTGTGCCCCGGCGGGTTCGCCTCGGTTCCGACCGGTCGGGGCAGATCGTCGAACAGCGCCGGGACCGCCAGCGCGGGCGCGGTGAGCGGCGACGGCCCGGCGTGGGCGCTGATCACATTGGCGATCGGGTGGGTGGCGGCCTCGGGCTGAATCGTGGTCTGCAGCGGAGTGGCCGCGACCGGTTGCGCGAGCGCCGGCGCCGGGGTGGGCGCGGGGGCCGGCAGCGCCGGCGCGGCTACCACGGGCGCGTTCGAGACCGGCTGCGGCGCAGCCACATTCACCATCGGCGCGGGGGCCTGCGCGGGCGGCAATCCCGCGGGGGCCGCGGAATTCGCGATCGGGCCGGACTGCGGTGCGATCGCGGCGGCCTGGCCGGGCGCCGCGACGGCCTGAGTGCCGGCGCCGGCGACCGGATGGGGCGCATCCGACGCGGCGGCCGCACCGGCCGGGCCGATCACGGCCGCTTCGGCGCCGGCGTTCTGCCCGGATCCGGGCGCCACCGTGGACCCACCGATGTGGCCGGGCAGTCCGGGTTCGGCTGCTTGCGTGGTGGTTCCGGGGAGTGCGGCGCCGTTTCCGAACCATTGGCCGTAGTCGTCGAGTTGATGACCGACGTCACCGACGGTGACCGAGACCGTCGTATCGGTCGTGATCCAGACCCCGTCCAGGCCGATATGCGCGTCGAGTTTCGAGTCGACATCGACGAAGACGCCGAAACTGCCACCGTCACCGATGCCGTCGAACGGCCCGGCGTGGCTGCCGGACAACCCGTCACCCAAGTCGAGCCCGCCGGTGCCGGGCTCGCCGTGGCCGGGACCGCCCCATCCGAGACCGCCGGGCGCGAATCCGTTCATACCGGGCAGATGCAGCCCATTGGTGCCGGGCAGGCCGAGGCCGCTACCCGGCAGTGGCACGGCGGGATGTCCCGCGTCGGGCAACTCGAATCCGCCGAACCGGTGACCGCCGAATTCGTCACCACCGGGCCGGTCGAGCGCGCCCGCGACGTCGGATCGCTCCGATCCGGCGGAGCCGTGCGGCGCACTGGCGTGATGCAGGCCGGGTATCGAAAAGCCTTCTCCCCCACCGAATCCTTGACCGGAGAAACCGCCGGTGTACCCGCCGTCGCCGTAGGACGGCGAGGTGGCGCCGTAGGACGGCGAGGTGGCGCCGGCGCCGGGCACCGATCCGCCCATTCCCGGAACCCACTGACCGCCGTCGGCGAACGGTCCCCCGTTCGCATAGGGTCCACCGTCCGCGTACGGGCCTCCGTTCGCGAAGGGGCCCCCGTCCGCGAAGGGCACCTGGGGCGCCGGCGCCGCATCGGTGCCGTGCCAGTCGGGCACCGGCGGTGCCGGCGGAACGTTCGGCGTGGAGGTGCCGAGATCCGGGGGCACCGAATCGGGCGACGGATCCGGATAGGTGACAACAGGACTGGGCACGTCGGGATGCGGATCCGCGGTGGACCAACCGGCGATCTGGCTGTTGTGCGATTCGTTTCGCGGCGCGGGAGAGCCGTTGGAGGCGATCAGCGCACCGCCGGTGACGTACGCCCCGGCCCGAGCCACCCGCGCGACGCCGGTCGCGACACGATATGCGGCGTCGTTCGCATGATCGCCCGCGTCCGCATCATCGTCGTACGGCAGCTCACGCGTCATACATACTCCGCTCTCAGCGTTCGGCAGGCGAAACCGAACGGGGTGTTTCCGAATTCGAGTCTGTTTACACCATATTTCCGGAAAACTTGGCTGTCACATCCTTCAGGTTTCCTTCAGGTGGACAATGACCGGACACAGCCGTGCCGTCCCGGCCCGCCGTGAATCCTCGCGGGCCGGAAAGCCGGACCGCGACGGGCAGCGCAAGTCGGTCGGTTGTCCAGTTGTCCTCTCGGAACCTTCGAGACTACCGCTTCGACTTGTCCGCTGACGAATCGGTGGAGAGAGCGGCGACGAAGGCTTCCTGCGGTACATCGACCCGCCCGATCGTCTTCATTCGCTTCTTCCCCTCCTTCTGCTTCTCCAGCAGTTTGCGCTTACGGGAGATATCACCGCCGTAGCACTTGGCCAGCACATCCTTGCGGATCGCGCGAATATTCTCGCGCGCAATGACCTTCGACCCGATCGCGGCCTGAATCGGCACCTCGAACTGCTGCCGCGGAATGAGCTCGCGCAGTTTGGTGGTCATCTTGTGGCCGTAGGCCTGCGCGGCATCGCGATGCACGATGGCCGAGAAGGCGTCGACGGCCTCACCCTGCAGCAGGATATCGACCTTGACCAGGGCGGCCTCCTGCTCGCCGGCCTCCTCGTAGTCCAGCGAGGCATAGCCGCGAGTCCGCGATTTCAGCGAATCGAAGAAGTCGAAGATGATCTCCGCCATCGGCAGCGTGTACCGCATTTCGACGCGGGTCTCCGACAGATAGTCCATGCCCAGCAATTCACCGCGCCGCGACTGGCACAGTTCCATGATGGTGCCCACGAATTCACTCGGCGCGATGACCGTGCACTTCGTGATCGGCTCGAAGATCTGACGCGTTTTGCCCTCCGGCCAGAAGGACGGGTTGGTGACGATGTGCTCGGCGCCGTCCTCCATGACCACCCGGTAGATCACGTTCGGCGCGGTCGAGATCAGATCCAGATTGAATTCGCGCTGGAGCCGTTCGCGAGTGATCTCCATGTGCAGCAGACCGAGGAAGCCGCAGCGGAAGCCGAAACCCAGGGCGACCGAGGTTTCCGGCACATAGGTCAGCGCGGCGTCGTTGAGTTGCAGTTTGTCCAGCGCGTCCCGCAGATCCGGATAGTCCGAGCCGTCGACCGGATACAGACCCGAATACACCATCGGCCGCGGTTCGCGATAGCCCGTCAGCGCCTCGGACGCGCCCTCACGCGCGGTGGTGACGGTGTCACCGACCTTGGACTGACGCACATCCTTCACACCGGTGATGAGATAGCCCACCTCACCCACGCCCAGCCCCTGGGTGGATTTGGGCTCGGGCGAGACGATGCCGATCTCGAGCAGCTCGTGTGTCGCGCCGGTGGACATCATCTTGATCTTCTGGCGCGGGGTGAGCTTCCCGTCGACCACACGCACGTAGGTGACCACACCGCGATAGGTGTCGTAGACCGAGTCGAAGATCAGCGCGCGGGCGGGCGCATCGGCGTCACCGACCGGCGAGGGGATCTTCTCGATCACCTTGTTCAGCAGTTCCGGCACGCCGACGCCGGTCTTTCCGGAGACGCGCAGCACATCCTCGGGTTCACAGCCGACGATATGCGCCAGTTCGGCGGCGTAGCGGTCGGGATCGGCGGCCGGCAGATCGATCTTGTTGAGCACCGGAATGATCTCGAGATCCTTCTCCAGCGCCAGGTACAGATTCGCCAGCGTCTGCGCCTCGATGCCCTGCGCGGCGTCGACCAGCAGGATCGCGCCCTCACACGCCTCCAGCGCACGCGAGACCTCGTAGGTGAAGTCGACGTGTCCCGGTGTATCGATCAGATGCAGGACGTAGTCCTGCGATCCACCCGCGGTATCGACCTTCCACGGCAACCGCACGTTCTGCGCCTTGATCGTGATACCGCGCTCACGCTCGATATCCATCCGGTCCAGATACTGCGCACGCATCTGCCGTTCCTCGACCACCCCGGTCAGCTGCAGCATGCGGTCGGCCAGGGTGGACTTGCCGTGGTCGATATGCGCGATGATGCAGAAGTTCCGGATCCGCGAGGGATCGGTGAACGTCGTATCGGCAAACGTGCTGATGGGACACTCCTACCCGTGAACAAAGTCGATAAGTCGCCTTGCGGCAGTCTACGTGCGCATACCGCGTGGTCGCGCAGGCACCGGGGCCCGGTGACGGCGACCACGGCGCGGCAGCCGGGCCCGGCCGCGCGAATGTGAGTCACGGCATAGTCGATTCGCCCGCAGGACAAGCGAATCCGCCGTGGGCCGGATCCGGCCCGCGGGCCATCGGAGCCGTCCGCCGTTATGCTCCCGGCATGGCCAGCACATGGAGCTCTCTGGGCAAGCAGCTCGGGACCATCGCCAAGGAGCAGGGGCCCCGGATCGTCAGGAAGCAGGCGCCGAAACTCGTCGACCGGATGCAGCGGACATCGATGTGGGATCGCGCCGTCGGGCGCCGCAAGGGGTCGGTCACGGTGCGGCCGGCGGCCTCGGCTCCGGTGCCGACCGGGGAACGCGCCCGGCAGGTCGTGTACTGCCCGCAACTCGACGGTCGCGCCGATCCGGGCGAGGTCGTCTGGACCTGGGTCCCCTTCGAGGAAGACCCGGCCAACGGCAAGGACCGCCCGGTCCTGGTGGTGGGCCGGGATCACAAAACCCTGCTGGGACTGATGCTCTCATCGAATCCGGCCCGCGGCGCCGAGCACAACTGGGTCGGAATCGGTTCCGGCCCATGGGATTACGAGGGCCGTGACAGCTGGGTCCGGCTGGACCGGGTCCTCGACGTGCCCGAGGCGGGTATCCGGCGCGAAGGCGCGATCCTGCCACGTAAGACCTTCGATCGCATCGCGCACCGGCTGTGCGCGGAGTACCACTGGGGCTGAGCCGGGAACACGGGCGACCCGGCCCGCGGCGTCAGTCCTCGAGGCGCCGGGCCCGCCCGAACAGGGCGCTGTAGATCAGCGCGCCCAGCAGACCGCCGATCAGGGGAAAGACGACGAATACGCCGACCTGCTGTACCGCCCCGTCCTGATAGGGCGCGACCGCCAGGCTGCGCGCGGGGTTGACCGAGGTGTTGTCGATCGGGATCGAGATCAAGTGGATCACCGCCAGGGTGATGCCGATGCTCAAGCCCGCCATCCGCACATGCGAGATCCGGTCGGTGGAGGCCAGGACGACGAAGACCAGCAGCGCCGTCAGCACGACTTCGACGGTGATCGCCGCGGTCAGCCCGTATCCGTCCTGGGTGAACGTCGCCATCGGCCCCTGGACCTGCATCGTCGACGGGCTGTGCGCACCCCAGCCATTGGCGGCCAGACCATCCGTCGCCCGGTTGTAGGACGGCAGATCCTGCGCGATCGCGAAGATCACCGCGCCGGCGAGGAAACCGCCGATCAACTGGGCCACGATGTAGTAGGCCGCCACCAGCCACCGGATTCGCCCCATCGCCAGTTGCCCGATCGTCACCGCGGGATTGACATGGCAACCCGAAATCGGGCCGATCGCGTACACCAGCAGCAGCAGGCTGAAACCGAAGGCGAGCGCCACTCCGAGCGCACCCACTCTGGTTCCGGCGAAAACCGCGGTACCGGCGCCACCGAGCACCAGGACGAAGGTTCCTATCGCCTCGGCGACGAGCTTTCGAGCCAGCGGGACCTCCCGCTGCTCGACGACATCCTCGATCACTTCCTGAGCTGTGGGAGACATCCGCCACCTTCCCTTGTCGAGCTGCGCTTCGAGACCGGTACTACGGGGAAATCCGGGGAGAACAGGAAACAACCAGTACGGTCGTCCCAATGCGGACGTTACGTCAGTAGGTCGGGCCACACAACGACACCGCCTTCGTATGTCGCGAGGGAACGGCCGGCGATCCACGCCATGGCACCGCGCGGAGGCGGCGGAGTCGATTTCGTATCCCACCACCCCAACTGGTAACCTCGATCGTCGGCGCAGCGCTATCTGTTTTCGTGTAGTGCGCCCAGGAGACTTTTCAGCACATCGAAGAGCAGAACCAACTGACGAGAAGGAATCAGAGGAAACAGGCGTGGCCAACATCAAGTCCCAGATGAAGCGGATCCGCACCAACGAGGCGGCGCGGGTGCGCAACCAGTCGGTCAAGTCCGCGCTGCGCACCTCGGTCCGCAAGTTCCGCGAGGCCGCCGCGGCCGGCGAGAAGGACAAGGCCCTCGAGCTGATGCGCACCGCGAGCCGCAGCCTGGACAAGGCCGCCGCCAAGGGCGTCATCCACGCCAACCAGGCCGCCAACAAGAAGTCGGCGCTGTCGCTGGCTTACAACAAGCTGGGCTGACCCCCTCATCCGGTAATCACCGGATTCGCATCGCCGCCGTGGCAGAGGATCTGCATTGCAGATGACCACGGCGGCATTTGTCGTTTACGCTGATCCGGGTGTGGGGTGGGGAAATTCGTAGCAGTACGCCGGCGATCGCCGCGATCGCGACGCTGTGCGCGGTGACACTCACAGGGTGCGGCGGTTCGGTCACCTCCGCGCCGCGACCGGTCGCCGCGGCACAGCCGGTAGTGTCATCGGCCGCCGCGGCGCCGGATACCGAGGCCGCCACCATGCCTCGCGCCACGGTCACGGAGGCGGCGACCGGGCACCTCGACTCGGCACATCATCCGGACTGGATGGGCGCACTGCCCGACAACCTGCCGTTGAGCGCGATATCCATCCCGGGCACCCACGACACCCTGTCGATCCACGGGGGCAAGGCCGGACCCGCCGTGGTCACCCAGGAGCAATTCGACACCGGATGCCCCGACCCGGCGTGTGTGTCGGACCGGACGCTGAGCACTCAACTCGAGGCCGGCATCCGCGCCGTGGATATTCGCGTGCGACGCGACGAGTCGGGCGGCCTGGCCGTCCAGCACGGCGGTTTCTACCAGCAGGTGAGTCTCGACGATGTACTAGGGGTGATCGAGCAGTTCCTCGATCGGCATCCGCGAGAGACGGTCCTGATGCGGATCAAGGCCGAATGCACCAACGACGGCAGGGCATTTCAGTGCGAGGACGCCGGCCGGCAACCGCCCGATCCGGCCCTGGTCGACCGCTCGCTCAACGCCCGCCCCCGCGTGTGGCGCCCGGCGGCGGCCGGTCCCGTCGCCGTGCCGCGACTCGGTGAGGTACGCGGCACGGTCGTGGTGATGCGGGCCGACGGGGTGGATGAGCGCGGCCTGCCCCTCGATACCCAGGATCTGTGGGACGGACCGAGCCGCGAGGACAAGTGGGCCGCCATCGCCGCCCACGTGGATCGGGTGCCGGCGCTCGGTGGCCGCGCCCTGTCGGTGGACTTCCTGTCCGCGTCGGGAGTTCCCGATCCGACCGAATTCCCCGACCGCTACGCCGCCTACGAGAATCAGCACGCCCTGGACCTGCTGCGGTCCCGTCCGAACATCACTACCGGCGTACTGATGACGGATTTTCCCGGGCCCGCCCTGGTCGGCGAGATCATCGGGCACAACCGGCCCTGAACGCCCCGTGCCGCCGCGGTGCGTCAGCGCGCCGAATGCAGATCCAGGATGGCGGCCAAGGCGTGTTCGAGTGCGTAGTCGGTATCGGCCGCCCCGCCCTTGACATCGGCGTTCAACGCGGCCACCACCTGCAGCGCGGTGCCGATGGAGGCGGCGTTCCAGCCGCGGGCCTGCCCTTGCGCCTTCTTCACTTTCCACGGCGGCATACCCAGCTGGGACGCCATCGCGAACGGATCGCCGCGGCCGGCCGAGCCGACCCGGGCGATGGTGTGCACCGAGTCGGCGAGCGCATCGGCGAGTAGCACGGCGGGCACCCCGCGATCGGTGGCCCAGCGCAATGCCTCCATGGCCGCCGCGCGATCACCGGCGACGGCGAGGTCGGCCACCTCGAATCCGGTGACCTCGGCCCGGCCCGAGTAGTAGCGGCGCACCGCGGCGGTATCCACCTTGCCGCCGGTATCGGCGGCCAGCTGGGAACAGGCCGCGGCCAACTCCCGCAGATCCGATCCGATCGCCTCCAGCACGGCCTGGATCACATCGGCGGACGCGCGCACACCAGCCGAGCGGAACTCGTTGCGCACGAATTCGTTTCGCTCACCGGCCTTCGCGATCTTGGCGCAGTGGTGCACCTGCGCGCCCGCCTTCTGCAAGGCCGGCGCCATCGCCTTGGCGCGACCACCGCCCGAATGCAGAACCACGAGGACAACACCGTCGGGCAGGTCACCGGCGGCCGCGGTGATCAGTGCCACCGCATCCTTACCGGCTTCCGCCGCGGATTCGAGCACGATCACCCGATCCTCGGCGAACAGCGACGGACTCAGCAGTTCGGCCAGCTCCGCGGAGCTCGCATCGCCGGCCCGTAGCCGATCCACCGGAAGTGCGTCGGGATCCGCGGTCGAGGCCCGGGCCTGCGCGACGATCGAGGCGACGGCCCGTTCGATGAGCAGCTCCTCCTCACCGAGTACCAGATGCAAGGCGGCGGGATGGTCGGTCACGGCACGATCCTACGGGTGGGCGGGGACAGTTTCGCGCCCCCGCCACCGGACGCGCCCGGCGGTGCGGGACCCGCCCGGGAGGCCCGGCGCAGCCGGAGGTCGAGCAGGCCGAACACCAGGACGACCGCGCCGATGAGCGCGGTGGCCAGTACGGCACCGGTGACACCGGCGGGCAACGGCAATGACATCCCCAGCGCCGCAGCACGTTCGGCCACCGCCAGCAGCCACCGCATCGGAAGTTCGGCCGGTCGCAGCACCCATACCGCCGCGGGCTGCCATCCGCACGACAGTGCGGCGGCGGCGACACCGAGCAGGGTGATCGGGGCGACCACGGGTTCGACCAGGACATTCGCCACGATCGCCACCCCGCTCAGATGTCCGGTGAGAGCGGCGATGATCGGTGTGGTGACCGCGAACGCGGCCGCGGCCACCCCGAACGACTCGGCGATCAGCGCGGGCCAACCACGCCGTTCGAGCCATCGAGCCCAACTCGGCGCCAGCAGGATCAGTGCCCCTGTCGCCAGTACCGACAGCGCGAATCCGATATCGACCGCGAGCTGCGCAGCCAGGCCGACGAGCACGATCACCGCCGCGCACAGCGCCGGTAACGCCTGTTTGCGCCGACCGGTCAGGAGCGCCAGCACCGCGATCGATCCCATCACCGACGCGCGCAGCACCGAGGGGGACGGCCGCGCGAGCACGACGAAACCGATCAGGGCCACACCGGCGAGCAGCGCACTCCAGCGCGGGCCGAGGGTCAGCGCCCGGGTGGCCAGCAGCACCGCGGCCAATAGAATTGAGACGTTCGTACCGGATACCGCGGTCAGATGCGCCAGATCCACTGCCTGGAAATCCTCCCTGACATGATCGGGCAGCCGCGAGATATCGCCGTCGATGAGGCCCGGCAACACCCCGGCCGCATCCGGTGACAGCGCCAGTCGCGCGGTCTCGGAGAGATTCGTGCGCACCGTCGTCGCCGCGCGCTGCCACCACGACCGAGGCCCGACCGCACTCGGCGGTCCTTGTGCGCGCAGCACCGCGACCGTCAGATCGCGCCGCCACGGCCGGTCGAGCCGAGCCCGCATGCTCGCGTGCTGACCGGGCGCCAACTCCGACCAATTCCGTTCCGGCATGATCACCGTGACCGCCGCATTCGAACGCACCGTCGTTGTCCCGTAACGGAATTGGCGCACCGTGGCCCGCATGATCCACTGCCGGCCACCGAACGATCGTGTGGGCAGTGGTCTCGCATCACCGGCGATGACGTCCGCGGTCACCGCGCTACCGGCCGGAAGCTGCCGCAACGGATGGGTGCTCACCCGGTGCTCCTGCCAGGATGCCGCGAACGCGAAGCCGGTCGCGACGGCCAGCGTTGCCAGCACCGTCCAGGCGATGGACCGATGTGATGTCCCGACGATCCCTCGCAGCAGGCACCCACCGAGCACCACACCCGATATCGCCAGTGCCGAACCGAGAATCATCCCGATGCGCCACCCGGCCGACACCGCGGCGACGGTGACGATCCAGCACGCGAGGGCCGCGGGCAGCAATCGCGCATCCACCGGCATCGGTCCTTCGGGCGCGGAGCCGATGCCCTCCTCGGCCGTACCCTTTCCACCGCCGCGGACCGGGCGTGGACCGCGGGAGATCGGCCCGCTCACACCGTGACCCGGTCGCGCAGCCGGCTGAGTTTGGCGGGACCGATACCGGTGACCTCGGCGAGTTGGTCGATGGTGGTGAAGCGGCCGTGCTGAGTGCGCCAGGCGAGGATGGCGGCCGCGGTGGTGGGACCGACACCGGTGAGGGAGTCGAGGTCCTGCTCGGTCGCGGTATTGAGATTGACCTTCGGGGCCGGTGGTGGTGCGGCACCGCCGCCGCTCGCGGGGGTGTGTGGTCCGCTCGCGACGACCATGCTGCCCAGCCGTGGTCCGGCGGCCGGGATCTGGGCCCCGACCACGATCTGATCGCCGTCGGCCAGCCGTTGCGCCAGATTGAGGCCACCCAGATCGGCATCGTCGCGCGCGACCGCGCGGGACACCACATCGGCGACGCGCGCACCCGCCGCCACTCGCATCAACCCGGGATGTTCGACCAGGCCGATCACACTCACGATCAGATCGCCGCCACCCGGCGACACCGGAACCGACCGATCCGGCGGATCGGATCGCACGGCCAGGTCCGGACTCTCCGCAACCGGAGGCGTCGACGATTCGGCGGCCGCCCGCAACACGGGCAACGGGGCCACCGGCGCTGCCGAGTCGTCGCGGTGGACGGCCACCGCGGCGGCGAGCACCGCCGCCACCCCGACCCCGGCCAGTACCAGCGCGCCTCGCCGCCCCGGATCCAGCCGCACGCCGCGCCAGCGGTCGGGAACCAGGCGCTGCCAGATCGCCACCGACCCCACCGGCTCGCTCAGCCACTGCGGAATGCGCGGTTCCACCGGTTCGTCGTCGGAGGCGGTGCGGACAGGCGCCGCCGGAGCACCGTACCGCGGAGGCAGGCCACGACGGACCGCGGCACCGGGCGAGGCCGCGTCCCGGGCCGGATGAGCGGCAGCGCGCGCGGTCACCTCCTCGAGATCCCACGATCCCGCACGGGCGGGATCGCCGGGGCCGGGGTCCGCGTCCGCGAGGGAGCCCGGGCGGGGTGATACCTCGCCGCGCAGTTGTTGTAGCCGAGTCCGATCCTCATATCGCGCCATGGCGGTCACCGTATGCGGGCCGAGATGCCGGATTACGGTGCCGAACTGGGCATTCGCAATGTCTGGGGAGAACCCGGCGGGCTGTGCACAAGCACGGCCGGGACAGCGGAATTCGTCGGCCGGAGATGGTAATGGATCAGCCGCAGCCGCCGGGCACCACCAGCACCCCGACCGCGCCCGCTCCCACGTGCACGCCCAGCGTGGGACCGAACTCCGCGGTGACGAGCTCGCGAATGCCGGGGACGAGTTCGCCGAGCTGGGCGGCGATCGTCGCCGCGGCCGACGCCGCGCCGAGATGTTGCACCGCGATCGCCGCACCGTCGTCACCGGCCGCGTCGACCACGGCCGCAACGAGTTTCGCGAATGCCTTGGACCGGGTACGGGCCTTCTCGCGCAACTCCAACTTGCCGTCGACGATCTGCAGAATCGGTTTGGTCACCAGTTCGGTACCGAAGAACATCGCCGCGGTACTCAGCCGCCCGCCACGCCGCAGTTGTTCGGTCCGGTTGACCACGATGAAACTGCGGGCACGACCGGCGGCGGCGACAGCGGTGTCGTAGACGACGTCGAGTGCCGCGCCCGACCGCGCCCGGCGGGCCGCGGCGAGTACCGGGAGTCCGGTCCCCAGACCGGCACTCAGCGAGTCGACCAACCGCACCCGGTCCGCCGCGTCCATATCGCGCACGGCTTGGCGCCCGGCTTCCCAGGTCGCGGACAACTGCCGCGAAATATGCACCGCGACAACGCCGTCCCCGGCACTGAGCTCCAGGGCGCGCTCATAGGCGGCACGCAGCTCGCCCGGTGAGGCCGACGATGTCGTCACCGTCGACGCGCCGTAGTCGATATCACAGTCGTCGACGCCCTCGGCGATGGCGCGATCATCGACCAGCACATGCAGCGGCACCACTACGATGCCCAGCTCCGAGACCAGATCAGCGGGAACGCTCGCCGCCGAATCGGTCACCACGACAACGGCCATGCCTTATCCGGACCGGCTCATGCACCGGCCTCGACCGAACGCACCTCCGACAGCACCTTCACCATGGCCCGCGCGACCGCCGCGTGCCCTTCCCACCCCCAGTGGATACCGTCCGGGTTCGCCTCGCCCGAGAAGATGTCGTCGCGCACCGCCTCACCCAGATCGACCAGCGGCACACCGGATTCCGCGGACCATGCCCGCACCGCGCGCACCGCGGGTTCCCGGCCGGAGTGCACCCGCCCGTAGGCCTCGCAGTCGTGGACCGACGGCAGCACCGACACCACCGGCAGGTCCGGCCGCAGCTGCGCCAGCGCGTGCCGCGACTGTTCCAGATAGTCGACGGTCACATGCGGCGGAAGTGCTACCGGGCGGCCCAGTTTCGACAGCCGTGGTTGTAGCCACTGATATCCGTTGCGCACCTGACGGCGCAGCACCGGCGGCCGCAGATACCGGATCAGTTCCCGCAGGGCGGTGGGCAGCGGTGAGGGCAGGGTGTCCATCCCGCCGGTGGCCAGTACGACCGCACCCGCGCGCGGCACCGCGGCCCAGATCCTGGGGTCACCGATCAGCGCCCAGTAGGCGTCGCGGCAGGTCCAGCCGATCCGCGCCACCAATTCCACATCCCAATCCAGTTCCGTGGCAACCAGATTCGGCCAGATCCGCGGATGGTCGGCGGGCAGACCGCCCTTGGGCCCGAAATAGGACAGCGAATCGGCGATCACGACCAGTACCGGCCGTGTCGGCTCCTCGGATTCCACGGCATCGGCCGCACCGGGTCCGGCGGACGCGCTCGCGCCGCGGGCGCCGGTCCCGGACTCGCCGTCCTCGGCGGAATCCCTCTCGCCGTCCTCGGCGGAATCCCTCTCGCCGTCCTCGGCGGAATCCCTCAGGGCGGCCTCTTCGCTGTCGAGTTCCTCCTCGGCACGGTCCGGCGGACCGGTGGACCCACCGTCGCCGTCGGCATCACCCGTCCCGGACGGAGTATCGATGTCGGCCACCGGTTCGGCCGGTGCGCTCGGGCTGCCGAACAGCGCGTCCGGCAGCTGTCGGACCGGGCCTTCGGATGCCTTGCGCATCAAGTCGTCGGATACCTGCCGGACCGGTTCGTCCCGGTCGTCGGAGGAGGGTTCAGAGGACATCAGGAGCTACCTTCGCCGCCGCATTCCACACATCCAGCCGCCAACCCGGCTGCTCGATGCCCGGACCGTGGCTGCTGAGTTGCACCCAGCTGGTATTGGCCAGTCCGCCCAGGATCGGCCATTTGTGCTCGGGCAGCTCCAGCAGCGCGGCGGTCAGGGCCGCGATCAGCCCGCCGTGCGCGACCAGGATGATGGTACGGCCGGGCCAGTCCGCACGCTCGGCGAACAGCTCGCGAACCACCGGCAGCGCCCGGGCGCCCACCTCGAGTTTGCTCTCCCCGCCCGGCGGGGTCACCGTGGGATCGAGCCGCCACGCTTTGCGAGCACCCGGGTACTGGGCATCCACCTCGAGGTGGTCGAGCCCCTCCCAGTCGCCCAGGCTGGTCTCGCGCAGGCGCGGATCGAGCTCGACCTCGAGTCCGCTGTGTTCGGCCAGCGCCAGCGCGGTGTCGTAGGCACGCCGCAGATCCGAGGACACGATCGCGACCGCATCCTGGGAAACGAGCTCACGCGCAACGTCTTTGGCCTGCCGGCGGCCCAATTCGCTGAGTTCGGTGTCGATCTGGCCCTGCATGCGATCGGTGGCGTTCCACTCGGTCTGCCCGTGCCGCAACAGCAGCAGCCGCCGCACCCCCGGATACTTCGTCGCCCGCGAACCCGCCGTCACACCATCCCCCTCGTCCCTGATCACGTCGCCCGCGCCGGGCCCTTCGTGGTTACGCGCGCTGTCGCCTCCGGGCCTGTCGTTCACGCGGGGTCCCCGCTGCCGCTCGCGGGTGAGGGGGCGGCGAGCCCCGGAACCTCGACCTGCGGGCAGTCCTTCCACAACCGTTCCAGCGCATAGAAATTGCGCTCATCGCTGTGCTGGATGTGCACGACCACGTCGACGTAGTCCAGCAGCACCCAGCGACCTTCGCGCGTCCCCTCCCGGCGCACCGGTTTGTGCCCGGCGAGGCGCAGTTTCTCCTCGACGTTGTCGACGATCGCATTGACCTGGCGCTCGTTCGGCGCGGAGGCGATGACGAAGCAGTCGGTGATCACCAGCTGATCGGAGACGTCGAGGACGACCACATCGGTGGCCAGCTTCTCGTCGGCGGCCCGAGCGGCCACCTGCGACATCTCCACCGCCTGCGCTGACGCGGTCATACGCCCACCTTCCCGTTCCCTCCCGGCACGTACAGGTGCCGTTTCGATATGTACTGCACGACGCCGTCGGGAACCAGATACCACACCGGGCGCCCCTCGGCGGCACGGCGACGGCATTCGCTCGACGAGATCGCCAGGGCCGGGATCTCGATGACGGTGACCGCATCGGCCGGCTGATTTCGCAGATGCTCCGAGAGGTGGTCGACATTCAACTCGTACCCCGGACGGCTCACCCCGACGAACTTCGCCAGCTCGAACAGTTCCGCCCAATCCTGCCATGTCAGGATGCTGGCCAGCGCGTCCGCACCCGTGATGAAGTACAGATCCGCGTCCGGATGCTGATTCTGCAGGTCACGCAGGGTGTCTACGGTGTAGGTGGCCTTCTCGCGGTCGATATCGGCCCGGCTGACCGAGAACCGCGGATTCGACGCGGTGGCGATGACCGTCATCAGATATCGGTCCTCGGCCGCGGACACCTCCCGGGTGGCCTTCTGCCAGGGCTGACCGGTGGGTACGAAGATCACTTCATCGAGGTCGAACCGGTTCGCGACCTCACTGGCGGCAACCAGATGCCCGTGATGGATCGGATCGAAGGTCCCGCCCATCACGCCCAGTTTGCGCCGGCCTGTGTTTTGCACGAATGCCGAGCTTACTGGGCGAGGTCCGCGGCGGGCAGGGTTCGTCGCCGGAACCGGCGGCTACCGTCGTCGCGAGGTCGGCCGTTCACCGTCCCCGGGGCCGGTCCGTGGCGTGCGCATCCACTCCCGGACGGCGGCCTTCGGACGGCGGGCCAGCTGCCTGGATCGGTCCGCGGCGGCCGCGAGATCGGCGTGGAGTTCGGCCCACCGCGCGCGGCCGGCGAGGACGGCCGCACCCGCGTCGTAGGCCCGCGCCGCCGCCCGGTGCCGGCGTTCCTCGTGCAGGCAGCGACCCAGCAGTTCGTACAGCACGGCGAACTCCTCCGGCGGATACGGCAGCTCGTCGCAGCACAGGGCGCGGGCGAACAGCGCGGCCGCGACCCGATACCGCCCGCCGCGATAGTGCAGCCGGGCCGCGATCACGGTGTGGTGGGCGGCGTCGGCGGCGGAGATATCGGCCCAGCTGCCCGCCGCGGCCAGCGCCGCGGCGGCGAGATCGGCCTCGCGGCCGGGCTGCGCGGCGATGGCGGTGACCACCAGCGACCGCAGCCGCGCGATCTGGTCCGCGGACAACACCTCGGTGCCGATGGCCAGCACTCGCAGCAATGTCCGCTCCGCCGCGGCGGGGTCGCTGCCGAGTATCGCGGTCGCGCCCTCGATCAGTCTCCGTGCCGCGGCGCTCGGGCAATCACCGGGCGCCGGAACAGATCTCGGGGGTTCGGACCCCGGTACGGGCGGGGACGGCCGCGCCGCACGGGCGCTCGGCTGGTCGGCGGGGATTTCGGCCTCGAACTCCCCCGGTGGGCTCGGCACGCGCGAATGATCGGTCGCGGGCCTTACGAATCGCTTAACGGCCGCTGATCGACCGCCGGCCTCAGACCGGCAGCAGTCTGCTCACCACACCGGTGAGCTGACGCGCCGAACGGCATTCGTGCATCTCGACGACCTCGGCGTAGCGGTCGGCCGCCGAATCGCCGGTCCCCCACATCTTCTCCGCCTCCGGATTGAGCCAGTGCGCGTGCTTGGCCACCTCGACCAGTCCGCGCAGGGTGTCCAGTGCCGGATCGCGATAGTTGGTGCGGGCATCGCCGAGAATCAGCAGCGAGGTGCGGCTGGTGACCGCATCGGGCCAGTCCTGTGCGAAACCCCGCAGAGCCGCACCGTAATCGGAATGTCCCTCGAATCCGACGACCTTCGTTTCGGTGAAGATGCGCCGCGTGACCTGATCCAGCGGAGTGACCTGATCGAAGAGGTCGGTCACCTCGTCCGTGCGGTCCACGAACGCGAAGATCCGGACCCGGGAGAACTGTTCGCGCAGTGAATCCACCAGCAGCATGGTGAAACTGGAGAATCCGGCGACCGAACCGGAGATATCGCACAGCAACACCAGATCCGGGCGGCCCGGGCGCGGTTTGCGAGTCTCGAGGGTGATCGGCACTCCGCCGGTCGACATGGATTTGCGCAGCGTCTTGCGCAGGTCGATCTCCCCGCGCCGGGCATGGCGACGACGGGCGGCCAAGCGGGAGGCCAGCACGCGCGCCAGCCGCTGTGAGCTGCGCCGCAGCTCGGCCAGTTCGTTCTCCGAGATGCGCAGGAAGTCGGCGTCCTCGGCCTGACGTTGCACGCCGTAGGTGGCGACGCGGTCACGGCCCAGCCGCTCGGCGACCCGGCGGCGGGTCTCGGCCTCCACCGCGGCGCGAAACCCCTTCACCCGCTGCCGGGCGGCGCGGCGCGCGACCTCGTCGCCGAACTCCGAATTGTCCTGCCCGGCGGACAATCCCGCGAGGATCCTGCTGATCAGCACCTCGGGCTGCACATCCTTGAGCGTCTGATACGCCGAGAAGGACGGGCCGTTGGCCGACTGGTACTGCCCCATCTGCTCGACCATCTGCGCCGCCAGATTCTGCAGCTGCCGGGTCCGGTCGCCGGTGGGGTCGGCGGCCAGCATCTCCGCCAGCATCCGGCGCAGTTCGAACAGGTCGATCTCGCCGTCGTCGCGGCGCGGCAGTTCGACGTCCTGCGCACCCGCGCGCTCACCGAGCGCGGCCGGGAACCACAGTTCGAACAGGCCGTCGAAGGTGGCGCGCTGCGTGGGCCTGCGCAACAGCGCGCAGGCCAGCCCCTCGCGCAGCATCTCGCGATCCATCAGGTCGACCACGGTCAGGACCCTGCCCGCATCCACCGTCTCCGACGGGCCCACGGGAATTCCCCTGGCGCGCAGCGCCTCCACGAAGTCGACCACATGTCCGGACAGCCCGTGCGGTGCCGTTTCGCCGGGTTGCGGCGCGCCCTGTGCCTTCGGCGTGGGCCCACCCCGCAGCGCCGCGGAGACGAACGTGCGGGGGGTGCTGCGCTTACCGGTCACGACTCAGGCCAATTTCAGCTCGGCCAGAGCGCGCTGATGGTCGCTCTGATGTTTGAGCACCACGCCGAGGGTGCCCCGCACGGTCTTGTCGTCGAGGTCCTTCGCACCCAGGGCCAGCAGTGTGCGCGCCCAGTCGATGGACTCCGCGACCGACGGTAGCTTCTTGAGCTGCATCCCGCGCAGCACGTGCACCACCCGGACCAGCTGGGCGGCCACCGCCGGTTTCAGCTCCGGCACCCGGCTCGCGAGAATGCGGCGTTCGAGTTCCTCGTCCGGGAAGTCGATGTGCAGGTAGAGGCAGCGGCGCTTCAGCGCCTCGGACAGCTCGCGGGTCGCGTTGGAGGTGAGTACCACGAAGGGCAGGCGCGTCGCCGAGATGGTCCCGAGCTCCGGGACGGTGACCGCGAAATCGCTCAGCACCTCGAGCATCAAGCCCTCGATCTCGACGTCGGCCTTGTCCGCCTCGTCGATGAGCAGCACGGTCGGATCGGTGCGCCGGATCGCGGTGAGCAGCGGGCGTTGCAGCAGGAATTCCTCGCTGAACACATCGGCTTTCGTATCCGCCCAAGAGTTTTCGCTCCTGGAGTCGGGGGCGGTGGCGGATTGGATCCGCAGGATCTGTTTGGCGTGATTCCACTCGTACAGCGCACGGGCCTCATCGATGCCCTCGTAACACTGCAGGCGAACCAGTTCGGCGCCCGCGACCTGGGCGACGGCCCGCGACAGCTCCGTCTTACCGACACCGGCCGGCCCCTCGATCAGCAGCGGCTTCCCCAGCCGGTCGGCCAGGAATACCGAGGTGGCAGTGGCCTTGTCGGCCAGATATCCGGTCGTAGCCAGTCGATCGATCACCTCGTCGACCGACGTGAAGATCGGCTCATGCACCGTCGTCTGCACAGTTGCGGCCCTCCTCCGAACCGAGCACCCGGCTCGGCTCAACGAACAACAGCGCAGCCCACCGCAGGTATGCACCGTAAAGAACACCTGATCACGACGGTACACATAACCGGGCGGTCACCGGTACTCCGGTGCTGGGGACCCGGTGGCCCGGACGCGGACCACCGGCGGCGCCGATCAGCGCGGCCGGATCTGCCCGTCGCCCCAGACGATCCACTTGGTGGAGGTCAGCTCCGGCAGCGCCATCGGGCCGCGAGCGTGCAGTTTCTGGGTCGAGATGCCGATTTCGGCGCCGAATCCGAACTGCTCGCCATCGGTGAACGCGGTGGAGGCGTTGACCATCACCGCGGCGGCGTCCACCCGGGCGGTGAATTCGCGGGCCGCCCGCAAGTCGGCGGTCACGATGGCCTCGGTGTGACCGGTACCCCATTCGTTGATGTGGTCGACCGCGGCGTCGAGATCATCGACGACCTTGAGCGCGATATCCAGCGACAGGTATTCGTCGCCCCAGTCCTCGTCGGTGGCGGGGACCAGGCCCGGCAGGTCACCGTGCACGGTGACCTGCGCCTGTTCCAGCGCGGCGAGCAGCCGCGGTACCGCGGTATCGGCGATCGCCCGGTCGATGAGCACCGTCTCTGCGGTATTGCAGACACTGGGGCGGCGGGTCTTGGAGTTCAGCAGGATCGACTCCGCCATGTCCAGGTCGGCGCCCGCGTGCACGTACACGTGGCAGTTGCCGGTACCGGTTTCGATGGTCGGCACCTGCGCGTCGCGGACGACCGCGTTGATCAGCCCGGCGCCGCCGCGCGGGATCACCACATCCACCAGACCGCGGGCCTGGATCAGATGGGTGACGCTGGAACGGTCCGCACTGGGCAGCAACTGCACCGCATCGGCCGGAACGCCCTGTGCCACAAGGGCGGACCGCATGACCTCGACCAGCGCCGCGTTGGAGCGCGCCGCCGATGAGGAACCGCGCAGCAGGGCCGCGTTTCCCGACTTCAGCGCCAGGCCGAAGGCGTCGACGGTGACGTTCGGACGCGCCTCGTAGACCATGCCGACCACCCCGAGGGGTACCCGGACCTGCCGGATCTCGAGCCCGTTGGCGAGAGTCGAACCACGCAGCACCACACCCACCGGGTCCTGCAGTCCGGCGACCTGACGCAACCCGGAGGCGATACCGTCGATGCGCGCTTCGGTGAGGCGCAGCCGGTCCAGCAGCGAGGCCGCGGTACCGCCGGCCTCGGCCGTCGCGATGTCCTGCGCGTTGGCGGCCAGCACGGCGTCCTTCGCCGCGAGCAGGGCGTCGGCCGCGGCGTGCAGGGCCTCGTCCTTCTGCGCGGTCGTGAGCTGAGCCAGCGTCCGCGACGCCACCCGGGCCCGGCGCGCCGCGTCGTGCACCGCCGCGCGCACGGTATCCACTTCGCCGACAGTTCCAGCAGTCATGGTGAACAGCCTACTGACCGGGCCGCGGGCGACGCCGCCGGATAACCGTCGGACAGCACGGTCCGGCGGTTACCGTGTCCTCATGGTCGCCACCATCCGGTTGTCCTCGCCGTCGGGTCGCTGGGTACTGCTGGCCACGGTCCTGGGCTCCGGCATGGCGATGCTGGACGCGACCGTGGTCAATGTCGCGCTGCCGCGCATCGGCGACGAGTTCGGCGCGTCGATGGCCGGACTGCAGTGGACGGTCAACGCCTACACCCTCACCCTGGCGGGGCTGATTCTGCTCGGCGGATCGCTCGGTGACCGCTTCGGGCGGCGCCGGGTATTCGTGATCGGCGTGGTGTGGTTCGCGGTGGCGTCCGCGATATGCGGTGCGGCCCAGGATATTCCGATGCTCATCGCGGCCCGCGCCCTGCAGGGTGTGGGCGGTGCGCTGCTGACGCCCGGATCACTGGCGATCATTCAGGCGTCGTTCGCCGAATCCGATCGGCCCCGCGCGGTGGGCGCGTGGTCCGGACTCGGCGGCGTCGCCGGGGCGATCGGCCCTTTCGTCGGCGGGTGGCTGGTGGGCGCCGCGGGCTGGCGCTGGGTATTCCTGCTGAACATCCCGCTGGCCGCCGTCGTCGTCGCGGTGGCGGTACGCCATGTACCCGAGACCTACGGGACCGCACTCGACCGCACCGCAGACGGCCCCGGGCACCGCCGTCAGGGTTTCGACATCCTGGGCGCGGTCCTGGCCGCGGCCTGCCTGGCCGGCATCACCTATGCGCTGACCATGGCGCCCGAACCGGGCAGCCGCGTCGCGGTGGTGGTCACGGCCGTGGCCGGCATCGCCGCCGGTATCGCCTTCGTCGGGGTCGAACGCCGGCGCTCGGCGCCGCGCGACCCCGCGCATCCGTCGCGGCGTGACAGCCCGCCCCCGATGCTGCCGGTGGAGATCTTCGCCTCCCGGCAGTTCAGCGCGATCAACGCCGTCACCTTCGTCATGTACGGCGCGATGGGGGTGGTGTTCTTCCTGCTGGTCCTGACCTTGCAGGTGGTAGCGGGTTTCGGCCCGATGGCCGCGGGCACGGCGATGCTGCCCTCGACCGTGCTGATGCTGCTGTTCTCCGCGTCGTCCAGTGAACTGGCCCAGCGGATCGGCCCCCGGATCCCGATCACGGCCGGTGTGCTGCTGGCGGCCGGCGGCATGCTGCTGATGATCCGGATCGGGCCCGACGCCTCCTACCTCACCGATGTGCTGCCCGCCGCGCTGGTGTTCGGGCTCGGGCTGACCCTGGCCGTCGCGCCGCTCACCGCGACCGTGCTCGCGACCGCCGACGAACGTCACGCCGGCGTCGCGAGCGGTGTGAACAACGCCGTGGCCCGGGCCGCCGGACTGCTGGCGGTGGCCGCGATCCCGCCGCTGACCGGACTCACCGGCGCGGCCTACAACGACCCCGAACTCTTCGCCCGTGGCTTTCACACCGCGATGCTGATCTGTGCCGTAATCATGGTGGCCGCCGCCGTACTCACCTTCGTCACGGTCCGGGACAACGTTCTGCGCACCGCCACACCGGAGGCCGAGCCCCAGTGCCGGGTGAACTGCCCGGTTGCCGGTCCCCCACTGGAACCGGGCCGCATCCCGGACGCACCGCCCCGGACCGCGGGCTGATCGCGGGCCGCGACATCGCACCGAAAGGACGAAGAGACGACGAAGAGACACTGCCGCACCACGTTCGGGCCGCCGATTGTCGCCGTCCGCACGGAATGTTTCGATGAAGCCATGGCAGATACCGACGCAGCGCAGGGCACCGAATCCCGGACGGCCTCGGCCGAACGCGAGATCGCGGCGCCCGCGGCCCGCATCTTCGAATTGATCGCCGATCCCGCGCAGCAGCCGCGCTGGGACGGCAACGACAATCTGAGGCACGCGGCACCCGGGCAGCGGGTGCGCGCGGCCGACGCGGTCTTCCGGATGACGCTGTCCACCGGAGATGTCCGGGAGAACCGGGTGGTCGAGTTCGACGAGGGACGGCGGATCGCGTGGCTGCCCTCGGAAGTCGATCAGCAGCCGCCCGGCCATCTGTGGCGGTGGGAACTCGAACCGATCGATGCCGATCACACCCTGGTGCGGCACAGCTACGACTGGTCCCGGCTGACCGATGAGAACCGGCTGCCGCGTGCGCGCGCGACCACCTCGGAGAAACTGCTCGGATCCATCGATCGGCTGGCCGCGTTGGCGACCACAGCGGATCCGGACTGAGCCCGCTCCCCGGCGCGGTGCGCCCGCACCGCGCCGGGGAGCGGGTTACGGTGCGTGCATGGCACGGATCGTGGTGGTGGGCAGCATCAATATGGATCTGGTGACCCGCACGGCCCGGCGCCCCGCGCCCGGTGAGACCATCCTCGGCACCGCCTTCGATTCGGTGCCCGGCGGGAAGGGCGCCAATCAGGCGATCGCGGCGCGCCGGGCCGGTGCGCGCGTCGATTTCATCGGGGCGACCGGAACCGACGTCTTCGCCGGGGCGCTGCGGAAGGTGCTCGCCGACAACGAGATAGCGACGACCGGACTGCGGACGATCGAGGGGTCCAGCGGTATCGCCACCATCGTCGTCGACGAATCCGGTGAGAATTCGATCATCGTGGTCGGCGGCGCCAACGCGGCCCTCACCGAACTCACCGAAGCCGATCGATCGATCATCGCCGACGCCGATATCCTGCTGTGCCAGTTGGAGATTCCGGTCGATACCGTCATCGAGGCCGCCCGGCACGCCCGGGCACACGACACGCTGGTCCTGCTCAATCCCTCGCCCGCACGGCCGCTGCCGGACGAGCTCTGGGCGTCGGTGGATATCGCGGTGGTCAACGAGGGTGAGGCCGCACGCCTGGATTCCGAACTCGGCGCCGTCTCGCACGTACTGGTCACGCGCGGCGGCGCGGGCGCGAGCTACCGCGGTCCCGACGGCGAATTCACCCATCCCGGAGTTCCGGTCGAGGTGGTCGACACCACCGGCGCCGGTGACACCTTCACCGGCGCGCTCGCCGCGCACTGGCACGAGGGGCCCGACACCGCGCTGGCCTGGGCGTGCGCCGCGGGAGCGCTGGCCACGACCGCGTTCGGCGCGACCGCCGCCATCCCGGCCGCGGCCGAGATCGAGCGGGTGCTGCACAGCTGAGCGCGGCCGATCATCGGCGTGGTCGCGGCCGGGCGGGAGCTACGATTCGACCGGCCGCGGCTTCGCACCGGTATGGCGTGCGATCAGTTCCTGCATCTGGGCGCCGACCCGTTCCAGCGGCGCCATCGAGCGGGTGGCCAGCGACAGGATCACAGCCCCTTCCAGCGCCGCGACCACGGTGGTGGCCAGCGAGATCGCCAGGTCCGGTTCCACGTGCTCGGAGGTCAACCGTTCGACGAGGATGTCCTCCCATTCGGTGAAGGCCGCGCCCGCGGCGTCGGCCGCCTCCGGCGCTTCCGCGCGGCCCAGCGCCGCGGCCACGATCGGGCACCCCGCCGTGAACTCGCTGGTCGCGAGCTTCTCTCGCCAGATGGACGGAAAGAGTCCGACGCAGGTGGCCACGTCGGCGCCGGCGGTGATGCCGCGTAGCAGCGCACCGTAGGCGGCGCCGGCGGTCCGGGTCGCCTCGGCGATCAGCTCCGATTTACCGCCCGGGAAGTTCAGATACACCGAGCGCCGGGAGATGCCGCTGTGTTCGAGCAACTGGGCGATACCGGTTCCGGCGACTCCGTTGCTGCGCATCAGGTCCACGGCACTGTCGATGAGCCGGTCACGGGCTCCCATGAGGCGACCCCTTTCTCCGCACGTCCTGCACCGCCCAGCCTACCGTTGCCCTAAACCGATCGGTGTACTACGGTCCAACTATACCGATCGGTGTACTCAGGTGATCCGATCCCGCCATTCCGGAGGAACGATTCATGTCCGCATTGCACGACCCGCTGCCCCTGCCCTGCGGTCAGGTGCTGCCGAACCGGATCATGAAGTCGGCGCTCAGCGAGGGGCTCGGCACCGCCGCACACGCACCGGACGAGCGTTTGACGACACTGTTCCGCCGCTGGGGCGCCGGCGGGTACGGGCTGATCGTCACCGGCAATGTGATGGTGGACCACACCCAGCTCGGCGAACCAGGCAATGTGGTCATCACCGACGATCGCGATCTCGCGGCACTGACGCGATGGGCCAAGGCCGCCAAGGACGGCGGTACGCCGATCTGGATGCAGCTCAATCATCCCGGCCGCCAGGCGAATCCGCTGGCCACCGGGCAGCGGCCGGTGGCGCCGTCGGCGATCGCGTCGGGGGTGCCGGGCCTGCCGCAACCACGCGCACTGACCGAGCCGGAGATTCTCGATCTGATCGAACGGTTCGCCACCGCCGCGCGGATCGCGGAATCCGCCGGATTCGACGGCGTCCAGATCCACGGCGCGCACGGCTATCTGGTGTCGCAATTCCTCTCACCGCTGGCCAATCGACGCACCGACGACTGGGGCGGTGACGCGCCACGCCGGGCACGGTTCCTGTTCGAGATCGTCCGCGCCGTCCGCGCGGCGGTGCAGCCGGGATTCGCGGTGGCCGTGAAACTCAATTCGGCCGACTTCCAGCGCGGCGGATTCACCGAGGACGAATCCCGTTCGGTGGTGGCGGGTTTGGCAGGCGAAGCACTGGATCTGATCGAGATCAGCGGCGGCAGCTACGAATCCCCGGCGATGATGGGCCGGGCCCGGCATGCGGCCGCCAGCACCGTGGCCCGCGAGGCGTACTTCCTCGACTACGCCGAAACCGTGCGCCGGGTGGCGGCCGCCGTGCCGCTGGCGGTCACCGGCGGATTCCGCAGCCGGACCGCGATGTCGGGTGCGGTCGGCTCCGGCGCCTGCGATGTGATCGGGCTGGGACGGCCCACCACGGTGTATCCCGCCGCCGCGGCCGATCTGCTCACCGGCGGCGCGGACGTTCTGCGCCCGCCGCCGATCTCCCTCGGTCTGCGCGGGCGTCTCGCCCGCAGCGGCATGTTGCGCGCCGTCGACGGCGCGCTGGACCTACAGTGGCACACCGATCAACTGCATCGGCTCGGTGCCGGGCTCGATCCCGATCCGGCCCGCTCACCATGGTCGACGGCACTGAGCATGCTGCGACGCAACGGATTCGACGCCTTCCGCGCCCGGCGCGGCGCGACCGGCTCCGATCGCGGCTCGGCCAAATTCCGCCTCGAGCGCGCGGCCGGGCGCTACCTGGTCAATCCCACCTTCACCTATCTGGACCGGATCGGCGTGCGTACCACCTTCGCCACCGAACTGGAGACCATCGGCCGCAAATCCGGCCTGCCCCGGCGGGTTCCGGTGTCGGTGCTGTTCGACGACGACGGGGCGTGGATCATCTGCCAGCACGGCATGCGCTCGGGATGGGGTAACAATGTCCGGGCGAATCCGCGGGTTCGCCTGCGCCGCAACGGGGTGTGGCAGAGCGCGACGGCCGAACTGCGCCCCGACGACGATGTGGTGGCGCGGGCACGCGCCTTCGCGCCGCATCCACTGCTGGCACCGCTGACTGCCGCGGGTTTCGCGGCCCTGCAGACCGAGCCGGTCTCGGTGCGGGTCACCTTCACACCCGACCGAGTCCCGGCGGCGCGCGGCTAGCCGCGCGCCCAGTCGTGGCCCCAGTAGCTGTCGGCCGTCATCTCCTCGGCGACGTAGTCCTCGCCGACGAGCTTTCCCTCACAACCGAATTCGAGATCCCAGCCGCCGGGGGTGCGGACGTAGAACGAGATCATCTTGTCGTTGGTGTGGCGGCCCAGGGTCGAGGACAGGTGGTACCCCGCCCGGGTCACCCGGTCCAGGGCGCGCCCGACATCGTCGAGCGCGTCGACCTCGACCATCACGTGCACGATTCCCGGTCCGTCGCCGCGGCTGCCGGGAATCAGGGCGAGGCTGTGGTGGCGCGGGTTGACGCCCATGAACCGGATCCAGATCGGATGCTCGGGCGGGCCCACGCGAAACGACCCCCGCGAGGCGAAGTCCAGCACCTCGGTGTAGAACAGGCGCGCGGCCTCGATATCGGGCACCGGCAGCACCACATGTCCCAGGCCGAGATCACCGGTGACGAAGCGATTTCCGTACTTGCCGACCACCGGTCCGTGGTCGAGCAGCGGCCCGTGGAAGACCTCGACGGTGAATCCGGACGGGTCGGTGAAGGCGATCGCCTCCTCCACGTGGCGGGCGACCGACTCGGCCACGCTCAGCTCGGTCACCTCGACGCCCTGCTCCCGCAGCACGTCGCGCACCGCGGTGAGCGAGCGGCGATCGGCGACCTGCCAGCCCACGGCCAGCACCGCGTCCCGCTCTCCGGGAACCAGCTCGAGCCGATAGGTGTGCTCATCCATGCGCAGGTAGATCGAGTCCGGATTCGGCCCGGAGCCCTCGGCGAATCCGATGGTGTCGAAGGCGAAGGCTCGCCACGCCTCGACATCGGCGATCTGCGCCCGGACATATCCGAGCGAGCTGAACGCGGCCATGTGCTCTCCTTGAAACGGTTCAGGAATAGGTGATCGAGATGTCGTCGGTGACCGGGACCGCTTGGCAGGCCAGCACATAGCCCTCGGCCAGGTCGTCGTCTTCGAGGACCTCGTTGCGTCGCATCGATACCTCACCGGAGACAACCCGGCAGACGCAGGCACTGCACGCGCCCTCGCGGCACGAGTACGGCGCCTCGAGTCCCGCCGCCAGCAAGGTATCCAGCAGCACCTGCCGACGCGGCCAGGCCATGCGGTGTGTCGCGTCGTCGAGTTCGACCTCGACGGTGGCGCGATCGGTGGCCTCGGCGGGCTCGGTCCCGTCCGGTTCGTCCGCGGTCTCGAACGGATCGCCCGACAGCGAGACGAATTTCTCCAGATGTACCCGACCGCGATCGGCGCCGTGCACGCCCATCGCGGCGCTCACCGCCGTCATGAACGGGCCGGGCCCGCATACGAAGACCTCGCGGTCGGCCCACGGCCGGGCCAGTGCCGCCAATTGGTCCACACTCGGCAGGCCCTGGACCGATTCCAGCCAGTGCAGCACCTGCAGCCGATCCGGATGCGCCGCGGCCAGTTCCGCGAGCTCGGCGGCGAAGATGACCGAGGTCTCGTCCCGGTTGGCGTAGATCAGGGTGCAGTGCCCGCTGCCCTGGGCGAGTACCGATTTGAGAATCGAGAGCACCGGGGTGATGCCGCTGCCCCCGGCGAACAACAGCAGATCCAGGTCCAGCGATGCCGGGGTGAACAGTCCGGCCGGCGGCAGCACCTGCAGCGTGGAGCCGGCGGTGGCGTTGTCACACAACCAGTTCGACCCGTAGCCGTCGACGGTGCGCTTGACCGTCACCTTGAGTGTGCCGCCTTCGTGCGGCGCACTCGACAGCGAATAGCACCGGCTCACCGACCCGGTCAGCGCACTGGGAATCCGCAGGGTGAGGAACTGGCCGGGGCGGTAGCCGAAGCGCTCGGCGTGGCCGGCCTCGGGCTCCAGTTCCAGGGAGATCGCGTCAGGGGTCTCCCGCACGACGCGCACGATCCGGACCTGGGCGGCACCGGTGGCCGCGCCCGGCCGCAACTCGGCCGCGGCCGCGGTCATCGGCCGGCCTCCGGGGCCGGGGTGGTCCGGGCGAGGGTCCGGCCGCGGGTCCGTACATCCACCTCGCGAGTGCTGACGCCCAGCTCGCCGGACCGTACCGCCGCATCGATGCTGTCGCGCATCGCCGAGCAGGTGTGCACGGCCGCCGCGCCACCGGACAGTTCGGCGCACCGCGCGAGCGCCGCGCGATTCCACTGCACACTCGTATGCTGCGCGCTGAACTTCTCCACCAGCACGCACGTCCCGCAGGACCGGCACGAAATCTGTTCCATAGCAGCGGCTCTCAGCCTGCCACGGACTGCTCGGCGCGCTTGGCCAGATTGTCTGCGACCTCGGCCTCCCAGGCGGTCACCGCGCGCGTGGTGTCGACCTCGAATTCGAAGCGGTCGGTCATCTCCTCGGAGATGTCGGCGACATCGGTGTAGAACTGCTCGTACCAGCGGCGCAGCTGATAGACCGGGCCGTCCTCCTCGCACAGCAGCGGATTGTTGATGCGCGACTTGCGCTTCCAGATCGCGGCGTCCTGCTCGAAGCCGCGGCCGAGACCACCGACGAACGCCGCGGCGATCTGCTCGGCTCGCTCCGGCGAAACCCCCTGCGGCCGTTTGGCGATGGCGCCGTACTGCAACAGGAAGCGGTTCTCGGTGATCGGATAGTGGCAGTTGATCAGATAGCCCTCGACCGACAGTCCGGCACTCTCGCTGCGCAGGTAGTCGATCATGTAGGACGGGCCGTAGTAGGAGGCCTCCGAGTGCAGGGTGTTCTTGCCGCCCAGCGCTTTCGCGGTCTCACCCATCATGTCCTCGCGCGAGATCGAGGTCATGTACTGGCTGGCGACGTGACCTTCGAAGACGTTCTTGAAGAAGGTCGGGAAGCCGTAGTGCACATAGAAGAAGTGCGCCATGTCCACGACGTTGTCGACCACCTCGCGGCAGTTGGCCTCGACGACCATGGAATTCCAGGTCCAGTCGGTCCACTCGTCGTCGAAGGCGGCATCCAGGTGCGGGATGACGATATCGGCGGGCGGCCGCTTACCCTCCGGATCGTTCCAGACGAACAGTTGCTTGTTCTCCTCCAGCGTCGGCCATGCCTTGGTGCGCGCCAGCGGCGGAACGCGGCGCGCATAGGGGATCCCGGTGCACTTGCCCTTGCCGTTCCAGCGCCAGTCGTGGAAGGGACAGGCCAGCGAATCGCCCTTGATCGTGCCGTCGGCCAGGTTGCCGCCCATATGCGGGCAGTAGGCGTTGAGGACGTTGAGGGTGCCGTCCTCGCCGGCGAACACCACCAGCTCGGTGCCGAAGGCGGCCACCGTGTGCGGCTTGCCGTCGCGGAAGGAGTCCGCCAGACCCAGGCAGTGCCAGCCGCGGGCGAACCGGGTGGGCGGCGCGCCCGCGTCGATGATCCGCACTTCGCTGTCGCTGTTCATGATTCCTCCGTCTCGATTGCCCGTTCGCCTCGATTGCCTGGCGTCGAACCACGGCCCGGGTGATGTTTCGATGCTCGCTACCCGCGCTCACCTCCGGCATGCGTAGTCCCACTGGCCGGGAGGTCGTCACCGCCCAGCGGGCGCCTGAATTCCGGCCCGGCGCGATCGGGTAAGCACGCCCGGCGCGAGGCCGCCGGTGCGGGCGGGCGCTGGCGTCAGTGGCCGTGCAGTCGTTCGAACGCGGCGCGATAGAACAGCAGCGGTGGCTGTTCGGAGTGTTCGCTGAGCGCGGTCACCCGGGCGATCACGATGGTGTGGTCACCGCCGTCGATCTCACGATCGAGTTCGCACTCGATGGTCGCCAGCGCACCGGTCAGCCGCGGCGCGCCGTTGCCGGAGACCACCCAGTCCACACTCGCGAATTTGTCGGTTCCGCTGCGCGCCAGCGCCCGGCAGATATCGGCCTGGTCGTGCGCCAGGATGTTGACGCAGAACCGCCCGACCTCGCGGATGCGCGGCCATGAGGTCGAGGTCCGCGCGGGGAAGAACGCGATCGCGGGTGGATCGAGGGACAGCGAGGAGAACGACTGGCAGCTGAAGCCGACCGGCTGGTCCCCCGCCAGTGCGGTGATCACCGTGACACCGGTGCAGAACCTGCTCAGCACGGATTTGAAGGTCGCTTCCGGGATCGTCGGGTCGATCTGAACTGCCGGCTCCACGGCCACTCCTTATTTCGAACAGATATATAGCTGCCAGCCATGACAGCAGGTCGGGCCGAGCACGGGTCAACAGGCAAACCCGGTCAGCGGGAAAGATTTCGGTAGTACCTACGTAGTTCCACCGATTCGCGAGGGGCGCCCCAGCAGTCACTGTGACAGGTAACACAACGTTCGAAACCACACATGCCTAGTCGAAATACTTCTAGACTGCATATGAGCCAACGGAGGTACATATGACCGTCACCGTGCTGCCGTCCGCGGAACGCACCACCCCCGCCGCGCATCACGCGTCGGACGCCGCGGCTCATCGAGCCACCGGTTCGATCGGGTCGCATCGCGTATCCGAGGCACCGCGTGCCGGATCGATCCCGGTGTCGATGATCGAGCGGATGACGCTGATCCTCGACGCCTTCGACGCCGCGACGCCGACGCTGACGCTGCTCGAACTCGTCGAGCGGACCGGACTGCCGCGGTCCACCGTCCACCGCATCCTCGACCAGATGATCCGGCTGCGCTGGCTGGCGCATTCGGCCGGCGGCTACCGCCTCGGCATGCGCACGCTCGAGCTGGGCGGCCTCACCGCCGACCACAACGAGATCCGGGACGCGGTGAGCCCACTCCTGCACGAGCTGTCCCAGCGCACCGGCATGGTGGGCCATCTGGCGGTGCTCGACGGCCGCGAGGTGGTGTATTTGGACAAGGCCGGCGGCCGGTTCGCCGCGGCCCTGCCGACCCGCCTCGGCGGCCGGATGCCCGCGCACGCAACGGCTCTCGGCAAGGCGATGCTGTCGGCCCTCGAACCCGCCATCGCCGAGGCCGCGTTCCGCGCCCGGTTGCCCCGCCTGACCCCGCGCACCCTCTGCGAACCCGATGCCCTGCATCGCGAACTCGGGCAGATCCGGCTGCGGCAGGGTGTGGCCATCGACCGCGAGGAGGCCATGGCCGGCATCGCGTGCGTGGCGGCGCCCCTGCGGGGACGGGGCGCGCCGCCGGCGGCGCTGTCGCTGTCCGGCCGGGCCGATGCGATGAGTTACGACCGCCTCGCCCGCGTCGTCCTCGAGGTCGTGCACGAGGCCGGACGGGCGCTGCTGCCTCACCGTGCCCGCTGGCGCTGATTTCGGATCCTCATATGACTGGGCGGTATAGTTCGGCGATGACATCTGGCACCGACCTGCCGACCACCTCGTGGGCCGTACTCGGGATGCTCTCGCACGCGGACGAATTATCCGGCTACGACCTCAAGAAGTGGGCGGACTGGAGCCTGCAGTTCTTCTACTGGAGTCCGTCGTTCAGCCAGATCTACGCCGAACTGAAACGCCTGGAGAAGCACGGCTACGTCACCTCGCGCACGGTGACCTCCGAGGACGGCATTCGCGGCAAGCGCATGTACGCGATCACACCGACCGGTCGAGATGCCGTGGCGCACTGGGTCAATCACTCACCGGTGGAGGCGCCGGTGCTCAAACACAGTGTGCTGCTGCGGGCCTGGCTCGGACATCTGGCCGAGCCCGACCGGCTGCGCGAGATACTCACCGCCCACATCGATTACGCCGAGAAGATGCGCCGCCGCGCCGCGGCCGACGCCGAAGGCTCCGACGCCAACCCCGACTGGGCCTTCCCGAGCGCGGTCCTGCGCTGGTGCATTCGCCACTACGAGGCCGAACGCCAGCTGGCCGAGGATCTGCTGACCGATCTGGAGGCGTTGAACAAGCGCGGCCGGCTGCCGCGCCATCGCGACTCCCCCCTGGCGCCGCCGAAATCGAAGCCCCGATCCCGATAGTCGCTCACATCCGCCGGATGCGAGCCAGCCAGGCGACCGTATCGACGATACCCTCCGCGGACACGTCGAGTCCGGCCACATTACCGGCCACCACCTCCGTCACCCGGCCCAGGTAGTGCGACGGCCGCAGCTGCTCCAATTCCCATCCCGCGCCGAATGATTCGCGAATGAGTCCGTCACCGATGCGAGGCCCGAGACCCGGTTCGGCATCCGACAGCGCCAGCACGTGGACCAGACCGCCGGGCTTGCACAGCGCGTGCAGCGCGCGCACGTAGCTCGCGCGGCGCTCGGGATCCTCGCCGAAGACGTGGAACAGCGCGCTGTCGACGATGGTGTCGAAGACGCCGAGTTCGCCCGCCGCGGCCGGATCGTCGCCGAGCCGCACCGCGTCTGCCACCCGGAATCGCGCGCCGGGCACGCCCTTGGCCGCGGCATTGCGACGCGCGTACTCGACCGCGCTCGGCGACAGGTCGATACCCGTGACGTCGTAGCCCAGCGCCGTCAGCGCGATGGTGTGCTCCCCGGCGCCGGCGCCGATATCGAGCACCCGACCCCGGATGAGCCCCTCGCGTTCCAGCTCGACGATCGCCGGCTGTGGCTCACCGATCACCCAGGGTGCGGTGTCGTTGTCGTAGACGGTGTTCCAGAACTCTGCGGCCTGTGTCATGCCATCAGCGTGCATCCTCAACCCCACTCGAGGTCAAGGGGTCGCGACGCGGTACCGGATGCCCCGCATTCCGGCGAACCCAGAATCTCACTGAGCGGAACCCTTCCTAGCGAAGAGCCTTTCGGAATATTTCTATTAGGCATACAGGAGGTGCACGATGACCGGTGAACTCGATTCCATCCAGGACGCACTCGACGCGCTGGCCGCCGGCCGGCCCGTGGTGGTGGTCGACGACGAGGACCGCGAGAACGAGGGCGACCTGGTCCTGGCCGCGGAGTTCGCGACCCCGGAGACCATCGCGTTCCTGGTCCGCCACACCAGTGGCGTGCTGTGCGTGCCGATGCCCGGCCCGGAACTCGACCGGCTGGCGCTGCCGCCGATGACCGCGGTCAACGAGGACCCCAAGGGCACCGCCTACACCGTATCGGTGGATGCCGCCGCCGGAATCACCACGGGTATCTCGGCGGCCGACCGCGCGCACACCATGCGCGTGCTGGCCGATCCGCGCACCGTGGCGGCGGATCTGACCCGGCCCGGTCACGTCTTCCCGCTGCGGGCCCATCCGCGCGGGGTGCTCGGGCGCGCCGGCCACACCGAGGCGACCGTCGACCTGTTGCGCGCGGCCGGGCTGCGTCCGGCCGGAGTGATCGCGGAAGTGGTCGACGACGACGGATCGATGGCACGGCTGCCGCGGTTGCTGACCTTCGCGCGGACCCACGAACTGCCCATCGTGTCCATCGCCGACCTCATCGAGTACCGCAAGCGCGGCGAGGACACCGTCACCCGGCTGGCGCAGACCCGGCTGCCCACGCGCTACGGCGACTTCCAGGTCTTCGGTTACCGCGACGCCGAGTCCGGCACGGAGCCGCCGGTCGAACACCTCGCACTGGTCTTCGGCGATCCCGCCGGCACCGACGTGCTGGCGCGCCTGCATTCGGAATGCCTGACCGGTGACGCCTTCGGCTCCCTGCGCTGCGACTGCGGCGAGCAGCTCGACGCCGCCCTGCGCGCGGTCGCCGCCGAGGGCCGCGGCGTCGTGGTCTATCTGCGCGGGCAGGAAGGGCGCGGGATCGGACTGCTGAACAAACTGCGCGCCTACGAACTGCAGGACGCCGGGGCCGACACCGTCGACGCGAATCTGCGCCTCGGCCTTCCGATCGACGCCCGCCGCTACGGCGCCGGGGCACAGATCCTCACCGATCTGGGGGTGGAGTCGGTGCGGCTGCTGTCCAACAACCCCGACAAGCAGGCCGGGCTGCAAGCGCACGGTATCGCCGTCACCCGGCGGATTCCGCTGCAGACCGATCCGACCGAGCACAACGTCCGCTATCTGCGCACCAAGCGGGAACGCATGCGCCACCAGCTCGGCGGCCTCGACGCGGTATCCGTCGCGGCGAACTGAGTCATGGTGTGCCGCACCGGATTCCGTCAGAGCCGATGGTCGGCCAGCCACCGCCGGGCGCGCGTCGGTGAGGCGCGGCACAGCCACCCGTCCTGGACGACCTCGCCCAGTTCCTCGATATCGAGCGTCCCGACGTGGGCGCCGCGCAGCAGTACCGACAGATGCCCGTCGAAATGACCCGTGGTGAAGAACGGCGACTCCGGATCCTGCACCAGCGCAAGCTTGTCCGACTGCGACGGCACCCAGAAGATGATCACGTCCGGGTACCGCTCCCCGGTGCCGGGGTCGACCGCGTCGCGGCTCGGGGTGCGGAAATAGACGAACGACTTGCGCCCGACCTGATAGATCGGATTGCCCAGCGATCCGTGCTCGACGGTGACGTGCGGCATGGCCAGGGCCAGCCGCCCCACATCCTCGACCCGCGCCCGGCGCGCCATCGGCGATCCTCAGTCCGCCAGCTGGGTCAGCAGTGCGCGGGTACGCGCACCGGCCTGCCCGCCGACGAACGGGGCGGCCACGAATTCGGTGGCGCCCGCGGCGAACACCCGCTGGATCCGCCCGGCGACCTCTTCCTCGGTGCCGATGATCGCCAGATCCGCCGGCCCCTCGGCACCCTCGCGATCCATCATCGCCCGATACGAGGGCAGCGACCCGTAGGCCGCGAAGACGGTGGCGGCCTTCTCCCGCCCCCTGTCCACCTCGTCGGTCACCAGCACGGGCAGTGCGCAGACCACGCGCGGTGCCGGACGGCCCGCCTCGGCCGCCGCGGCGGTGATCGTGGGCGCGATGTGGTCGGCGATGGTCACCGGTCCGGTCATCCACAGCACGGTGCCGTCCGTGCGGCGCGCGGCCAGCTTCAGCATCTGGGTGCCCAGGGCGGCCACCAGCACCGGAATGCGACCGGTCTCGCCAGCGGTCAGGCCCAGGTTCGCGGTCAGGGTCTCACCGCTGTAGGACACCGGCTCACCGTCGAGCAGCGGCCCGAGGATCGACAGGTACTCCTTCATGTGCCGAGCCGGGCGGCCGAAGTCGTAACCGAACATGTTCTCGATGACGATCTGATGCGACAGGCCGATGCCCAGCGTGAGCCGGCCCGGGCCGATCGCGAGGGCGGTGGTGGCGGCCTGCTGAGCCAGGGCGCCGGGATGACGCGGATAGGTCGGCACCACGGCGGTACCCAGTTCGATGTTCGGAACCTTGCTCCCGGCGACGGCGAGCGCGGTCAGCGCGTCGAGGCCGAAGATATGCGACAGCCACGCCGATTCGAATCCTTCGTCGGCGACCTGCTGCAGTTCATCGGTAAGGCGCGCGAGCGCATCCGGTCCGGACTGTTCGCTGAGCATGATGCCGATCCGCACGGTGAGCCTCCTGGATACGACGGGAATCCGATGCCGCGGCCCGGGTGGACCGCCGCGGGAATATCTGTACGCCGATCCAGACTATTCCCGCTCACCCGGGCGGGGAACGGACGGGCCGGACATCGTCGATGTGGTCCGCGCACGACCCGATCAGGATAGGGTTGGCGATCATGGCGCGGCGTGTCACCGGGAATCTTCCCGCCGAGGTCACCAGTTTCGTCGGCCGCCGCGACGAACTGGCCACCGCGAGAAGATTGCTGCCCTCGACCCGGGTGCTGACCCTGCTCGGACCTGGCGGGGTCGGGAAGACACGGCTGTCGCGACAGGTCGGGGCGGCGATGGCCCGTGCCTTCCCCGACGGCGTGTGGCTGGTCGAATTGGCCGACGTCCACGATCCCGAACTGGTCACCCTCAGCGTGGCCGAGGCGTTGAACGTGCGCGACGACACCACCACACCGTTGCGCCGGCTCACCGAGTTCCTCGCCGGCAAACGGCTGCTGCTGATCCTGGACAACTGCGAACATCTCATCGGCGCGTGCGCGGATCTGGTCGCTCACCTCGTCGCCGCCACCTCCGAGGTGCGGGTGCTGGCCACCAGCCGCGAGGTGTTGGGCATACCGGGCGAGCAGGTGATGCCGATCCCGCCGCTGCCGGTCGCCGACGACGACAGCGATGCGATGCGGCTGCTGGTGGAGCGCGCCACCGCGGCCAATCCGGACTTCGTCGCCGACCGCGCCGATCGCGAGACCCTCGCCGCGATCTGCCATCGCCTCGACGGGATTCCGCTGGCACTGGAGCTGGCGGCGCTGCGGTTTCGCATGTTCACCCCCGAGCAGATTCGCGATCGCCTCGACGACACCATGGAGTTGCTCAGCGCCGGCCCACGTACCGCGCCCCAGCGCCAGCAGACCATCGAGGGTGCGATCCGGTGGAGTTACGAACTGTGCACCCCCGCCGAACAGCAGCTGTGGCAACAGTTGTCGGTTTTCGCCGGTGGCTTCGATATCGAGGCCGCCGAAGCGGTGTGCCTACTGCCGCCCGCGCCGCAAGGGTTGCTCGAAGCGCTCGCGGGCCTGGTGGACAAATCGGTGCTGCGGCTGCGCTACGACTCCGCGGCGCCACGCTATTCGATGCTGGAGCCGATCCGTCAGTTCGGCCACGACCGGCTCGTCGAAGAGGGTGAGGAACGCCGCGTGCGAGCCCGCCACCGCGACCATTACCGCGGTCTCGCCCTGCGCGGGCAGAGCGCCTACTGGAGTGCCGACGATCTGGACTGGTTCCGCGAACTGGACCGCGAACACGCCAATCTTCGTTCGGCCCTGCAGTTCTCACTGACCGACGCACCGCAGCTGGCGATGGAGACCGCCACCGTGCTGCGCCCGTTCTGGGAGCATTACCGATTCCTGTCCGAGGGCTACCGATGGCTCACGGACGCGCTGGCCCGCAATCCGGACCCGACCTGGGAACGAGCGCGGGCGCTGTCGTCGGCATCGTCGCTGGCGGCGCTGCTGTCCGATCGCGAGTCGGCGGCCGAGCTGGCCGGTGAATGCGTCACTCTGGCAACCGATCTGGGCGCGAGCGATATTCTCGCCGAAGCCGAACTCGATGCCGCGCTGATCGCCTTCAACGACGCCGATACCGCCGAAGCGCTGCGCTTGGCCGAGGACGCGGTGCGCCTGGCCGCCGCCCACGACCACCACGCCACCGAAATGGACAGTCTGGCGTTCGGTTTCGTCTGCGCGACGCTGCTCGAAGAACCACGGGCCACGACCATCGCCCAGGATTTCCAGGCACTCACCCGGCGGTACGGCCCGCATCTGCTCGGCGGGCTCGCCCTGTGGACACTCGGGATCGACAGCTGGCGCCTCGGCGATCAGGACGCCGCCGACGACTATCTCGGGCGCGCGGTCGAGGAATTCGCGCTGTTCGACCGATGTGTCTGGCTGGCATCGGCATTCGACGGTTTGGCCTGGTCGGCCGCGGCCCGCGGCGAGATGGAGCGGGCGGCCCGGCTGATGGGCGCGGCGGAAACCCTGCAGCGCAGCACCGTCCGGCTGGCCCACACCATCACCAGCGCGGTCGGCGAGAAGGTCGGCGAACAGGTGCGCAACACCCTGGGCGACAACGATTTCCGCGCCGCCTACGAAGCCGGCGCCGCCATGACGCTGCCGGCCGCGATCGATTTCGCCCTCGGCCGCACCGCCGACGAGCCACCGGCCGCGCCGGCCGGCCCGCCCGCCGCACCCGCCGCTACCGAGGCGCTGTCGCCGCTGACGCGCCGGGAGAAGGATGTCGCCCGCCTGGTCGCGGCCGGGCACAGCAACAAGCGCATCGCGGCCGATCTGGTGATCTCGGTGCGCACGGCGGAAACCCACGTCGAGCACATCCTGACCAAACTCGGCTTCACCTCACGCACCCAGATCGCGGGCTGGGTTCGCGATCACGGCCTGTAGACGCCGCGGGCCGCCGCACCCGGATCGGATACGGCGGCCCGCGTCAGCCGAAGCGAAACCCTCAGTGCCGGTTCACAGCCCGTGCCGCAGGAAGTCGACGACCGCTCGTTCGAAGGCATCCTTGCGCTCGACCTGCACCCAGTGCCCGCAGCGGGAGAAGATTCGCAGATCGGCCCGCGGCAGCTGCCGGGCGGGCAGCAGCGCACCCTCCACCGGCGTCACCCGATCGTCGCGGCCCCACAGCATCAGCACCTCGTGCCCGATCCCCCGCAACCGGGCCCACAGCGGGACCGGATCGGCGAAGGCCGGGTTGTAGAAGGTGGCGTAGGCGTCGGCGAGGGCCTTGGTCTGGCGCGGATCCGAGGCCGCGGCCGTGCGGGCCGCGATCAACTCCTCGGTGAGCACCGACTGGTCGAAAACCATCGTCTTCAACCAGTCGACGGCACGTTCGGCCGTGGGATCGGCATTGAAGTCCAGCAGCCGGCGAATTCCCTCCGACGGTTCCGGGCCCAGGATGTTGACACCCACGCCGCCGGGAGCCATCAACACCAGCCGATCCGCGCGATCAGGGTGTTCGACGGCCAGCAGGGTCGCCACCGCACCGCCCATCGAATTGCCGAGCAGATGCGCCTTCTCGAGCCCGAGCTCGTCCAGCAGGCCCAGCACGGCATCGACGGCGATGCGCAGATAGTTGCGGTCGTAGACCTCCGGCCGCTCGCTCGCCCCGAAACCGGGCTGATCGAGGACCAGACAGCGGAAATGCGGGGCGAGCGCGTCCAGATTGGCGCCGAAGTTGGCCCAGCCCGACACACCGGCGCCCGAACCGTGCAACATCACCAGCGGCGCACCCGAGCCCGCTTCGTGATAGCGCAGCTCGAGCCCTCCGACGGTGACCCGTTTCGTGGTGTTGTCGGCGGTGAAACCCATCAGACCATCCGCTCCGATACCTCGACGCCCATTTCGCCCTGACCGTACATGGCCAGCGCCCGCTCCACGTCGTTGATCACGTGCGCGTTGCCGGCGTGCGCGTCGCGCCAGTTGCGTTCGATCACATTGGGTTTGCGGATCGAATGACCGCCGGAGTTCTCGAACAGCAGGTCGATCGCGTAGATGGCGCGTTCGGTGCCGCGCACCTGGTCGCGGCGGGTCCGCAACCGCAGCTCGTACGGAATCTCCTCGCCCGCTTCGGCGAAGCGCAGCTGCTCGCCGATATTGCGTTCCTGCTGCAGGATCGCGGCATCGATCTCCGAGGCCGCCCGCGCGATGCGCACCTGCGCGAACGGATCCTCGGCCACCTTCTGCCCGCCGTAGGACAGCCTGACCCGCTCCCGCTGCCGCCGCAGATGCGCCTCGTAGGCGCCCTGCGCGGCGCCGATGATGGGCGCGGTGATGGTGTTGGAGAACACGCTCGCGAACGAGATCCGGTACAGCGGTGCGGTGTTCACGGCCTGACCCGGTCCGACCAGCGCGGATTGATCCGCTGCGCTGTAGACGCGATGCGAGGGGATGAACGCCTTCTCGACGATGACATCGTTGCTGCCCGTACCCGACAGACCCGAGACGTGCCAGACGTCCTCGATGCGGTAGTCGGTGCGCGGGACCAGAACGGTCAGATAGTCCGCTCCCCCTTGGTCGTTCGGCACGATCGCGCCCAGGAACGCCCACGAGGCGTGATCGCAGCCGGAGGAGAAACTCCACCGCCCGCTCATCTCGTATCCGCCGTCCACCGGAGTCAACTTGCCGGTCGGCGCGTAGGACGAGGAGACCAGCGTGTCGGGATCGGAACCCCAGACATCGTCCTGCGCACGGGGATCGAACAGAGCCAGCTGCCACGGATGCGCGCCCAGCACCGACGCCACCCACGCGGTCGACGGGCACACCGTCGCGATCGAGCGGATCACCTCGTAGAACGCGGTCGGCGAATCCTCCGCCCCGCCGTAGCGACTCGGTTGCAGCATCCGGAACACCCCGGCCGCGGTGAGCTCACGGATCGTCTCCTCCGGAACTCGCCGCTGCTGTTCGGCCGTCACCGCTCGTTCCCCGATCGCCGGGAGCAGATCCCGCACCCGGTCGAGCACCTTGTTCGTCATAGCCGGTGTTCCTCCTGCATCTCCGCTGCCGCGCACCACTGCGCGGGCCCCACGCTGGGCGATAACCCGACGCTACGACCGGGTGCGGCGCAGCAGGCGGAACAGTCCCGATCATCGGAATCGGCAGGACGAGGCCTTGCCGACCCAGCCGGGGCGAAGCGTGGGCCGGATACCGGCCCGTTTTCCACTCATCGGGTCGCGAGGTCCGGTGACCGAGACTGCGGGCTGGGGTGTGAGCGCGGACTCGTCATGGTGTGTGAACGGCGTCACGTTCATGGGGTGGCGCCGGTGAGGAGGAAGAGTCGATGCGGGTTCTGATCACCGGAATCACCACACCGAGCGGCCGGGCGGTGGCACGCATGCTGCTGGCCGCGGGGCACGAGGTCGTCGGGCTGGACCGGAGTCGGCACCGGTATGTGGATCCGCGGATCGAGGTGCGGATCGCCGACCTCGGTAGCGCCGGCGCCTATCGCGAGGCCGTCGCCGGCGCCTCGGTGGTGCTGGCGCTGTCGGACACCCCCGTCGCGGCGGCCGCCGCGGCCGCGCACGAGGCCGGTGCCCGGCTGATCGTCGCGGTCCCGGCGGATCGCGAGGCGTCGGCGCGCCGGGCACTGGCGGCCGCGGGCGACCGATCGCTGCTGGTCCGCACGGCTCCGGTGGCGAGCCGGCGTACCGAAGCGGGCAGCCGCGCGGTGCTGCGGACGCTGCTCGGCGCGGGTGGCGCGCAGCGGATCTCACTGGTGCACACCGACGATGTGGAGCGCTTCCTGGTGCTGGCCGCGCTGTCGGAGCGCACGGGATCGGTCGATCTCGTCGCACCCGGTGAGGTATCCGGCGGACAGGCGCGAGCGGCCCTGCGCGCGGCGGGAGTCCGGCTGCCGCGGTTGCGGAGTCCGCGCGCGGGTCGTCCGCCTCACCTCGAATCGACCGCGTCCCTCGATGATTGGGATTTCGAATACGGCTGGAATACCGCCGAGGTCGTCGACGATATCGCGCGGGGCCTGATCGGGCGCAGCCCGCACGGCGACGGCTTCCGGGCGCGCCGGGGCGCGATTCCGTTGACCGACTACGTGATTCCGTCCCGGGCGCAGACCTCCGACGGCCACCCGCTCGAGGTCGCCGCTCCCGACGGCCTCGAGGGCGAATTCGACGACCGCGTCGATCCGCGCATCCCGGTGCACACCGCGACCAACACCTCCGAGGCGCTGCCGGGCCCGATGAGCCCGCTCACCATCGATCTGCAGGCGGGGGCGATCCGGCTGGCGAATGCCGCGATGGGCCATATGATCGCGCTCGAGGGCATCGCGCTCGAACACTGGACCAGCCGGGTGACCTCGGTACTGGGCCACCACATCTTCATCAATGCCTCGATCGGCGTGCTGGCCGCGGACAATATGCCGGGCTGGGACGAGGACAGCATCCGCCGCGACGTATACGGCGCGATCCCGCCCGAGGTTCCGCTGCAGCCCAAGGGCCGGCCGCCGATGCCGACCGGGCTGGGCAGTGCGCTGGGCACCGGAAAGGCGACCGGACGGGTCCTCGCGACCGCTCTTCGGTTCCGCGACACCGCCGAAACCATCAACGCCGCCTCGCATCGAGAGGCGTTGACCCGCGACGAGATTCGCAAACTGTCCGATGCGCAACTACATGCGCGCGCCCTGCTGTGGCGGGATCGGCTGAACCAGTCGTGGGCGGCGGCCTCGATCGGCGTCATGCTGGTCGGCGCGGCCACCGCCATGCACGCGCGCGGCGACGGCGCGGCCGACGTCCCGATCGATGTGAACCGGCTCGAATCGGCGCGGCCGATGCTGGCGGTCGAACGCCTGGCCGCGATCTGCCGTGCGGATCCGCGGCTGCACGAGGCGGCGCGCGCCGGGGATGTGCCCCTGGCCCGTGAACGCTCCGCCCGCTTCGCCGCGGCGCTCGATCACGAACTGGCGACGGTGGGCCATCGCGGCCCGGGCGAATGCGAATTCCTCAATCCCACCTTCGGCGACCGGCCCGAGCTGCTGGTCACCGCGGCCGCGCGCGCCGCGGAACTGCCCGCGCCGCACCGCGATCCGGTGCCCGAGCCCGGCTCCCGGACCGCGCGGATGGCGGTGGGCGCCACCGTATCCCGGGAACGAGTGCGTGATGCGGTGGTGCGCTACACCAACTGCCTGCGCATGGCCGCACGCGAACTGGCCGCCCGGCTGGTGGAGCGGCGTCGACTCGACAATATCGACGACGCGTGGTTCTGCACTCTCGACGAATTGCTGTGGGCACCTGTCGATCTGAAGGATCGGGTCGCGCGCCGCCGGGCGGAGCGAGTGCGACTGCAGGATGTGCGGATGCCCGATCTGGTGGTCGGCCGATGGGAACCGGAACCCGTCTCGGGCGCCCTCGCCGTCGGTGCGAGCCTGACCGGCACCGGCGTGAGCCCCGGTGTCGTGGAGGGGATCGTCAAGCGGGTGCTGAGTTCCGACGACGATATCGAGCCGGGCGACATCCTGGTCGCGTCGGTCACCGACACCGGACATACCGCGATGTTCGCCTACGCCGCCGCCGTGGTCACCGATATCGGTGGCTCGGCCTCCCATGCCGCAATCGTGGCCCGCGAGTTCGGAATTCCGTGCGTGGTGGACACCAAGACCGCCAGCACCGGCCTGTCCGACGGCCAGCGGATCCGGGTGGACGGTGCCGCCGGCACGGTCACCCTGCTCGCCGACGCCGACCACTGACACCGACCCGATCGCACGCCGCGCTATCCGGTGGCGGCGTGCCGCGTGCCCGCCGACCGGCGGGTCTCGAGGAAAGGAACACCATCCGTGCCGATTTCGCATGTCCTGAAGGGGTCGGTGGCCGGACTGGCCGCTGCCCTGATCGCCGTACTACCCGTCGCGACCACACCCGCCCTCGCCGCGCCACCGCTGGTGCACACCGCGCCGGAGATCGCGAATCAGCAACAGTCGCTGAGTATTTCGGCGCCCAACGCCCGTGATATCGGCGGCTATCCGACCCAGCACGGCGGCGGTAAGATCCGCTACGGCGTGGTGTACCGCTCCGACGCGCTCAACCGGCTGACACCCGCCGATCAGCAGAAGCTCCAATCGCTGCAGGTCGGCACGATCATCGATTTCCGCAGCCCGAACGAGATGAAGGCCTCCCCGGATCAGCTGCCGCCGGCGATTCCCTACAGCGCACAGTCGATCTGGGATCCGAACAACGATTTCTATCTGATGGTGTCGAGCACCATCGCCGGCGGTCCGCAGGTGCAGCAGGACACACTGGGCAACGGTAAGGCGGCGCAGATCATGCGCGACTACTACCGCTGGCTGGTGACCGACGACAATGCCCGCGCCCAGTTCGCCGCGACGGTGAAGGACATCGCGAACTCACCGAACGCGGTGCTCTACCACTGCACGTCCGGTAAGGACCGCACCGGCTGGATGACCGCGATCCTGATGTCGGCGCTGGACGTCCCGAAGGGCCAGATCTACAAGGACTACCTGGCCTCCAACGACTACCTGGCCGCGAGCAACAAGGCGCAGATGGATGCGCTGGTACAGCGTGGACTGGTCACCGATCCGTCGCTGTTCGAGCCGATCCTCGGCGTGCAGGCCGATTATCTGGACGCCTCCTTCGATCAGGTGCGCCGGTCGTACGGCTCCTTCGACCGGTTTCTGTCCGACGGTCTGGGCGTCGACTCCGCGACGGTCGACGCGCTGAAGGCCAAATTGCTGGACAAGCCCGGTCGATGACCCGCAGCGCCCGCGCCGCGCAACCCACCGCGGTTGCGCGGCGCGGGCGTCGACGAAAGGCAGGAGATATGCCCGTACACCATTCGGTGACACCACGCCCGGCGAGCGAGATCGCCCACTACGACATCGACACCGATGTGCTGGTGGTCGGATACGGCTGTGCCGGAGCGGCGGCCGCCTTCGAGGCAGCCACCGCCGGTGCGCGGGTCCTGGTCCTCGACCGCGCGGGCGGGCCGGGCGGGTCCTCGGCGATGTCGGGCGGTGAGATCTATCTGGGCGGCGGCACGCCGATCCAGCGGGCCTGCGGCTTCGACGACACCCCGGAGGACATGGCGGCCTACCTGGGCGCCGCCCTCGGTCCCGGCGCCGACGAGGCGAAGATCGCCGACTACTGCGAGCACAGCGTCGAACATTTCCACTGGCTGGTCGCGCGGGGAGTGCCGTTCAAGCCGTCGCTGTGGGACGCGCCGGCCTGGGTGCCCCCGACCGACGACGGGTTGATGTGGCTGGGCGAGAACAGCTGGCCGTTCACCGAGATCGCCCGGCCGGCACCGCGTGGACATCGCCCCACCGCCAACGATTTCGGCGGCCGGCTGCTGATGGACTGCCTGGCCTCGGCCGCGGAGTCGGCCGGAATCACCACCCTGTTCGATACCGCCGCCACCACCGTGATCCGCGCCGACGACGGCACCGTCGTCGGCGTGGTGGCGCGCCGGTACGGCCGCGAAGTCACCATCCGCGCCCGTCGCGGCTGTGTCCTGACCACCGGCGGATTCGTCGACAACGACGATATGCTCGCCGCGCACGCACCCGCCCTGCTCGGTCACACCAAGGTCAGCGCGGGAACCGATGACGGCAGCGGTATCCGGATGGCGCAGGCCGCCGGGGCCGCGGTCCGGCACATGGCCACCGGCCAGGTCGGTATCTCACTGGTGCCCGGATTGGCCGCACGCGGAATCCTGGTGAACGACAAGGGCTTTCGCTTCGTCAACGAGGACACCTATCCGGGCCGCATCGGTCAGGCGGCGCTGTTCACCCAGGGGATGCGGGTATGGGTGGTCCTCGACGAGGAGGCGTTCGAGGCGGTCCCCGAAGCCGAGCGCTGGGGGGTGCGTCCCACCCACGTCGCCGAGACCGCCGGCGAACTGGGCGAGCTGATGGATCTGCCGCCGGGCGCTCTCACCGCGACGGTGACCCGCTACAACGAATTCGCCTCCGCCGGAGCGGATCCCGATCAGCACAAGAGTCCGCGCTGGCTGCGGCCGTTACGCGCGCCGCTGGCCGCGATCGATGTCCGGGCCGGTATGCGCCCACCGTCCGAGAGCGGTGACCGGCGCGGCACCGGCGCCTCGGTCTTCACCCTCGGCGGCCTGCACACCGACCACGACGGCCGCGTACTCGATCTCGACGGTGCGCCCATCCCCGGATTGTTCGCCGCGGGCCGCGCGGCGGTGAACCTGCACGGACAGGGCTACATCAGCGGAACCTCGCTCGGCGACGGGACCTTCTTCGGAAGACGCGCGGGCTCGGCCGCGGCCCGGTAGCCACCCGGGCGGCGTCAGGACGGGGTGTCGACCACGACCTCGTGGCGGTTGCCGCGGTGCGAGCGCCGGTACTCACTCGGTGAGACACCCACCTCCCGGCCGAAGTGCGCACGCAGATTCGCCGCACTTCCCAATCCGCACCGCCGCGCCACCGCATCGATGCCGAAATCGGTGGCCTCGAGCAGTTCCCGGGCGCGATCGATGCGCTGGGTCAGCAGCCAGCGCAGCGGTGAGGTGCCCAGTTCGGCGTGGAAGCGGCGGGCGAGGGTGCGCTCACCGAGTCCGCTGTGCTTGGCCAGATCACCGATCGTCAGAACCGAGTCGAGCCGGGCGAGCGCCCACTGCAGGGTGGCCGCCAGCCCCGGATCGGCCGCGTCGACCGGGACCGGCGCGCGCAGATACTGCGCCTGTCCACCGGCGCGGTGTGGCGGCACCACCAGTCCCCGCGCGGTGGCGTTGGCCACCGCGGCGCCGAGGTCCTTGCGGATCAGGTGAATACACAGATCCATACCGGCCATCGTGCCCGCGCTGGTCAGGATCTGCCCATCGTCGATGTAGAGCACGCCGGGGTCGAGCCGCAGGTGCGGATAGCGTTCCAGCAGCGCCGGGACGTGTTTCCAGTGGGTCGTCATCGGCCTGCCGTCGAGCAGTCCCGCTTCGGCGAGAACGAATGCGCCCGAACACAATGCCGCGATGCGCGCTCCCGCGGCATAGGCCGCGCGCACGGCTTCGACCAGTTCCGCGGGCGCGGGCGCGCGCACGTCCGGCACCGCGGGCACGATCACGGTGTCGGCGGCGATCAGATCGTCGTAGTCGTAGTCGGTCAGTGTCACGAACGGATCCCGCAGCGTGGCGTGGCGGGTGCCACGCGGACCGCACATCCGCAGCCGATACCAGCGATCCGGGTCGATCCCGAGCGGCGGTTCGGCGAACACCTGATAGGGGATGGCGACCTCGAACACCGGCTGCCCGGGTGTCACCGCCACGGCGACGGTTCCGGACTGTGCGTGTGCCCCTTCAGCAGCCATGTCCAAAATCTAGCGCATAGTGGCATATTCGCCACTCGAATTCCCTGTTCGGTGACTGAATAGTTTCAATCATGATGATTACGGACACTCTCCGGTCGGCGGATCCCGCCTCACTGTTCGAATCTCCGCGGCGCTGGCGAGTCCTCGCGGTGGCGAGCGTCGCGCAGTACCTCGCGATCCTCGATCTGTTCGCGGTGACGGTCGCCTTTCCGACCCTGCGGCATTCGTTCCCGGGCGCCGCCGCGAGTTCGGTGTCCTGGGTGCTCAACGCCTACACCATCGTGATGGCGGCCTTGCTGGTCCCGGCCGGGCGACTGTCCGACGACACCGGTCGCCGCCGCGGATTCCTGGTCGGCACAGCGCTTTTCGGTATCGCGTCGATCGGCTGCGCACTGGCTCCGACACTGTCCTTCCTGATCGCGGCCCGGGTCCTGCAGGCCGTCGCCGCGGCACTGCTGGTGCCCACCGGGCTGGGGCTGGTACTGCCGTGTTTCGATCCCCGCGAACACGCGACCGTGATGGGGATCTGGACGGCGATCGCCGCCGCGGGCGCCAGTAGCGGACCGGTGATCGGCGGACTCCTGCTCGGATTCGGCTGGCAGTGGATCTTCTGGTTGAACGTCCCGATCACCGTCGCGGCCGTCGGGTTCGGATTGCGGGTGCTGCCGGATATCCGGGCCCGGGTGCGGCGCCGGCTCGATCTCCTCGGCGCCGCCCTGATGCTCGGCGCCACCGCGGCACTGACCACCGTCTTCGTCCAGGCCGCGGCCTGGGGTTACGGGTCGGCGCCGACGCTGGCGGCACTGGGCGCGGCGTTCGGACTGGCGGCCGCGTTCACCTACCACGTCCGCCACCATCCGGATCCGGTGGTGAGCCCGGTGGTGTTGCGCCACCGGATGTTTCGCATCGCGACACTCGGGGTGTTCTGCTACTACCTGGCCTTCGCGGCGCTGCTGCTGTCGGGCACGCTGTATCTCACCGGGCAATGGCATTATCCCGAACTGCGAGCCAGCCTGGGCATCGCGCCCATCCCGATCAGCTGTCTGCTGGTGTCGCCGCTGTCGGGTCGCGTCGTCGCCCGTATCGGAGCCCGCGCGTCGGCCACGCTGGGCGGCCTCACCATCGCCGCCGGTGCGGGGTGGTGGCTCGCGCTGGCCGGGACCAGCACGTCCTACGCGGTGATGTTCCTGCCGGGCGCGGTCCTGGCCGGAGTCAGCACCGCCCTGCTGCAGCCGCCGCTGTTCGGCGCCTCCGCGCTCCTGCCGCCGGATCAGCTGTCGCTGGGGTCGGGCACCTCGATGATGGCGCGCCAGACCAGCTCCGCCCTCGGCGTCGCCGTCCTGACCGCGATCTTCGCGCGCACCACCACCGCCGATCTCGCCGATTTCCGGCTCGGCTGGCTGTACATGGTTGCCATGGGGATGCTCGCGGCGGGCGCCGGATGGGCGTTCCGCACCCGCGCATGACCGGATCCGGCAGTTATCCGTCGTTGCGGTCACGGCCGGGTAACCCACAGGATGGGGGAATGTCATCGAAGCATCGTGTGGTCATCGCGGCCTTTCCGGACGTGGATCTGCTCGACGTCACCGGGCCGGCGGAGGTGTTCGCGCTGGCCAATCGGGAGAGCGGGGGCACCGCCGGCTACGAGGTGCTGCTGGCCGGACCGGATCACGGGGCGGTCCGCACCTCGGCGGGCGTGCGAGTACTGACCGATCTCGCGTTCTCCGATATCGATACGGCCATCGACACTCTGATCGTGCCGGGAGCGGTGGATCCCTCCCCGGACGGACCGGTTGCCCGGGTCGACGACGAGGTGGTGCGCTGGCTGCGCGAGATCGCGCCGCGCACCGGCCGGATCGCATCGGTCTGTGTGGGGGCGCATCTGCTGGCGGCCGCCGGATTGCTGGACGGGAAGACGGCCACCACGCACTGGTCGACCGCCGGGCAACTGGCCACCGACCATCCGCGGGTCACAGTGGATCCGGATCCGATCTTCGTGCGCTCGGGACGGGTCTGGACGGGCGCCGGTATCAGCGCCTGCCTGGATCTGGCGATGGCCCTGGTCGCCGAGGACCGCGGTGAGGAGTTGGCCCTGTCGGTGGCCCGCCAGCTCGTCGTCTACCTGCGCCGGCAGGGTGGCCAGAGCCAGTTCAGTGTGCCGTTGAGCCGACCGGCTCCGGCCCGCCGCGATATCGACGAACTACGGACCTACATCGCCGAGAATCTCGACGCCGATTTGTCCGCCGCCGCGCTGGCGGCCCGAATGTGCCTGAGCGAGAGGCATTTCGCGCGCGTATTCCGGCAGGAGATGGGTCTCACAGTGGCCACCTATGTGGAGGCCGCCCGCGTCGAGGCCGCCCGTCGCCTGCTCGAAACCAGCGATCTGCCCTTGCCGCGGATCGCACACGGTGCCGGACTGGGCTCGGTCGAGACATTGCATCGGGCCTTCCTGCGGCGCCTGGGCACCGGCCCCGGCGCCTATCGCCGGCGGTTCCGCACCACGGCCTGATCGTGCGCGCCCCGGCCTGATATCCGGACGACCACCGAGCCCGGCACCCTGCCGGGCCCGGCGCTTCGTCCTGCCCGAAAACACTGCCCCCCAAGGAAAGAAGGCACTCATGTCCGCTGTCTCCACCCCCCTGCGCCAGGTCTCCGGCCTCGACGACGGGCTCCCCCGGCTGGCCGACGCCACTGTCGTGATGATCGATTTCCAGAACACCTACCGGGAGGGCGTGATGGCGCTCCCCAACGCCGATGCGGCCCTTGTCGCCGGTGCCCGGCTGCTGAGCGCGGCCCGCGAGCTGGGGCGCCCGATCGTGCACATCGTCAACGACGCCGGGCCGGGCACGCCCTACGACATCCGGGCCGAGATCGGCGCGATCATCGCCGATGTCGCCCCCGAAGCCGGAGAACCGGTGGTGGTCAAGAACTTTCCCGACGCGTTCCACGAGACCGACCTGCACGACACGCTGCGAAGCGCCGGGGCCGGACCGGATCTGGTGCTGGCCGGATTCATGACCCATCTGTGCGTCGCGTTCACCGCCCAGGGCGCGTTCAATCGGGGCTACCGGCCTACGGTGGTCGCCGAGGCCTGTGCCACCCGCGCCCTGGCCGCACCCGATCGGACACCACTGCCGGCGGATGTACTGCACACCGCCGCCCTGACCACCGTCGGCGATCTGTTCGGCTTGATCTGTCCCACCGTCGCGGACCTGCTCGATTGAACGAACGGACCGATGACCGGCGCGGTCATCGAGAACGCAGGCCCGGCCAGCCGTAGTCGCCGGGCCCGGCGGCGAGTCCCGCGCGGGCGGGGACGGGGGCCGGATGCGCCGGGGCCTGGGCCGGATTGCGCACACCGAGCTCTCGGCGCACCTCGTCCATATCCAGCCAGCGGACCTGCTGGACCACGTCCTCGAGCTGGGCGGCGGTCCGGAAGCCCGGGTCGGAGTAGACCAGCAGCCCCTCACGGAAGGCGAGCAGCGTCGGCAGGCTGGCGATCTGGGCGGCGGCGGTCAGTGCCGGCTCCGCCTCGGTGTCGACGGTGGCGTGCACGATCTCGCGATGCAGGGCCGCGGATTCGGCGTAGATCGGCGCGAAGCGGGTGCACCAGCCGCACCAGGACGCCCAGAAGTCGACGAGCACGATCGCATGGGTCGACACCACGGTGTCGAAGGTCTGCCGGGTCAGCGGCTGGGTCGACATACTTACCTCCCGATGGCGGCTCGATCTCGAATTCTTCCATGGATCGCCGGCCCCGGCAGGGCCGGCGATTCGCGGAACGAGGCCGCGGGCAGGGCTGTCGGATTTCGCCCTGATCGGGTACTTTTCGATTATGGGTATGGGAGACCACCCCCAGCGCACACCGTTCTACGGGGTGGTGTTGTTGCTGGCCGTCCTGCTCTTGGGGCTGGGGGTGCACAACCTGGCGAATGTCGCGCTGCAGGTACTCGCCTACATCGCACTGTTCGCGATAGCCGCGGTGGCGTTCGTGATGACCTTCCGCGACTATTCCAGGTGATGCCCGCCGTTACTCGGCGACCAGCGCGGCCCGCAACATCGCCAGTTGCGCGCCGGTGAGCCCGTGTTCGAGCAGCCAGCGGGCGGCACCACCGTGGTCGCGACGCAGCGCGCCGAGGAAGTTCAGCATCACCGCCGGGTCGACGGCCAGAATCCCGGTGTCGGCCGGCGGCAGGCCCGTGTAGGAGCCCAGGGCGTCGAGCCGGTTGCGGACGCGCGCCATGCGCTCGTTGGTCAGCACGTAGTCCGCGGCGATCACCTCCGGCGCCACTCCCACCGCGTCCAGCAGCACCGCCGCCAGGACTCCGGTGCGGTCCTTGCCCGCCGCGCAGTGGAAGACCACGGCCTGCCGATCGGGATCGGCGACCAGCCGCACCGCGGCCACGATCTCGGCCGGGCTGCCCGCCAGCAGCGCGCCGTACAGGGCGGCCAGATCCACCCGCGACTTGTCCGGTACCAGATCCCTGGCCGCCAAGGAGGATTGCGGCGACTTGCGTACCGGCAGGTTGACCTTGTCGATCGTGGTATCGGCGAGCAGACCGTACCCCTCCCGCTCGACCTCGTCGGGCAGCCGCAGATCGATCAGCGTACGCAGCCCGAGCGTGCCCAGCAGCAGCGCCAGATCCGCCTCGGTGGCCTGCTGCAGGGTGCTCGACCGCAGTGCCACCCCGAAACGCGTGGCGCCGCCACCGGTTACCGGAAGTCCGCCCAGGTCGCGCATGTTGTCGATCTCGGCGAAATCGACCCAGCGCCGGGCCGCGGCGGCCGAGGTGGTGATCGGATTATTCGGCACGACCGGCCGCCGCCTCGTCGGCACGGCTCAGTCCGCACAGGCCGATCAGATCTTCGTGCAGTTCGAACCACACCGTGTGATAGCTGTCCATGATCGGGCGCGCCACCCAGGTGTGATCGCCGCCGCCGATCCGCTCGACGGCCAGATCGAGCCGGTCGCGGTATCGGGCCAGCCGCGGGGCGATCCAGCCCAGACGCCCGGCCAGCGGGCGTACCCGCCGATGCAGGTCGGTGAGCCGATCCAGCACCGCCGCATCGTATTCGGCGTCGCCGTGATCGTTGGGGGTGGCCGCATCCTTCATCTGCCAGGCGGTCACGATGTCCTTGAGTTCGGCGTTGACCACGCAGAAATCCGCGTAGGCCGCGGTCATCGCCGTGGCATCGACCGTCGCGCGCTCGGCGGTCAGCAGCGTGTCCAGTCGTTGCCGCCCGTCGGGAGTGAGCCGCAGCCCCGCGGGGGTGTCGGCGCACAGGCCACCGGAAATCAGATCCGCGCACCGGGCGGCGATCTCGGCGACGTCACCGCCCAGACTGGCGGCGACCGCATCGCTGCGCACCCGGCCCTTGACACCGATGAGGCGAACGAGCTCGAGATCGCTCACCGCGCGGGTAACCGTCTGCGCCCAGGCATCTTCCGGCTCGGTGTCCGCGGATCGGGCCAGCTCCTCGGGTGTCACACCGGCCCAGGCGGCCAGTCTGCGCACATCGTCGAGTGCGGCGGGATCGACCGCACCCCCGGCCACTTCACCGTCCCACACCACCGCGGCGCCACCGTCCACGGTGACCCGGCGCCCGGCCAGGGCCGCGACCACACCGGGACCGCAGCCGACGACACAGGGCCGGCCCAGTTCGCGGCTCACCAGCGCGGCGTGCGAGGTGGCGCCACCGGATTCGGTGACCACCGCGCGGGCGGCGATCATGCCGGGCAGATCGTCGGGGCTGGTGGTGGGCCGCACCAGGATGACGTCCTCACCCGCCTGCGCCCGCGCCTCGGCCTCGTCGGGGTCGGTGACCACCAGACCGAAAGCCACGCCGGGACAGGCGGATTCGCCTCGGGCGAGAGCCTGTCCCGCATCGGCGGCAGTGCTCGCCGGGCGCAGGACGACCCGGATCTGCTCGGCGCTGACCCGCTGCACGGCCTCCTCGGCGGAGATCAGCTCTTCGGCCACCATCGCGACCGCGGCCCGTACCGCCGCCCGCGCCGAACGTTTCGCCGGACGCGACTGCAGCAGCCACAAGGTTTCCGATTCCACCGTGAACTCGATGTCCTGAATATCGCGGCCATCGCGTTCGAGCAGGTCCGCGGCCTCGATCAGGCGCCGGTGCAGCTCCGGCTGGGTGGCGGCGAGATCGGCCAGCGGTCGCGGCGTGGTTCGGCCGGACACCACATCCTCGCCCTGTCCGCCCACCAGCCATTCGCCGTAGGCCGGGCCGTCGCCGGTATTGGGATTGCGGCTGAACAGCACGCCCGTGCCCGAGGCGTCGTCCAGATTTCCGAAGACCATCGCCTGGACGGTGACCGCGGTGCCGAGATCGTCGGCGACGCCGCGGTTGCGCCGATAGGCCTTGGCGCGCTGGGAGTCCCAGGATCCGAACACGGCGGTGATGGCACCGCGCAACTGCTCCCACGGATCGACCGGAACCACACCGTCGGCGACACCGAGCACGGTCTCGCGGTACTGCTCCCGGAATCGCCGATGGGTGTCTGCGGCGTAACCGGCGTTTCCGGTCACGGCGGCCAGCGCCTGCTCCACACCGTCGTTGATGCCGAGGTTGAGGACGGTGTCCATCATGCCGGGCATACTCACCGCGGCGCCCGATCGGACCGAGACCAGCAGCGGCGCTCGCGTCGACCCGAAGGTGCGCCCGGTCCCGTGCTCGAGCGTCGCGATACCGTCACGGACGGCCCGCCAGATCTCGTCGGCGATCGCGCCCCGTGCGGTGAAATCACGCCACGCGTCGGTGGTCAGCACGAATGCCGGCGGTACCGGCAGCCCGAGCCCGCGCATGTGATTGATACTCCAGGCCTTGCCACCGATCCGTTCCCGCGACAGCGGGCAGTTGCCGTCCAGTCCGACGACGGTCTCGGATCGGTGGGCCAGCTCCGCACCCGCGGTCATGTCACTCCTTCGGTCCATCCATCGGGGCATCGAACCCCCTGCCGCCCCGGTCATCCTTCGAGAGTGCCGCCCGAGGGGTGCTCGCCAGTAGCCGACGTCCCGCTCAGCGGATAACTCCCCGGCGACCGGACCGGCGGTCCACTGACCGGGACCGATGCCGCGAATCGGCCGGCCCCGGCCCCGGCCTGCGGCAGGATGGTCCGTGAGCGGCGCGCGACCGGCGCGGTTCCCACGACGATGTGCTCGGGCGGCGATGGCGGACAGACAGACCACGCGGAATCCGCGGACGACCGTGGTTCCCGCGACGATTCCGGCGCTGCTGGCCGAGATGTCGCGCCGCTACGGATCGACCGTGGCGATCGTCGAGCCGAACATCCGGCTGACCTATGCCGAACTGCACGCGGCCGCCCGAGAGGTGACCCGCGCCGCGATCGCGACCGGGATCGAGCCCGGCGATCGGGTCGCGCTCTGGGCGCCGAACAGCGCGCACTGGATAACGACCGCTCTCGGCATGCTGGGTGCGGGCGCGACCCTCGTTCCCCTCGGCACCCGCCTGCGCGGTGCGGAGGCCGCGGCGATCTTGCGGCGCGCCCGCTGCCGGATGCTGTTCACGGTGCGCGGATTCCTGGATACCGACTACCCGCTGATGCTCAGCGAGCAAGGGCCGCTCCCCGATCTGCGTCATACCGTGCTGCTGCCGGCGACCGCGCCGAGTGAGCACGGCGCCGGACCGCGGGCGCCGCTGCTCGACTGGGCACGCTTTCGCGCCGCGGCCCGTTCGGTCTCCCGCGCCGAGGCCGAAGTACGCACGGCCACAGTCGATCCCGACGACATCTGCGACGTCCTGTTCACCTCGGGCACCACCGGCGCGCCCAAGGGGGTGCTCAGTACGCACCGCCGGACCCTGAGCGTGCTGGACCGTTGGGCGGATGCGGTCACGCTGCGCCACGGCGATCGCTGTCTACTGGTCAATCCGTTCTCGCATACCTTCGGCTACAAGGCGGGCATCGTGGCCTGCCTGCTGCGCGCGGCCACCATGGTGCCGCTGGCGATATTCGAGGCGGAGTCGGCGGCGAAGGTGCTGATCCGGGAGCGGATCACCGTACTCGCCGGCCCGCCCACGGTTTTCACCGATCTCCTGCGGGTCGGGGCCAGGTTCCCGGCGCTGCGGCTGGCGGGCACCGGTGGCGCCGCCATTCCCGAGTCGCTGGTCGGGCGCATCCGCACCGAACTCGGAGCCGCCGAGGTGTTCACCGCCTACGGCCTCACCGAATCCATCGGCGTGGTCACGGTCTGCGCACCGGGCGAACCCACCGAGCGCACCGCCCGCACGGTCGGTAAGTCGTTGCCGGGCAGTGAGATTCGCATCGTCGATGCCGAAGGCCGGGTGGTCCCGTCCGGAACCTCCGGTGAGATCGTGGTGCGGGGGCCGAATGTGATGTGCGGATATCTCGACGATCCGGCGGCCACCGCACACGCCGTCGATTCCGCCGGATGGCTGCACACCGGCGATGTCGGATCGCTGGATCCCGAGGGCTACCTGCGCATCACCGACCGGTTGAAGAACATGTTCATCGCCGGCGGCTTCAACGTGTATCCGGCCGAGGTCGAGCAGGCCCTGCTGGAGTACCCCGGTATCGCCGAGGCGGCCGTGATCGGCATCCCGGACGACCGGCTCGGCGAGGTCGGCGCCGCGTTCGTCGTCGTGCACGACCCCGCGGCATTCGATCCCGGCGCGCTCCTCGCGTGGTGCCGGACCCGGCTCGCCGGCTACAAGGTGCCACGGGTCGTGCGCGTACTGGATCGGTTGCCCCGCAACACCACCGGCAAGGTGCGCAGGCGCGATCTGCCGCTGTGATCCGAGGCGCAGGGCCCGCTCGCGATCCGGCGAGCGGGCTGGTGCGCGCGGTTACTTCGCGACTTCGTTGCGCATCTGCGCGGTGAGGATCTTCTGGTAGCCCGATCCGAAGACGCGCGGCAGCAGGTCGATCACGCGGGCGTCGGTGCCGATCAGCACCTTGGCCCGATCCTTGCGGATACCGTCCACGATCGCCCGGGCCGCCTTCTCCGGACTGGTCTTGGCCAGGCTGTCGAAGTTGGCGGCCAGCGCGTCGCGGTCACGGCCGGCGCCCGCACGCGCCTTCCACGCGATCTCGGTCCGGATCATGCCGGGATGCACACAGCTCACCGCCACCTTGTGACCGGCGATCTTCATCTCCTGCCGCAAGGCGTCGGTGAAGCCGCGAATCGCGAATTTGGTGGCGTTGTAGGCGCCCTGGGTGGGGCAGGCGGCGAGGCCGAACATGCTCGACACATTGACCACCGCACCGTCACCGGAGGCGATCACATGGGGCAGAAAGGCTTTCGTCCCGTAGGCTACGCCCCAGAAGTTGATGTTCACGATCCATTCGAAATCATCCCAGCTGACCTCTTCGGTGCTGGCGGTCAACGACACCCCGGCATTGTTGACGATCGCGTTGACGCCGCCGAAGTCACCGGCCACCTGATCGGCGTGTGCGTAGACGGCGTCACGATCGGTGACGTCGAGCCGGTAGGCGCGCGCATGAGCGCCCCGCTTCTCACACAGCGCCGCGGTCTCGGACACATTGTCGATATTTCGACCGGACAGTGCCAGCCGGGCGCCGTGCCCGGCCAGTTCCAGCGCCAGGGCCCGGCCGATGCCGGCGCCGGCGCCGGTGATGACGACGGTCTTACCTGCGAAACTCTTCACGGCGAATATCCTTCGATTCAGTGGGAGGTGAAGCCGCCGTCGGCGACGAATTCCGAACCGGTGCTGTAACCGGATTCGTCGGAGATGAGGAACAGCACCAGATTCGCCAATTCCTCGGGGGTGCCGGCCCGCGCCAGCGGCTGATCGTGGAACATCGAGTTCGACCGCGCCGAATCGGCGGTCATCTCCGTGATCACCACGCCGGGGTGCACCGAGTTGACCCGAATTCCCATGGGCCCGAACTCCTGTGCCGCGGTCTTCGTCATCCCGCGCACCGCCCACTTGGAGGCCGTGTAACCGAGAATGTTGGAGAAGCCGATGATGCCGCCGACCGAGGAGATGTTCACGATCGACCCGTGACCGGCGCGCCGCATCGAACCCACGACGGATTTCATGCCGAGGAATACCCCGACCTGATTCACGTCGATCACCTTGCGGAAGTCGGCCTCGGCCAACTGCTCGATCGGGTCGACGTGCACGATGCCGGCGTTGTTCACCAGTCCCGCGACCGGACCGAAAGCCGATTCCGCCTGTGTCACCACCTCGTTCCACGACGATTCGTCGGTGACATCGTGGGCCACGAACCGTGCCGAGGATCCCAGCCGGGCGGCGGTCTGCGCGCCTTCGTCGGCCAGGACATCGGTGATCACCACGGACGCGCCCTCGGAGATCAGCCGCGCGGCGAACGCCGCACCCATCCCCCGCGCACCCCCGGTGACGATGACCGTCTTTCCGTCGACCCTGCCCATGGCTATTCCTTCCCCGCGATGGCGGATGTGGTGCGTGACTTCGCCGTGCGCTTCGGCGCGGCGCCGGCCGCCTGCGGCTGGGCGTGGTCCGCGAGATGGTTGGCGGCGATGAAGCCGAACACCATCGCCGGGCCGATGGTCGCGCCGGCGCCGGCGTAGTCGTTACCCATGACCGAGGCCGAATTATTGCCCGCCGCATACAATCCCGCGATCGGCCGGTCGCCGTCGTCGAGTACCCGCGCGAATTCGTCCGTGCACAGACCGCCCTTGGTGCCCAGATCGCCCGGCACCATCTCCACCGCGTAGTAGGGCCCGTTGTCCAGCGGCGCCAGGCACGGATTCGGTGCCACGGTCGGATCGCCGTAATACCGGTCGTAGGCGGAGTCGCCGCGTCCGAAGTCCTCGTCTCGGCCGGTGCGCGCGAAGCCGTTGAATCGCGCGACGGTATCGGTCAGCGCCGGCGCGGGAACACCGATCTTGTTCGCCAGCTGCTCGAGCGTATCGGCCTGGGTGATGATCCCGGCGTCGAGATACTTCTGCGGAATCGGCCGCTTCGGGAAATTGCCCAGGAACAGGTACCGGTCACGGAAGGTCTGATCCATGATGAAGTAGGCCGGAATGTGGTCCACACCGGATACATGCTGCTCGTACATGGTGTGTACGACGTTCACATAAGGCGCGGATTCGTTGACGAACCGCCGCCCCGCGTGGTTGACCATGATCCCGCCCGGCTGCGCCCGCTCGGCCAGGCAGAAGAACGGCGGGCCGTCCGGATTGCGGACCGACGGGCCCCACCACGCGTCGTCCATGAGATCGACCGCGCCACCGGCCTTCTGGCCCGCCACGATGCCCTCGCCGACGTTCTCGGTGGCGCCGACGGTCCATTCGGTCGACTGCGGACCGGACAGATACTGACGGCGCATGTCGAGGTTGTGTTCGAAGCCGCCCGCGGCCAGCACGACACCGCGGCGCGCCCTGATCAGCACCGGCGCGCCCTGATGTTCGGCGCGCACGCCGACCACGACACCCGCCTCGGTCACCACCTCGGTCAGCGGGGTGTTCATCCAGACCGGCACGCTCGCGTCGCGCAGCGACAGCCACAGCCGCGCGGCCAGCGCTTTGCCCAGGCTCAGCGGCAGGCGGCCGCGGAGTTTGTTGGCCACCGCCTGCGCGCCGACCTTCATCGCCGTGCGCTTACCGGCCCAGGTCCGGGCGATCATGTTCAGATCGTGGAAATCGCTGACGGTGAACGCGATTCCCTTCGGACCCGACATGGTCGGCTGATTGATCTTGTGCAGATCGCCGCCGAGCAGTCGCCCGTCGATCGGCGCCGGTTCGATACTGCGGCCCTGGGCCAGACCACCGGGGAATTCCGGATGGTAGTCGGAGTAGCCGCGGTCGTAGACGAAGTCCCAGTACCGGCTGCGGGCGCCGATGTAGCGCATCATCTCGGGCCCGTGGTCCAGGAAGGCACGCTGCTTGGCCTCGGGAACCCGTTCGCCCACAACCGCTTTCAGATAGGTGCGGGCCAGCTCCGGGCTGTCGGGCACGCCCGCGGCCTGGAGCACCGGATTGTTGGGGATCCAGATGCCGCCGCCGGAGCGGGCCGTGGACCCGCCGAAGTTGCGGCTCTTCTCGATCAGCGTCACCGACAGCCCGCGATAGGCGGCCGTCAGGGCAGCGGTCATACCGGCGGCGCCGGAGCCGACGACCACCACGTCGAATTCGAATTCCTGTGTCATGCGGCGTTCTTTCCGTCCTTCCCCATCGTTGCGATCGACGCTATGGCGGTACGGCCGATGCGACACCGCACGGTCCCGGCCAGCGGGACTTCGGGCTGACCAGGACGGGTCCGGGACGGACTATTTCTACTAGGCATAGGACGAGATGACGGGAGTGCCGGATGAAGTTCTCGATGATCTTCGAGGCCCAGATGACCGACCCCACGGCCGAACACGAGGCACAGGTGCTGCGGGACTGCGTCGAGCAGGCGGTACTGGCCGACGAGATGGGCTTCGATACGGTCTGGGCCGTCGAACACCACGGGCTGAAGTGGTACGCGCACATGAGCGCCCCGGAGATCTTCCTGACCTGGGTGGCGGCCAAGACCCAGCGCATCCGCATCGGCCACGGCGTGGTCTGCATGCCGTTCAACTTCAACCATCCGGTCCGCGCGGCCGAGCGGGCCGCGATGCTCGACGTCCTGTCGGGCGGCCGCCTGAACCTGGGCGCCGGCCGCGGCGCGACCCCGGTCGAGACCTCGATGTGCGGCGTCGACCCGGAACGGACCTATGCCGAGGTCGAGGAGTCGCTGCGGATGATCGGCACGGCGTGGCAGGATCCGGACGGCGAATTCGAGTACCACGGCGAGCTGCTCGATATCGATCCGCATGCGCTGCTGCCGCGGCCGGTGCAGCGCCCGCATCCGCCACTGTTCATGGCATGCACCAAGAAGGACACGTTGAAGCTGGCCGCCGACTACGGAATCGGCGCTCTGGTACTGGGTTTCGCGGGTGTGGCGGAGATCGCGGAGCTGCGGCGCACCTACGACGAGGCGATCGCGGCCCGCACCGGCGAGCGTTTCGTCTCGACGGTGACCAACGACCATTTCGCCGCCCTGTGCCCGACCATCGTCCTGGACGATCGAGACCGGGCCCAGCAGATCGGCGCCCGGGGCCAGCGCTTCTTCGCCCAGTCCATCAAGCACTACTACGGGGCCGGGCCCGTGCCGGACGAGGCGGTCGATCCCACCGTGGACGAGGTGGCACGGATCAAGGAGGCCGCCGATGAGCACGTCGCCTACCTGCACGAGGCCAAGATCCCGGTGAAATCCGGTTCGACCTCGGTGTTCAACGCCGATCACGCGTACGGCAGCCCGGAGGACGCGATCGCCTACGTCGAGCGGCTGCGCGATGCCGGCGCCGACGAGATCCTGTGCCTGATCCAGATGGGCACCGTGCCCCAGGAGGCATGCCTCGAGACCATCCGGCACTGGGGCGAGAAGGTCATTCCGCATTTCCGGAACCAGTAGCAGGACAACCACTTCACCGACGCCGATCCCGCCCATCGAGATCGGCACTGGCCGAGTACGCCCGTGCGGCACAGGATCTCGGCACACTCACAGGACGGAGATGTCGAATGGTCGATCTCAGCAACAAAGTCGCGCTCGTCACCGGCGCGGCGCGCGGACAGGGTGCGGCCGAAGCGCGACTGTTCGTCGCCGCGGGCGCGCGGGTAGTGCTCACCGACGTGCTGGAGACCGAAGGTAAGCAGTTGGCGGCCGAGCTCGGTCCGGCGGCGCGCTTCGTGCGCCACGACGTGACCTCGGCCGACGACTGGAACGCCGCGGTCACGGTCGCCGTATCGGAGTTCGGCGCACTGAACGTGCTGGTCAACAATGCCGCGATCTATACCGCCAAACCGCTCACCGAGACCACACCCGAGGAATTGGAGACGATTCTGCGGGTCAACCTGGTGGGCGCGTTCCGCGGGATCCGGTCGGTCGTGGGTTCCATGTCGGAAGCGGGCGGATCGATCGTCAACATCTCCTCACAGGCCGGACTCGAGGGGCTGATGGGCCACTCCGCCTACGGCGCCTCCAAATGGGGGTTGCGCGGCCTGACCAAGACCGCAGCACTCGAGCTGGGCCCCCGCGGAATTCGCGTGAACTCGGTCCATCCGGGGCCGATCGCCACCCCGATGGTGCCGTACCTCACCACCGGTCCCGGCAGCTTCCCGACCCTGCCGCTGCAGCGGACCGGCACCCCGGAGGAGGTCGCCGAACTGGTCGCCTTCCTCGCTTCGGACGCCTCGGCCTATGTCACCGGCGCGGAGATCACTGTCGACGGCGGCCTGGCCGCGGGCAAGTTCATGCCCCCGGAGCTCCAGGACGGACTGTGAGCGACCCGCGCGCCCTCGCGATACCGGAGACGTTATGACGATGTCACCGCACACCCGCGCGGTCGTCGACGCGGCGACCGCGGCCTTCCCGAGACTCGGCACCGAGGTGGTCGACGCCACCGAGGCCCGGCGGCAGCTCGCCTCCCGTCCGGCGGCCGCGGTGGAGCCGATTCCGGTTGCCGCCGTGGTCGATTCGTTCGCTCCCGGTGCGGACGGCGAGCAGATCCCGGTGCGGATCTACACCCCGCGGGACACCACCGGCCCGCTGCCGGTGGTGCTCTTCTGCCACGGTGGCGGGTTCGTGATCTGCAGTGTGGACAGCCACGACCAGTTCTGCCGGTCGATGGCGAACGGCGCCGGCGCCCTCGTCGTCTCGGTCGAGTACCGGCGGGCTCCCGAGCATCGGTTCCCCGCCGCCGCCGAGGACGCCTACGCGGTGCTGTGCTGGATCGCGGCCACCGCGCAGCGGTTCGGTGCCGACCCGGCGCGGATCGCGGTCGCCGGCGACAGCGCGGGCGGCAATCTGGCCACGGTCACGGCGTTGCTGGCACGCGACCGGGGTGGGCCCGCCGTCGCGGCCCAGGTCCTCATGTACCCCATGCTCGACCCGACGCGTTCGAGCGCGTCCTATCGCGACAACGCGCAGGGCTATTTCGTCACCGACGACCATCTGCGCTGGTACTGGGAGCAGTATCTGGGCGGATCCGGTAGCACCGACCCCTATGCCGCACCGCTGCTGGCCGATCCCGCGGGACTGCCGCCCGCCCATATCGCGACCGCGGAGTTCGATCCGCTGCGCGACGAGGGCGAGGCGTACGGGCGACGGCTCACCGCGGCCGGAGTCGAGGTCGAGGTGCACCGCTACGACGGGATGTTCCACGGCTTCATGACCATGGGCGAGGTGCTGCCCGAGACCGGGATCGCGACCGAGCGCGCGTTCGCGGCGTTGCGGCGGGCATTCGCCGCTCCGCGGGGATCACGACGATGACGGTGCTGCGCGTCGGCCCCGCGTATCCGGCGGACAACCTCTCGGCCGCGGTCGCATTGCTCACCGCGCTGGTCGGTGAGCCGACGGTCGCCGACGGCGATCGCTGGGCCCAGTTCGATGTCGGCGGCGTGCGAATCATGCTCGCCGGCACCGACCGAGCCGACGAGACGCCCTTCCTGGCGGTGAAGGTCGACGACCTCGACGCGACTCTGAACGATCTGCGGCACAAGGGATTCGAGGTCGCAGACCCGGCCCTCGGTCCCCACGAGCGCCGATCCGTGGTCCGTCCCGCCGGTGAAAGCTCTTGGCACATAGCTGTTTACGAGCCGATCGGCTGACTCGGCGGCACATCCGCGAGCGCGACCGCCGCCGGACGGCCGTGGTCGCCCGCCCGTGGAATCTGTCCGGCTTTCGGACACCGCCGAGCCCCGAGCCGACAGTTGCCGGGCGTGGCCGGCCCGGAAATCCGGATGCGCATTCTCGCCGCGATCCCTACCGTGAACAGGAGAGTCGTTCACGAAAGGATCACGATCATGTTTCCCGTCGAGCTGCGCGGAGCGAAGGCGCAGACGCTCATGTGGGCCCACGAGCACGAGGTCGAGCAGGCCGCGCTGCAGCAGTTGCGTACCATCGCGCAACTGGAATGGGTCTACGGCGTCCGCGTCATGCCCGATGTGCACCTCGGCAAGGGCGCCACGGTCGGATCCGTCATCGCCATGAAGGATGCGGTGGCTCCCGCCGCGGTCGGTGTCGATATCGGCTGCGGGATGGAGGCGGTCAAGACCTCGCTGACCGCGTCCGATCTGCCCGACGACCTGCGTTCGCTGCGTTCGCGCATCGAGGCGGCGGTTCCGGTCGGCTTCTCCGCGCACGATGCGGCCGTCGACGTCACCCGGCTCGAGCCCACCGTCACGGGCGCGCGCTCGACGGCCGGGCGTCGTGGCGGCTGGTCCACGTTCTGGAACCGGTTCACCGACCTGGATCCGGCGGTGCAGAAGCGAGAGTCCAAGGCGCACAAGCAGATGGGCACCCTCGGCGGTGGTAACCACTTCATCGAGGTCTGCCTGGACACCGAGGACAACGTGTGGATTCTGCTGCACTCGGGAAGCCGCAACATCGGCAAGGAGCTCGCGGAGCGGCATATCGCCGTGGCGCGGCGGCTGCCGCAGAACCAGGATCTGCCCGATCGCGATCTGGCGGTATTCCTCTCCGGCACACCGCAAATGGAGGCCTACCGGCACGACCTGACCTGGGCACAGGAGTACGCCGCCCGTAACCGGGCGGTCATGCTCTCCCTGGTGTGCGCGACGGTCCGCGAGGAATTCGACTCGCTGCCGGTACTTTTCGACGATCCGATCTCCTGCCACCACAACTACGTGGCGGAGGAGATCATCGACGGCATGCCGATGCTGGTGACCCGCAAGGGTGCGGTCCGCGCGGGCGAGGGCGATCTCGCACTGATCCCCGGCTCGATGGGCACGCGCTCATATGTCGTGCGCGGCAAGGGAAATCTGGTCTCGTTCCAGTCCGCATCGCACGGAGCCGGGCGCCGGATGAGCCGCAACGCCGCCAAGCGGCAGTTCACCGTCGCCGACCTGATCGCCCAGACCGACGGTGTCGAATCCCGCAAGGACGCCGGGGTGATCGACGAGATCCCCGCGGCCTACAAGGACATCGACACGGTGATCTCGGCCCAGCGGGACCTGGTCGACGTCGTCGCCACGCTGCGACAGGTGCTGTGCGTCAAGGGCTGAGCGGCGGCACCGACGTCGGCCGTTGCGCCCGTACCGATCCCGGCGGGGGCGCGGCGGCCGGCGTCACTTGCGCAGTACACCCACCAACCCGGCTCCCAGCAGCATCATTCCGGAGATCAGCGCGAACCCGTAGGTCACCCAGCTGTGCAGGGCCACCTGCATCGACGAGTCGGTGAACGGGAGGTCGCTGATCAGCCGGAAGGTGTCGTCCGGGAACAGGATGTGCAGGATGCCGGGAAAGATCCCCCAGACCAGACTGGCCACGATGGTGCCGATCGGAGAGAAGGCCGCCATCGCCGCGACCAGGAGCAACAGGAACGAACCCCCCACGATCTCCAGCGCGGCCGTCCAGCGATCGGTGACCGCGCCGACGATCACCCAATACCGGATGTCTGCTCCACCCTTGGCGGCGAACGCGATTCCGATCGGCGTCACGATCACCCCGAACAGCACCCCCGACAGAGTCCTGCTGGTGACCGCGCGACTCTGGAACTGCGAGCCCGGCGGAGCCCAGCCCGCAGGTGATTCGAACTTCTTCGCCATCGCCCCGTTCCTCCTGCATTCCCGCGCATGTCGGTGGACCTCGTAGCCTGTGCGCATTCATTGTCGGTCCTCGCGCGGGAAAATTCCCGATGCCGTGCGGAAAACGTTCGCTGCGTGACCGTCCCGGTAACCGCTGGTTACCATCGGGTATGACTTCAGCTCACCCGGCGGCCGAACCGCCCGAAATTCCCGGCGTCCGCCGCAGTTTCGTCCAGGCGCGCGGGGTGCGTTTCCACGTCACCGAGGCCGGGGTGCCCGACGGCCGGCCGGTGCTGTTGCTGCACGGCTGGCCGCAGCATCACTACACCTACCGCCATCTGCTCGCCGACCCACCGGCCGGGCTGCGCCTGATCGTGCCGGATCTGCCAGGCTACGGATGGTCCGGACCGCCGCCGCATCGCTGGGCCAAGGAGGAGGTCGCCTCCGACCTGCTGGCCCTGCTCGACGAGCTCGGACTGCGCCGCGTGCTGCTGGCCGGCCACGACTGGGGCGGCTTCGTCGGATTTCTGATGGTGCTGCGGGAGCCCGCCCGCTTCGAGGGGTATCTGCCCCTCAACATCGCCCACCCGTGGATCTCGGCGCGCACCTTCGCACCGCACGCCTGGCGATTCCTGATGTATCAGCCCCTGGTGGCGACCTTCGGGGTGCCGCTGCAACGCCACACCCCGTTCATCGATCGGCTGCTGCGACTGGGCGTGACCAACCGCGACGCCTTCACCCCGGAGATCATCCGCACCTACAGCGACCGATTCCGCGAGCCGGTGCCCGCCCGCGCCGCCACCGACACCTACCGCACCTTCCTGCTGAAGGAACTGCCGGCGGCGGGCCGGCATCCGGAGCGGCGCCGGGCGACGGTTCCGATTCGAGCGCTGTTCGGCACCGGCGACGCCGCCATTCACCGTTCCCTGGCCGCCGCCGAAACGGCCCGCGCCGACGACTACACCGTCGAATACGTCAGCGGCTGCGGACATTTCATTCCCGAGGAACGTCCCGACCTGGTGCGCGATCGACTGCTGGCACTCGCCGCCGAGACCGGCTAGCGGCGGCCGCCGCCACGCTCCGGGGTGAGGCCGGACCGGGCGCTGCGAACGCCGGCCGATTCCGGCACCGGATCCCCGGACGGGGTGCGGCTATCGGACCGGCGCTGGCCCGGTGTCGGAGGGCTCGGGCACGATGGAGGCCGTGACTACCGAGCTACGCGAATCCGCCGAGGAACTGCTGCGTGAGCTGGCCGGTCCCGAGGCGCGGTTGCGCGAGGATCAGTGGACGGCCATCGAGGCACTCGTGGTGCGCCGGCGGCGGGCCCTCGTCGTCCAGCGCACGGGCTGGGGCAAATCGGCGGTGTACTTCATCGCCGCACGGTTGCTGCGTTCCCAGGGGCGCGGCCCGACGGTGATCGTGTCACCGCTGCTGGCATTGATGCGCAACCAGGTCGCCGCCGCCCGCCGCGCCGGTGTGGTCGCCGAGACCATCAACTCCGGCAACGTCACCGACTGGGACGAGATCCATGCGCGCGTCGCCGCCGGCGAGGTCGACGTGCTGCTCGTCAGCCCGGAACGGCTGAACAATCCCGATTTCCGCGATTCGGTCCTGCCCAAACTGGCCGCCGACGCGGGGCTGGTGGTGGTCGACGAGGCGCACTGCATCTCCGATTGGGGCCACGATTTCCGGCCCGACTACCGGCGCATCCGCACTCTCATCGCCGACCTCGGCGAGGACATCCCGGTCCTGGCCACCACCGCGACCGCCCGATGTCGCCACCCAGATCGGCACCGACACGCTGGTCCTGCGCGGCACCCTCGACCGCGAATCACTGCATCTGTCCGTTGTGCGAATACCCGACGCCGTCGCGCGCACCACCTGGCTGAGCCGGCAGCTCGCTCAGCTGCCCGGTTCCGGCATCATCTACTCACTCACCGTGGCGGCCGCCCACGATCTCGCCGATGTGCTCGCCGACCACGGATACCGGGTCGCGGCCTACACCGGTCGCACCGATCCCGGCGAGCGCGAGACGCTCGAGCAGGCATTGCTGGACAACGAGGTGAAGGCGCTGGTCGCGACGTCGGCACTCGGCATGGGCTTCGACAAACCCGATCTGGGCTTCGTCGTCCATATCGGCGCGCCCTCCTCCCCTATCGCCTACTACCAGCAGGTCGGCCGCGCCGGACGCGGACTCGGGCGAGCGGCCACCGACGATGCCGCGCTCGCGCGCGCGGAGGTCGTCCTGCTGCCCGGGCCCGAGGATCGGCAGATCTGGAACTACTTCGCGTCCGTGGCCTTTCCGCGTGAGCACGTGGTGCGGTCGGTGCTCGCCGCGCTGGACTACGAGCGGCCGATGTCGACGGTCGCGTTGGAGCCGCTGGTCGAGCTCAGCCGCTCCCGGCTGGAGATGGTGCTCAAGGTGCTCGATGTGGACGGCGCCGTGCGGCGGGTGCGTGGCGGCTGGCTGGCCACCGGTGCGCCGTGGACCTACGACACCGAACGCTACGAACGCCTGGACCAGGCCCGCGAGGCCGAACAGCGGGCCATGCTCGAATATCAGAGCACCGCGGAATGCCGGATGAACTTCCTGCGCCGTCAGCTCGACGATCCCGGTCTCACCGCCGACGCGCCCGGCTGCGGCCGCTGCGACAACTGCACCGGGCACCGATTCGATGTGTCGGTCGAGGCCGACGAGGTCGCCGCGATCCGCGCGCGGCTGGACCGTCCCGGTATCGATCTCGCACCCCGCAAACAATGGCCCACCGGTCTGTCGAAACTGGGAATTCCGCTGTCCGGCAAGATTTCCGATGGTCCCGAGGTGGGCCGGGTGCTGGGCCGCCTCAGCGATCTCGGCTGGGGGCAGCGACTCCGCACCCTGCTCGACGAGCCCGACGGCCCGGCGCCCGGCAACATCGTCGACGCATGCATCGCCGTCCTGCGCGAATGGGATTGGCCCCAGCGCCCGGGCGCGGTCATGGCCGTCCAATCGGCCACCCATCCGCGGCTCGCCGCCGATCTGGCCGCCCGCCTCGCCACCATCGGACGTCTCACCGACCTCGGGGTTCTGCATACCCGCCCCGACCGCCCGCCGGTATCGGCCGCCAATTCCGCCCACCGTGTCGCGGCCCTGTTCGATTCCTGGGAGGTCCCGGACCTCACCGGCTTGGACACTCCGGTCCTGCTGGTCGACACCCACACCGATACCGGCTGGACCCTGACCCTCGCCGCGCGCACCCTCCGCCTGGCCGGCGCCCCCGCGGTCCTGCCTCTGGCCCTGGCAACCCCGACCTGAGATCGACCTTCGGCGCAGCCGAATCGGACCACGATCACTGGCGGACCATCGCCGGGAGCACGATCGAACCCCCGGATCCCCGAGCCGAACGTGTCCGAGCCGGTTCGCACGGGCCGAAAACCCGCCGCAACGAAGCGGAGGCCACAGATACGGCTATCGTCGATCCGGTGACCAGTAAGTCGACGCCGGCGGTCGAGTTGACGGTCGGCGAGCACACGGTGCGCATATCGAATCCGGATCGGGTGTATTTCCCCGATATCGGAGCGACCAAGCTGGATCTGGTGCAGTACTACCTGAGCGTCGGCGACGGGATCGTCAACGCGCTGCGGGACCGGCCGTGCATGCTGCACCGGTTCCCGAAGGGGCTGCCCGGCGGCAAGGTGCATCAGAAGCGGCTGCCGGCCGGTGCGCCGGACTGGATTCCCACGGTGCGAGTGCACTTTCCGCGCTACAACCGCCATGCCGACGAGTTGTGTGTGTCCGAGCTGGCGGATGTGATCTGGGCGGTCCAGATGTCGACGGTGGAGTTCCATCCCTGGAATTCGCGCCGTGCCGATACCGAAAAGCCCGACGAGTGGCGCATCGATCTCGATCCGATGCCGGAATGCCCGTGGTCGCGCGTGCAGCGGGTCGCCGAGGTCGCCCACGAGGTGCTCGACGAGCTGGGCGCGGTGGGGTGGCCCAAGACCTCCGGCGGTCACGGCCTGCATATCTATGTCCGGATCGCGCCCGAACACGGTTTCCAGCAGGTCCGGCGAGCGGCGCTGGCGTTCGCCCGTGAGGTGGAGCGGCGGGCCCCCGACGATGTGACCACCACGTGGTGGCGCCGTGACCGCGATCCGCGGATGTTGTTCGTCGACTACAACCAGAATGCCCGCGACCACACCATCGCCGCGGCCTATTCGGTTCGGGGTGTCGCGATCGCCACCGTTTCCACGCCGGTGCGCTGGGACGAGATTCCCGATATCGAGCCGAACGACTTCACGATCGGCACCGTCCCCGCGCGCTACGGCGAACTGGGCGATCTGCACGCGGGTATCGACGATGCGGTCTTCGACCTGAACACGCTGTTGGAGTGGGCCGATCGCGACCGGGTCGAGGTGGATCTGGACGAGGCGCCCGAAGGCGAGCAATGATCCGCGATCGGACCACGCCGGAGCGAAACCCTTCCGTTCGGGTGCAATCCGCGCAAGATTGGCGGGCACGGCCGAATTCAGAGGAGTACACAGCATGACGAGCCCAGCCGATCCCGTTCGCATCGCGCTTGCCCCCGTTCCCAGCGATCCGCTGCTGCGGGCGATCAGCGAGGCCGGAGCGCAGATCGCGGAACTGGACACCGCGCGAGCCGTGATATGGGACGGCGGCCCGGCCGAGTTCCCCGCGAAGCTGCCCGAATCGGTGGAATGGGTGCAGTTGTTCTCCGCCGGGGTGGAGGAGTTCTTCGCGGCCGGGATCTTCGAACGCCATCCGGAGGTGGTATTCACCTCGGCCGCAGGAGCTTTCGCCAGGAGCGTGGCCGAGCACACGGTGGCGCTGCTCCTCGCCGGTGTGCGGTATCTTCCCGAGCAGGTGCGTGCCCGCGGCTGGCGCCAGCACGAGTTCTTCCCGCGTATCGGCACTCTGCGCGGCGCGACGGTGGCCGTGGTGGGCGCCGGCGGCATCGGCCGCGAGGTCATCTCGCTGCTGGAGCCGTTCGGCGCCGATATCATCGCGGTGAACCGTTCCGGCACACCGATTTCCGCCCCCCATGTCGTGGAAACCGTTCCGGCTCGGCGGCTGCCGGAGATCTGGTCACGTACCGATCATGTGGTGGTGGCGGCGCCGGCGACTCCGGACACCCGTCACCTGGTGGGGAAGAGTGAACTGGCGCAATTGAAACCGCATTCCTGGGTGATCAACGTGGCGCGTGGATCGCTGATCGATACCGATGCGCTGGTCGTCGCACTCGAGGAAGGCACGATCGGCGGCGCCGGCCTGGATGTCACCGATCCCGAGCCGCTGCCCGACGGCCATCCGCTCTGGGATGTGCCGAATGCGATCATCACCCCGCACGATTCCAACCCGCCGCGGCTGCGCACCGCGGCCTTCGCCGACCATGTGCGCGCGAATGTCGCGCGCTTCGTCGCCGGTCGTGAACTGATCGCGCGCATCGATCCCGCTGCCGGTTACTGACCTCGATCCCGGGCTACCACAGCGGGATATCGACGCCGTGCTCCTCGACCGGGCGCGGGCCGAAGATCCGCCGTTCGGTCTCGGCGATCGCCACATCGTTGATGCTCGCTTCCCGGCGCGACATCAGACCCGTATCGGTGAACTCCCACAGCTCGTTGCCGTAGCTGCGCCACCGGCCGTCGCTGTCGTGCCATTCGTATTGGAAGCGCACCGCCATCCGGTTACCGCGAAAGCCCCACAGACTCTTGCGCAACGCGTAGTCCTGTTCGCGTTCCCACTTGGCGGTCAGGAAGTCCACGATCTCCTCGCGACCCCGGACGAAGGTATCGCGGTTGCGCCAGATCGAATCGGGGGTGTAGGCCGATGCCACCCGCTGCGGGTCACGGGTATTCCAGGCATCCTCGGCGGCCTGCACCTTGACGGCCGCGGATTCCGGTGTGAACGGTGGGAAGGGCGGGCGAGATTCGGACATCGGGCACTCCTGTCTCCGAGTGGAGAACGATCGTTCTCAACACTGCGATACAGTAGGGAACGCACGTTCTCGATGTCAAGGAGACGATCCGATGCCTGCCGCACTCACCCCCGAGCGCAAGGCCGCCGACCGCGAGGCGCTGCTGGACGCGGTCGAGGAGCTGGTGTACGCCAACGGCGTGCGCGCCGTGGGCATGGATCGCATTCGTGAGCTGTCCGGCCTGTCGCTCAAGCAGATCTACGCCCTGTTCCCGACGAAGGAAGATCTCGTCGTCGCCATGCTCCGCCGCCGCGATCGCCGCTGGCTGGGTGAGCTGACCGACCACGTCGAACAGGTCTCCGACCCCACCGGCCGGGTTCTCGCGATCTTCGACTGGCTTCGCGAATTCTTCGCCGCACCGGGGTTCCGGGGGTGCGCGTGGATCAATATCCACGGTGAGCTCGGCGCCGAATCCCCCGCCGTCCTCGACGAGGTGCGCGCACACAAGGCCGCCTTCCGCACCGCGATCACCACATGGGTGGCCGCGACCGGCACGGACGCCGCCGAGGCGATCTACCTCCTCGCCGAGGGCGCGCTCGTCACCGCGGGTATCACCGGCGATGCCGATACGGCGTCGAGAGCCAAAGCGGCTGCCGCGCTGATTCTTACGCGCCACCCGTCGCACTGATACGGACCGAGCCCCGCCTTCGTGGCGAGCCCGCGCACTACCTACCGCGCGAGAGCCACTCGGCGATATCGGCGACGACCGTTCCGTCGACATGGCCGGGCGCCTGGTATTCCGCCGGCGTGGACCTGCCGGTTCCCGCGACGAACATATGGTTGACGGCCTCGTAGACGCGAATATCCACATCGGCCCGATCGCCGAGGCCCTCCCGCCATCCGGAGAGATCGTCGGCGACGGTGACCTGATAGTCGCGCCCGCCCTGCAGGATGAGCATGGGCTTGTGCGCCGCGACGGCGGTCGCAACCGGGTCGTACGCACGCAGATCCAGCCAGACGCGGGCCGGCAGTCCCAGCGGCAGCTCATCGGCCGGAGTGGATTCGGGCAGATCCGGATCCTCGACCCGCGCGGCCTGCGCGAGCAGCTCCTCCGGATCGGGTAGCCATGCCCGGGCCGATTCGGGAGCGACGGACATCAGATAGCGGCCGACCCGTACCGCGGCACGCTGCATGGGCTGCGTGTCGGCGGCCAGCAGGACCAGGCCCGCGACCCCGGGCTCGGCGACGGCCACACGCGGTGCGTATCTCCCGCCCATACTGTGCCCGAGCACGAAGACCCGGGCCGGATCGACATCGTCACGCTCGCGCAACCGCCGGACCGCCGCGACCGCGGGCGGCACATAGTCGGCGGTCGGCGCAATCCCGGCCGCGCCCCGGTAGCTGGGTTTGTCGAAACGGAGCACGACAACACCGGCAGCGGCCAGGCCCCACGCGATATCCTTCATCGGCTTGTTCGGACCGGTGGTGCCGTCACGATCGAAAGGCCCTCCGCCGCTGAGCAATACCACCGCCGGATGCGGCCCGGCGCCGCGCGGAACGCACAGGGCGCCCGGGACCGAGTCCGAGGCGTGGCCGAGACAAACCTCCTCTTCGTCGAAGAACTCCGTCTTCGCGTAATCCGGCGGCAACCACGCCGGCGCCGCACGCGCTATGCGCAGGCCGGTGACCCGACCGTCCTCGAGCGACATCAGGACCTGCGCCGCGCCCTTCGCGGACCGCACCCGGACCACCACCGCCTCGGAATCGGTGTCGGTCGCCTCGATCGCCGCATCCGGCCCGATCTCGCTTTCCCAGGCGGCGGCCAGCTTGTCGGCGGATATCAGCGAGCGCAACGACGGTCCGAATCGCTCACGGGCGTCATGGAACCGGCCCGCGCACATCATCTCGACGACGGCCGCGCCCACCGAGGACGCTTCGGTTCGGTTCATCGGATCTTCCCTCCGTGCCGCATATCCACCACCCCATCATTCTCAACTTTGAGAAAGGTAGCAAGAGTGAGAGCATTTGCCAATGGGACCGATCGAACTGCTGGCACATCCGGTCCGCCTGCGGATCGTGCACGCGATGTCAGGTGGTCACACGCTGACCACCGCGCAGCTGTGCGCACGACTACCCGATGTCTCGAAGGCCACCGTGTACCGCCATGTCGATCTGCTGGCCGGCGGCGGCGTTCTCGAGGTCACCGAGGAGCGCCGCGTGCGCGGTGCGGTGGAGCGTCACTACCGGCTGCGTCGAGAGCGCGCCGTCATCGATGCCGAATCCGTCGCGGCGGCGACCCGGGACGACCATCGTGCCGTCTTCACGACCGCGATGACCACACTGCTGGCCGAGTTCGACACCTATCTCGACAGCGAGAACGCCGATCCCGCAAGCGATTCGGTCGGCTACCGGCAACACGCGCTCTGGCTGAGCCCGGCCGAGTTGTCCGGCCTGATCGCCGAGTTGCGCGCGGCGATCGCCCCCCGCCTGCGCAACGAACCGACCGGAGAACGGTCGCACTACCTGCTGAGCCCCATTCTGTTTCCGATCGGGCGGCCGAACGACCACTAGCCCGGTGGCGGGGTCACACCGGCGATGGGCAGTCTTCGCAGACCTGCCCCGATCTCGCGCGACAGGTCGGCGTAGCGAGTGTGAGTTCGGCCAGCCGCGTCCACAGATGGTGCCGCAGCGGCTCACTCGCGGCGCGCGACATCGATCACCGAGCCCACCCACGGTCGAAATGAATTGGGCGGGAGTACGTTCCACATTCGATACACCAGGTCGACATCTATCGGCGCGGGCAGGGCGACCTCGCTGCCGGCGGGTGCGAGCGAGATGTGGACGCGGAACAGCTCGGCGTGCAGGACCGGGTCCGCGCGATCGGAGCCATCCGGATTGGCCAGGAAGGTCCAGCGACGCGCGCGCGGGTGGGCGATGATCGGGCCGTGACAGCCGAATATGTCACGTAGTAAGGGCTTCACCCGGAAGCCGAGATCGCTCGGCATCGTGACGGCGGCGACCGGCCCGGCGATCAGATAGATCCGCTGATTCTCGAATGTCAACCGCGCTTTCAGACCACATACTCCGCGGTAATAGTCGGCGCGGGATTCTGGCGTGTCGCCAGGCGGCACGGTAGCGTCCGTACCAGCGGGATAGCGCATCGGGACCTCAACTCGCATAGGGGTTCTGGGACGAGGGCACAGGCGAATCACCCGGAGGGCGCCAGGTGTTGCGCCGCATCGAGTGCGTCATCAGAAAACACCGAGAACATTGGTCCGGCAACAATTTTCCACGCGAATTCGCGAGAAAATATGCGTCGTTCGAGTTCTCGCGAAAAACCTGTTCGAGAAAAAACGCCGATATTCAAACACGCCTGTCAGGAGGCCGCGGCCGATGACCCGCCTGTCCACCGATTCGAATGTCGCCCGTCGCATGCTCGGCCTCACCCTGGAAGCCATGCGCGAGCAGCGCGCCATCTCCCGGGAGGCCGCCGCGGACGCCATCGGCGTGGCCCGCTCCACCCTGTGGAAGATCGAGACCGGGCAGACGGCGCGGCTCAATCCCGTTCTGATGAACCATCTTTGCGACCTGTGCGGAGCCGGTCCCAAACAGACCCAGGTCGTCCTGGAACTGGTGAAGGAGACCAACGCGCGCGGCTGGTGGCAGGCATTCGCGGAAGATGCGATTCCGAAGGAGTTCGGCCTGTTCGTGAGTCTGGAATTTCCGCTACACCCGAAGGTGGCACTAACGATTCCCCCGGTCGTCTATGTACAGGGCTTTCTGGGGGACTTGTACCTCGAGCAAGCCGACGAGATACGGCAGTATCGTGAAGTGTGTGCGGCGCTCGAACAGCTCGCCCTGGATGAGGTCGACAGCCGTGCGCTCATACTGGAGATTGCAAAGGAGTATCACGCGTGACGGTTGATCTGTCCCAAGCGCGGTGGTTCAAGAGCACCCGTAGCTCCGGATCCAAGGACTGTGTCGAGGTCGCCTTCCTCGATCAGGGTTTCGTCGGAGTACGCGACAGCAAGAATCCCACCGGCCCCGCGCTGATCTTCACCCGTGGCGAGTGGGATGCCTTCACCAGCACGGTATCGAGTGGGATCTCGAACCACCCCTGAGGTAGTACAGACCTCCATCGAGGGAGAGCCGACCACCGCACCAGGATGCATCCGGACCCGCGATTCCTCGCCGTCGCCTCCCTCGTGGCACGTAGGCTCGGCTCTGTCCACAGCCCCGGACCGGAGGGAGTACCCGGTTGCCGACCCTGCCGAAATCACCCCCGCTCCCCCTTGTTCGCGCCGTCGAAACGGTCCGATACGCGCTGAGCGAGGCGTATCGGCGACTGGCGCCGGGGCCCCTGTCGCTCATGGAATTGCTGGCGGCGGGGTGGTTGACGCAGGCCATTCATGCGGCCGCGGCGCTGGGGATCGCCGATGAGCTGGCGCGCGGGCCGCTGCCCGGCTCGGAGCTGGCGCGGCGGGTCGAGGCGGACGAGGATGCGCTGCGACGGCTGCTGCGGTTGCTGATCAGCCATGGGATCTTCACTCAGCGGCGCGACGGCCGGTACGCGCTCACCGCGCCGGCGCGGGCACTGTGCCGGGACTCACCCGCTTCCCTGCGCGATGCCGCGCTGTTCTTCGGCTCCGCGACCCACCGGGCGCATTGGACGCATGTGGTGGACGCGGTGCGCACCGGCGATCCGGTGGGCCAGCAACTCGACGGCGCACCGTTCTTCGAATACGTCCGCACCGACCGGCAATTCGGCGATCTGTTCGATCGCGCCATGACCAGCATCGGCTCGATGACCACCGAATCGCTGTTCGCCGCCTACGATTTCGGCCGGTTCACCAGCATCGTCGATATCGGTGGCGGACAGGGGGCGATGCTCACCGAGATCCTGACCCGGGCCCCGCACAGCCGCGGCGTCCTGTTCGACCTGCCGGATGTGGCGGCCACCGCGGCCGAACGGTTCGCCGCGGCCGGGCTCGACGGCCGGGTCGAGGTCGCACCGGGTTCGTTCTTCGACACGGTGCCCGAGGGTGGCGATGCCTACCTGCTCAAACATATCGTCCACGACTGGCCCGACGCCCGCGCCGGGCAGATCCTGCGCACGGTGCGCGCCGCGATGCGGCCGTCGGCACGACTGGTGATCGTGGAAATCGTCTTGCCGCAGGGCAATCGGCCCCATCCCGGCAAGTACATCGATCTGGAGATGCTGATCAACAGCGGTGGCCGCGAGCGGACCGCGGCGGATTACCGGAAACTGCTGGCGGACAGCGGTTTCGCCATCACCCGGATCGTCGATACGGTCTCGCCGGAATCGGTGATCGAGGCCCGCCCGGTATGAGCGAACAAGGCCCGCAGGCGACAGTTTGCCCGACCACGCGTGGCTCCGCTCATGCCGACGAGGACACGATACGAGTCTCAACGCCGTCCGTTCCAGCGGCGGGGACGACGCCGGGCGCCGAAGTTCTGTTCGACCAGGCCCGTCCAGTCGTCGGCCATGAAACCCACCATCGACCAGGCCACCCGCACCCGCTCGTCCCGGGGATCGCCGAGAGTCCGCAGCAGTACGGTCGCGCGCACCTGGGCGGCGGCGAGCCCGTCGACGGCGGCGCCCAGGGAACGGGCATGGGCCGGGGCGGCGGTGCGGGGGCTGGCCCAGTGGTCGATGGCGACGACGAGTTCCCGTCGACGGCAATCGATTTCCGCGGCCCGCATCGGCGACGATCGGCGCATCAGGTGGAGCTCGGCCAGTTCGCGGGCACTTCTGGTCACCGGATGGTCGTCGGGCTGATCGCCGATATGCCCGCAGCAGGCGGCGAGCACTTCCTGACAATCGGGCATATCGCGAGGGATACCGGCCGCCGTGTCCGGGGCGCCCGTCCCCACGGCGCCCCGGTCCACCTCGGCGGCGCAGTGGCCGCGTAGCCCGCCCGGACCCGTTCGCGCGGCGCCGCCGTCAGGCTGCGGTGCGGCGAACATCGGATACCTCCGGGAGGGTCGTGGATGCACCCGACGCCACGAACGAGACACCGGACCGCGAGCCCGGTGCGGCAAGGGCAAACCGCACCGGATCCGGCGCACCGCACGATGCGAAGGGGGCAATCCTGCGGCGCCGGGTGCTGAGTTCCAGCGTGCGCGTTCCCGGCGGCCCGGTCACTGCCCTTTCAGTGGCCTTCCGGTGCCCCTCGGCGCACCGCTGTACCCATTGCGGGGACTATCGCCAGGTCAGCGCCTGCACGATGAGTACGAGATACAACACCAGTACGAATACCACAGCGGGAACCACCGGGTATTCCCGGGTCGTCGAATCCGGCGCCGCCACAGCGTCTGTCACCACCGGCGCGTCGTTCGGTGCGACCGGCGTGCCCGGCGGCCGCGGCTCGGACAGCGCGGCCGCACCCGATCTCACCCGCAGGAACGACCACGCCCCGGCGACCGTAACAGCCAGCAGCGGCAGCGGTATCCACATCAGCGACGTCCACGGCATGGGATGCTCCCCGGGCCGCACGAGCAGCAGATCCACCCCGACCGCGACCGTCGCGAAGGACCCGATCGCGACGGCACTGCCGAAGCCGCCCAGCACATTCGAGTAGTACGACTGCCCCGGCCGGGGAGCGCGGACGGTCTTGCGGGCGAACTCGAAATGTAGGAAGGCGCCCGCGAAGATGAGCGCCACCGCCGCTGTGCCCCACCCCGATCGCACCTGACCGGTATCGACGGCCGAGCGCACGATGTAGGCGATGATCCACAACTGCACCGGATAGGTCACGACCAGATTCAGCAGCAGGTTCTCGCGCACCGGCGCCGAGACCGCCTCCAACGCCCACAGCGCCAGTCCGTAGGCCATCGCGGCCACCACCAACACCGCCGACCACCATGACAGCAGCAGCGACGCCACCGTCAGGGCGACCGCGACGACACCGATCGCCACCCACAGTTCGCCCGCCCCGATCGCCCCGGTGACCAGCGGGCGGTCCGGATTGTGCACCCGGTCGTAGTCGAGGTCCTTGATCTCGTCGACCATGCGCAGATACAGCAGCAGCACCGCGACCACGACGATACGCAGCGCCGTCGCCCACCCCGGCCGCCACGGCGCCTCCGGATGCGAGACGACGGCGGCCGTGCCCTCCACCGCGGCCACGAACATCACCGCGTACAGCAGATGATGGGTTTCGTAGCGCACCACCGTGAACCGCGCGAGGCGGCGTACGGAGGTGAGATCGCTCAGCATTCCGCCTCGTCGGTCTCGTACCGCAGACCGATCCGCGCCGCCACCGCGCCGCACTGCACGATCTCGCAATCGATCTGTCCCGGAACCGAATTCGAGATCCGCGCGACACCTTCGGTGCGACGATCCAATTCCACGAATCGCTCGAACGAGCTGGAAACGCCGATCAGCCGGCGCGGCGGGGCCGGCGATATCGCGGTGGCGGTCTGCCGAGCGGCCTCGAGCAGCAGACTGCCCGGCACGTGATCGACCGGATGATCGAACAGGATCGGATGGCCGGTATCGATCACCAGATCCGCCGTCAGCTCCGCCTCCGCGATGCGAACCGGCCCGACGACGACGTTGCGACGATCTCCCCGCCCGACCGCCGGCGGCTCGGCCCGCTCGCCCACCGGCATCGGATCGCCGATCTCGCCCAGCCCCATACTGTCGCGGAATCCGGCGCGCATCGCCGTCCAGCGCGCGGGCGGGACCCAGGTGAACGAACCGTCGACGATCATCAGCGGTTCGTCGCCGCATTCGATCTCCAGCACCATGTCGACCCCGTGCAGCACCTCCCCGCGGCGGTGGCGACGCGAGATCTGCACCGACATGACCAGATCCGCCGGCGCCGATCCGATCCGCCAGCCGTCACCGGCGGCGACCGCGCCGTTGAAGGTGCGCACGATGAAGCCGAAATCCTGTGGTACGCCGAGATATTCGTGTGTCAGGGCGATCGCCGCCTGACGGGCTGCTTCCATCACCAGCATCGGATCGTGTTCGGCGTCCCACGGCGGCCGGTGATCGCCGTAGAACGCGTGCATCCGGGGCAGCTGGGCGCCGACGACGAAATCGTCGGTGCCGACCCGCTGCAGCGAGGTAACGAACACTTCCGCGACCGCACACCGGTGAGCGAGATGACGGGAGATGGTGTGCACATGGCTCGCGGTATCGACGGCCGTGGCGTCGGTGGTCATGGTCGTGCCTCCAACCAGTCGTGTGCGGATACGGGGGGCAGGGTCTGCTGTCGTCCGCCGTTGCGCATGGGAAGTACCAGGGAGCCGAGAACTACGGCCGACCACGCATCGATGCCACGCCCGGTGGCCCAGGCGCGCCGCAGCAGTGCCGCGCAGTGGTCATCGTCATCCGGGTCGAAATCGTCCGGCACCTCGCCGATTTCGGCGACGAGCCGCCGCGTCGCGGCCGCCCGGCCGAAATCGCGGGCCGGGGTGCGGGCGTAGAGTTCGGCCGCGTGGGCCGCGGCCTCAGCACCGCGGTCGGTGTCGGCGGCGATCTCGCGCAGGATCCGCTCGCGTGTCCCGGCGTCGAAGTAGATCGAGAATTCGCGCAGGACATCGGCCGGGTCGTCGGGCGAATGCACCAAATTCAGCAGGTAGCTGTATCGGCCCAGGAGATAACGCAACTCGCCCGGTTGCCGTTTGGCGGGATCGGTCGGCCCCTTGGCGGCGGTGAGCCGCACCGAGGTCGGTAGCGGCGCGTCGTCGGCCGAGACGACGAGCACCAGAGCGTCGGAGATCTCGATCAGCAGATCGGCGAGCCGTCGCCGCTCCGGTGAGGCGATATTCCAGGCGAAATACCACAGTGCGCGCACCAGATGCCGGTCGACCGGACATACTCTGGCGGCCACTACCCGGAAACCGTTGTCCCGCAGCCAACGCAGTGTGGGCTCCACCGCACGTGCGACTATCGCGTCCGGCTTCAGCAATAGCAGGCTGTACCGCCGGGCGAAGTCCGCGGCCTCGATTCCCGCGGCGCCGAGTTGATCGACCGTCTCCTGTACATAGGTGTCGTCGACGTATCGTGCTGCCTTGTCGGGGAGCGGAGTCGACTCCGCCAGCAACTCCGCCATGTTCATCGGTGTCCTCCCGCACCGGTATCGGCCCGGCTCGCGAATCCGGCGAGCACCTCGGTCACCGAGGGCAGCGGCTCGCCGAGATATCCGCTCTCCACACAGTAGTCGAGCAGTTTTCGCAGGTAGTGCTTCCCGCTCGCCGGGCACTCGCGGCCGAGCAGCGCCCGGGTGGCGGTGGTGTCGAAGACCGGCCGGCGCGCGAAATAGCTCGTGTAGAGCGATCCGATGCGCTGGAAGTACTCCCGTTCCAGCGGTTCGAGATCGGCCGCCTCGAAGGAGACCTCCGGGACGAAGGTCGCGACGTGGAACGACGGATACTCGGCGAAGACGTCCGAGATCTCCCGCAGCGACAGCGCGTCGGCGCCGACCGCGTGGAAGGTTCCGCCGGCCGCGGCGTCGAAATCGGTGACCGCCGCGGTGATCACGTCAGCGACGAAGTCCACCGGCGCGGCGGCGATCGTGGCATCGTAGCGACCGGGCAGCGAGCGCAGTTTGCCCTCGACGATCAGCTTCACCACGGTGTAGAGATTCTTGTATTCACGAATCACACCCGTATCGGCCGCACCGGTGACGATGCCGGGCCGCACGATCGCCCAGCGCAGCCCCGGCGTGCTGCGCACCACCCGCTCGGCGCGAAACTTGCTGTCCTCGTATCCGTTTCCGAAGGCTTGGCCGACATCCAGTTCGGATTCGGCGATCACACCGGCGCGCATACCGCAGACATAGGCGGTACTCACGTGCACCAGTGGGACATCCCAGCGCCGGGCCAGTTCGACGGCGTGCGCGGTGCCGCGGACGTTCAGTTCCTCGTAGTCGGTGGTCGTGGCGTCGAAAGCGGTGGTCGCGGCCGAATGCACGATCATGCCGACGCGCGCGCCGAGTTCGGTCACGGTCTCGGTCGCCAGCCCCAGCCCGGCCAGCCGGATATCCCCGCGCACGGTCTCCACGCCCTCGAGGTCGGTGCCGTCGTTGCGCACGATCCGCCCGTTGGTGTGCAGCACCGCGACCACCGGACGCCCGGCCGCGGTCAGCCGCGCGACCACCTCTGCCCCGACCAGCCCGCCCGCGCCGGTGACCAGCACCGTATCTCGCTCGCTCACCACCGCACCGCCTCGACCAGGGCCACCACATCCGCGATGCGCCGCACGCCCGCCAACTGTTCGGGCCGGTACCGCGGTAGCTCGAAGGCGCGCTCGAGGACCAGTGTCAGCTCCATCAGGCGCAGCGAGTCGAAGGCCAGATCCTCGATCAGTCGCATCTCGTCGGTCGGCTCCGCCGGAGCGGCGGGTGCCATCGCGACGACCAGTGACCGGACCTGCTGGGCCACCGGGCTGTCCACGTTCGTCATCGGTGTCCTCCGTCGCGCTGATGGGGTTGATGCCCGCCCGAACCGAGCAGATCTCTGGCCTCGTCGAGGGGCAGTTCGGTGTCGAGGTACACGGCCGGACGCAGCCAGTCGTAGCTGATATCGAGTGTGCGCCGCCACTGCTCCCGCGAGTCGAAGGATGCGGGGAACTGTGTGCCACCGGCGATTTCACGCACCGCGCCCACCAATTCGTCGAGCACGGCCAACGCCTGCGGGCCACCCTCACCCGCCTTCAGGACATCGGAGAATCGCAGCTCGGCCGCCCGGCCGATCAGCTCGCACAGCGCCTCGGCCTCGGGGAGCAGCGCCGCCACGGTGCGCACCGGCGCCACATCGGCGGGCAGTGGGTGAATACCATAGGTGGACAACGCCATCCGCACACACATGGCGATCGTCCGGTGCGCCGCGATATCGGCGACGTCCCCCTGACGGGCCTTCACCGCACCCATCAAATCCTCACGCGCGTTCTCCAGCACCACATTCGACCAGACCACCTCCATGGCACACGCGATGAATCGCTGTGCCGGCAGCGGTGACAGGGTCGCGATGGCCCGGTCGGCGCCACCGCCCGCCAGGCCGAGCGCGGGAACCCGCGCGGACGGCGTCGGCGTATAGGGCCGCAGCGGTTTGCACATCGCCAGCGCCGGTTCGAGCGATTCACCACCGCGCAGCGCCAATCCGACGAATCCGAGCCGGACGAATTCGGCGAGTTCGGCGCCGATCTCGGCCCGGCCGAGGATATCGGCCACCGACTTGCGTGCCACCACCGTCCGCCAGGCCGCGGCAGCACGGTCGGACAGCGCGAAGACGTCCCGATCGTCGCGGACGACGTGCAGCCGTGCACCGACCGGCCAGGTCGTCACCGCATCCCTGCGTGTCAGCAGCACCCGGTCCGGATCGTCGGCCACCCCGACGACACCGAATCGCCCGGCGAGCGCGATGACCTCGCCCAGCTCGGTGGCCGTCGACACCGACCGATAGGCGGCGATGAGCGCCGCGGCGTCGTCACCGGTCCCGATCCGATCCAGCTGTGACGGTGTCCATTTCGTCTCCAGGTACGTCTCGCCTCGAGTGGCGGCCCAGGACTTCACCGCTTGCAGCAGGCCGTCGCGAGCCCATCCGCCCGACTCCTCCGTCGCCCCCATCGCGTGCAGCGCGACCGCGAACCACAGGGCGTGCCGGCTGCGCTCGGCCCACCAGCGCGCCACGATCGCCGCGAGATCCGCGACCGGCAGCACGGCTCGCAACCCGTCCAGATCCACTCCGGATCCGGCTCGCACCACCGTCGCGTTGGCGAAGCGCTGACAGCGGTTGAGCACATCCTCGTCGAGCTCACCGACACGTTGCGCGCCCGCCACCCGCTCCAGCTGGGCCCGCAACTGCGCCTCCGACCGAGTGCGCACCTCGATGCGGCGACCGTCGGCGAAGACGACCGTCGGCAGCGTCGGCATGTCCTCGGCGCCCGGCGCCACGATCAGGAAATCGATATCGGAACCCTCGTTGCCGAATCCCTCCGCCAGCGACCCCTCGAACAAGGCGGCGGAATTCGGGGGCACCGACACCGTTTCCAGTGCGGACTCCAGCAGGTGCTCGACCCGGTCGAGCGGCAGCGCGGGCGCCGCCGCCGGACTCGGCGTCGTCGTGTCGGTGGCGGGATGTTCGGTGGCGCCGTCGAGCCGGCCCTCGGTGTACAGAGCCCACATGTGCCGGCGCCGCGGCTTCCCGCTCGAGGTGCGGCGAATGAAACCGCGCGGCCCGGTGACCACGCCGATCGTGCCCGCCGGCCCGAGTTCGCCGCGAACAACGGTGCGCGCTCGGGCGATCCAGTCCCCGGGGGTGGTTTCGGCGAACAGCACGATGCCCGGCGACGCGGTGCCCGACAGCGCGACCGCGGCCAATTTACCCTTCGTGATGCCGGTTTCGCGGGCCACTTTGGATTCGATGTCCTCCATGAACACCGAGCGGCCCCGGACCTTCAGGCTGGTGCCCATCCGGCCCAGGACGAACACCTCGTCGCGATAACGGAATCCGGCGTCGCCGGAGTACAGCCGCCCGTCGACGATGCGCGTGGAGCCCTCGGTGCCGTCGGTATAGCCCTGGGCGACCGAATCGCCGATCACCACCATCTCGCCGAGCACCCCGTCGGGCAGTTCCCGCCCGTGCTCGTCGACCACGCGGACGGTGGACTCGGGGGTGGAGTATCCGAGACCGGTGATCCAGCCCGGCCCGTTCACCCACTGCCCGTCGGCGAGTGCGGCTTCGGCGATCACCCGCACCGGCATACCCGGTCGCAGTGCCGCGGTGTCCAGGCGCAGCGCGGTCAGCGGCCGATCGCGGGCCGAGGAGGTGACCATCAGGGTGGCCTCGGCGAGGCCGTATGCCAGGGTGTAGGCCCGTGCCGAAAAGCCCTGTGCGCCGGCCAGTTCGGCGAAGGCACGCAGATCGGCCACCTCCACGGGCTCGGATCCCACGGCGAGGGTGCGCCAGCCCGACAGATCCAGATCCGCGATCTCGTGCGGTGCGACCCGATGCGCGACATAGCCGAGGGCGAACGACGGTGAGGGCGAATGCTGGGCATGCGTCATCGCACGCAGCCAGCGCGCCGGATCACGCACGAACTGATCGGGCCGCATCAGATACAGATCGCCCTGATTGGCGACCGTGGTGAGGAAGGCCCCCACCAGGCCCATATCGTGGTAGAGCGGCAGCCAGGACACCATCGCCTCACCGGGTCGCCAATCGATCAGGCGACCGATCATCCGGATGTTGTTGGCCAGGTTGTGCCAGGAGACGCGGACCCCGCGCGGCGTTCCGGTCGATCCGGAGGTGAACTGCAGCAGCGCGGTCTCCGCCGCGGGCGCGAGCATCCGCGCGCCCGGCCTTCCGGACTCGGTGACCACCACCGGCTCATCGGCGCGGCCGGCCTCGGTCATCGCCTGGCGCACCAGGGATTCCAGTTCGACGGAGGTGACGACCACCCGCGGTGCCGCCTGCTGCAGAATCGCGGCGACATGCGAAATGTATTGCGCCATATCGCCGAACATCGGCGGCGCGATCGGGGTGAACACACCGCCACACGCCCACACCGCGTAGAAGGCGGCCACACAGGGGAATCCGGTGGGCATGACGACACAGGCGCCCGCGTCGCCGGTATCGCCGCCGAGCCCGCGTTCACGGAGTACGGCCGCCACCGACCAGGTCAGATCGGCCAATTCCGCGTAACTGCGGAACTGCCAGCCGTCCTCCTCGTCGGCGAGGTGCACACCGGTGCCGGTGGCGGGGTGCGCGAGCCAGCCGCGCACCAACTCCTGATCGTCGTCGACTACCCGCGTTTCATCGGACATCGTGATCCTCCCCTTCGTCGAGCACGGTGACAGTTCCGGCACCGCCGTCCACGCGCAGCGGCATACCGGTACGGACGGTCCTGGTCACGCCCGGGATCTGTACCACCGTCGGGACGCCCAGCTCGCGCGCGACGATGGCCACATGGGTCAGCGGACTGCCGCGTTCGACGACCAGTGCCGTCGCGGACGGGAGCACCGCCACCCAGCCCGGGTCGGTGCGATAGGTGACCAGTACGCCACCGGAGACATCGCGCGGCTCGTCGACCACGACCGCGGGTCCGGTGCCGATGCCACCGCCGGACGGAGTGCCGGTGAAGACCGCTCCCGCGGTGGCGGCCGGAGTGTCGGTGATCGGCACCCACCCGCCGGCGGCCAGTTCCGCGGGACCGAATCCGTCGCCCCGGGTGACGAATCGGGCGGGCGCGACCAGTCGGGCGTCGACCGCACGCTGCTGTTTGCGGGCGGCGACCACTGCCCGCAGCCCGCCGGTCTCGCCCCCTTCGTAGCAGCCGCGCAGTTGCGGCAACGTCAGGTGGAACACATCGGAGAACTCGTCGATGATGTCGCGCCGCACCAGATCTCGTCCCATGATCCGGATGGTCCGCTTCACCATGCCGAATGCCCGGGTGCGACAGAATCGCAGGCTCTCGCGATGGGCCGCGCAACGGGAAACCTTGCGCCGCAACCGTTCGTAGATCCCACGCCGCCAACCACGCAGGTGCGCGTCGAGATACTGTTGCGCGTCGTCGGCGGCGCGGTTCTGCTCCTGTGGCAGCGCGGCCAGCAGCATGACGAACAATCCCGAGGGATCCTCGCGCAGATCCGGGGTCTCCAGCTTCAGCTCGTCGAGACTACGGTATCCGTATCGGTCGATGTAGTCGTCGACCCGAGCCCGGAAATCGTCGCGGCCGGTATCCACGAGCGCGTCGTAGATCCCCTCCGGCGCAGTGGTTTCCAGCAGCGCGCGCAGTTCGGCGTCCGCGCGGACCGCCGCCGCGAGCTCCGACATCGCCCGCGCCGGTTCGGCGGATTCGACATCGGCGCCCGGGCCCGCGACCGCGTACAGGAACCACTCGGGAGCCTTCGGCAGCAGGATCCGGGTCAGCACGTACAGCGATCCGGTCAGGGTCAGCAGCATCGCGTCCAGGACCATCATCGGCCCCCAGCGATGCACCAGTTCCCGGTCGAGCTCGCGATAGCGGGCATAGGCCCGCGGCCCGGTGTCGGCACTGTCGTCGTGGGCTTCGAATTCGTCGTAGACCCGGTAGAACTCGTCGAGGAACCGCCGCATCATCGAGTCGATGTCACGGATTCGCCGGAGGTAGATCGCGGTGGTGCGCGCCCGGGCGATCGCCCGGCTCAGCGGATTGCCGAATTCGAACGGGCGCAGGGTCTTCGCGATCTCGCCGGGCAGCGGTTCGGCCACCCCCAGCGCGGCTTCGAGGACCCGCCGATTGAGCGGATAGCCGGGCGCGATACCGACCATCCGATACCAGTGCAGCAGGTTGTAGTAGACGCGGCCGTGAAAGTATCCGAGCAATACCGGAGTCCAGCTGTCGGTCTGGCGCACCTGCTCCGGCGCGACCCCCAGCGACTCCGCGTAACCGCGGTAGACGCGGCCGTAGATGTCGGCCGCGGTGGTGAAGGTCAGCGGTGAGGTGAGGCCGTTGAAACTCTCGATGATGTTGGAGTTGTCCCAGATTCGCTGCTCACCCTCGGGCACCGCTTCCCCGGCGCCGCGCAGCTGGGCTCCGACCGCGGTGGTGACCGGGCGCGCTTGCAGCACCCACAGCCGACCCTGTTCGTCGAAGGCCCACTCGATGTCCTGCGGTCCTCGTGCCGCCGCCTCGACCCGGCGGCCGAGCTCGATCACCCGGCCCACCCGGTCGGCGTCCAGGGCCGTGCGCGCACGCAGCTCGGCATCGACTTCCACAGCGGTGCAACCCTGTTCACCCTCGGCACGGTAGCGGGTCGACTTCTCCCCCAGGACCGATTCGACCACCGAGCCCGAAATCTTGTCCACCACATAGGTATCGGCGTCCACCGCACCCGACACCAGCCCCTCACCCAGGCCGTAGACCGCGCTGAGCACCATCCGGTCCGTCGCCCCGGTGCCGGGATCGCAGGTGAACAACACACCGCTGCTCTCGGCCGCCACCAGACGCTGGACGACCACCGCCGGGATCGCCGGCAGCGCCAGCCCGTGCGCGAAGCAGTAGTTGATCACCCGCGGCGCCGAGGCCGAGGCCCAGCAGGCCGTGACCGCGGACGCGATCGCCTCCGCCCCCGCCACGTTCAGAAACGAATCGAACTGCCCGGCAAACGAATACGCCGCACCGTCCTCCACCGCGGCCGACGAGCGCACCGCCACCGGGTCCCGATCCAGGCGCTGCCAGATCTCGTCCATCGCCTCGACCAGCGCGGCCGGCGGGGCGGCGGTCATGATGCTCGCCCGCAGTGTCGCGCCGCGCGCCAACGCCTCGTCGAGATCGGTGCTGCGTACGAATTCTGCTGCCGCCGAGACTATCTCGGGCGCCATCTCGTCGAACAGATCCGGCTCGACGACCAGCCAGTCCGGCACCGGCAACTCCGCGTCGCGCAACCGGCGCAATCCGGCCGCCTTCCCGCCGCCGGTGGCCGCGGTCGCGGCCGATTCGGCAAGACCCGTGTCGGATCCGTGCACCAGCTCTCCTGTCATCGTGACCGCGCGCCCGCCCGCGGTCGCATCGCAGAGTTCGTTACGGTTGATCTGAAATGTAATCGTTTCGAATTACTGTGCGTCAGGCATTCGAAATGCCGAGGTGAGCAGGCGATCACCCCGGCGTTGTCTCGATATACCGGCCGCGCTCGCCGGTGTTAACCGAATTCGGAACAAGATCGGCTAGCCGGTCGCCGGGTCCGCGGTTTACGCTACGGTGAGTCCGGCGACGATCGGTGGAGGGTGAAAATCGGCGTGAGTTGGTCATTCACACCGGACGAGTTCGCGCACATCTGGCGCGAAACCGATCTCGATCGCCATCCGTTCCCACTGCGTATCCTCGAAACTCCCCGCACCGAGGACGAGGCGACGAACCTGCGTAAGCAACTCGACACTCGGTTGCCGCTCGGCGCGGACCCCGATCTGTCCGCCTGTCTGCGTATCCTCGCCGCACCGCACACCAGGGTCGTCGCGATCGGCGGTGCGCATACGCCCGGCAGCGAGATTCGCGCGGTCGGGGCCGCGATCTACGACCACGCCGTCCTCGCCGTCCAGGAACCCGGCCGTACGCCGGGCTTCGGCGGGCCCATCCGAGTGTCCATCGGCCACACCGCCAAACTGGGCGCCCGGATCGCCGCACTGCTGCCCGACTGCCCCGCGGGCGGCGAGCCGGCCCGTTCGGCGCCCTCGAACGCGGTCCGTGACGAGGATCGCTCCCGTCCGGCACCCCAGCCCGCACCCCGGATCCGCCGCCTGCTGCTCAAGCCGCACACCGCCGAGGGACATATCCGGATCGAGGCCGGACTGGATCGGGCCACGCCGCCCGCGCCGCTGTATTACACGTGGATCGATGTCGCCGAGGACGGGCGCTATCTACTCAAGGCGGGCGACGAGGTCCACATCGTACCCGCCGATCGGCTGCAGATCGGAACGCATCTGCAGAAACGCATTCCCCGCTGAGCCGCGCCACCGGCGGCACCGCGGGCCGTGCTCCGGCGGCGCCTGGACGGCACCGACCCATTAGGCTGGTTCGTACCGACCGATCTCAGGGGTGCGCATGACGATCGAGACCAGCCAGGCCGATATCGCCGGGTTCCTGCAGGCGGCGCGCGGCGGAACCGTCACCTTCGATCCGGCCGCCGCCCGCAGCTGTGCCGAGATCTATCAGCAACAGGCCGACCGGCTGCGCGAACTGCAGCAGCGCCTGGATTCGGTCTCCCAGCTCGACGGCTTCGGCGGATTCTTCTCGGCCGAACAGTTGCAGGCCGGATTCGGGCGCAAGGCCCGCGACGCGGCCGCACTGCTCGACCACTACATCGCGGCCTCCTATCGCATGAAGGAAGCGTTCCTCACCAGTGCCGGGCTCTACGAGGAGGCCGACAGCGCGCACGCGGCCGCGCTGCGGGCGGTCTCGGCGGGAATCTCGCGATGAGCGCCGAATTCCGTTACGGCCCGGCCCCTTCCCATACCGATCCCGAATATGTGAGCGCGATGGAACATTTCGAGTCCATGACGCATGAGCAGATTCACACGGGCACCGAGAAGATCGACGCGGGTGAGATCCTGCAGGCGTCACTGATCTGGCTGGAGGGGGCCGCCACCCTCACCAGTTCGATGCCGGTCACCCGGTCCCACGCCGAACGCACCATCGATGCCGCGGGCTGGCAGGGCGCGGCCGCCGAGGCGGCGGCCGCGAGCGCGCGCAGTTTCGCCGCGTCGGTCGACGAACTGGCCGCGGTCTTCGCGGAGGTCGGCGCGCGCCTGGGCGCCGTCGCCGGAGCGGCCGAAGCGGTCAAGCTCGCGGTCCCACCACCCGGCGACAGCGGTCCGGTCGGCGCCATCGCCCGCGCCCTGGAAGCGGCCCACGTCCTCGACGCCCGGATCGCGGAGGAGGTCATGCGCCAGGAGGCCATCCTGACGATGAACATGATCTACAAACCCGCCTATTCCACCGCTGGCAGCCGAGTCCCCCGACTTCCGGCCGCACCCGATCCGGTCGATCCTGGACCACGCCCGACCGCCCCCAGGGCGAACGACCGGCCACAGTCGGCCGAACCCCCGACCGGGCCGGCACCTGCGGATACGCCACCCACCGCGCCCGAGCCACCCACGTCCACCGCCCCGAGCCCCACGCCCCCGGCACCGACGACCGCGCAACCCACACCGCCGGCGCCCACACCGAACAACCCCGGGCCGGCGCCGACGCCAGAACCACCACCGCCGACGACCACTCCCGCACCGGCGCCGAGCCAAACCCCCGGTCCCGCACCGGCTCCCGCGCCCCCCGCCACCCCGGCGCCCGCGGCACCGTCGCAACCACCGAGCCCGGGGACCCCGCCGCTCACCGACCAGGACGGCCAGCCCGGCATCACCGGCCCGATCCCGGACCACAACACCCCGACGACTCCCGATCAACCGGGTGTGTCGCCACCGGGCTGACCGGCGGATCACTCAGCGGCGTCGACTCGAACAAGACTGCGGGACAACCACACCGGCGGCCCGCGGCGCCGAGGCGAGTCCGCTCAGACCTTTACCAGGTCGTCGGCGTGGATGACCGGTCGCTGCATACCGTCCGGCAGTTCCGACGTGGAACGGCCGATCATGGATTCCAGTTCGGTGCTGTCGTATTCGACGACGCCCCGGGCCACCACCCGGCCGTCCGGAGCGAGCAGATCGACCACGTCACCACCGTGGAAACGGCCCTTCACCCCGGTGATTCCGGCGGCCAGCAGCGAGCGGCGGGAGGCGGCGACCGCCTTCACGGCCCCGGCGTCCAGATGTACGGCGCCGCGACTGTCGGCGGCATGCCGTACCCAGAACTTGCGGGCGGACAACCGCGAGGAGCGCGCGGCGAAGGCGGTACCGACCGTGGCATCCGCGAGAGCGTCCGCCGCCTCCGCGGCGGCGGCCAGCAGCACCGGCACACCGGCATCGGCGGCCAGGCGCGCCGCCGACAATTTCGACGCCATCCCGCCGGTGCCCAGCGCACCACCGCTGCCGGCGATCACGCCGTCCAGATCGGCGCTGCCGCGTACCTCGGGGATGAACGTCGCCCCGCCCTTGCGCGGGTCACCGTCGTAGAGGCCGTCGACATCCGATAGCAGCACCAGGGCGTCCGCGCCGACCAGATGCGCCACCAACGCGGCGAGCCGGTCGTTGTCACCGAAACGGATCTCGTCGGTCGCGATGGTGTCGTTCTCGTTGACCACCGCGACCGCGTGCAGCGCCCGCAGGCGGTCGAGGGTCCGCTGCGCGTTGCGGTGGTGTTCACGACGGGCGAAGTCGCCCGCGGTCAGCAGAACTTGCCCGACGACGCGACCGAAGCGCGCGAAAGAGGTGCCCCAGGCGTGGGCCAGCGCCAGCTGACCGACACTGGCCGCGGCCTGCTTGGTAGCGAGATCCCTTGGCCGAGCGGATAACCCGAGCGGCGAAATCCCGGCGCCGATCGCCCCCGAGGACACCACCACGACATCGGAGCCCGCCCGCATCCGCGCCTCGATCGCCTCGGCGAGCTTGTCCAGCCGGGCATTGTCGAGTCCGCCCTCGAGACTGGTCAGCGCCGACGAGCCGATCTTGACGACGACACTGCGCGCCGTCCGGATGGCCTGCCGCGTCGAAATCCGCTCCTGCTCAGAATCCACCTGTGTCACAACAGCACTCACTCACTAGAAACGCCACCTGGCCGTGACGCACGACTACCGGGTCTGTGGTCGCCCGCCCCCACCGGTCGATCCGGTGTGACGGGCCGTCACGGCTGGTCCTCGTCCTCCGACACCAGGCCGCGGCGCACCCGTGAGGCGTGCTTGCGCTCGGCCGCGGAGATGCGGTCGGTCTGGTCCAGGCGCGGATCGGTGCCGCGCCCGGTCATCACCATATCGACACCGGCGGAAATCTGCGGCTCCCACTCGAAGCTCACATCACCGATGGTGACCTCGGCGCCGGGTACCGCACCCTGCCGCACCAGCTCGTCCTCCACGCCGAGGCGCGCCAGGCGGTCGGCGAGATAGCCCACGGCCTCGTCGTTGTCGAATTGTGTTTGGCGCACCCAGCGTTCGGGCCGTTCGCCGCGCACGATGAAACCGCCCTCGACCTCCGGATCGGAGACGACGGTGAACGCGGACTCTCCCGCCACCACCGGCCGGATCACCGGACGCTTCGGCGCCGCCTTCGGATGGTCCTCGCGATACTGACGCACCATATCCGCCAGCGCGAATGTCAACGGCCGCAGCCCTTCCCGGCTCACCGCGGAGATGGTGAACACCGGCCAGCCACGCTCGGCGAACTCGGGGGCGACCATTTCGGCCAGCTCGGCGCCGTCGGGGATATCGGCCTTGTTGAGGATCACCACGCGCGGCCGGTCGGCCAGATCACCGAGACCGGCATCGGCCGCCAGCGCCGGGCGATAAGCCGCCAGCTCGGCCTCGAGCGCGTCCACATCGGATACGGGGTCACGCCCGGGTTCCAGTGTCGCGCAATCGACTACATGCGCCAGCACCGCACACCGCTCGAGATGACGCAGGAAATCCAGGCCCAGGCCGCGCCCATCGCTGGCGCCCGGGATCAAGCCCGGCACATCGGCCACGGTGAAAGTGGTGTCACCACTGGACACGACACCGAGATTGGGCACCAAGGTGGTGAACGGGTAATCGGCGATCTTGGGCTTGGCGGCCGACAGCACCGATACCAGCGACGACTTACCCGCCGAGGGGAATCCCACCAGACCGACATCGGCCACGGACTTCAGCTCGAGGACGAGCTCGCGCTCCTCCCCCTCCTCGCCCAGCAGCGCGAATCCGGGAGCCTTACGGGCCCGCGACACCAGCGCCGCGTTGCCGAGACCGCCCCGGCCGCCCCGGGCCGCGATGAAGCGGGTGCCGGCGCCGACCAGATCGGCCAGCACCGTGCCGTCGGCACCGATGACCACGGTGCCGTCGGGCACCCTCAGCAGCAGTTCGCCGCCCTGCTTACCGTCGCGATTACCACCCTCGCCCGGTTTGCCGTTGCCGGCCTTGGCGTGCGGATGGAAGTGGAAGTCCAGCAGGGTGTGCACATTCGGATCGACCTCGAGGATCACATCCCCGCCGTTACCGCCGTTACCGCCATCCGGTCCGCCGAGCGGCTTGTACTTCTCGCGATGCACCGAAGCGCAGCCGTGGCCGCCCTTACCGGCGCGCACGTGCAGCACCACACGATCGATGAATTTGGACATGGCTGCTGGACCTCTGATTCGGTGGACGGTGGTGGTGAGCCTCCCGAAACGGCGAACGGGCCAGGGTTTATCTGCTAAACCCTGGCCCGCTTCGAAGAGTGTGTGGAGAAGGCTCCGGCGCGGCTCAGGCCTGCGCCGGCTCCGGTACCACGATGTTGACGGTCTTGCGGCCACGCTTGGTGCCGAACTGGACCGCGCCCGCCTCGAGGGCGAACAGTGTGTCGTCACCGCCACGGCCGACGTTGACGCCGGGGTGGAAGTGGGTTCCGCGCTGGCGAACCAGGATCTCACCGGCCTTGACGGCCTGGCCGCCGAAGCGCTTCACACCGAGCCGCTGGGAATTGGAATCGCGACCGTTGCGAGAGCTGGACGCACCCTTCTTATGTGCCATGGCTGAAAACTCCTCGATTCGAAACCGGGTGGTTTCGCTAGGTCGAAATTACTTGATGCCGGTGACCTTCAGGACCGTCAGCTTCTGACGGTGGCCCTGACGCTTGTGGTAGCCGGTCTTGTTCTTGAACTTGTGGATCCGGATCTTCGGGCCCTTGGTCTGCTCGACCACTTCGGCGGACACCGAAACCTTGGCCAGCTTGTCGGCATCGGTAGTCAGCTCGGCGCCGTCAACCACCAGCACCGGCGACAGCGATACGGCCGTGCCCGGTTCACCCTCGATCTTCTCGACCTTCACCAGGTCACCGACCGCGACCTTGTACTGCTTTCCGCCGGTCTTGACGATCGCGTACGTTGCCATCGGTCGGCTGCCCTCTTTCCTCAACTAGTGCATCGGCACTCTGTTCGTACGGCCGCCGACCGGTGGACACCGGAAGCCGCCGTACGACTGGTCTGATAGTCGCCGCCGCCTCGGCGCTACGTTCCGCACCGGAGAGCTCGTCTAGAGCCGGATCTCGCGACAGCGCAGTGCTGTCACCGGGCAGCGACTGACCAAGATTACAGGACCGCCACCCCCGTCACCAAACCGGGGTTGTGTTTGTCCGGCCTCGCTCCGCACAGGTGATTCCACCCGGAACGGGTTTGCCGCGCACGAGATGAAGTCCCGGCGCACAAACCGGGGCGGTGGTGGCGCGTGAATGCCCCGCCCATGTCGAGCGGGGCATTCACTACTGTTCGATGACCGCCCGGATCAGTTCGGCGTCTCCGGGGCGCCCGCTGCCCGGCCGGCGGTGCGGCGACGGGTGCGGGTACGGGGCGTCACCTCCGGTGCGGCGATGTCGTCGAGGCTGAACTTCGGCGCGCTGTCCTGTTCGCTGTCGGAGAGCACGAATACCGAACCCTGGCTGTCCGTGGTGGACAGGGCCGCGGTGGTACGGGCCACCCGGCGACGTCCGCGCCGAGGCGCGGGTGCCGCGACCTCCGCGCTCGACGACGCGGCTGCGCTCGTCTCGGCGGCCGGCGCGGGCTGCTCCGTGTCGCGCGGCTCGTCGGTCCGCCGACCGGATTCGGCGGCGCGGTCGACGGCCGTGCCGTTGCGTCCGCGCCTGCGGGAGGTCGCACCCTTCGACCTCGCGGACGCACCGGTCTCGGCAACAGCGGCATCCGACGGTGCGGACCCGGTCTGCGCGGCCTCGGAACCGCCGGTCACCGCCGCGGTGGCTACCGGTTGCGCACTGCCCGAGGTTGCGGCCTCTGCGGCCTCCGAGTCCGCGTCCGCTTCGGTCCCCGCGACCTCGGACTCGCCCTCGACCGGCTCCTCGTCGCCGTGGTGGGCCGCCATGGCGAGCGCCACCGGATGCGCCCGCTTCGCGGCCGCCTCCTCCTCGTGATGCGAGTCCACGGGCTCGGCGACCGTCGCCGCGGGAGCCTGCTGCGGCTTGTCCTTATCGCGTTCCTTGTCCTTGCGGCGGCGACGGCCCTCGCGACGGCCCGAGCCGCCCTCTTCGGAGGGTGCGGTCTCGACCGGATAGTTGTGCACGATGATGCCGCGACCGTGGCAGTGCTCACAGGTCGTGGAGAACGCCTCGACCAGCCCCGTGCCCAGCTTCTTGCGAGTCATCTGCACGAGTCCGAGCGAGGTCACCTCCGAAACCTGATGGCGCGTACGGTCGCGACCCAGACTTTCGGTGAGCCGGCGCAGGACGAGATCCCGGTTGGACTCGAGCACCATGTCGATGAAGTCGACGACGATCATGCCGCCGATATCGCGCAACCGCATCTGCCGCACGATCTCCTCGGCGGCCTCGAGGTTGTTGCGGGTGACCGTCTCCTCCAGATTGCTACCACCGGAGCCGGTGAACTTGCCGGTGTTGACATCGATCACCGTCATCGCCTCGGTGCGGTCGATGACCAGGGTGCCGCCGGAGGGCAGCCACACCTTGCGGTCCAGAGCCTTCGCCAGTTGCTCGTCGATGCGCAGGCTACCGAAGACATCGACACCACCGCCGGCGTTGTCGTAGCGCTCGACACGGGCCAGCATGTCCGGCGCGACGGTGCGAACGTAGTTCTCCACCGTCGTCCAGGCCCGATCACCCTCGATGACCAGCTTCGAGAAGTCCTCGTTGAACAGGTCACGGACGACCTTGACCAGCAGGTCGGGCTCCTCGTACAGGGTCTTCGGCGCACCGGACCCGTGCTCGGCCTGCTTCTCGATGGTCTTCCAGGTAGCCTGCAACCGCTCGACGTCGCGAGCGAGCTCGGTCTCGCTGACCCCCTCGGACGCGGTGCGGATGATCACCCCGGCATCCTGCGGGACGATATCGCGCAGGATCTCCTTGAGCCGCTTGCGCTCGGTATCGGGCAGTTTGCGGCTGATCCCGGTCGAGGTCCCGCCCGGGACGTAGACCAGGAAACGCCCGGCCAGGCTGATCTGCGTGGTCAGCCGGGCACCCTTGTGCCCGACCGGATCCTTGCTGACCTGCACCAGCACGGTATCGCCGGGTTTGAGCGCCTGCTCGATCTTGCGTTCCTTACCGCCGAGCCCGGCGGCCTCCCAGTTCACCTCGCCGGCGTACAGCACGCCGTTGCGGCCGCGGCCGATGTCGACGAACGCCGCCTCCATGCTGGGCAGCACGTTCTGCACCTTGCCCAGGTAGACATTGCCGACCATGGACGCGGTGCCGGTGTTGGTGACGAAATGCTCGACGAGGATGTTGTCCTCGAGGACCGCGACCTGGGTGGTCGCACCGGAATGCGAGTGCTCGCCGGCGGCGGGGAAGGACTTCTCCCGGACCACCATGACCCGGTCGACCGCCTCACGACGGGCCAGGAATTCCGATTCGGTCAGGATCGGCGGGCGGCGGCGACCGGCTTCGCGGCCGTCACGGCGGCGCTGGCGCTTGGCTTCGAGCCGGGTCGAGCCGCTGATGCCCTGCACCTCGTCGACCGCGCGGCGCTTGTTGCGCGGTTCCCGCTCGTGCACGACCGTATTCGGCGGATCGTCGTCCGAGGGCTCGGATTCGTTGTCCTCTCCGGCCTTGCGGCGACGACGGCGCCGACGGCGACGGGTCGAACCGTCCGACGTCGAGGCGCCCTCGTCCTCGGTGTCCTCGGTCTGCTCGGCGCCGCTGTCCTCGGTCGAATCACCGGATTCGGCGTGCGAATCGGTGTCCTCGTCCTCGGACTCGTCGTCGGAGTCGTGATCGGCGTGCTGTTCGCCCCGGCCACGGCCCCGTCCGCGGCGACCGCGGCGGCGGCGCCGGGAACGGCCGCCGTCCTCTTGCTCGTCACGCGATTGTTCCTCGTCCCAGTCCGCGCCGGATTCGGCCTCGGCCTCGATCTCGGCCTCGGATTCGGTCTCGGACTCGGGGGCGGCGGGCGCCTTCGGCGCGGCCGGAGTCTCCTCGACCACGGGTTCGGGCGTCACGGATTCGGCGGCCTTGGCCTCACGCTCGGCCCGACGCTTACGCCGCTCCTCCTGAGCCGCCGCGGCGTCCGGCGGCAGGAACAGCGGTGCGGCCGCGATGCTCGCCGCCTCGAAGACCACCGGCTCGGGCTGGGCCGAGGACGGACGGAAGGGGCTGGTGAACAGCGAAGTGTGCGGCGCCGCGCTCTCGGCCTCGGCGGTCTCGGCGGGGGTCTCGGCGGCGGCAGCCGATTCGGGCACCGCAGCCGGCTCCGCGGCGGCTACCGGTTCCGGCACCGGGAGCGCGGCGGGCGCGGCCTCGGCGACATTCGCGGAGGATTCGCTCGCGGCCGGGGCCGGCGCGGTGGGGGCCTGCTCGGCGGGGGCCGCGGCACTCGCCGGTGGTTCGACGGCGGCCGGTTCGGTGGAGGGCTCCTGCGGTACCAGCGCGTCCCGGACGGACTCCGCGACGGTCCGGTCCAGGCTGGATTGAGCACTACGGGCTTCGGCGCCCAGTTCTGTCAGGTGAGCAAGGATACGTTTGCTGGTTGTTCCCAGGAGCTTCGCCAATGCGTGCACCCGGATTCGTTCCGGCAACTGCGGCGCCTCCCCTGCCCCGGCCACCCCATTGGAGGTGGAATCACCATTGGTCTGCGACGTTCCTTGCGGCTCTTGATCGGCCACGAAATCTCCTCGGGCCCCCGGGCGCGTCCCACTCGTACGAGAGTGACGCGGCCGACGCGGGGGCGCTGTCCGCTCGCCTCACGCCGGTGGGCGCAAGGTCTGATGGTCTCGCCCCGCGTGCCCGGTTATCACCATGTCGTACGTCGTTCGGGCTAACTGGTCACGCGGCGCCTGGCTGTTGGCTTCACATCGGAGCTCGAGCGCTCATCCAGCGTGCCGCCGGACAGCCGAGTCTTGTAACCGTCCGGGGCAGCGATGATCGGCGTCGAGCCGCGATGCCATTCGGTTGCGCTCGCCACCTGCCTCGATAGGAAGGCGTCGAGTACATCCGATGTCAGTATCCCATACCCGGCGCCACAGGTTCGCCATCGGCGTTCCCCCGGGCCGATTCCACTCCGTCCCCGGCGCCGCGTTACTACACCTGAGTAGGTATTTCTCCGTCCGGGACAGCCGCCACACCGGTGTCGACCGGCGGCTGCTGGGAACGAGCCCGCTACACGACGAGAAGGCATGAGCGCCGGACCTCCACACCCGACTCCCACAGCACGGAGCCAGTCCTACGAGCGACCGGTTCGCGGGCCGGCTCTGCGCTGAGGTGCCGTGGCGTAGGCGGTGCCTCAGCGCAGAGCCCGAGGGGCCGCGAACCCGCCGAGCGAGCGAGGCCGGAAATGACGGCTCAGAACCAGAGCGCGATTTCCCGCTTCGCGGATTCGGGTGAATCGGAGCCGTGGACGAGGTTGAACTGGGTTTCCAGGGCGTAGTCGCCGCGGATGCTGCCGGGGACGGCCTTGTCGACGGGATCGGTGCCGCCGGCGAGCTGCCGGAAGGCGGCGATGGCGCGCGGGCCCTCGAGGATGGCCGCGACGACCGGACCGGAGGTGATGAACTCGATCAGCGAGCCGTAGAACGGCTTGTCGGCGTGTTCGGCGTAGTGGGAGGCGGCGAGGTCCTCGGAAACCTGCTCGAGCTTGAGGGCCGCGATCTTCAGGCCTTTGCGTTCGATGCGGGTGATGATCTCACCAACCAGGCCACGGGCCACGCCGTCCGGCTTGATGAGTACCAACGTCTGCTCAGTCACGGCGACACTCTAACCGGCGACCTCGCGGAACTCCGAACCGAGCCGTCAGGACGAGCCCTGCATCCGCTGGCTGGGCAGTAGTCCCTGGTCGATGCGCCGTTTGACATCGGAGCGCAGCACCATGATGAAGATCCACACGGCGAGGAAGACGACACCGATGATCAGGATCGACAAGTGGATGAATCCGCCTGCCAGCACGAGGATCTGGAGACCGAGGTTGAACGGCACCGCCCAGGAACGCCGCTGCATGCCGGAGCCGGCGAACATCAGCACGGCGAGTCCCACCAGATAGGTCACCGACCACCAGCTCAGCCCGCCGCCGACGGCGCCGACAACCGGCAGCGCCAGCAGAACGGTGATGGCCTCGAGTACCAGGGCGCCGGCCATTACGCCGCGGAAGCCCTTCCACGGGTCGGTGGCGGGTGCCGGGACGCCTCCGGGCGCACCGTTCTCGCCGTCGCGCGTCTCGTTCTGGCTACCCACGTTGCCTCCTCGAAACCATGATGCCCGCCCCGCGGTCACGCAAGCTACCGCCTCCGGCCCGCGCGCTCACGCGGGGGTCTTCCCGAACAGTGAGCGCGCCGCGCCCGCGGTGACGACCGAGCCGGTGACCACGATGCCGGCGCCCGAGACCGGTTCGCCGGAGTCGCCCGCTTCCTCGGCGATCGCGGTGGCGGTCTCGACCGCGTCGGCGAGGCTGTTCGCGGTGACGACTCGTTCGTCACCGAAGCGCTGGACGGCCAGATCCGCGAGTTCGTCGACGCCGAGGGCTCGTGGCGAGCCGTTGGTGGTGACCACGATCTCGTCGAGAACGGGTTCCAGTGCGGCCAGGATTCCGGCCGCGTCCTTGTCCTGCAGCACCCCCACCACGCCGACCAGTTTCCGGAAATCGAATTCGCTGGTCAGGGTCGCGGCCAGGGCCCGGGCACCAGCCGGGTTGTGCGCGGCGTCGATGAAGATGGTGGGCGCGTTGCGCATTCGCTCCATCCGGCCCGGGCTGACCGCCGCCGCGAAGCCCGCCCGGACGGCCTCGATGTCGAGCTGCTTTTGCGCACCCGCGCCGAAGAACGCTTCCACCGCGGCCAGTGCCAGCGCCGCGTTGTGGGCCTGGTGTTCGCCGTGCAACGGCAGGAAGATCTCGTCGTACACCCCGCCGAGTCCCTGAATCTCCAGTACCTGCCCGCCGATGGCGACCCGCCGGGAGAGCAGCCGGAATTCCGAACCGGCACGGGCGACCGCGGCATCGGCGTCGACCGTCCGGCGCAGCAGCACCTCCATCGCCTCGGGTTCCTGCTCGGCGATGATCGCGACGGTGTCGCGCGGGATCAGCAGATCCTGCGGTGACTTCTTGATGATCCCGGCCTTCTCCCCGGCGATGGAGGCCAGGTCGGGGCCGAGATAGTCGGTGTGGTCCAGGCCGATCGGAGTGATCACCGCGACCTGGCCGTCGATCACGTTGGTGGCATCCCAGGTGCCGCCCATTCCGGTTTCGACGACCGCGACATCGACCGGCGCTTCGGCGAAGGCCGCGTAGGCCATCGCGACGAGCACCTCGAACTTGCTCATCCGCGGTCCGGGCCCGCCGCCGAGTGCGCCCTCGGCCGAGCGCACGTCGATCATCTCGATGTACGGCAGCAGCTCCCGGTAGAGCTCCACATAGCGCGCGGGCGTGATGGGCGCGTTGTCGATGGCGATGCGTTCGGTGGCCAGCTGCAGATGCGGGCTGGTGAACCGCCCGGTGCGCCGGTGCAGCGCGGTGAGCAGCGCATCCACCATGCGGGTGACCGAGGTCTTGCCGTTGGTTCCGGCGATGTGGATGGCCGGATAGCTCTGCTGCGGCGAGCCGAGCAGATCCATCAGCGTGGCGATGCGGGTGAGCGACGGTTCGATCTTCGTCTCGCCCCAGCGCTGGTCGAGTTCGGCTTCGACCAGCGCCATCTCGGCGAGATCCACCGGCGAGGGGCCGGTGGTCAGCGGGTCGTCGCCGGTCACTTCTTCGCCGCCGACTCCGCGATCTGCGCCAGCCGCGCGCCGATCCGCGTCACCTCGGATTCGGCGACCTCGCGCCGGGTCCGGATCTTGTCGACCACGTTCTCGGGAGCCTTGGCCAGGAATGCCTCGTTGCCGAGTTTGGCGGTGGTGGCGGCGAGGTCCTTCTGCGCGGCGGCGAGGTCCTTCTCCAACCGGCGGCGCTCGGCATCCAGGTCGACCGCGCCGGAGGTGTCCAGTTCGACGGTGACGGTGGCGCCGGACAGTCGCACCTCCACCGCGGCGGTGGCGGCGAAGTCGGCATCCGGTTCGGTGAGCCGGGCCAGGCTCGCGATCTCACCCCGCTGGCCGACGAGATCGGCGGTGTCGATGCCGTTCAGCTTGGCGGCGACCTTCTGCTTATCGGTCAGTCCCTGATCGCTGCGGAAGCGGCGAATCTCGGTGACCAGCTTCTGCAGGTCCGCGATGCGCTGTGCCGCAACGGTATCGGTGCCGACGCTGCTCGCCCGCGGCCAGTCGGCGATCACCAGCGACGCACCCGCACCACCCGCGGTGAGGGCCTGCCACAGCGATTCGGTGACGAACGGGATCGCGGGATGCAGCAGCCGCAGCACCGAATCGAGCACGTTGCCGAGCACCACCCGGGTGCTCGCGGCGCGCTCCTCGGATTCCGCGAACTGCACCTTGGCCGATTCCAGGTACCAGTCGCACAATTCGTCCCAGGCGAAGTGGTACAGCGCCTCGCAGGCCTTGCCGAATTCGTAGCGCTCGAAGGACGCGTCGACCTCGGCGCGCACCTCGTCGAGCCGGTCCAGGATCCAGCGGTCGGTATCGGTGAGGGTGGACCGCTCCGGCAGCTCACCGGGTGCCGCGCCGTTCATGAGCGCGAACTTGCTGGCGTTGAACAGCTTCGTGATGAAGTTGCGCGACGCCTGCACATGCGGCGGGCCCACGGACAGATCGCTGCCGGGCTGGGCGCCGCGGGCGAGGGTGAATCGCGTTGCGTCGGCACCGTATTCGTCGATCCACAGCAGCGGGTCGACGCCGATGCCCTTGGACTTGGAGTACTTGCGGCCGAATTCGTCGCGGATGAGGCCGTGCAGGAAGACGTCTCCGAACGGGACCTGCTCCTGTTTCGGATCCTTACCGGCCGCGATCACCGGGTCGTCGGAGACGAACATGCCGAACATCATCATCCGAGCCACCCAGAAGAACAGGATGTCGTAGCCGGTGACCAGCACGCTGGTCGGATAGAACTTGATCAGTTCCGGCGTCGCGTCGGGCCAGCCCATGGTCGAGAAGGGCCACAGTCCCGAGGAGAACCAGGTATCGAGGACGTCGGGATCCTGCACCCAGCCCTCGGGCGCCTGCTCGTCCGGGCCGACACACAGGATCTCGCCCTCGGGGCCGTACCAGATCGGGATCCGGTGGCCCCACCACAGCTGCCGCGAGATGCACCAGTCGTGCATGTTGTCGACCCAGTCGAACCAGCGCGGTTCCTGGGAGGCGGGGTAGATCTTCACCGCGCCGTTGCGCACGGCGTCACCGGCCGATTTGGCCAGCGACTCGACCTTCACCCACCACTGCATCGACAGGCGCGGTTCGATCGGCTCACCGGATCGTTCCGAATGGCCGACACTGTGCACGTACGGGCGCTTCTCGGCGACGATGCGCCCCTCTTCGGCCAGCCGCTCGCGAATCTTGACCCGCGCCTCGAACCGGTCCATTCCGTCGAATTCGGTTCCGGTGTCGGCGATCTTGCCGGTCTTGTCCATGATGGTCGGCATCGGCAGGTTGTGCCGCAGGCCGATCTCGAAGTCGTTGGGGTCGTGCGCCGGGGTGATCTTCACTGCGCCGGAACCGAATTCGGGATCGACGTAGTCGTCGGCGACGATCGGGATCTGACGGCCGGTGATCGGGTGGTAGACGGTGGTGCCGATCAGCGCGCTGTATCGCTCGTCCTCGGGGTGCACCGCCACCGCGGTATCGCCGAGCATGGTCTCCACGCGGGTGGTGGCCACGATGACGTGCGGTTCGTCGTCGTTGAGCGAGCCGTAGCGCAGCGAGACGAGTTCGCCCTCGACGTCCTCGTATTTCACCTCGACATCGGAGATCGCCGTCTCGAGCGTCGGCGACCAGTTCACCAACCGCTCGGCCCGGTAGATCAGGCCGGCGTCGTAGAGGCGCTTGAAGATGGTCTGCACCGCGCGGGACAGTCCCTCGTCCATGGTGAAACGGTCGCGACTCCAGTCCACGCCGTCTCCCAGGCGCCGCATCTGGCCCTGGATGGCGCCGCCGGATTCGCGCTTCCAGTCCCAGACCTTGTCGACGAACAGTTCGCGGCCGAAATCTTCCTTGGTCTTGCCGTCGGCGGCGAGCTGCTTCTCGACCACGTTCTGGGTGGCGATACCGGCGTGGTCCATACCGGGCAGCCACAGCACCTCGTAGCCCTGCATCCGCTTGCGGCGGGTGAGCAGGTCCATCAGGGTGTGATCGAAGGCGTGGCCCATGTGCAGATTGCCGGTGACGTTGGGCGGGGGCAGCACGATCGAATAGGGCGGCTTGTCACTGGCCGGGTCGGCGGTGAAGTAACCGGCCGCTACCCAGCGCTCGTACAAGTCGGCCTCTACCTCGCCGGGGTTCCAGCTCTTCGGTAGGGCGTCGGCACGATTTCGCGAGTTATCAGGGGCTGCGCTGGTCACCGTGCGATTCTACGGAGTTGGGTGACGAGCCTCGACACGACCCTGGTCGCGCGCCGCGCCGGCGACGCGAACGACCGGGCGGGCAGAGATGGCGGGCAGAGATGTAGGGCGGGGCTTTCGACGGATGAGGGACATCGAAAACCCCGCCCACGTCTTCGAGACTACCGCCGATACCGGCGGCATACACCAATCCATATGGAATTCTCAGCTTTCGCCCGAATCCATTGTGCAGGTGCGGGTTTGCCTCTCAGCCTGCTCGCAGATTCAACCACCGCAACACCGTCGCCCGAGCGCCCGGAACGAGTCGCTCAGGGCACCAGCACGTCCAGTGCCCCCGGTTCGACGCGGAAGGTGGCGGGCAACCGGCCGGCCGGGTCCCCGTCGGCGGTCACCGGAACCGCGGCGGTCAGGGTGATCGCACGGGCACGATAGTGCCCCACCGCCGGATGTTCGATGCGCTTACCCGCTGCCAGCGCGGGCAGCATCCGGATCATCTGCAGCCTGGACATCGCACCGACGACGGTGAGGTCGAGCAGGCCGTCGTCGACGACCGCATCGGGACAGATGAGCATTCCGCCGCCGTAGGTGCGGGTGTTGCCGACCGCCACCATCACCGCTTCGGTCTCGAACACCCGGTCGCCCGCCCCGCCCGGTTCTCCGGACAGTTCGACGCGGTACGGCACCCCGAGCGTGCCGAGCAGTTCCGGCACGGCGGCGAAGGAATAGCGCAGCGATCCCTTCGGACGGCGCATTCGATTGGCGCGCAGCGTGACTCGCGCGTCGAAACCGGTACCGGCGACGGTGGCGAAGCGCATCGGCGCCGCGGCCGCACCGGATCCGATCGCCTCGGGCCAGCCGTGCGGATGCCCCGGATCGGGAGTGGATCGGACCGAGCCCAGGTCGATGGTCCGGATCGAGCCGCCCAGCACGATATCGGCGGCGGCGCGCGGATCGTCGTCGGGCACGCCCAGCTCACGGGCCAGGTCGTTACCGGTGCCACCGGGCAGCAATCCCAGTGGCACCCCGGTTCCGGCGATGGCCTGCAGCGTGACACAGACCAGACCGTCGCCACCGGCGCACACCACCGCGTCGGGACGGTCGGCGCCCGAGATCGAATCCCGTACGAGGCGAATGGTTTCGGCCGCATCGGCACCGCGGATCTCGCGCACCCGCACATCACGCTCGGCGAAATGGGCCGCGGCCGCCGCGGCCGCCGCCAGACCGCGCCCGTGTCCGGAATGCGGATTGGTCACCAGTGCGACCGAGCGGACCGGATTCGTGCTCACGGAATCAGCTTGCCGGGATTGAGGATTCCCACCGGGTCGACCGCCTCCTTCACCGCGCGCAGGACGCGGGCGCCGAGATCACCGATCTCGTCGGTCATCCAGGGCCGGTGGTCGGCGCCGACGGCGTGGTGATGGGTGATGGTGCCCCCGTTCGCGACGATGGCATCGCCGACGGCGCGCTTGGCCTGCGCCCACTGCGCCAGCGGATCGTCGGCCTGTTTGGCGACCACGGTGAAGTAGAGCGAGGCCCCGGTGGCATAGGTGTGCGAGATATGACACATCACCAGCGCGGGAGTGCCCTGCGCGCCGAGCGTGTCGGTGAGGGCCGAGGTGACCGCCCCCTTGAGCCGCGAGACATTCGACCAGCTGGTCGCGGTCTCGAGGGTTTCGCACAGCACCCCGATATCGAGCAGGGCATCGCGCAGGTAGGGGGCGGCGAAGCGGCCGTGTTCCCATTCCCGGGCCGGTTGCTCGCCGAGGGCGGTGCCGCCGGCCGCGGTCAGGAGCGCACTCGCCTCCGCACTGCGCGCGGCCACGTGGGCGGCGGTGCCCTCGTAGGTGGTCACCGCCAGGCAGCCTGTCACCGGGGCGCCGCCGATATCGCCGGATCGAGCCAGATTCAGCCCGGTCTCGGCCTCGTCCGACAGCCGCAGCACGGTCGGCGCGGCGCCATTCTGCACGACGGTGCGCAGCGCGTCCGCGCCGGTCGCGAAATCGGGGAACGACCACGCCTGATAACCGATGGTCTCCGGGACGGGATGCACCCGCAGCGTCACCTCGGTGATGATGCCGAGGGTGCCCTCCGATCCGGAGAACAGCTCACGCAGGTCCGGACCGGCCGCCGAGGCCGGCGCGCGGCCGAGATCGACCGTACCGGCGGGCGTCGCGACCTTCAGTCGCATGATCATGTCGTCGAATCGGCCGTATCCGGCCGACGCCTGCCCCGAGGAGCGGGTGGCCGCGAAGCCGCCGATACTGGCGTATTCGAAGCTCTGCGGGAAATGACCGAGTGACAGTCCGTGCTCGGCGAGCAACCGCTCGGCCTGCGGCCCGGTGAGACCGGCACCCAGGGACGCGGTCGAGCTCACGGGGTCGACGTCGGCGATGCGATCGAGGCGGCGCAGGTCCACCGCGATCACGGTGTCGAAGCGCCCCCGTGCCGGATCGAGCCCGCCGACGACACTGGTCCCGCCGCCGAAGGGCACGACCGCGATGGCCTGTTCGGCGCAGTAGCCGAGCACCGCGAGGACCTGTTCGTGATCGGCCGGGAACACCACGGCATCGGGCGCGTCCTGAGGCCCGTCGGCGCGGCGGCGCAGCAGATCGGGCGTGCTCTTACCGCCCGCGTGCAGTAACCGGTCGCGGTGGTCGACCGAGACCTGGTCCGCACCGACCACCGCGGACAGCCCCGCTCGATGCGCGGCCGTCAACCCGGAATCCCGTAGCGGCACGTCGCCCTCATCACGACGGGCCACCGGGTCCCCGGACACTGCGAACACCTGCGCCACCAGGGTCCGAATCCGGTCCGGCAGCGGCGCATGTGCCGAGGCAATGCCCCAGGCGTCCCACACCATACTCGGGCGTTCGGGCGACTCGCCCGGCATTGCCGCGCCCGGCTGTCGGGCGGATGAATCCTGTCGCGTGTCGACCATGCGTTACAGTCTGACATAGACTGTCAAGCAGTAACGAACTGACCGATAGCGAGTTGTTGATGGACCCGATCGAATCCACCGGCCCCGACGCCGAGCTGCCCGCCATCGACCTGGCAATTCTGGCCGCCGGTCGGGACTGCGTCGAGGAATTCGGGGTACGCCGGACGACGCTCAGCGAAGTCGCCCGCCGGGCCGGCGTCAGTCGTCCCACGGTGTATCGCCGCTGGCCCGACACCCGGTCGCTGATCGCCGAACTGCTCGTGCGCGAACTGCACCAGATCGTCGAGACCAGTGTGCCCACCGAGGGCCCGGCCCGTGCCCGGCTGGTCGAGGGAATCGTCACCGGTGCGGCCGAGATTCGCTCGAACCCGCTGTTCGCCAAGATCTTCCGTATCGACACCGATCTGATGCTGACCTATGTCTTCGGCCGGCTCGGGCGTAATCAACGCCAGCTGATCCAGGTCTTCTCCAGCACGATCCGCGACGGCCAGCGCGACGGCTCGGTCCGGGCCGGCGACCCCGACCACCTGGCCACCATGCTGTTGCTGATCAGCCAGTCGACGGTGCAGTCCGCGAGCACGGTCAGCCATCTGCTCGACGACGCCGGCCTCGATGTCGAACTGGCCCGTGTGGTCGACCGCTATCTGCGTCCCGATACCGACTAGTCCGAGCCCGCGGCGGTACCGGGACCACACCGGTGCGGCCGAAACAGAAAGCGAGGCATGCGAATGCTCGACGAGACCACCCCGACACCCGGTCCCGGCCTCGGGAATTCGGCACTCGACGCCACCCGGCGCGGCCGGGAACTCCAAGCGCTCGGCGATGCGGGCCGCATCGATGTCCTGGTCGTCGGCGGCGGAGTCACCGGCACCGGGGTGGCTCTGGACGCGGCGGCCCGGGGATTGCGGACCGTCCTGGTGGAGGCCGAGGATCTGGCATTCGGCACCAGCCGGTGGAGTTCGAAGTTGGTGCACGGCGGCCTGCGGTACCTGGCGTCGGGCGGAGTCGGTATCGCCCACGAGAGCGCCGTCGAACGCGATGCCCTGCTGACCACCATCGCACCCCATCTGACCCGCGCGATCCCCCAGCTCGTCCCCACCTTCGACGGCGGCGGCCTGCCCGGGCAACTCCTGGTGCGCGCGGGCTTCCTGGCCGGAGATGTGTTGCGGCGCACCGCCGGAACCTCACCACGAGTGCTGCCGCGCTCGCGCCGGGTGGCCACCGCCGAGGCCCTGCGGCTGGCGCCGACACTGCGCCGTGCGGGATTGCGCGGCGGCATGGTCGCCTGGGACGGGCAACTGGTCGACGATGCCCGCCTGGTGGTGACGATCGCTCGCACCGCCGCGGCGCACGGCGCGACCGTGCTGACCCGGGTGCGAGCCGAACAGGTCACCGGCGACTCGGCGGTCCTGCGCGACACGCTCACCGGCGAAACCCTCACCGTGCGAGCACGTTCGGTGATCAATGCCACCGGGGTGTGGGCCGACCGGGTGGATCCGAGTATCGAGCTGCGGCCCAGTCGCGGTACCCACCTGGTGTTCGACGCCGCGGACTTCGGCGGACTCGACGCATCGCTGACCGTGCCGATCCCCGGCAGCACCAGCCGATTCGTATTCGCGTTCCCGGCCGCGCACGGCCGGGTCTATGTGGGCCTCACCGATGAGGACGCCCCCGGTCCGGTGCCCGACGAACCACAGCCCACCGAGTCCGAGATCGAGTTCCTCCTCGATACCGTCAACTCCGTGCTACGGGAACCGTTGCGGCGCGGCGATATCCGAGGCGCGTTCGCCGGGCTGCGACCGCTACTGCGGACCGCCGACGATGCCACCTCCGACATCTCCCGCGAACACGCCGTCCTGCGCTCGCCCGGCGGGCCGATCACGATCGTCGGCGGCAAGCTCACGACCTATCGGCAGATGGCCGAGGACGCGGTCGACACCGCGGTCACCGCCGCCGGATTGACCGCCGGCCCCTGCCGAACCCGGCGAATTCCTCTGGTGGGCGCGGTATCCGGCCGGGCGCGCGATCTGATCGCCGCCGCCCCGGTCCTCGTCGAGCGATACGGCGACCAGGCCACGCAGGTGCTGGCCGCGGCCCGGCGCGACCCCGCGCTGGCTCAGCCGGTCGCCCCGGGCATCGACGTACTGCGCGCCGAATTCGCCTATGCGCTCTCGCACGAGGGCGCACTCGACGAAAGCGACCTGCTCGACCGTCGGACCCGGATCGGGCTGGTGGCCGGCGATCGGGACGCGGCCACGGCGGCCGCGCGCGAAGCGGTCGCCGCGGCCCGCGCCTGATCGCTACCGCGGCCCGGGCGCACGCGCCACCGGCCGCCGCCCCGGACCGGGGGCTAATTCCACAGCCGCGCGACCTGCGCCGCCGCGGACTTGCCCTGGGCCCGACCGGCATGTGCCGCGGGGACCCGGGTGGCGGTGTCGAGCGGGTTCGCACCGAAGGCCAGCACGGCGTCGTCGTCGGGAGCGATCAGCTCCACCCGCGCACCCCGCTCGATCAACCCCGCGATCTCGGCGTCGAGCGCCGGGTCGGCGAGCGGCGCGATGATCAGCACGCGGGCGTAACCGGCCGCGAGATCGGCGTTGACACTGGTCCGGACACCGCCGTCGGTATAGCGCACGCCGTCGACGGTATGCGGCGGCCACACCAGGGGCACAGCCGAACTCGCGGTCACGGCGTCGACCAACGTCACCCCCGAGTCGGCATCGAAGATTCGCGGCTCACCGGTCTCGGCATCGACGGCGGTGATCAGCAGCCGCTGCCGGGGCCACTCGTGCACCGGCAGCCGCGATTCGATGACGGCCCGGCGCGCCGATTCGGGCACGGTCTCGGCGGTCAGCGCGAGGTTGCCGAGCCGCCGCCGGGCCACGGCCATATCACCGGCACTGTCGTCGATGATCCCGACGACCGTCTCCCACACCCGGTCGAGCGGATTGCCTTCGGGCACGATCTCCGAGCTCTGCGACCCCGGTTCGACCTGACGGGCGAACAATTCCTCCGCGGTGAGCCCGCTGGTGAGCTGTGCCGTCACATTGGCGCCCGCCGAGGTGCCGATGTACACATCGGCGGCAGTGAGATCGATTCCCGCATCGGCCAATCCGGCGATCACCCCGTTGGCCCAGGCGATACCCGCTACTCCGCCGCCACCGATCACTACTGCCCGCTCGTCCGACATCATCGCTCCCACACGTTCGTTCCACGACCCGATCGACCGGGACAACTTCGACAGTAGCCCCGGCCATTCCCGCCACGCGATGACCGGCGAGGTAATAGTTCAGGCCGGATTGCCACCGATCCGGAAGGGCACGCCGACCGGGTCGGCCACGGCGGCCAGGCGGCCGTACGGCGAATTCTCGGGCGGCATCTCGATCGAACCGCCGAGCCGCACCACGGCCTGCACCGCATCGTCGACATTCTCCACACCGAAGTACACATTCCACCCGCCGGGCGTTCCGGGCGGCAGGAATGCGGCGGCATCCATCACCCCGCCCAGCATCGGGGTGGCGGAATGGATTGTCGTATAGCGAAATTCGGGCACATCGGAAACGGTGAACGGATCGCGCCAGTCGAACACCTCGCGGTAGAACTTCAAGGCGTTGTCGTAGTCCGGTGTGTGCAGTTCGAACCAGGACGGATAGCCGACGTGGTTGCTCCAGTTCCCACCACCCGCGGTCCCGAAGGCACCGAAGCCATGGTGCACGCCGGGCTGCCACGCCCCGATCCCCGCACCCGAGGGATCGGCCAGTACCGCCATACTGCCCAGCTCTCCGACCGCCATCGGATCCACCACGACCCGGCCGCCGTGATCGGCGGCGGAGGCGGCGGTGGCATGGACATCGACGCTGGTCAGATAGACGGTCCATTGGTCGGGCGCCTGCTCGGCGCCGTCGTTACGCATCCCACCGGCGACGGCGTTGCCGTCCTTGCGGAAGGTGATGTATCCGCCGTACTCCTCGGCCTGCTCGGCCGTCCAGCCGAACAGTTCACCGTAGAAGTCGATGGATCGGTCCGGATCGGAGGTGAACAGTTCGACCCAGCACGGGTCCCCGGGTTCGAAGGTGTAGGACATGGCCGCTCCTCTCGGGCAGGTTCTGGTCTCACCTGTACGACGATGCCGGCCCACGAATCTCATCGGCCCGCCGCGCATTCGCTCCGAAATCGGAAAAGCTCAGCTCAATCAGTAGGTAGCGTTTGTGAACTAACTCTCGTACGCTGCTCACATGACCGAGTGGCATCCGACGGCGTGCATCCTGTGCGAGTGCAATTGCGGCATTCAGGTGCTACTGGGCCCCGACGGCCGGGGCTTCGACAAGATTCGCGGCGACAAACTGCACCCCTCGTCCGCGGGCTACACCTGCAACAAGGCACTGCAGCTGGATCGATATCAGAACGGCCGCACCGGCCGGTTGACCACTCCGCTGCGCCGGGAGCCCGACGGCACCTTCACCGCCATCGATTGGGACACCGCGATTTCGGAGATCGCGGCCCGGATGCGCGAGATCGGCGACACCCACGGTGGCGAATCGATCTTCTATTACGGCGGCGGCGGCCAGGGAAACCATCTCGGCGGCGCCTACGCCCCGGCCACCATGGCCGCCTACGGCATGCGCTACCGCTCCAGCGCGCTCGCGCAGGAGAAGACGGGTGAGTTCTGGGTGGGCGCGCGGATGACCGGGCACCCGGTGCGCGCCGATGTCGAACATGCCGAAGTGGCTCTGTTCGTGGGCAAGAATCCGTATCAATCCCACGGCTTCCCCCGGGCGCGCGCGGTGCTCAAGGAGATCGCGCGGGATCCGAACCGCTCGATCATCGTGCTCGATCCGGTACGGACCGAAACCGCGGAACTGGCCGATTTCCATCTGCAACTGCGGCCCGGCACCGATGTCTACCTCCTCGCCGCGATGGCGGCGATCCTGGTACGCGACGATCTGATCGCGCACGAATGGCTCGCCGCCCACACCGAGGGGCTCGGCGAAGTGGTCGATGTGCTGCGCGCGGTGCCGATCGAGCAGTACTGCGCCATCGCCGATGTCGACCTCGAACTGGTCACCGCGGCATCCCATCGTCTCGCCGCCGCCGGCTCGGTGGCCGCGCTCGAGGATCTCGGCGTCCAGATGAACCGGCACTCGACGCTGGTCAGCTATCTGGAGAAGCTGCTCTGGCTGCTCACTGCCAATCTCGGCAAATCCGGTGCGCAGTACGCGTTCTCCGGCATGGCGGCGATCGGCCACGATCGAGGTCATCCCGCCGACGCGGGGCCGCGCAGTCCAGTGGCCGGCGCACGGATCATCAGCGGACTCGTCCCGTGCAATGTGATCAGTGAGGAGATCCTGACCGACCACCCGGCGCGGTACCGGGCCATGCTGATCGAAAGCGCCAATCCCGCACACTCACTGGCGGATTCGGCGCGCATGCGCCGGGCGCTGGCCGCGCTGGAACTGGTGGTCGTGATCGATGTGGCCATGACCGAAACCGCGCGCCTGGCCGATTACGTCCTGCCCGCGCCGACCCAGTTCGAGAAGTACGAGGCCACCTTCTTCAATTTCGAGTTCCCGCGCAACGTCTTCCATCTGCGCCACCCGGTGCTGCCGGCACCCGAGGCAGTCCTGGCGGAACCCGAGATCCACGCCCGCCTGGTCGAGGCGTCCGGCGCCCTGTCCGAGGACGACTACCGGCCGTTGCGCGCCGCACTCGATCAGGGCCGCGACGCTTTCGCGATGGCCTTTCTGGGCGTGCTCGCCGATCCGGCGAAGGCGAAACTGGCGCCGATTCTGCTGTACCGCACGCTCGGGCCGACGCTGCCCGACGGGGCCGACGCCGCGGCCGTGCTGTGGGCCGCGGCCCACACCTGCGCCCGCAAGAATCCCGGTGGTGTCGAACGCGCCGGGTACGGCACCGGGACGGCCGCCGGAGAACGACTGTTCGAGGCCGTCCTCACCGGTGCGCACGGTGTCGTGATCACCGACGACGAGGTCTCCGAGACCTGGAATCGCCTGCGCGACGGCATCGTCCGCCTGCACATTCCCGAACTGCTGGAGACGCTGGCCGCCCTGCCCGAACCACCGTCGGACGATGCGTGGCCGTTCGTGCTGGCGGCCGGGGAACGCCGGGCCTTCACCGCCAATACCATCATGCGCGATCCGTCGTGGCGTAAGCGCGATGCCGCGGGCGCCCTGCGGATCAGTACGACCGATGCCCTGCGGCTGGGATTGCGATCCGGGGATCGGGTGCGGATCACAACACGCAGCGGCAGCGCGGAAGTCGCGATCGAGCCGACCGATCGTATGCGCAGCGGACATCTGTCGTTGCCCAACGGCCTGGGCCTGACCGTCCTCGATACCGACGGCGGGACTCTCACCACTGGCGCGGCCCCGAACGAGCTGACCGCATTCGACGATCGCGACGAATGGGTGGGCACACCGTGGCACAAGTATGTTCCGGCCCGGATCGATACGGTGGGGGCATGAAGCGCACCACCTTCGCCACCTGGCCCTGTTCGGTCGCCCGCACGGTCGATCTGATCGGTGACTGGTGGACACCGCTGGTGTTGCGGGAGGCGTATTACGGCACAACCCGCTTCGACGATTTCGAGCGCACCCTCGGACTGAGCCGCAACGTCCTCACCCAGCGCCTGAATCGCCTGGTCGAGGAGGACATGCTGAGCAAGGCCCCCTACCAGGACCGCCCGGTACGCCACGAGTATCTGCTGACCGACAAGGGCCGCGACTTCTTCCCGGTGCTCGCCGCGATGATGGCCTGGGGCGATCGCTGGCTCGCACCCGAGGCCGGCCCGCCGGTCGTCGTCCATCACGACGCCTGCGGGCACGACACCCGGGCCGAGGTGGTCTGCGCGCACTGCGGCGAACCGCTGCGCCACACCGAGGTATCCACTCACCTGGGCCCCGGCTTCCCGCCGCGTCATCGCGAAAATGCCCTGCGCACCGGACGATTCACATCCTGAAGTGTCCCGCCGCGGCGCCGAGCGGCGGCGCTATTCCGCGGATTCGAGTTTCGGAACCAGACGCTCCAGCAGCCCCTGCAGCAGCTGCTCGTCCTCGGGGGCCAATTCCGCCAGCGCCTTGTAGGCCCGGACCTGCGCCCCGCGGATCTGCGCGGCCAGTTCGCGCCCCGTCTCGGTGGAGACCAGATATTTGACCCGACGATCGGCGGGGTTCACGGTGCGCCGCACCAGCCCGCGCGATTCCATGCGGTCGGCGACCCCGGTGAGATTCGATGGATCACATGCCATGCGATCGGCCAGCACCCGCATGGGCAGTTCGGCCGGCGGCTCGTTGAGCGCCAGCAGCAGCTTCGCCTGCGTCAACGTGAGGCCGTGCCCCTCGGCCGCGGTGAGGAAATCCTGCAGGTAGGCCGAGACGAACCGCGAGATCAGCAATGCCAGCGGGCTCTGCGCTGTGTCCGGTGACATAGCGCCGATGGTACCGGCGCGATTGACAACGGCCATCGTCGCCTCCTTAAATACTTGAAGTCCTCAAACATATATGACTTCAATCTTTCGGAGGTGCTTTCGGTGGAGCGCAGAGGTTCGCTGCTGACCGGCGTATTGGCCTTCGCCGCCATGATCGTCACGGTCATGCAGACCCAGGCCGTGCCGATCCTGGGCCTGATCGCGACGAAACTGCAGGTCTCGACCACATCGGTGAGCTGGGTGACCACGGCGACCCTGCTGTCGGCGGCGGTGTCGACACCACTGCTCGGGCGCATCGGCGATCTGTACGGCAAGAAGCCCACACTGCTCGCGGTACTCGCGGTGGCCGCGGCCGGTTCGGTAGTGTCCGCACTGGCCGATTCGCTGAGCGTGCTCCTGGTCGGGCGAGTACTGCAGGGCGTGGCGACGGCGATCTTCCCGCTGGCCCTCGCGGTCCTGCGCGAGGAGATTCCGGCGCAGCGGCTGCACCATGCCATGGCCATCGTCAGCGGCACGCTCGGCTTCGGCGGCGGGCTCGGCCTGGTGTCGACGGGCCTGCTGACCAAGGGCGCCGACCCGGACTATCACATCGTGTTCTGGTTCACCGCGGCGCTGTCGGTGCTGGCGCTGGCCGCGGCCGCGGTGGTGGTGCCGGCGACCGGCAAGCGGCATCCGGGCAGCGTGGACCTCCCCGGGGCGTTCACCCTCGGCGCCTTCCTGATCCTGCTGCTGCTACCCATTTCCCAAGGACACGAATGGGGTTGGACCTCGGCGCGGACGATCGCCTGCTTCGCCGGGGCGATCGTGGCGGCCGCACTCTGGGTGCTGACCGAACGCCTCGTACGTACTCCGCTGGTGGATCTGGGGATGTTCACCCATCGACCCGTGCTGTTCACCAACCTGTCCGGCATGTTCATCGGTTTCGCGATGTTCATGCAGTTCATGGGCGTGTCCTATCTGGCCCAGATGCCCTCGCGGATAGCCGGTTACGGATTCGGTGCCTCGATCCTGCGGGCGTCGGTGGAGTATCTGCTGCCCGCCACGCTGTCGTCGATGCTGGCCGCGCCGATCGGCGGCATACTGGTCGGCCGTCTCGGCGGCCGGCTGACGCTGGCGCTGTCCGGCGCGGTCGGCACGGCCGGATTCGGCTGGCTGGCACTGTCCCACGACGCCACCGCCTCGGTGATCGCCGCGAGCGTCGTGATCGGTATCGCGATCAGCTTCGCCTACGCCGCCATGCCCGCACTGATCGCGGCCGGCGTCCCGCACCACCAGAGCGGAATCGCCAACGGCATCAACTCGATCTCGCGGACCGTGGGCAGTTCGCTGGCCAGCGCCATCATCACCACCCTCCTCACCGCGAAGCTGCTGCCCCATCTGCCGCTGCCGCAGGAGAGTCAGTTCACGGTCGCCTTCTGGGTCGGCGCGGCCGCCTGTGCCGCAACGATTCTCGCGGCACTGTTCGGCTTGCGACCGGAACCCCACAGCACCACAGCCGAATCCGAGGAGAAGGCCTTGACCTCGGTCGGCTGAGACGGTCACCACGCTCAACGGCAGGGCACGCGCGGCATAGGCGCCGAGAAAGAACGTCGCGGCCGAGGTCAGCTCCTCCCCTCGGCCAGCGCCGGACGTGGGCGCGCCAGCCCGACCAGACACGACACTCCGGAGACCACGGCCACATCCGGGCGCGGCCGGTGGGTGTCGATCAGCCGCCGATGACCAGGCAGGCGTAGCCGAGGGGCAGTCCGGTGCCGACGGGCAGATTCAGCGTGGCCGCCGGCATCTGCGCGGGCTGGCCGGCCTGCACGGCGGTGAGAGTGTGCGGGCCGGAGGTCGCCGGAACCCAGCCGATGAGCGCGTAGGCGCCACCCGGACGAGCCACTCCGATCGGCGCACCGTTGTCGTAGAAGGTGACCGGCGCAACCGGATCGGTGACATTCGCCTGCAGGGTGTAGCTGCAGGCGTCGCCGTAATTGGTCGCCAACCCGAAACTCATATCCGGCATGGCGCCGACCTGGGTGACCGCCGCCGCGGCGGTCTGCGGAACCGCGAGCGCGCAGATCGTCGCGGCGCCGAGCACACCTCCGGTGAGCGCGGTGCCGACGCGGCGGCCGATTCCCCGGCGGGCGGGCCGGATCGTGGTCATGTCGTCCATGGATTGTCGTCCTCGTGGTGCGGCGCGCGGACCATCGGTCATCTGGTCGGCACGATACCCCCGTAGTCTCGGCCCTGCGGCCCGAATCGAGCAGGTGGCGGGCGAGATCGGCGGCCCGGCAGCTCCAGGCCGCACGAGCAGGAGGACGATAAGGGCATGCATCGCAATCCGCCGACTCGCGATATCGACGAAGCCGACCTGGCGGTAACCCCACCCGAGGAGCAGGCGGCGGGCCTCACCGCCGTCGCGGTCGCTCTCGGGCGTGCTGTCGAGGAGATGGGCGTCGTGCGCACCGCGCGCACCCTCGCACGGGTCAATCAGCGGCACGGTTTCGACTGCCCCGGCTGCGCGTGGCCCGAGCCCTCCGGACACCGCCGCCCGGCCGAATTCTGTGAGAACGGAGCCAAGGCCGTCGCCGAGGAGGCGACCCTGCGCACCGTCACACCGGAATTCTTCGCCGCGCATTCGATCGCGGACCTCCACGACAAGACGGGCTATTGGCTGGGACAGCAGGGCCGGCTCACGCACCCGATGGTGCTGCGCCCCGGCGACACCCACTACTCCCCCATCGAATGGGCCGAGGCGTACCGGCTGATCGCGACCACGCTGCGCGGACTCGACTCCCCGGACGAGGCCGTGTTCTATACCTCCGGGCGCACCGCCAACGAGACGGCCTTCCTCTATCAGCTGCTGGTGCGCAGCTTCGGCACCAACAATCTGCCCGACTGCTCGAACATGTGCCACGAATCCTCCGGCGCCGCCCTGACCGGTTCGATCGGGATCGGCAAGGGGTCGGTCTCGATCGACGATTTCGCCGCCGCCGACCTGATCATCGTCGCCGGCCAGAATCCCGGCACCAATCATCCGCGCATGCTGTCGGCGCTCGGCACCGCGAAAGCCCAGGGCGCCAGGGTGATCGCGGTGAATCCGCTGCCGGAGACCGGACTGATCGGCTTCCGGGATCCGCAGACGGTGAAGGGTCTCACCTCCGGTATCACCATCGCCGACGATTTCCTGCAAATCCGCCTCGGCGGTGACATGGCCCTGTTCCAGGGTCTGGCGAAGCTGCTGTTCGAGGCCGAGGATCGAGCCCCCGGCACGGTGGTCGACCGGCTGTTCGTCGACACGCACACCGCCGGCTTCGCCGAATACGAAAAGCATACGCGCGCGGTCGATCTCGACGAGGTGCTGACCGCGACCGGCCTGACCCGGGAACAGCTCGAGCACACGGCGCGACTCCTGGAACGTTCGAAGGCCACCATCATCTGCTGGGCGATGGGATTGACCCAGCAGCGCCACGGTGTCGCCACCATCGAGGAGGCGACCAACCTGCTGCTGCTGCGCGGCATGATCGGCAAACCCGGCGCCGGAGTCTGCCCGGTGCGCGGGCACTCCAACGTGCAGGGCGACCGCACCATGGGGATCTGGGAGAAGATGCCCGAAACCTTCCTCGCCGCGTTGGATTCCGAATTCGGCCTCGCGGTGCCGCGCGCACACGGCTGGGATACCGTCGACTCCATCCGGGCGATGCGCGACGGGCGGGCGAAGGTATTCGTCGGCATGGGTGGCAATTTCGTCTCGGCGACCCCCGATACCGAGGTCACCGAGGCCGCCCTGCGCCGGTGCGAACTGACGGTGCAGGTGTCGACCAAACTCAACCGCAGCCACCTCGTCCACGGCCGCACCGCGCTGATCCTGCCCACTCTCGGGCGCACCGATCTCGATCTCCAGGACGGAACGAGACAGCAGGTGTCGGTCGAGGATTCGATGTCGATGGTGCATCTGTCCACCGGCCGGCTGCGACCGGTCGGCACCCAGCTGCGCAGTGAGGTCGCGATCGTCTGCGAGCTAGCGCTGGAATTGTTCGGCGCCGACCATCCGGTGCCGTGGGACCGATTCCGCCGCGACTACGACCGCATCCGGGACGCCATCGCCCGGGTAGTGCCGGGCTGTGCCGACTACAACCGTAAGGTCCGCGGCCACAACGGGTTCCAGCTTCCGCATCCGCCGCGCGACAAGCGCGAATTCCGGACCGCCTCGGGTAAGGCCAACTTCGCGGTCAACGATCTGCGGTGGCCGCGGATCCCCACGGGCCGGCTGCTGTTGCAGACATTGCGCAGCCACGACCAGTACAACACCACCATCTACGGTCTCGACGACCGCTATCGCGGTATCCACAACGCGCGCCGGGTGGTGCTCGTCCATCCGGACGATATCGCCGAATTCGGTTTCGCCGACGGCGATCCGGTGGATCTGATCTCGGAATTCGACGACGGAACCGAACGCCGGGTCACCGGATTCCGGATCGTCGGCTACCCCACCCCGCGAGGAAACGCCGCGGCTTACTATCCGGAAACCAACCCCCTGGTGCCACTCGATCACGTCGCGGAGCGATCCAATACCCCGGTCTCCAAGGCGGTCGTCATCCGGCTCGAACCGCACCGCCACATCACCGCCTGACCGCCGACCGGCTCGACGGCACCGACCAGCACTGCGAGGCAACTGTGAGCAGAGTAACCGCGCGCAGACCGACCCGGCGCATCACCGCGGCGGGCGTCATCTCCCGGCCCGACACCCTGGCGGTGGAGGAGCCCCTCGAATTGCGGATCGCGGGAACGGCGCTGACCGTGACCATGCGCACCCCGGGCCACGATATCGACCTCGCGCACGGATTCCTGTTCGGCGAGAGCATCATCGAATCGGCCGACGATATCGTCTCGGCGCGCTACTGCGCCGGAACCGACGATCAGGGACGCAACACCTACAACGTGCTCGATATCGAACTGCGCCACCCGGTCCCGATTCGCCCGCGCGGCTTCGTGACCAACAGTTCCTGCGGCCTGTGCGGCACGACCGCACTCGACCAGGTCCGCACCCGCAGCCGGTTCCCACTGCCGAGCGGATCACCCCGGATCGACTCCGCGCTCTTGGCCACCCTGCCGGACGAATTGCGCTCGCGCCAAACGGCATTCGATGCCACCGGCGGCCTGCACGCGGCCGGGCTGTTCACCGCGGACGGCACCGCGTTGATCGTGCGGGAGGACATCGGACGCCACAACGCGGTGGACAAGGTCATCGGCTGGGCTCTGCGTGAGCAGCGAGTGCCCGCCCGGGATCTGGTGCTGATCGTCAGCGGGCGCGCCTCGTTCGAACTGGTGCAGAAGGCCGTCATGGCCGGCATTCCGGTCCTCGGGGCGGTGTCGGCGCCGAGTTCGCTGGCCGTCGACCTGGCCGCCGACAACGGGCTCACCCTGGCCGGGTTCCTGCGCGGCGGCACGATGAACATCTACAGCGGCGCGGACCGGATCACTATCGACGCCTCGGCGACCACCGATCCCTGCTACCCTGCCCACTAGAACACGTTTCAATTTCTTGGGAGTTCACATGGCAGCGCAGCAGGTCCGCGAAACGGTCGAACGCTACGTGCAATTGGTGGCCACCGGCCCGACCTCGGAGATTCTGGCGCTCTATGCCCCCGAGGCCGTGGTGGAGGATCCGATCGGCAGCGACCCCCGGCACGGCCACGAGGCCATCGGCCAGCTGTACCAGGCTCTGGAGTCGATGGAGCGCAAGACCGAACTGCATGCGGCGCGCGTCGTGGGCAATCACGCCGCCGTATCGTTCACGCTGGTCGGCGAAGCCGGCGGCCACCGGATGACGCTGTCCGCGATCGATGCGATGGAATTCGACGACGACGGCAAGATCAAGAACATGCGCGCCTACTGGGGACCCGAGGATCTGCTCAGCGAAAAGATCTGATCACCTCGCGAGACCTCCGGCGACGAGCGCCCCGGCCGATGATCCGGCGGGCGATCGTCGTCGGCGCATCGGCCCCTTGTCCATCCGAATTGCCCGGCTTACCGTAAGTCGAGAACCGGCGGACGGGAGGGCGCGCCATGCGAATTTCGGTACACGGGACGGACGAGGGGGTCCGGGTGCGCATGCGCTTGGACCCGGATCGGCGCCGCTGGCTGATCACCTGGATCTCGCTGTCGCTGTTGACGATCAACGGCTTGGTCGTCGGGCTGTGGGCGGTGCTGTTCCCCGAGGCGTGGTATCGCAGCTTCCCCGGGCTGGGCGCGAACTGGGTCGCGGTGGACGGCCCGTTCAACCACCACCTGGCCGCCGATGTCGGCGCCTTCTTCCTCGGCTTCGGCGCGATGGGCCTGGCCGCGCTGTACTACCGCGACAGCCTGGTCGCGCGGGTCACCGGCATCGGCTGGCTGGTCTTCGGGGTGCCGCATCTGATCTATCACGCGGCGCACAAACCGGCGGAGATGGGCGGCGGCAATTTCGCGGTGAGCCTGATCGCCGCCGCACTGCTGCCGATCCTGGCCGCCGTCCTCATCGCGGCTGCCCCGCGCCGACGCGTTCAGCTGCGCGATCCGGCGCCGATGAATATCCGGTTCCCGCGCCGTCGTAGTAGGTGAAGGCACTCGGCAACAGCACTGGTGAGAACCCGTAGTTCAAAGTGGTAACACGACCACCGCGCCGGGCGATGAGCAAACATCGGGGAAAAGGTTCAAAGGCGAACCAGGAAGATCAACGGCGATCTTCGGCACCGGGCACGACGGGCAACCGATCGTCACCGTCTCCGTAGCACAGCCCGGGACAGGACGCACAAGTGGATAATTCCTATTGCGGGTCGGCGCCCGCGTCGACGATCTCGTTACGCGGAACCGCCGACAGCGCCATCAACGCATTCAGGAATCCGGCCCGATCGGCCGCATCGAGGCGGCCGAGAAGCAGTTCTTCCTTCGCCTGAATATCGGACTGCGCCGCCTCCGACAGTGCCCGGCCCGCCGCGGTCACCGCGAGCAGCCGGGCCCGCCGGTCGGCCGGATCGGGATAGCGCTCGATCAGACCTCGTTCCTGCAGATCGTCCAGTACCGCGATAATCCTGGTCTTATCGGCGCCGATCTCCTCCGCGAGCACCCCCTGACCACGAGCGGGCCCCCGCCCGAGCGCCAAGAGCACCGAGTAGGCCCACATGGTCAGACCATGAGCCTCCAGCACGGGCCGTTCGACCGCCATCAGTGCGCGACCGAGTGGCACCATCATCGCCGCCAGATCGGGTCGCCGGATATCTGCCATGCCGAACAAGATACGGCGTCGTCCCCGCCCCGCCGCCACCTTCCCCGCCCCCGCGGACGCGCGGATCCACCGGCGCGCGGGAGCGATACGAATTCCCTTGTGACAGCCGCTATTTCATCGCATCCGGCCAGTGCGGCGACCGCCCCAGGTGGGTGAGAATCCGAGTCAGTGGATCCACGTCCCCGGCCGCGGACAGGGCCGGCGCGAACGCCGAACCGGGCCGCAGCCGCAACTCCCCATCGGGTACCGCCTCCGCGATCCGCAGCGCGGGCTCGGCCAGTTCCGCCGCGAGTTCGTAGGGCAGCCCCAGCGACCGAGCCACATCCCAGCCGTGCACGACGTAGTCGATGAAATGAAACCCCATCGCCTGCGCCGCGGGCGCGGTGAATCCCGCCCCGAATTCCGGAAGGTCGAAATCCCGCTTCTCGACACCGTTTTCGGCGAAGGCGGCCACGACATCGGTCGCCGCCTGCCGATAGGCGTCCACCGGATCGGCAGCGGCGTCTCCCATCCGCCACAGTTCCCGATCACCGCCGCGCCCCCGGGCGGCGGCGGCGAAACCGCGATGCTGCGCCGTCATATGCGTCAGCAGTCGTGCGAGATCCCAGTCGCCGCACGGCGTCGGGCGGCTCAGGTCGGACGTCGTCACCTCGGATACGAGAGACACGCTGTAGTCGACCGCCTTGCGGTCCAATTCGGGAATATCACTCATGGACTTATCGTAAGCTTACGCACATCATATGTCTACGCTTATCTATCGTGGGTCTATGCTTCGAACAGGACTGAGATCCACATCACGTCGATCGCTCGTCACATCGCTCCCCGGTGCCTCGTCCAAGGGGTGAACCGTCCCCCGAAGGGAGAATCATGAGTGCCACCCGCATCGCCCCGCTGCCACCGCAGCAGGCCGGCCCGCTGACCCGGATCATGTACCGCTTCAGCAAACGGAAGTTCGGCGAAGTACCCGAACCGATGGCGGTCATCGCCAACCACCCGAAACTGCTGACCGCCTACGCGGTCCACGAATCGCTGGTCGATCGGGCCACCGCGGTAGTGCCCGAGGATGTCGTCGAGATCGCGGTCTACCGGGTGGCATGGACAATCGGCTGCTCCTGGTGCGTCGATTTCGGCACCATGCTCATGCGCCTGAGTCATTTGGACGTGGACAAACTGAAGGCGATCGCCGACTACGAGACCTCCGCGGCCTACACCGACGACGAACGCGCCGCCATCGCCTACGCCGACGCGATGACCGCCACTCCCACAACCGTCACCGATGAGCAGATCACCGATCTGCGAACACGTTTCGGCACCGACGGCGTCGTGGAGCTGACCTATCAGATCGCGCTGGAGAACTCCCGGGCCCGGACGTACTCGGCGCTCGGCATCACCGCGCAGGGATTCAGCACCGATTCCTGCCGGGTTCCCTGGGCCCAGGACTGACCGTCACGACCGTTGCGACACAGACGAGCGGGGGCGGGAGGTTCGAACCTCCCGCCCCGCTCGTCGGCACAGTGGATCGGCGCGCTACGCCGACTTCTCGCGGCGCTCGGCCGCCTGACGCTTGCGCGGGACGATCGTCGGAAGCACGTTGTCGTTGACGGTCTCGCCGTTGATGACGACCTTGGCCACATCGTCGCGACTGGGGATGTCGTACATCACCGGCAGCAGCACTTCCTCCATGATGGCGCGCAGCCCGCGGGCACCGGTGCCGCGCAGGATCGCCTGGTCGGCGACGGCCTCGAGAGCGTCCTTGGTGAATTCCAGATCGACGCCGTCCATTTCGAAAAGGCGCACGTACTGCTTCACCAACGCGTTCTTCGGCTCCGACAGGATGCGGACCAACGATTCCTTGTCCAGGTTCGTCACCGAGGCGACCATCGGGAGACGGCCGATGAACTCCGGAATCAGACCGAACTTGATCAGATCCTCCGGCATGACCTCGGCGAAGTGGTCGGTGGTGTCGATCTCGGCCTTCGACCGCACCTCGGCGCCGAAGCCGATACCGCGCTTGCCGACCCGATCCTGGACGATCTTCTCCAGGCCCGCGAAGGCGCCGGCCACGATGAACAGCACGTTCGTGGTGTCGATCTGGATGAACTCCTGATGCGGGTGCTTGCGCCCACCCTGCGGCGGCACGCTCGCCTGCGTGCCCTCCAGGATCTTCAGCAGGGCCTGCTGCACACCTTCACCGGAGACGTCGCGAGTGATCGACGGGTTCTCGCTCTTACGGGCGATCTTGTCGACCTCGTCGATGTAGATGATGCCGGTCTCGGCGCGCTTGACGTCGTAGTCGGCGGCCTGAATCAGCTTGAGCAGAATATTCTCGACATCCTCGCCGACATAGCCCGCCTCGGTCAGCGCGGTGGCGTCGGCGATGGCGAACGGGACATTCAGCATCTTGGCCAGCGTCTGCGCGAGGTAGGTCTTGCCGCAGCCGGTCGGACCGAGCATGAGAATGTTCGACTTCATCAACTCGACCGGCTCACCGCGGCTGTCGCGGCCCTTGTCGCCGGCCTGAATGCGCTTGTAGTGGTTGTAGACGGCCACCGCCAGCGTGCGCTTGGCCGAATCCTGGCCGATCACATACTGCTCGAGGAACTCCCGGATCTCCGCCGGTTTGGGCAGCTCGTCGAGTTTGACCTCACTCGACTCGGCCAGTTCCTCTTCGATGATCTCGTTGCAGAGGTCGATGCACTCGTCACAGATGTACACCCCCGGTCCCGCAATGAGCTTCTTGACCTGCTTTTGGCTCTTTCCGCAGAACGAGCATTTCAGCAGATCGCCGCCATCACCGATGCGCGCCATCTCGTGGGTCCCTACTTCCTTGTCCGCGTGCAACCGTCTGTCCCGGATGCCGACAAGCCGCTCCGAACAACGCTACCCCGCCGTGCTCCGATCAGTGTCCCGCGTCGATCGGACTCTCGCACTTCGGCGCCTGCCGTCCGGGTCGGTCGATCCTGCCGACACCCACTGAGCCAAGGTCCCTAGACCGACCGTACCCGGTCGACGCGACGGAGGTCGACAACTCGAGGATGTTTCTCGTGGGGAGAGTATCGCGCGGTGCGGTGACAACGGTCTCCCCGAGGCCGCCCCGGAGGCCGATGCGGGCGGTGACGACTTCGAATGTCACCGCCCGCATCGGCCTCCGGATCACTACTGCGACATCACTTCTTCTGCGCGCTCAACTTGCGGTAGTCGAACACCGTGTCGATGATCCCGTATTCCTTGGCCTCGTCGGCGGTCAGGATCTTGTCGCGATCGGTGTCCTTGCGGATCGTGTCCGCGTCCTTGCCGGTGTGGCGAGCCAACGTGGTCTCCATCAGCCGGCGCATGCGCTCGATCTCCGCGGCCTGGATCTCCAGATCGGAGACCTGGCCCTGGATTCCGCCCTCCAGCGACGGCTGGTGGATCAGTACGCGGGCATTGGGCAGGCAGGCACGCTTGCCGGGGGTACCGGCCGCCAACAGCACGGCCGCCGCCGACGCCGCCTGACCGAGGCAGACCGTCGCCACATCGGCACGCACGTACTGCATGGTGTCGTAGATGGCCATCAGCGAGGTGAACGAGCCACCGGGCGAGTTGATGTACATCGTGATGTCGCGATCGGGATCCAGCGACTCCAGCACCAGCAACTGCGCCATGATGTCGTTGGCGGAAGCGTCGTCGACCTGTACACCGAGGAAGATGATGCGCTCCTCGAACAGCTTGTTGTACGGGTTCGACTCCTTGACGCCGAAGCTCGAGTGCTCGATGAACGACGGCAGGATGTAGCGGGCCTGCGGGCTCGCCGGTGCGATACCGGACAGGCCGGCACGAGGATCGATGAGAGTCATCTTGTCTCCAAAATCAGTGTCGGTGAGCGAAGTTCGCGGGCGGGACTACTCGGCGCCGTCGGCGGTCTGGCGAGCGTGGGTGATCACCCGGTCGATGAACCCGTACTCGAGCGACTCGCTGGCGGTGAACCAGCGATCGCGGTCGGCGTCGGCGGTCACCTGCTCGACCGACTTGCCCGTGTGCAGTGCCTGCAGTTCGTTGAGCTCACGCTTGGTGTGGGCGAACTGCTCGGCCATGATCGCGATGTCGGCGGCCGAGCCACCGATACCGGCCGAGGGCTGGTGCATCATGATCCGGGTGTGCGGCAGCGCGAAGCGCTTGCCCTTGGTGCCGGCGGTCAGCAGGAACTGCCCCATCGAGGCGGCCAGGCCGAACGCGATGGTCGAGATGTCGCACTCCGCGTACTGCATCGTGTCGTAGATGGCCATACCCGCGGTCACCGAGCCACCGGGCGAGTTGATGTACAGCGAGATGTCGCGCGTCGGGTCCTCGGCCGCCAGCAGCAGGATCTGCGCGCACAGCTTGTTCGCGATGTCGTCGTCGACCTGGGTGCCGAGGAAGATGATGCGGTCGCGCAGCAGCCGCTCGTACACCGAATCACTGAGGTTGAGCCCAGCAGTCGCGGATGTCATGACCGGCCCCGACTTCAAAGGTGCCACAGCCTGGTTGATTGTCACGGATACCTGCCCTCTCTCGCCGGCACGATGCCTGCCGGCACAGCCTCTGTCCAATATGCGGTCTTCCGGGGCCTTCGTGGTTACGCAAGCTACCGCCTCCGTCCCCGACGCTCGACCGCGGCCTTGATTCGGTTGACACAAACCCTAACGAAACAAGGCGGCACCGAACTCCCGGTACCGCCCTGCTTCGCTTACAGCTGACTCATATGTCGCCGATGGCTACTCGGCGGCTGTCTCGTCCGACTCCGCCACGGCGTCGGAATCGGCCGGTTCGCCGAACATCTCGGCGGTGTCGACCACGTTGCCGTCGGTATCGGTGACCTTGGTCTTGATCACCACACCGGCGAGCGCCTTGCCGCGGCGCACGTCGGCGAAGATCGCGCCCAGCTGACCCGCCTGCTGGATCTGCTGGATGAACTGCTCCGGCGCCATGCCGTAGCGCTGCGACTGGAACAGGATCCGCTCGGTGAGCTCCTGCTGGCCGACCTCCGTGTTCTCGGCCTCGGCGATCGCGTCCAGCAGCAGCTGGGTCTTCACCGACTTCTCGGCAGCCTCCTTGGAGTCCTTGTCGAACTCCTCGCGGGTGCTGCCCTGCGCCTCGAGCGCCTCGGCGAACTTGGCCTCGTCGTGGTCGAATCCGTGCACCGCGTCGTGCAGCACGGCGTCGACCTCGGCCTGGACCGCGGCCTCGGGCAGCGGCACCTCGGTCTTGTCCAGCAGCGCCTCGAGCACCTTGTCGCGGATATCGCCGGCCTGGGCGACCTTCTTGCTCTGCTCGACCCGCTTGCGCAGATCGTCCTTGAGCTCGTCGATGGTGTCGAATTCGCTTGCCATCTGGGCGAATTCGTCATCGGCCTCGGGCAGCTCGCGCTCCTTGACCGAGTTCACCTTGACGGTGATGACCGCCTCCTTACCGGCGTGCTCGCCGGCGACCAGGGTGGAGGTGAAGTCCTTGGACTCCTCGGCCTGCAGCCCGATCAGGGCCTCGTCCAGGCCCTCGATCAGCTGACCGGAACCGACCTCGTGCGACAGGCCGGAGGTGGTCGCCTCGCTGACCTCTTCGCCGTCCACGGTGGCGGCCAGATCGATCGAGACGAAATCGCCGTCGGCGACCGCGCGCTCGACGCTCTTCAGGGTGCCGAAGCGCTGACGCAGCGACTGCAGCTGCTGCTCGATGTCCTCGTCGGCGATGCTCAGCGGGTCGACCGTGACCTCGATGGTCTCGTAGTCGGGCAGCGAGATCTCGGGACGGACGTCGACCTCGGCGGTGAACGCCAGCTCGTCACCGTCCTCGATCTTGGTGATCTCGATTTCCGGCTGCCCGAGCACCTTCACCTCGGAGGTGGTGACGGCCTCGCTGTAGCGGGCCGGCAGCGCGTCGTTGACGACCTGCTCGAGGATGGCGCCGCGACCGAGGCGGGCCTCCAGCAGCTTGGCCGGGGCCTTGCCCGGGCGGAAACCGGGAATACGCACCTGCTGGGCCAGCGCCTTGTACGCCTTGTCGAAGTCCGGCTTCAGCTCCTCGAAGGGCACCTCGACATTGATGCGGACCCGGGTCGGGCTCAGCTGCTCGACGGTGCTCTTCACGGACATGCTCCTTGTTCGTTGTTCACTGGTCTGTGTAGTCGCCGGCCGGACGGGTGGTCCGGTGACGACGATGTTCGGGTGCCGCCGTCCAGCGGCGCCGATTTCCCCCGAAATCGCATCCCGATCAGGGTATCAGCGCCGCCTCCCCGGGCTTCTGCGTGCCGTTGGGAGCCGAGCTGACACCTGCCCGGTCTTACGTTGGGTGCGAAATGGGTTCTGGACGTGCCCGGTGAGTTACCGAAGTACTCGCGAAATCAGTTGTCCGGGCCCGGACAGCCTGACAAGCCTACGATGCCCCGCCGACCTTGACCGCGTCGGTCACGAAGACGAGGGTCTCGTTCGGCTTGATGCCGTTACCGCCCTGGCCGTAGCCCTGGTCCGGCGGGATGATCAGCAGCCGGCGTCCGCCCTGCTTGATACCGATCAGGCCCTGGTCCCAGCCCGGGATGACCTCGCCGGCGCCCAGGGTCAGCGGGAAGGTCTGGTTGCGATCGAAGGAGCTGTCGAGCTTCTTCTTGTCCGACCAGGTCACCAGCGTGTAGTTCATCTCGACCGGCTGCCCGGTCGCCGCCGCCGGGCCGGTGCCCTCGACCAGATCCTTGGTGACCAGTTGCTTCGGCGGATCGCAGTTGTCCGGAATGGTGATGGTCGGGGCCTCACCGAAACCGCCGGTGACGCCGATGTCGTCGGCGGTGCATTCGCGGCCGTGGCTCGCGGTGGGTGCCGCGGCCGCCGCGCTCCCGGCCGAGGAGCGGGCCGTGCTCGTCGCGGACGAGCCGTTGTCGTCGCTGCTCCCGCACGCGGTGAGCGCGATCGCGGCCGCGGCGACCGCCGCCGAGCCGATGATCCTGGCCAATGTCTGCATGCGCGGCACCCTAATCGGTGCCCGGGCCGCCGACCTGCCCGCCCCTGCCCTCGCCGCTCGCCGAGATATCCGGCACCCCAGCTCACCCGGGGTGCGGCGCTGCGAAAAGTGCGCGGCGCCCGGTAGCCTGGCGACGAGTCTCCATCCGAAGCGGTTACCCGGACACCCCACTGTGAGGAGCGTGATCGTGACCGATCTTGCCAGTTCGGAAGATACGGCCGCCGACAATCTCGGCAGTAGCGGCGGCGCGACGATCGCGCCGCAGCCGTATCGGCTGGCCGAGGTCCCCGGGCCGCTGACACCGGACGAGCTGACCGATCTCGACGCCTGGTGGCGAGCGGCCAACTACCTGGCCGTGGGCCAGATCTACCTGATGGGCAACCCGCTGTTGCGGACGCCGCTGGCGGCCGAACAGATCAAGCCCCGACTGCTCGGGCATTTCGGCACCGTGCCCGGCCTGAATTTGGTGTGGGCCCATGCCAATCGGGCGATCCGGGCGCGCGATCTGGATGCCGTATTCGTGGCCGGTCCCGGTCACGGCGGACCCGGGCCGAATGCCTGCGCCTGGCTGGAGGGCACGTATTCGGAGCTCTACAGCCACATTCCGCGCGACGAGGCGGGGATGGGCGCGCTGTTCGCGCAGTTCTCGTTTCCCGGGGGTGTGCCCAGCCACTGCGCTCCGGAGACTCCGGGTTCCTTCCACGAGGGCGGGGAACTCGGGTATTCGCTGCTGCACGCCTACGGCGCCGTCCTCGACCACCCCGAACTGACCGTCTTCTGCGTGATCGGCGACGGCGAGGCCGAAACCGGTCCGCTGGCCGCGAGCTGGCATGCCGACAAGTTCGTCAATCCGGCGCGCGACGGCGTGGTGCTGCCGATCCTGGCGCTCAACGAATACAAGATCGCGAATCCGACCCTGCTGGCCCGCATTCCGGAGGCGGAGCTGTTGTCGCTGCTGCACGGTTACGGCTACGACCCGATCATCGTCGCCGGCCGCGATCCCGCGACCGTGCATCAGGCGATGGCGGCGGCGATGGACGCGAGCCTCGATCGCATCGCCGAGTTCCAGGCGGCGGCGCGGGGCGGCGCCGACGGGTCGCGGCCCCGGCGGCCGATGATCGTGCTGCGCACCCCGAAGGGCTGGACCTGTCCGCCGGTCGTCGACGGCGATCAGGTGGAGGGCACCTTCCGCGCTCACCAGGTCCCGCTCCCGGCGGCGCGCACCGACGACGAGCATCGGCGGGTGCTGGAACAGTGGCTGCGCTCGTATCGACCCGAGGAGCTGTTCGACGACGAGGGCCGGCCCCATCCCCAGTTGCTGCGGCAGGTGCCCGCGGGTAATCGGCGCATGAGCGCCAATCCCGTCGCCAACGGTGGCGCCACCGTCCGGGATCTGCGCCTGCCGGATTGGCGGGACTACGGCGTCGAGGTCACCGCACCGGGCGCCTCGTCCCACGAGGCCACCCGGGTACTGGGCGCCTGGCTGCGCGATGTCACCGACTCCAATCGCGACAACTTCCTGATCTTCGCCCCCGACGAACTGGCCAGCAATCGGTTGCAGGATGTGCTGACCGTGACCGGCCGCGATTGGCAGGCCGAGATCGGCACCTACGACGAGAAGCTGGACCGCGCCGGGCGAGTGATCGAGGTGCTGTCGGAACATATGTGCCAAGGCCTGCTGGAGGGCTACCTGCTCACCGGCAGGCACGGCGTATTCACCTGCTACGAGGCCTTCGTCCACATCGTCGACGCGATGTTCAACCAGCATGCGAAGTGGCTCGACGCGAGCAGCGCGGTGCCGTGGCGGCGGCCGATTCCGAGCCTGAACTATCTGCTGACCTCGCACGTCTGGCGGCAGGACCACAACGGCTTCACCCATCAGGACCCCGGCTTCCTCGATGTGGTGTTGAACAAGAAGCCGTCGATCGTGCGTGTCTACCTGCCGCCGGACGCCAATACCCTGCTGTCGACCTACGACCACTGCCTGCGCTCGCGTCACTACGTGAACGTCGTGGTGGCCGGCAAACAGCCACAGCCCGATTGGTTGTCGGTGTCGCAGGCGCGGCTGCACTGCGCGCGGGGAGCCGGGGTCTGGGAGTGGGCCGGGCACAACGACGACACCGGCACCACCCCCGATATCGTCCTCGCCTGCGCGGGTGATGTGCCGACCCTGGAGACTCTCGCCGCCGCCGCGATCGTGCGGGAACGCCTGCCGCAGTTGCGTCTTCGAGTCGTCAATGTGGTCGACCTGATGCGGCTGCTGCCGGAGGACGAACACCCGCACGGCCTGTCCGACCGCGAATTCGACACCTTGTTCACCCGCGACCGGCCGATCATCTTCGCCTTCCACGGCTATCCGTGGCTGATCCACCGGCTCACCTATCGCCGCGCCAATCACGACGGGATGCACGTGCGTGGCTACAAGGAGATGGGTACCACCACGACACCGTTCGACATGGTGATGCTCAACGATCTCGACCGGTTCCACCTGGTGATGGATGTCATCGACCGGGTGCCCGGCCTCGGTCCCCAGGCCGCCGCACTGCGCCAGGAGATGGTCGACGCCCGGACCACCGCGCGTCTGTGGACCCGCGAGCACGGCGCCGACATTCCCGAGGTCGCGGACTGGCGGTGGCCCTACAGCACCTGACGTCCATACCGGTTGACGTTCCGCTACCGCCTCCGGCCTCGGGCCGTTACGCTCGGCACGTGCTCGCCGGGACGGGGGCACGGATGAGAACGGAAACACCGCATGGATATGCGCACCACGACCACATCGTTCACCCTGGAATTCACCGGATATCTGTATGCGGTCGGATTGCGTGACGCCTTCGCCGACCTGATCGGCCGGCACGAACAGTTGCGCACGGTATATCCCCTGCCCGGTTCGAGTACCGCCCCGCGCGTGCTGTCGGCGACCGCGGCGGTGGTGCCTCGACTGGTGCCGGTACCGGTGGCCGCGGACGAGCTCCCCGAGGTGATCGCCGAGTTCCTGGACGAGGAAACCACCGCGGCGCTGTCACTGCCGGTACGAGGCAGGATGTTCCGCCCGCTCGACGGCGCCGAGGAGGCGGCCCGGCACGTTCTCGTCGTGATCCTGGGCCGCGCGGCCGTCGATCAGGCGTCGCCGACGGACCTGGCCCACGATCTCATGACCGCCTATGCCGCACGGCGGCGCAATATCGGACCGGACTGGGCCGCGGCGCGGCAGCCGCACCGCCTGTGCGTGCACGAACTGCGCGGCGTCCGGCTGGTGGAATCGACCGCCGATCCCCGCGCCGACACCTACCGCTGATCCTCACGACTCGGTGAGCACCGCGACCAGCCGATCCAGGAAGGGCCGCTGCCCCGCGGTCAGTCTGGTGCGAGCCTGCTCGAGATCCAGCCACTCGGCCCGATCGATCTCCGGAAACGACTGCGTCCGGCCCGATTTCGGCGGCCACTCCATATCGAAGGTCCCTGGAACCACCTGTGCGGGGTCCAGCTCGCCCGCGACGGCCCAGATCGTCACCTGTTTGCGGGACCGTCCACTGCCGTACTTCGCCTCCCCCAGCGCGATCCAGTCGCCCGCCGGGACCGGCAGCCCCAGTTCCTCGGTGAACTCACGGGCCGCGGCCGAGCGTGGCTGCTCGGCATCCGGCTCGTATTCCCCCTTCGGGATCGACCAGGCGCCGGCGTCCTTGCGCGCCCAGAACGGGCCGCCCATATGCCCGAGCAGCACCTGTAGCTCCGGCCGCTGCCGGAAAAGGAGAACTCCCGCGCTGAATCTCGTGGCTCCGGTCATGGTCGCAGTGTGCCGTATGGGAGCGCCACCGACGGCACGGCGTCGCACCGACACCGCCGGTTCGCGGGCTAACCGCCGATCTGCGGGCCGGTGAGGTCGTAGACCTCGGTACCGCCGAGATCGGTTGCCCGGTAGTGCTCCTGGACCCACTGGGTGATCTGGGTGGCCGCGGTCGTGCGCTCCGGGCCGCCGGGTCCCCGCCGCTGCGATCCGATGAAGTAGTGCACCCGGCCCTGTGCCACATCGGCCCGGAACCGATCGAGCGTCGGTGACGGATCGCCCCCGCCGAAACCACCGATCGGCATGACGGCATAGCCCGAATCGAGTTGCAGATCGGCGGCGCCCATCGAGCTCACTGTCGCCGCCGCCCAGGTGTAGCCGGCGCCGTTGTTCTTCAGCAGCGCCACGACCTGCTCGTCGACCTTGCCGCCCATTCCGGGCATCCCGGGCCCGGCCGAACCTCGCCCGGGCCGGTCGGAGCGCTCGGATCCCGGCTCGTGCGCATCCGGACCCCCCACGCCGGAAGTCGTCGCTGTGCCGTCCGGGCCCGCCGGTCCGGCACAGTCGCCACCCGGACCGCACATCGCCCCCGGGCCACCGGGTCCGAATCCGAACCCGCCGTTGGTTTTCGGCCCGGCGAGCACGATGCCGCCGTTGTGGGCGGTGGCGATCGTCTGCGTCGAATAGGCGACCGGCCCGGCGATCGCCACCAGGACCGCGAGCACCGCGGTCACGCTCGCCATCCGCTTCGGCCGGGGAAACAGCAGCGCGACGGTGCCGACGACACCGCAGACGCCGATCACCCATCGCAGCCACGGCACGAAGTCCGGTGTCCGATGCAACAGCACCACCGCGGTGACCGTGGTCGCCGCCGAGGCCACGGCGAGACTCAGCCGGACCCACAGCCGATGACGTTCGCGCCAGGTCAGCACCGCCCCGATCGCGGCCGCTCCGGCGATCGCCGGAGCCAGTGCCACGGTGTAGTACTGGTGGAAGATTCCCTTCATGAAGCTGAACACCAGCGCCGTCACCAGTGCCCAGCCGCCCCACAGCAGCAGTGCCGACCGCCGCGTATCCGTGCGGGGCGCCTTCCCGCACAGCACCAGCGCGGCGAGGCACAGCACCAGCGCGGCCGGGATCAGCCAGGCGATCTGACCGCCGACGGTGTCGCTGAACAGCCGGGTGATCCCCGCCGACGAGCCGAAGAAGGGCCCGCGGCCGTGTCCGCCACCCGGGCCGGGACCGCCGCCGGGCGGGCCACCGAAGCCACCGTCGGAATCCAGCCCGAGCCGCTGCAGCCCGTTGTAGCCCAGCGTCAGCTCGATGATCGAATTATGTTTCGAGCCACCGAAATACGGCCGCGACCGCGATGGCCACAGCTGCGCCACCAGCACCCACCAGCCGGCGCCGACCACCAGTGCCACACCGGCCGCCAGCAGTTGCAGCACACGCTTGCCGAGCTTCGGCGGACCGGCCAACAAGTAGGTGAGCGCCAGAGCGGGCACCACCAGCAGCACCTGCAACTGCTTGGCGAGAAAGCCCAGTCCGACGAATCCACCACACAGCACCAGCCAGCGCCACCGCCCGTCCTCGAGCGCCCGCGTCATCGCCCAGACCGCCGCGACCATCAACAGGACCAGCAGGGCGTCGGGGTTGTTGTAACGGAACATCAGCGTGGCCACCGGAGTGACCGCCAGCGCGAGACCGCCCAGCAGACCGGCCGCCGGTCCGAAGGTGCGCCGCAGGGTGGCCCACAGCAGCGCCACCGCGGCGAGCGCGATCAGCACCTGCGGGACGAGCATGCTCCAGCTGTTCATCCCGAAGAGCCGGGCCGAGATCTCCATCGGCCACAGCGAGGCCGGCGTCTTGTCGACGGTGATCGAATTGCCCCAGTCCGACGACCCGAAGAAGAACGCCTTCCAGGACTTCGCACCGGACTGCACAGCGGCCGCGTAGAACGAGTTGGCCCAGCCGTTGGCGCCGAGATTCCACAGGTAGGCGATCGCGGTGCCGATCAGCAACGCCGCGAGCCCTAAATACTCCCACGGCAGTGCCCGCGCGCCGCGTCGCCGATCCGGCGGCAGCGCGCCGTCCGCCGGTCGGTCCGGCGCGATAGCAGTTTCGGTCATGGCTGACATGATGGACGGCCTCCCCGGTGCCGGGCTGGGATGTGGCTGGGAGAACTCTGTGAAACGACCTGGCTGCCGGCGCGGTCAGTGCCGGGGGTGATGAATGTGCAGCGGCACCGCGGGGTCGTGTTCGGTCGGACTCCCGTGCCCCGGGACGATGACGCGCGCGGGCTGAGCGGCCAGTCGCTGCGCGCTGGCCAGCGTCATCGCCTCGTCGTGATTGAACACCTCGGGCAGCAGCTGCGGGCCGACGTGCTCGGCGAGCGGATGCCCGGTGACCAGCGCATCACCGGTGAAGAGCACCTGTTCCGAGGGCATCAGATACGCGGTGTGTCCCGTGGTGTGCCCGGGGCTGGGCACCTCGACGAATCCGCCGGGCAGCGCGGCCAGGACGTCGGCGCCGCCGTGGGTCGCCGTGGGCACGGTCATCCCGATGTGGCCGTAGATCGCGCGGACCGTATGCGCGACCCACCGGCGCCCACGCGGAGTGGCGAGCTGCCGGATCATCTGTGCCGGGCTGATCTGCTGGAGATATTCGCGTGTGGCGTGCCGAACCTCCTCGGCCCCGGTGTAGACCGGCATACCGGCCTGTTCGACCAGCGCCGGAACGGCACCGATGTGGTCGAGGTGCGCGTGGGTGAGCAGCACCGCGGCGATATCGGTGACGGTATGGCCGATCTCGCGCACCGATTGCAGCACGTCCTCGGTGTCGGCGGGATATCCGGCATCGATGACCGTGACGCCGGAACCGTCGCTGACCAGGGCCCAGTTGACATTGGTTCCGGTGACGACGTAGACGGAACCGGAAACCTGATCGATCTTCACGAAGTGATCCTCACTGCTGGATTCGGTGTTCGATGACGCCGATACCGTCGATTTCCAGGCGCAGCTCGCCGCCGGCCGCGAGCCAGCGGCCCAGCTCCATCCCGCTGCCGCCCGGCAGCGTGCCGGTGGACAGGAGTTCGCCGGGATAGAGCTGCTCACTACGGGAGACGTGCGCGATCGCCTCGGCGATCGGATATCGCATCCCCCGAGTGCCGGTGCGCGCCAGTGTTTCCCCGTTCACGGCCACGGTGGCCGTCAGGTTGTCGAGGCGGTCGGACACCGCCGTCGCGGCGACCGCGGTCGCCGACATCGAGGTAGCGAAATGCTTCGATCGTTGCGGCCCGAATCCCGACCGCATCTCCGCGAGCTGCCGGTCGCGAGCCGAGAAGTCGTTGACCACCACCACCGCGCCGATCGCGGCGCGGGCCTGCTCGACGGTCGCGTCGCGCAGCGGCGCGGCCAGCACCACACCCAGTTCGAGTTCGAAATCCAGTGCGCGACTGTAGGACGGGAAACCGATCGGCACTCCCGAGGGCACGATGGTCAGCGCGTTGGACATGTAGTAGATCGGCTCGCGATACCACAGCGCGTGCGGCCGGAACGGCGGAAAGGTGCGGCGGGTCAGCGTCTCGTACAGCCGGCCGATCCGGTAGCCGGCGGGCACGAACCGCCGGGCCATACCGCGCGCACCGGCGATCGCGTGCTTCTCGAACAGCATGAAATCCCGGAACGATGCCGGGCACACCGGCAAGACCTCGGCCCCGTCCGCCAGCCCCAGTGCGGCGTAGCGGGCGAGCTCGAATTCCGCGGTGAACGGGCTGGGAAGAGCGAAAGCGGCAGGGCTGCTGCCGCTTTCGAGCGTCCGCCACCCGGCCCCGGTATCGACCTGCGGGTCGATCCGGCCCGCGGCGAGGTCGAGGATTCGCCGCATCCGCGGAAATTCGAACGCATCGGGTCCGGATCCCATGTCATCTCCGTTTCTCCGACCGCACAGTATCGGTTCGCACCACACACCCGGCGCCGCGCCGCCGGGTATCAGCCGCGCCGCCGGGTAGCAAGGGCTCGTGGGCGGGGTGGCCTTTCCATCGCAGTTCGCGAGAACACCGGGATGTGAAACAGCACACTCTCGTAGACGGATGTACAGGTGCCCGGCAAGCGGCCGGGCGCCCGTCTCAGGAAAGAGGCCAGATGACGCTTCCCAAGCTCACCATCGTGCTGGTGTACTCCCAGCTGCTCGTTTCCCAGCTTGACGCGGACGACAACATCGTCGACCAGTTCGACTACATGATCGTGCCCGACGACGCGGCCGATCTCGCCCAGGGCAGATACCCCGAGAGCGCCCCGGCGAGCCGGGAACTGCTCGGCCACGTGGTCGGCGACGTCGTGGAGACCACCGTGCGAGGCGAATCGGTCCGGCTGCGGGTCCAGTCGATCCAGAACACCGCCCACTTCGGCGAGTACGTCGAATAGCATTCGCGGCGATCCATCCCGGCACACCGGCCGCTACGGACATCCGTGGCGGCCGTCGCCGTCTCCCGGCCGGATCGCCCTGCCACCCACCAGCTCCGGCGGAAAAGAAATGGCCCCGACCGGCAGCATGCTGGTCGAGGCCGAATTGTTCTGGTCGGGATGACAGGATTTGAACCTGCGACCCTCCGCTCCCAAAGCGGATGCGCTACCAAGCTGCGCTACATCCCGTTGTCGTCCAGCGGCTCCGCTGGCGCCTCCCGATGGACGGGATCCGGCGGCCGAGGATTGCGGACAATCCCCTCATCGGAGCGGGTGACGGGAATCGAACCCGCACCATCAGCTTGGAAGGCTGAGGTTCTACCATTGAACTACACCCGCAGGCATACGACATCGATGGGATCGCCACGATGTCGTCTGCGTGTAGGACTGTACCGAACTTCACTTCCGGAATGCCAATCGCACGCCCGGATTTCGCGACGGAGTTGTCATCGCCCCGACCGTGGCGGTCCGGGCAAACCCCGACGGGACGTGGAGCGATCCGACAGCAAACGGTATTCACGAGACGTTCGCGGCCGGTCGTCGCACCACGGCTCGTCGCACAGCCCGGCGGTCGGACCATTCCCACTCTCGGCAAATCGGCGAAAGCGGCCGACCGGCCCACCGGACCCGGAGGGGCCCGCGCGATCGCATCCTGGGCAGTTGCACAAGCCGGCCCGCCTCGTTGTGATCCTCATCACCGGATATCGCCGGACGGTCCGGTGTCCACCTCGCCGTCAAGGGGTCTGACCTGGGATGCGAACGAATGACGTCGTCCCGCCCAACGTCAGGGTGAACATCACCGCCAACACGCCGTGAGCGACACGCGGATGTCGAATGTAACGCCGCAGGCCGGGCGTCGATCACACTGCCGATCGCCATTCGTGAGGTATCGGAACAGGTTGCAAAACAGCGTTTTTCGGTGCCGAGTGGCTTGCTAGGATCCTTTTTGCCGGACGGGGGTATCTGGAAAGGGGGCGGTGAGCGTGCGCCGAAGGTGTACTCGACCGCGAAGCAAAGAGCGCGTTCCGGAGGGCGTGACCGGCCGGAGCGCCGACGACAACGTCTGCGCGAGGTGATCGGCGATGCCCGGCGAGCTCGACACGCAGACCGCCGCCATCGTCGCGGCCACCACCAGGGACTGGGCTCGCGCCGTCTATCCCGGTAGCGGGCTGACGGTCGCGCCCGAACACCTCGAGCAGGTGTTCACCGCCATCGTCGAGGAATTGTTGAATCTTGCACAATCGGAACCGTTCCCGGTGCCTGCCGCGCGGGCGATCGGGTACCGGCTGGCCGAAGCCCCCTTCGATCGCACCCGCATGCTCGCGCCGGCCACCCGCGCCCTCCTCGGCTTCGCACCGGGCGAATACGGTTCCCTGGTCGCCACCCGGTGGCCGTTCGTGGCCAGCCACGCCATCGACAGCTACGCCGAGGCCCTGCAGCAGCGCGCACTGGCCCAGCAGGAGCGAAATCTGACGGCGGCGGTCTCGGTCCGGGTCCAGGAGATCGCCGCACTACAGAACCGGCTGCGGCACGAGGCGACCCACGACGCGCTCACCGACCTGGCCAACCGGTCCCTGCTGCAGGAGCGGGTGCGACTGATGGCCACCGACCACACCCGCGGGGTCGGCCTGCTGCTGATCGACCTGGACGATTTCAAACAGGTCAACGACGGATACGGCCATTCCGTGGGCGATGAGGTCCTGGTGGAGATCTCGCGCCGGCTCCGCGCGGCCTGCCCGGACGAAACGGTCGTATGCCGTTACGGAGGAGACGAATTCGTGCTGGCACTGCCCGCGCGCCGCAACACTCTCGCCGAGGTCGCGATGCGCGTGCTGACCGCCCTGCACGACCCGGTGATCACCGACGCCGGCCCGGTTCCGATGTCGGCCAGCGTAGGCACCGCCTACTCCCCTGCCGGACGTCCGTGCGACTTCTCCGATCTGCTGCGCAGCGCCGACCGGGCCATGTATTCGGCGAAAACCGCGGGAAAGCGACAGTTCGCGCTCTCCGAACTCGACGATTCCGATAGCGAGCCGGGCGACTTCGACAATGCCCGGCTCGGCTACGACACAGCCGTCGCCGGCTGATTCAGCAAGTCTTTGGCAAACGATCGGCAGGTACGCTGGTCGATGTGTGGCTCCTGCTGATTCTTCTGGTCGTCGTGCTGATCGCGGTCGTCGCGATGTCGGTCGCGGGGCGTTCGAACCAACGCACGCGACAAGACACTCAACTGGCCGATGCCAAAGCCGACGCGCGTCGGCTCATCGAACGGCTCGGCGGGCAGGTCTACAACCTGACCGGTACCGATCAGGCCTCCAAACAAGCCCTCGCCGACGCGGGTGAACGACTCAACGCCGCCGGCTCCCAGATCGACCAGGCCACAACGGTCACCCAGGCCCGGCTCGCGAAGGAAACCGCGATCGAGGGCCTCTACTACGTACGCGCGGCACGCACCGCCATGAATCTCGACCCCGGCCCGCCGGTGCCCGAACTGGACGGGCAGCGCTCGGCCGGGCAGGTCACCGAAGACCGGACCGTGGACTTCGACGGCCGGCGGATCGAGGCCTCACCCGCTCCGTCACCGCAGACGCCGAACTACTACCCCGGCGGCCGGGTCGCCGGGCGTCCCGTTCCGGCGGGCTGGTACTCCGAGCCCTGGTGGAAGACCGCACTCGTCGCGGGCGCCTGGGGCGTGGGTTCGGTGCTGCTCTTCGATGCGCTGTTCGGCGGTATGCACGGAGTCGGCTACGGCGCCGCCGGATTCGAGAACGGTTACGGCACGGGCTACGACGCCGGATTCGACGCCGGACAGGACTCCGCCCAGGGTTTCGACGGCGGTGATCAAGGCGGCGACGGCGGGGGCTATGACCAAGGCGGCGGCTACGACCAAGGCGGAGGTTACGACCAGGGCGGCGGCTACGACCAAGGCGGGTTCGACGGCAACGGCTTCGGCGATTTCGGCGGCGGCGATTTCGGCGGGGGTGACTTCGGCGGATTCGACGGCGGCTTCTGACCGCCCGCCATCGTCCCGGTCAACTCAGACGGGCTGACACGTCGGGCACCAGAACAGATTGCGCCCTTCCAGGACGGCATGGGCGACGGTGGTCGCGCAGATCCGGCACGGATCGCCCGCTCGCCGATAGACATAGGTGCGCGGCTTTCCGACCGCGTACGACGGCGCTCCCCGGTCGTGTTCCGGCCGGATCACCACGATCACACCCTTGCGCACCCCCACCTTCATCAGCGCGACCAGATCCGCCCACAGCGCGTCCCATTCGGTCGCCGTGACCTCGCGTCCGGGACGCCGCGGCGAAATACCGTGCCGGAAGAGCACTTCCGCGCGATAGACATTGCCGACCCCGGCGACGACCGACTGATCCATCAACAGAGCCGCGATCGAGCGATTCGAGCGCCGGATCCGCTGGCCCGCTCGACCGGGATCCGCGGTGCGGCGCAGCGGATCCGGGCCGAGCCGCGCCGTGAGCGCGTCGACCTCCGGACCGTGCAGGACCTCACATGCGGTCGGGCCGCGCAAATCGGTGCCGTACCACGCCCGCGCCGCCTTACCGGCACCGATCATTCGCATCCGGACCTGCCCGATCGGATCACTCAGCGGTGCGGGCGATTCGGTGAAGGTGCCGTACAGGCCGAGATGGACGTGCACCGTCAGACCCGAATCGTAATGGTGCAGTAGGTGTTTGCCCCACGCCTCGGCCTTGACGAGGATGCCGCCGTCCACCAGCGCGGCGCCGTCGGCGAAACGTCCCTGCGGACTGGACACCCGTACGACGCCGCCGGCGAATCGCCGATGATGCAGCTTCGCCAGACGATGCAGCGTATGTCCCTCAGGCATCGACCGAAATCCGTCCCGTTCCTGACGGCCGAACGAGACCGGGCCCTGCGGCCCGGCCCGTCGATGCCGTCAGCTCTGCACCGCCGGCGGCTGACCGGACTTCTCGTACTCGGCGATGATGTCGATGCGACGCTGGTGGCGCTGCTCGTCCGACCACGGAGTCGCGAGGAAGGTGTCGATGATGGCGAACGCCTCCTCGGTGCTGTGCATGCGGCCGCCGATGCCCATGAGCTGCGCATTGTTGTGCTCACGAGCAAGTTTGGCGGTCTCCACGCTCCAGGCCAGCGCACAGCGGGCACCAGGCACCTTGTTCGCGGCGATCTGCTCACCGTTACCGCTGCCGCCGAATACGATGCCGAGACTGCCCGGGTCAGCGACCACACGGCGCGCGGCATCGATGCAGAAGGCCGGGTAATCGTCGACGGCGTCGTACTCGTGGGCTCCGCAGTCGACCACGTCGTGGCCGGCCTGCGTCAGATGATCCTTGACTTGGTTCTTCAGTTCGAAGCCGGCATGGTCGGCACCCAGATATACGCGCATGGCTGAGATTGTGTCAGGCGGTATCGAAGCCCCCGCACCGGGTTCCGCGCCCCCTGCGAGGGTCCGGGGATTCTCTATAGAGTTCAGCCCATGCAGTCCGACGATCACAGGACCGATCAGTCACCACAGCAGGGGCCGGGATGGAATCCGGTGACCGGTATGGCGGGGTGGGATCCGAGGCTCGGCCCTCCGGGATGGGGTCCGCAGCAACCGTTTTCGCCGCCACAGGTCCCACCGCATCAACCGACGACCGGGTTGTCCCCGTGGGGTATGCCGGCCCGGCACGCCTGGGAGATCCCACTGCTGGTGGTCGTGATCCTGGCGACCACCGCCGGATATCTCATCGCGCTGTTGTTCCTGCTGGTCGGGGCCGTCAACTACTACGTCCTGCTGTTGATTCTGGCGCCGATTCTGCTCTGGTTCGGCCGTGGCACGAACTATTCGATGCAGCGCCTCAACGCGGTGAAGATGTCGCCCACCCAATTCCCCGAGGGATACCGGATGGTGGTGGAGGCCGCGGCGCGCTTCGGCATGGCGACCGTCCCGGACGCCTATGTCCTGCTGGGCAACGGCCAGATCAACGCCTTCGCCTCCGGACACGGCTTTCGCCGCTTCGTCGTGGTCTACAGCGATCTGTTCGAGGTCGGCGGACAGGCGCGCGACCCCGACGCGCTGGCGTTCATCATCGGCCACGAGGTCGGCCACATCGCGGCGGGCCATGTGTCCTATTGGCGGCAGCTCGGCATGTTCCTGGTGCCGTTTCTGCCGATCCTCGGCAATTCGCTGATCCGCGCCCAGGAGTACACCGCGGACAACCACGGATTCTGCAACCGGTATGCCGGTGCGCCGGGTGCCATGAAGACGCTGGCCGGTGGCAAGTACCTCAACTCGCTGGTCGACTTCGACGAGATGGCCGACCGGGCGCCGCGGGAGAAGGGCTTCTTCGTCTGGATCATCAACGCGATGTCGTCCCACCCGGTGCTGACCTGGCGTATGTGGGCGCTACGCGACCGCAGCCGGCACGGGCGGATGTTCCTGCGCCCCAGCGGGCCTCCGCCACCGCGCATCACCCCGCCGCCCGCGGGATATCCGCCGGTCGCCGGCCCGCCGCAGTACCTGCCATCGCAGCCGATGCCACCGTCGGGCCCGCCGACCGAAACCGCCGGGTACACCGGTTACGGCGAATATCCGGGTCTGCCGCCGCGGTAGCCGGGCACGCGATGCGGTCGGCACCGATGCGGCGTGGAACGCGGGTCACCGCGTCCCACGCCGGGGTGTCCTAGTCGAAGACGGGTTCCTCGGTCCGGGTCCGCTTGAGCTCGAAGAAATGCGGATAGGACGCGAGCGCTACCGCACCGTCCCACACCTTTCCGGCCTCCTCACCGCGTGGGATCCGAGACAACACCGGTCCGAAGAACGCGGTGTCGTTGATGTGGATGGTCGGCGTTCCCACATCCGGACCCACCTTGTCCATTCCGGCGTGATGACTCTCGCGCAGCGCCTCGTCGTAGTCGGTGCTGGTGGCCGCTGCCGCCAGCTCGGCCGGGAGACCGACCTCGGCCAGCGCGTCGGCGATGACGGCGGTGAAAGTCTCGGCGCGGTCCTCGCGCTCGTACTCCTCCCGGCGATTGTGGATGCGGGTTCCCATCGCCGTGTAGAGCGGCGACAGCACCTTCTCACCGTGCTGGGCGGCCGCCGCGACCGCGACCCGCACCGGCCCCCAGGCCGATTTCATCATTTCCGCGTACTGCTCGGGCAGGTCCCGGCCCTCGTTGAGCACTGCCAGGCTCATCACATGGAAATGCGTCTCGATATCGCGAACCTTCTCGACCTCCAGGATCCACCGGGAGGTGATCCAGCACCACGGGCACAGCGGGTCGAACCAGAAATCGACACGATCCCCGGAACCGCCGTCGCCGGCGGTGGTCGTCTCATCGCTCACGTTTCGTCCTCTCGAACCATGCGGAGGCCGCGCGCCACCGCCCTCGCTATTGGTCAACGCCGCGATGTTGTCGATATTTCCCGATCGCCGCGCATCGCACAGTAGGGTCGGATGCGACCCTGGTTGCCGCTGCCCGGAGGTTCTTCCCATGACCACAGAATCCAGGTTCGTCGTCGTCGGTGGAGGTCTGGCCGCCGCGAAGCTGGCTGAGTCGTTGCGCGACAACGACTTCGACGGCGCACTGACCGTGATCGGCGCGGAGACGCAGCTACCCTACGAACGGCCGCCGCTGTCGAAGGAACATCTGCTCGGCAAGCAGTCGCTCGCCGACTTCACGGTGCAATCGGAGCAGTGGTATCGCGACCACGAGGTCGAACTGCTGCTCGGGACGAGCGTGTCCGCCATCGACCGCTCATCGAAAACCGTGGCGCTTCCGGATGGTTCGACCCGCCCCTACGACAAACTGGCGCTGGCGACGGGTTCACGCTCGCGGCGGCTGCCGATTCCCGGCGCCGATGCCGAGGGCGTGTACATGTTGCGGACCATCGATCAGTCCGATGCGCTGCTGGCGATGTTCGGCTCGGCCCGGCGGCTGGCGGTTGTCGGCGCCGGATGGATCGGCCTGGAGGTCACCGCCGCCGCACGGGCCGCGGGACTCGAGGTGACGATGCTCGAGGTGGGGTCGGTACCGCTGCAGGCGGCGCTCGGTGAGCCGATGGGCACGGTCTTCGGCGAACTGCATCGCGCCCACGGGGTGGATCTGCGCTGTGGTGTGAAGGCGGCCGAGATCGTCACCGTGGATGGGAAGGCCACCGGGGTCCGGCTGGCCGACGATTCGGTGGTCGATGCCGACGCGGTGCTGATCGCGGTCGGCGCGCGTCCGAATATCGAACTCGCCGCCGACGCCGGACTCGCGGTCGACGGCGGAATTCTGGTGGACGAGAGCCTGGCCAGCAGCGATCCGGATATCGTCGCGGTCGGCGATATCGCCGATCAGCAGCATCCGGTCCTCGGGCAGCGCGTGCGCGTGGAGCACTGGGCCACCGCGCTCAACCAACCGGCCGTCGCGGCGCAGACCATGCTCGGCCGGCCCGCGACCTACGATCGGCTGCCGTACTTCTTCACCGATCAGTACGACCTCGGGATGGAGTACACCGGCTTCGTCGCTCCCGGCACCACGACATCGCTGGTGGTCCGGGGCGATACGGCCGGGCGCGAATTCGTGGCGTTCTGGCTGGACCCGGGCAACCGGGTGCTGGCCGGGATGAACGTCAACGTCTGGGATGTCACCGACCGGATCAAGGAACTGATCCTGAGCGGAGAGCCGGTGGATCCGCAGGCGTTGGCCGATACCTCCGCCGCGCTCTGAACTGTCGCGGCCGCCGATCAGGACCAGGTGTTGCCGGTGATGCGCTGGTATGCGTCCATGTACTTTTCCCGCGTGACGGCTACGACGTCGGCCGGGATCTCGGGGCCGGGCGGTTCCTTGTCCCAGCCGGTCGAGGTCGCCCAGTCGCGCACGAACTGTTTGTCGAACGAGCGCTGCGTGCGCCCCGGCTCCCATTCGTCGGCGGGCCAGAACCGCGAGGAGTCCGAGGTCAGCACTTCGTCTCCGAGGGTGAGGACGTCACCGTCCCAACCGAATTCGACCTTGGTATCGGCGATGATCACACCGCGGGCCGCGGCGTGTTCGGCGCCCCGGGTGTAGATCTCGAGGGTCAGCGCCCGCAGCCGCTCCGCGACCTCGCGGCCTTCCTGATTCACGACGTCATCGAACGTGATGGGCTCGTCGTGGCCGGCGGCGGCTTTCGTGGTGGGCGTGAAGATCGGCTCGGGGAGCTTGTCCCCCTCACGCAGGCCCTCGGGCAGCACCACCCCGGATAGCGCCCCGGTACGCCGGTACTCCTGCAGGCCCGAACCCACCAGATAACCACGGGCGATGCACTCCACCTGCACCATCTTCAGCGGGCGCACCCGTACCGCGCGACCGGCGAATTCGGCCGGGACGTCGGTGGTGGAGAGCACGTGGTTGGGCACATCCGAGAAGTACCCGAACCACCAGTTCGACAGCTGGGTCAGCAGCGCGCCCTTGTCCGGGATCGGCGTCGGCAGCACCACGTCGTAGACCGAGACGCGATCGGAGGCGACCAGGATCAGCGACTCGCCGTCGGCATAGAGATCGCGCACCTTTCCGGCGTGGATGTGCTTCAACCGTCCTCCTCGTTCCGCTGTCCGCCGCACACGAACGATCAGCCTACCGAGGGCCCCGCAGCCGCCCGACGGTCGGTGGCGTGGCGTGCGGCGTTTCATCCTGGACGGGGTGCGGATGAACGGTCGCCCCGGACGGCGGGCCGCGAACGTGGCATTCTGGGCACCGCCAGCGTTGCGTCCGCAGCGTGCTCCACCGACCGGCTCGAGCGAAGGAGTCTCCTTGTCTGCACCGAACCTCACCCGCGAGCAGGCCATCGCGCGGGCCGCGACGATCAGCGTGGAGAACTATCGCGTCGAACTCGATCTCACCGGGCAGCCGACCGACCCCGCGGCCGCCGCGGGCGAAACGTTCTTCTCCCGCTCCACCGTCGGCTTCACGGCCACGCCGGGTGCGGAGACCTTCGTCGATATCGTCGCGGCAGGTGTGCGTTCGGCCGTTCTCAACGGCACCGAACTCGACGTCTCGGGCTACGACGAGTCGCGGGGCCTCACCCTGACCGATCTCGCCGAGAACAACGTCCTGGTGGTCGAAGCGGACTGCGTGTATTCCCACACCGGTGAGGGCCTGCACCGTTTCGTCGATCCGACCGACGACAAGGTGTATCTGTACTCGCAGTTCGAAACCGCCGACGCCAAGCGGATGTTCGCGTGTTTCGATCAGCCGGATCTCAAGGCGACCTACGACATCACCGTCACCGCCCCGGCCGACTGGGAGGTCATCTCCAACGGCGCCGCCACCGCCACCCGCACCATCGGCGAGAGCGTCGAGCACACCTTCGCCACCACACCGCGCATGAGCACCTATCTGGTCGCGCTCATAGCCGGCCCGTACGCGAAATGGATCGACGTCTACACCGACGACCAGTCGACCATTCCGCTCGGCATCTACTGCCGGGCCTCGCTGGCCGAATTCATGGACGCCGAAAGGCTTTTCACCGAGACCAAGCAGGGCTTCGCGTTCTATCACCGGAATTTCGGCATTCCCTACGTATTCGGCAAATACGATCAGCTCTTCGTTCCCGAATTCAACGCCGGCGCCATGGAGAACGCCGGCGCGGTGACCTTCCTCGAGGATTACGTCTTCCGCTCCAAGGTCACTCGCGCATCCTACGAGCGACGCGCGGAAACCGTGCTGCACGAGATGGCGCACATGTGGTTCGGCGATCTGGTGACCATGAAGTGGTGGGACGACCTGTGGCTGAACGAGTCGTTCGCCACCTTCGCCTCGGTGCTGTGCCAGGCGGAGGCCACCGAATACACCGCTGCCTGGACGACTTTCGCGAATGTGGAGAAATCCTGGGCCTACCGGCAGGATCAACTGCCCTCGACGCACCCCATCGCCGCCGACATTCCGGATCTGGCAGCGGTCGAGGTGAATTTCGACGGCATCACCTACGCCAAGGGCGCCTCGGTATTGAAGCAGCTGGTGGCCTATGTCGGGCTGGAGCCGTTCCTGGCCGGACTGCGCGACTATTTCGCCGCCCACGCCTTCGGCAATGCGACCTTCGACGATCTGGTCGGCGCGCTCGAGAAGTCCTCCGGGCGTGACCTTTCCAGCTGGGGTGCGCAATGGCTCAAGACCACCGGCCTGAATACGCTGCGCCCCGACTTCGAGGTCGGTGCCGACGGCACGTTCACCCGGTTCGCGGTAGTGCAGGGCGGCGCCGAACCCGGCGCCGGTGAGCACCGCGTGCACCGCCTGGCGATCGGCGTCTACGACGACCGTGACGGAAAGCTGGTGCGTACCAAGCGCGTCGAGCTCGATCTCGACGCGGCCGAACGCACCGAGGTCGCCGAACTGGTCGGTGTGGAGCGCGGGCAACTGGTACTGGTCAACGACGACGACCTCACCTACTGCTCGCTGCGGCTGGATCCGCGGTCGCTCGACACGGTGGTGGCTCGCATCGCCGACATCGCCGAATCCCTGCCCCGGACGCTGTGCTGGTCGGCCGCCTGGGAAATGACGCGACAGGCCGAGATGCGGGCCCGGGATTTCGTGGCGCTGGTGCAGAGCGGCATCGGCGCCGAGACCGAAATCGGTGTGGTGCAACGCCTCCTGATGCAGGCGCACACCGCGCTGGCGAGCTACGCCGATCCCGAGTGGGCCGATCAGACCGGCTGGCCGGCCTTCGCGGACCGTTTGCTGGAACTCGCCCGGGCCGCCGAACCGGGTTCGGATCACCAGCTGGCGTTCGTGAACGCGCTGACCGCCGCACGGCTGTCCTCCTGGCACAGCGAGGTTCTCGGCACGCTGCTGCTGGATTCCGATCCGGCCGCGGCCCAGCTGCCCGGGCTCGCGGTCGACACCGACCTGCGCTGGCGGATCGTCCAAGCGCTCGCGGCGGCGGGACAGCTCGACGCCGAAAGCGCCGAGACCCCGGTGGTCGATGCGGAACTCGATCGCGACCCCACTGCCGCCGGTCGGCGACAGGCTGCCGCTGCCGCCACCGCGCGCCCGCAGGCCGAGGTCAAGGAAAAAGCCTGGCGGACAGTGATGGAGGACGATTCGGTACCGAATATCACCGCCCGCGCGATCGTCGGCGGGTTCGCGCCGGTCGGTCAGGGCGAACTGCTGTCGCCGTATGTCCAGCGCTATTTCGACGAGATCGCCTCGGTCTGGGAACGACGCTCCAGCGAGGTCGCCCAGACCGTCGTGATCGGCCTCTACCCGCACTGGGCGATCAGCACGGAAGCGGTGGCGGTGGCCGACAAATTCCTCACCGGCGAGCACCCGCCGGCATTGCGCCGCTTGGTGATCGAAGGCAAGGCCGGTATCGAACGGTCGCTGCGGGCACGCGCCGCCGACATCGCCTGAGTTCGGCGGGCCGGTGGTGGCCAGGACCACCACCGGCCGGTACGCCGCTGCTGTCAGCAGATCTGCTCACAGCAGCGTCAGCGCCGCGGCAGCTCCGGATGGGGCACGTTGGGGGCATGGCTCACGACGAAAAGACTCCCCTGTTCAGTTGGCGCACCCGCGAACAGTTGCTCGCGCGAAGGGTTCTCGTGCTCGACGGAGGGCTCGACGACGACAACGGCACCCTGCTCATGACCCAGGTGCTGACCCTGGCCGCGGAGGATCCTGACGGCGATATCTCGCTGTGGATCCACTCTCCCGGCGGGTCGGTGCCGTCGATGCTCGCGATCCGCGATGTGATGAGGTTGGTGCCGTGCCGGGTGTCCACTCTGGCACTCGGATTGGCGTGCAGTGCGGGTCAGTTCCTCCTGTCGGCCGGGACGAAGGGGCGCCGGTACGCGCTGCCTCATGCCCGCATCCTCATGCATCAGGGGTCGGCGGGAATCGGCGGCAGCGCGGGCGAGGTGGAGGTGCAGGCCGACGATCTGCGCCACACCGTCAATACGGTGCTCGGCCTGATCGCCGAGGACACCGGCCAGCCGTTCGACCGAATCTACGAGGACTCGCTGCACGACCGCTGGTTCACCGCGACCGAGGCCCGGGAGTACGGCTTCATCGACCACATCGTCGATTCCTTCGATCAAGTGATTCCGCAGCGTCATCGCGTCGGGATCTCGGGCTGAGGCGGGAAGGACAGTCATGACCAGCTACACCATCCCCAATGTCATCGCTCAGCATCCACGCGGCGAGCGGATCATGGACGTCTACTCCCACCTGCTGACCGAGCGGATCGTCTACCTGGGCACACCGATCGATTCCGGTGTGGCGAATGCCCTCATCGCGCAGCTGCTGCACCTGGACGCCGACAGTCCGGGGCAGGAGATCAATCTGTACATCAACTGCGAGGGCGGCGATCTGTCGGCGATGCTGGCGATCTACGACACCATGCAGCACATTTCCTCGCCTGTGGCGACCACATGTGTCGGCCAGGCCATCGCGGTCGGTGCGGTGCTGCTGGCCGGTGGCGCGACCGATCGGCGCTCGATGCTGCCGCACGCCCGCGCGGTCCTGCATCAACCGGCGACCCGCGGCCAAGGCGCGATCCCCGATCTGATCCTGCAGGCCGACGAACTCGTGCGCATGCGGGCCGAGATCGAGACGATCCTGTCCCGGCACACGGGCCAAGAAGTGGCGACACTGCGCCACGACACCGATCGGGACCGGGTCTTCACCGCGCGGACGGCGGTCGATTACGGACTGGCCGACCGAGTTCTGGGCGCCCGGGACTGAGGCCGATCCGGCGAGTTCGGGAGTCCGCTCAGGCGGCGCGAGCCAGCATCGTCGGATTCACCGGCGGCCGGCCGACCAGCGGACCGACGGGCACCGGCCGGGACACCCGCCGCAGGGTTCCGGCGATCTCGGTGGTCAATTCGCCGAGCGTGGTGCCGAGCGCACCGGCCAGTGCGGCGATCATCTCGCTGGAGGGTTCCTTGCGCCCGCGTTCGATCTCGGACAGGTACTGCGGAGAGATTCCGGCCCGACCCGCCGTCTCCGACAGCGTCTCGCCCTGGTCTCGGCGCAGTTCGCGCAGCCGCTCACCGAGTACCTCGCGCCACAGCGGTTCCGCGGATGTCCGGGCGGAGCGTCGCGGGGGCGCCGGAACGCTGCGCACGAAGTCCGCCCGCGGCCGCGCCTCGGCGCTGTCGTGGGACGCCGAGGCACCGTCCCGTCCGCCCGGCAGCGAATGCAGTCTCGGATACTCGGCCATGAGGTGAGCCTACGGTCGGTGGACCGACCGGTGATCCGCTTACGCTCACAGCGTATTTCGCCCGGTGGAATCCGGTCCCGCAGACAGCCGCACCCCTTTCCGGAGATCTCCGGAAAGGGGTGCGCGGCCCTGATGTGAACCGGCGCGAGCGTGCCGATCAGTGCGTGAGTGTCAGCTCGGACGGCCGATCGCGGACGCCATCACGCGGACCGCCGATACGAGGCCGTCGATGAGCTGTCCCTGGCGCAGCGAGGACAGCGCGGCGGTGACGCCGAGCTGGCAGATCCGATCGTTGACGCGGTCGGCGACATCGCGACCGGAGCGAACCTCGACCGCATGGTCGTTGGGCGAAACGGCGATGAGCACCGAACGCGCGGCCTCGGGGGTGGTCGGGAACACCGCATCGGCGCCGACCGCGGCATCCGCGCCCAGATCGCCGATATAGACGTTGAACCGGACCTTGGTGCTGCGAGTCGCCTCGGTCAGCGTGTTGTCCATCAGCAACCGTTCACGGTCGTTGAACGGCGCCTCCTTGAACACGTCACCGGCCTCGTGCACGCCGGATACGCGGCCGCTGGGTGTCACGGCGTAGCCGTGCGGCAGGGTGGACGGGTCCACCGCGGGCCAACTAGAACTTGCCACTTGCCCGGCCTCCGATCAGATCTGCCCCGGTGGATTCGATGGCCGCATGGTGTCCATGCGACTCGTCACCGATGTGATGGCCGTAGACGGTCACCTCATCGGTCGCACTCCACAGCACCGGCGCCGCGGTCCACTTGTTCCCGAGGTCGTAGTGGACCGGCTTCTCACCGGGCAGCGGTTTGCCGAGGAACGACAATCCGGCGATCACCGCGTAGATCACCAGCGGGATGCCGAGAAAGATCAGCACTGTTTCGAGAATGCTCACGGATCAACGGTAGACGATCGCCGTTCGCGGGTCGGCGCCGAGCCACTCGTGTCACACCAACCAGGCCGCGGCACCGGGTACGAGCAGCGAGCCGTCCAGCGGCGCGCTCGCCAGCAGCAGGGTGCCCGGCGGCAGTGCGATCGGCGTCGGCGAGGTGTTGAGCACACAGATCAGCCCGCCGGGTCGGCGGAACGCCAGACACTTCTCGGGACCGCCGTACCAGTCGATCGTGTCACCGTCGAATTCGCCTCGCGTGCTGCGCAATTCGAGTGCGGTTCGATACAACGACAGTGTCGAGTCGAGGCGTTCGAGCTGCGCCTCCACGGTCCGGTCGGCCCAGGCCGCCGGAATGGGCAGCCACGAACCGGCCCCGGCGGTGAATCCGAAGGGCGGACGGTGACCTTCCCACGGCATCGGGACCCGACAGCCGTCACGCCCCCGCTCGGTGTGGCCGGATCGCTCCCAGACCGGATCCTGCAGCGCGTCCTCGGGCAGATCGTCGACATTCGGCAGTCCCAGCTCGGCGCCGTTGTAGACGAAGATCGCGCCCGGCAGCGCGAGCTCCACCAGCATCATCGCCCGCGCCCGCGCGACACCACGCTCACCGCCGCCGTAGCGGGTCACCTCTCGTTCGATGTCGTGATTGGACAGCGTCCAGGTCGGCACGGCACCGACGCGGACCACCGACTCCAGCGAATTCTCCACCGCCGCGCGAATTTTCACCGCATCGAACGGTGTCTCGGCGAGCCGGAAGTTGAAGGCCAGATGGAGTTCGTCCGGCCGCACGTATTCACCGAAGCGGGCATTGTCGTCGATCCAGACCTCGCCGATGGAGACCGCGTCGGGATATTCGTCGAGCACCTTGCGCAGGCGGCGATGGATGTCGTGCACACCCGGATTGTTGAACCGCGGATCGGTGTCGTCGTGGACGAGCAGTTTCGTCGCCGCCGTCGCGGCATCCATATCGGGCAACCCCGGCGGCTTGGCCATTCCGTGGGCCACGTCGATGCGAAAACCGTCGATCCCACGATCGAGCCAGAAACGCATGGTCTGCTCGAAATCGGCGACGACCTCGGGATTGTCCCAGTTGAGATCCGGCTGTTCGGGAGCGAACAGATGCAGATACCACTGACCGGGCGAGCCGTCGGGTTCGACGATCCGGGTCCAGGCCGGACCGCCGAAGATACTGGGCCAATTGTTGGGCGGCAGTTCGCCGTCCGGGCCCCGGCCGTCACGGAATATGTAGCGAGCCCGCGCGGAACCACCCGGCGCCCCGGCCAGTGCGGCGGCGAACCAGGGATGGCGATCGCTGGTGTGGTTGGGGACCAGATCCATCGTCACCCGGATACCGCGATCGTGCGCCTCCGCGATCACCTGATCCAGCGTGTCCAGATCGCCGAACAGGGGGTCGATATCGCGGGGATCGCTGACGTCGTAGCCGCCGTCGGCCATCGGTGACCGCATCACCGGGCAGATCCACAGGGCATCGATACCCAGCAGTTCCAGATAGCCGAGCCGGTCCCGGACTCCGCCGAGATCACCGATACCGTCGCCCGAGGAGTCGGCGAACGACCTCGGGTAGATCTGGTAGAACACCGCCGATCGCCACCATGGCGGCGTCGCTGCGCGGTCGAGTCCTGCGGCCCCCGCCGCGTCGGGCTCAGCCTGTCCCCCGGCCGATGACGCTGTCACAGTCGCCCATAGTGCCAAAATCCACGACCTCCAGCCGAGCGGGCGCGTCGCATTGGCACAAATGAGCAACTGCACAGCAGCCGCCGACGGGAGCCGGGGCCCCTCGTCGCCGGGGCGGACGTGCCGCCGCTCATCTCACAGCGGGGAATTGATCAGCGAATTCGCCGCCATCTCCAGGTAATCGAGCAGCGCACGGCGATGTTCGTCATCGAGAATCTCCGGCTCGATTTCGGCAACCGCGATGCGCATGCAGCGCAACCACGCATCCCGTTCGATCGGGCCGATACTGAAGGGCATGTGCCGCATCCGCAGCCGGGGATGTCCGCGCTCATCCGAATAGGTCCGGGGGCCGCCCCAGTACTGCTCGAGGAACATGCGCAGCCGGCGTTCCGCGGGACCGAGATCCTTTTCGGGGTACATCGGCCGCAAGATCTCGTCGGCAGCGACCTCGCGGTAGAACGCCGCCACGATCCGCCGGAACGTGTCCGCACCGCCGACCGCCTCATAGAACGATGTCGCCGTCTGTTCGCCCGAAGTCATCGACCCTCTCGATCTGCTCGCCTGCCCGGTATCCGCCACCATTGTGCCCGGCCCCGCACCGCAGGCCCACCGGTGGCGACGCCGAGAAGTCGACATCGACGTATCACCCGACGTTCAGCACCGGGTCGCCCCGGCGACGCGGAGGTCGCCGATAATCACCCGGACACCAGCATCGAACACCCCGCATGCCGACCCGCACCCCGTCGACCACCGGCGATATGTGAACCCGCGACGATTTCGGCACCGAAATCACTGTGCACACGGGCACGTTCCGTGGTCAACTGGGTGACAGTGTCTGCCGACCAGCACACGAACCGACCTAGCAGAATTCGGGGTCCCTCAATGAAGCAGCGGCACGGCGCCCGGTCACACGAGGCGAGAGCGCACCGACAACTCCAGCCCGCCGATGTCCACAATCGTGGGTCGGGGGCTACTCCGCTGCATATCCTCTCCGCTTATTCCTCTCCGGGACATCCGTCCCCTCCTCCGGAACATTCACCGGACTCTCCGGGGCTTTCGTCCCCGAGTGCGATCACCCACCGTTCCGATTCCGTCGTCGCCACCTGGGCCAAGAGCCGGGTGTTGCTGCTGAACGCCACATACGAACCGCTCACGGCGCTGCCCGCGCGCCGCGCCATCGTGCTGCTGGTCTGCGACAAGGCCGATACCGTGCATCACAATCCGGAGGGTCCCGTCGTCCACAGCGCGGGCGCCTCGGTCGCATTGCCGTCGGTGATCCGACTGCGCAACTACGTCCGGGTGCCCTACCGGGCCCGGGTCCCGATGACGCGCGCGGCACTCATGCACCGCGACCGATATCGCTGCGCCTACTGCGGCGGGAAAGCCGAAACCATCGACCACGTGATTCCGCGCAGCCGCGGGGGCGCGCATTCGTGGGAGAACTGCGTCGCCTCCTGCGCCCCGTGCAATCACCGCAAGGCCGACAAGCTCCTCAGCGAACTGGGGTGGACCCTGGGGCAACCACTCGTCTCACCGAAGGGGCCGCACTGGCGACTGCTCTCGACCACCTCGGATCTCGATCCGGTATGGCTGCAGTACCTGGGCGAAGGTGCCGCCTGACCCGGTAGTTCGTGTGCGTAAGTCACAAACGTGAGCACCGCTCTTGCGCTGTGCGCGTCCGTGATGCACACTTGTGCTCAACATCGAGAGCAATGCTCACGAAAGTGATTGGAGCACGCAATGTCGGATCTGCATGTCGTCACCGGAGCCGGGCCGGTCGGCACCACCGTCGCCGAACAACTGGCCGCGGCCGGAGCCGCTGTCCGGATTCTCACCCGATCGGGCAGCGGGCCGGTCCATCCGCTCATCGAGCGGCGCGCGGTCGATGTCAACGACCGCGATCGGCTCGCCGACGCGGTCGACGGCGCCGTGGCGGTCTACCACTGCATCCACGGGTCGCAGTACTCGGCACGGATCTGGCGGGCCGAGCTGCCGGGTGCCGAACAGACGATCCTGGATGTCGCCGGCCGCGCGGGCGCCGTCGTAGTGTTCCCCGAGAGTCTGTATGCCTACGGCCCCGTCGACCTCCCGATGACCGAAGATATGCCTCGCACCGCCGCTTTCGGCAAACCCGCGGTGCGGGTGGAACTGCTGCGCGCCCGCGAGGCCTCACCGACACCGACGGTCAGCGTGGCCGCCTCCGACTTCATCGGGCCGCATGCCCGGAATGCGCACGCCGGTGAACGAATGGTCCCGAATATCCTGGCGGGCAAGATCGTTCAGGTCTTCGGCAATGCGGACCTGCCGCACTCGTTCACCTATATGCCCGATCTCGCGGCGGCCATGATCCGGGCCGCGGCGGACCGCACCCTGTGGAACAGCTTCCTGCACGCTCCCACCGCACCCGCGGTGTCGATGCGTGAACTGGTAGCCGAACTGGCCGCCGCCGCCCAGGTCCGGACCCCGAAAGTTGTTGCGCTGCCGGGGTGGACGCTGCGCACGGCCGGGGTGGTCAGCCCACTGATGCGCGAGCTGGCGGAGATGAACTACCAGTTCGAGCGCCCGTTCGTCCTCGACTCGAGCCGCAGCGAAAAGCTGCTCGATCTCGCGCCCACGCCCCGCGACGAGGTGGCGGCGGGAACCGTGGCGTGGTGGAAAACCGTTGTGGCGAACGCTGAGTGAGCCCGGTCAGCCGGCGAGCAGTGGTCCGCTACGACGCCGGGCGACCGAACCGTAACGCGCGTCCAAGCGCAACCAGCTGCGGGTCGCGCGCACCCGTACGGTCTCACCGGGGGCGATCCGGCCGGAGTCGGCCTCCCGCCCGGAATGCGGGATGAAATCCATTGCGGTGAGCGCGAACACGACGCGCATCGGTACCTCGACCCGTTCCTCACCGCCGGTCACGGTCAGTACCGTCTGCTCCAGTAGCGACGCCGGCGGACCGTGCCCGCCGCTGTGCTCGGCGGCTACTCGGGCCCCACGTTCGGCGAGCTCGACCAGACTGCGCGCGGGCACATCGTCGATATGGGTGAAACCGGTCGCGGGTGGCAGGGCGGTCCGCCAGGCGGAGTCCATCGAATATCCGATATCGATATGCCCGTCGGGGCCGGGACCGTTCAATCCGGCCAGTGCCGCATCACCGGCGACGGTGACATCGGCGACCTCGAGATCACCGACCACCGTGCGGGCGGCCAGCACCTCGAATCCGGTGGCCGCCCAGGCGGTGACGTAGCGGTCCCCGCGCCGGTGCAGGCGGATGACCGCGGCCGGATCGAGCCGGACCGCGTGGGCGAGGAAAGTGGCGAGGTTCTCCCGCTCGGCGGGATCGGTTATACGCAGCATCGAACCGTTGTCGTGAGTCGGAATGCCGGCGCTAGTCGGCCCGCCAGATGCTCAGATAATCACGTTCCTCGCCGGTCAACCGCCGCAGCCGCTGGGTATCGATATCGAATGCGGCGATCTGGGTACTGGCGACCACGGCGGGCGGCGAGTCCAGCGCCGCACCGTTGGCCCGGACCTCGTAGCCGATCGTGAAATCGACCGCGCGCAACTGTTCGATCCACATCGCCACATCCAGCGGTGTGTCCTCGTGCCGGAGCTGACCGCGGTACCGGACGTGCAGATCGGCGAGGACACAACCGGCCCGCAGACCGGCGGTGGGACGTCCGTCCTCGAACAGCCACGGAATGCGGGCCTCTTCCAGCAGGGTCACCATGCGCGCATGGTTGATGTGCTGGAACACATCCATATCCGACCACCGGACATCGACCTTCGCGTGAAAACGTTTGGGCAGGACGGCGACGCCTCCGGCCATCGAGGCCCCGTTCACCGAGCCGACATTGGTCACGCTGTACACCTCCGATCGGAATACCGCCCACGCGCGGCCGTGCGGCCGACGCGGGCGGCGAGCAAGCTCGAAGCGTATCCCCGGCTACGCCGCCGGGACCGCTCCGGCTACCCAGTATGCAGTGTCCGACCGCAAACGCATCTCAGCGCGGCACCTCCGACTGGGCTCCGACACCACTGACCATGCTGCGGACCTGGCGGGCCGCCACCGACAGGGTCGCCAGATCGTGGGCCCCGGAAGTGAACAGCTCCGACAGCGCCGCACGAGCACGACCCAGCCGGGATTGGTTCTTCGATTCCCAGTACGCGATCTTCTCCTCCGCGGTCTCCTCGGGATCACCGGCGGACAGGACATCGAGGGTCAGCGACCGCAACGAGCCGTACATATCGTCGCGCAGTGCCAGCCTGGCCAGGGAGTGCCAGCGGTCGCCGCGCTCGAGATGACTGACCGCCTGGAGCAGCCAGTCGATCTTGAGATGCTCGTTGAGCGCGTAGTACAGCGCACCGACCTCTTCACCGCTGCGATCGGTGATGTCGGCGATATCGACGACGTCCAGCAGCGGGAACAGGTTGAGGAGCCCGAACACCTCGGTGGCGAGTTCCTCGGGCACCCCGCGGGACACGATCTGCGCGGAGGCCTCGGACAGCGTGTCGAGGTGGTGGCCGCGCAGCCAGCCCGGCACCTTGGGGGCGAGTTCACGCACCGGTCCGCTATAGCGGTGGATCTCCGCACCGACCGCCACCGGCTGCGGGCGGTTGCTCAGCAGCCACCGGGAGGCACGATCGAGGGTCCGCTTGGTCTCCAGCTCCAATTCGTCCTTCACCGCGGTGGTGACATCGGCCGCGCGAATGCGCTCCCACAGCGAATGCAGGTCGAAGATCTGGCTCGTGGCGGCGAAGGCACGCGCCACATCGGTGGCGCTCGCGCCGATCTCCTCGTTGAGCCGATGGGCGTAGGTGATGCCGCCGAGGTCGACCATCTCGTTGATCACCATCGTGGTGACGATCTCCCGGCGCAGCCGATGCCGTTTGATCTCTCCGCCGAAGCGCGAACGCAACGCCGCGGGAAAGTACTTGGGCAGCCGCGCGGCGAAGTACGCACTGTCGGGCAGATCGCTGTCGAGCAGATCCGACTTCAGCGACAGCTTCACGTGAGCGAGCAGGTTCGCCAGTTCCGGAGAGGTGAGACCGGCTCCGGCCTCGGCCCGGTGGGCCAATTCCTTGGCCGAGGGCAGCGCCTCCAGTTCCCGATCCAGTCCACGGCGGGCCTCCAGATCGGCGATCACCCGGGTGTGCACGTTGAGCATGCGCGGCGCCTCGGTGCGCGACATGCCCATCAGAAAGTTCTGGGATACGTTGTCCTGCAACACCATTGCCGATACGTCGTCGGTCATCGAAGCCAGCAGCGGGTTGCGCTCCTCGACCGGCAGCTCACCAGCGGACACGACCCCGTCGAGCAGCACCTTGATGTTGACCTCGTGGTCGGAGCAGTCGACACCGGCCGAATTGTCCAGCGCGTCGGTATTGCATTTGCCACCGAGCTTGCAGAACTCGATCCGGCCCAAGGCCGTGACGCCGAGATTGCCACCCTCACCGATGACCCGGACCCGGAGATCGCCGGCGTCCACCCGCACCGCGTCGTTGGTTTTGTCGCCGACATCGGCATGTGACTCGGTACTGGCCTTGATATAAGTACCGATACCGCCGTTCCACAGCAATTGCACGGGCGCCAGCAGAATGGCACGAATCATTTCCGGCGGCGACAGCGACACCACGTCGTCGTCGAGCCCGAGGGCCTGCCGGATCTGCGGACTGACCGGAATGGCCTTCACCGTGCGGTCCCACACCCCGCCGCCCGCGCTGATCAACGACGTGTCGTAATCAGCCCACGACGACCGCGCCAACCCGAACAAACGCTGCCGCTCCGCGAACGACGACCCCGCCACCGGATCCGGATCGATGAAAATATGCCGATGATCGAACGCCGCCACCAACCGAATATGCTCCGACAACAACATCCCGTTACCGAACACATCCCCCGACATATCACCCACACCCACCACCGAAAACTCCTGGCGCTGAGTATCGATATTCATCTCCGCGAAATGACGCTTCACACTCTCCCACGCGCCCTTCGCCGTAATCCCCATCGCCTTGTGGTCATACCCCGCGGAACCACCCGACGCGAACGCATCACCCAACCAGAACCCGTAATCCTTCGCGACGCCGTTCGCGATATCGGAGAACGTGGCCGTCCCCTTGTCGGCCGCGACCACCAGATAGGTGTCGTCACCGTCGCGACGGACGACTCGCTGCGGCGGTACCACCGCACCGCTGGTGTGATCGACGTTGTCGGTCACATCCAGTAACCCGGAGATGAAGGTGCGATAGCAGGCGATGCCCTCGGCCTGCAGTTCCTGCCGATCGGTCGACGGGTCACCGGTGGGCGCCGGGGGGCGTTTGACCACGAATCCGCCCTTCGCGCCGACCGGCACGATCACCGCGTTCTTCACCGCCTGCGCCTTCACCAGGCCCAGGATCTCGGTCCGGAAATCCTCCAGCCGATCCGACCAGCGCAGACCACCACGCGCCACCGGGCCGAACCGCAGATGCACACCCTCGACCCGCGGCGAATAGACGAAGATCTCGAACTGCGGCCGGGGTTTCGGCAACTCCGCTATCGCGTGCGGCTCGACCTTCACCGACAGATAGTCACGCGGGGCGCCGTCGGCGTCGACGATGTAGTAGTTGGTACGCAGGGTGGCCGTGACGACACCGAGGATGGCCCGCAGAATGCGGTCGGCATCCAGGCTCACGACCTCGTTGACGCACTCCCGCACCGCGTCCCGCAATTCGTCGGCGCGCTCGGCCGAGGTCGAATCCGGATCGAACATGGCCTCGAACAGTTCGACGAACAGCCGGGCCACCTCCGGTGAGGCGAGCAGGACGCGGGCGATATTCGCCTGGCTGTACGGAAAATCGGCCTGCTGCAGGTACTTCGAATAGGCCCGCAGGACCGACACCGATCGCCAGGGCAGCCCCGCGCGCAGCACCAGCTCGTTCAGCGGATCCGCTTCGGCCCGGCCGTGCCACAACGCGTCGAAGGCCTCGGTGAAGCGCTCACGCAGACCCCGTTCCTGCGCATCGAGCACTTCGAGCCGGTCGGCGGTTTCGACCAGCTCCGCGTCCATATTGCGATCCAGGGCCATTCGCAGCAGATCAGGGCGGGCCTGCAGGCCGAAATCGTAGATCCAGGCCACCCGGCCGTCGTCGAATTCGACCTCGTACGGCCGTTCGTCCACGACCTCGACACCGAGGCTCTGCAGCAGCGGCAGCACCTGGCTCAGCGAAATGCCGCCGCTCACATACAGCGTGAACCGCCACGACCCGGGTTCGGCGCCCGCACGGCGGTACAGATGCTGATCGATGGCGCTCCCGCCGAGACGCTCCAGGCGCACGATATCGGCCAGCGCGCGGGCGGGTCCGAAATCTTCTTTGTAACCGTCGGGCAGCGCGGCCGAATACCGCTGAACCACAGCGGGATCCAGCACGGTGGAGCGAGCCACCTCATCGCGGAGATAGTCGTCCCACGTCCGGCTGGCCTCGGCGAGCAGGTTCTGTATCCGCAGCCGGTTGCCTTCGGAGGTATCCACCTTGGTGCCGGGCTCGGGCAGGTACACGGTGAAATAGACACTGGCGAGCTCGCTTTCGGATACTCGCGCCGAATAGTCGATCGATACGCCGCCGAGTTCGCGCACGAGGATGTCTTGGATTTCGAGGCGAACCCGGGTGGTGTAGCGGTCGCGAGGCAGATACACCATGGCGGCCACGAACCGACCATAGGAGTCGCGTCGCAGGAACAGGCGGACCTGGCGCCGCATCCCCACGTTGAGGACCGCGCTGGCGGTGCGCCGCATCGTGTCGACGTCCGAGGAGAACAACTCGGTACGCGGGAAGGACTGGATCACCTCGAGCATGGCCTGACCGGAGAACGAATCCAGGTCGAAGCCGGACTGCTCGATCACCGAGCGCACGCGACGCGCGATCACCGGGATGTCGAGCACGTTCTGGTGCAGCGCTGCCACGGTGAAGACGCCGATGAACAGATGTTCGCCGACCACGGCCCCCGCCGCGTCGGATTCGGCGACCCCGACGAAATACGGATACACCGAACGGTGCACGGTGGCGGGGACGAGGCCCTGGGTCAACATCAGCAGCGGGCGATTGCCGCGGTCGACCGGCACACGGAAGTCGGTACCGACGTCGGGCCGCAGTACGCCCAGGCAACTCTCCGGCACCACAACGGATTTCGACTCGGCCGATGCCGCGGGATCACGCTGGAACCGGGCGTACCCGAGCACGGTGAAGTGGCCGTCGCCCATCCAGCGCAGCAGATTCGCGCAGTCGACGAGATCGGTGGCCGAATACGGCGCGGTCCCGGCATCCGCCGTGCGGGTGAGTTCACGCGCCAAGCGATCCTGAACCGCTCGCATGGCTTCGGTATCGCTGATGACCTGGCGGACGTCGGCGAGGACGTCGGGAATCTCGGTCTCGATGCGCTCGAGAACGTCGCGGCTGGTCGAGGGGTGAAGTTGAACGTGAATCCACGATTCCCGCAGTCCGGTGACGCCGTTGCTGTCCACCTCGTGCGGAGCGGCCGAATGCAACCGGCCGTCGTCGTCGCGCAGCACCTCGAAAATCGGGTGGATCACCTCGCTGACGGTGACGCCGATACGGGTCAGCGCCGAGGCCACCGATTCGACCAGCAGTCGCATATCGTCGGTGACCAGCTGCACCGCGGCCCCGAGCCCGCTGCCGTCGTCGGGGTGGTAGACCCGTACCCGAGCGGCACCCGGCGGCCGTTGCAAGCCCAGTTCGAGGTGCCTTCGAAATACCAGCGCCGAACTTCCGGTGATCGCGCAGTCCACATCGCCGGCATCGACGTGGCGGAAATAGGCCGACTCGAGCGTTGCGAGTTCTCCTCGCAGCGGCTCCGGCAAGCTCTCCGCCCACGCGTTACTGGACAATTCGGACGAGACCGTCATTTTCTTCGCCAACTCCCTCGGATTCGGTTCCGTAACAAAGTGACGCCGGAGTCGAGAGTAGCTGGGCAGCAGAGGTGCCGGGGTGGATTCCTTCTAAACCCTCGGCAACGCTCAGCTACCTCGAACGGGCCGGTTGGTGCGCCCGCAGCCGCCGGACCCACCGCCGAAGCGGTGGGCGGCGATGACGTTGCGCCCCTTCACAATTGGCACACGCCGCGGGTTGTGATCGACTGCGCGAGCCGGATTGTCAGTCGCGAGTCAGCTTACGGTGAGTGACGCGGTGCGGGCGAGCCGCCTCCGGTCCCAGCCGCTCGACCTTGTTGGCCTCGTAGGCCTCGAAGTTGCCTTCGAACCAGAACCACTTCGCCGGGTTCGAGTCGTCGCCTTCCCACGCCAGGATGTGGGTACAGGTCCGATCGAGGAACCAGCGGTCGTGGGAGATGACGACGGCGCAGCCGGGGAAGTTCTCCAGCGCGTTCTCCAATGAGCCGAGCGTCTCGACGTCGAGGTCGTTGGTGGGCTCGTCGAGCAGGATCAGGTTGCCGCCCTGCTTGAGCGTCAGGGCCAGGTTCAGGCGGTTGCGCTCACCACCGGACAGCACGCCGGCCGGCTTCTGCTGGTCCGGCCCCTTGAAGCCGAATGCGGAAACATAAGCGCGCGAGGGCATTTCCTGGTTGCCGACCTCAATGTAGTCCAGCCCGTCGGAGACCACCTGCCAGACCGTCTTCTTCGGGTCGATACCGGCACGATTCTGGTCCACGTAGCTCAACCGCACGGTGTCGCCGACCCGCACCTCACCGCTGTCGGGCTGCTCGAGGCCGACGATGGTCTTGAACAGAGTCGACTTACCCACACCGTTCGGGCCGATCACACCGACGATGCCGTTGCGCGGCAGGGTGAACGACAGATCCTTGATCAGCTGGCGGTCGCCGAAGCCCTTGTCCAGATGCTCGACCTCGACCACCACATTGCCCAGGCGCGGGCCGTGCGGAATCTGGATCTCCTCGAAGTCCAGCTTCCGCATCTTCTCCGCCTCGGCGGCCATCTCCTCGTAGCGACCGAGGCGGGCCTTGTTCTTGGCCTGGCGAGCCTTGGCACCCGAACGCACCCAGGCGAGCTCTTCCTTGAGCCGCTTCTGCAGCTTCTGGTCCTTCTTACCCTGCACCTCGAGACGTTCGGCCTTCTTCTCCAGGTAGGTGGAGTAGTTGCCCTCGTACGGGTAGGCGCGGCCGCGGTCGAGTTCGAGGATCCAGCCGGCGACATTGTCCAGGAAGTACCGATCGTGGGTGACGGCCAGCACGGCGCCCTGGTACTGGGCGAGATGCTGTTCGAGCCAGTTGACGCTCTCCGCGTCCAGGTGGTTGGTGGGCTCGTCGAGCAGCAGCAGATCGGGCTTGCTCAGCAACAGCTTGCACAGCGCCACCCGGCGGCGCTCACCACCGGAGAGGTTGGCGACAGGCTCATCCGGCGGCGGGCAGCGCAGCGCGTCCATCGCCTGCTCGAGCTGAGAGTCGACATCCCAGGCGTCGGCGTGGTCGAGATCCTCCTGCAGCTTGCCCATTTCCTCCATGAGCTCATCGGAGTAATCGGTGGCCATCAGTTCGGCGATCTCGTTGAAGCGGTCCAGCTTCACCTTGATCTCGCCGAGCCCCTCTTCCACGTTGCCGCGGACGGTCTTCTCCTCGTTCAGCGGCGGCTCCTGCTGCAGGATGCCGACCGTCGCCCCCGGCGCCAGGAATGCCTCGCCGTTGTTGGGCTGGTCCAGTCCGGCCATGATCTTCAGCACGCTCGATTTACCGGCGCCGTTCGGACCGACGACGCCGATCTTGGCGCCTGGAAGGAAGTTCAGGAACACGTCGTCGAGGACGACCTTGTCGCCATGTGCCTTGCGAACTTTCTTCATCTGGTAAATGAACTCAGCCATGTAGGAAAGCCTATCGGTGTCGGAACCAGTGGGTCGAAACGGAGGACCGCGCGAGCGGGGCCGGGGTAACCGTAGTCATCCGGCGTCGGCAGCCGTCGCGGAGACCGGCTCGACGGTAGTCGATCGCGCACCGGCGGCCGGGACAGACTCGCCAGACGATGCCGCCGACGGCTCGTCGCCCTCGTGAGACACAACGTGCAGGTCCGGTACAGAGTTCCGCGGACCACCGCGCCGCACCACCGGAGCCGAACAACGTCCCAGGTCAGGCCCTAATGCGGTGGCCCGCATCTCCAGATCGTGGCGGTGTACGCCGTCCTTGGTGCGGTACTCGTTCGTGCGCAACTGCCCGTAGGCGATGATCGGATCACCCCGGCGCAGGGAGGCGTCGACGCCCTCCACCAGCCGCCGCCAGCAGGACACGGTGAGAAAGAGCGTGCCGCTGTCCACCCACCCACCGCTCTCGCGGTCGAACCGGCGCGCGGTACTGGCCATCCGGAAGGTCGTGACCTGGTCCCCACCCGGCAGGTTGCGCCGCACCGGATGGGTGACGACGGTGCCGATAACGGCTGTGTTCGCCTCGTACATGATTGCGCCCCTTCATGGTTCGACGACTCTCCCCCGATTGCGACCGATCACGGCCGCGCCCACTCAGCCTCGCCGACCGCCGGGTACACCACCAGCGCCGAATCCGGGAATGTGGACAACTCACCGCTGTGTGAACAGCGGTCGTTCCGAAGGGCGTGTCGCCGCTAGAGGGTGCTCACATCGGTATTGGCGCCACACAGCACGATCACCGGCCGCTCCCCCGGTTCGGGTACGAAGGCACCGCTCTGCACGGCGGCCAGCGCAGTGGCGCCCGCCGCCTCGACGACCAGCCGGAATTCTCGCCAGAGGTACTCACGGGCCATCGCGATCGCGTCGTCGGCGACGAGCACCGAGCCGACGCCGTAGCGAATCGCCGTATCGAGGGCGATATCGCCGATTCTGGTGGCGCCCAGGGCATCCGCGGCGATGCTGTCGACCGGCACATCGACCGGGCGGCCGGCCGAGAGCGCCGCGTACAGCGTCGGGGCCCCTTTGGGCTCGACACCGATCACCCGCGAACGCGGGCCCAGGGCGATCGCGACACCCGCCATCAACCCGCCGCCACCGACGGCCACCAGCACCGGCGGCCGCCGCCGCACCTGCCGTTCGATCTCCAGCCCGACCACCCCGGCACCGGCCACCACCGCCGGCAGGTCGTAGGCGTGCAGTTGCTGAGCGTCGCGTTCGGCGGCCACCGCGTCGGCATGGCGCTTGGATTCGGCGTAGGTCGTCCCGTGCCACAGAACTTCCGCGCCGTAGCCCCACATCGCCGCCACCTTCGTGTGCGGCGCGGTCTCGGGCACCACCACCGTGCACGGCCGTCCCCGCAGGGCACAGGCCAGCGCGGCGGCGATTCCGGCGTTGCCACCCGATGCGATCACCACGGGGCGTCGGTCGTTCTCGGACTGCATCAGCGCGTTCAGGCTGCCGCGCAGTTTGAACGTGCCGCCGTGTTGCAGATGCTCGAGTTTGAAAGTGACCTTGACCGGTCCGTCCGGACCGGCGACCTCGGTGTGGAAGACCGGGGTGACCCGGACGTCGTTACTCAGCCGCAGCTGCGCATCTCGCACATCGGAGCGGAACAGGCGGGGCACATGGGTCGGGGCCTCGGTCACTGTCGAACCTCACCGTCGCGCTTGGCCAGTTCCGCGAACATGGCGTTGTGCGCGGCGAGTGCGGCATCGTGATCACGGTCGGCGGCACGGTCGATCCGCTTGGCCGTGCGATTGTCACTGCGGGACCACTGCATGAGCAGGGCCAGCATCACCAGCACCAGCGGGATCTCACCACTGGCCCAGGCCAGGCCGCCACCGGTGCGCTGATCGCCGAGTAGATCGGTATTCCAGCCCAGTCCCAGCGAACGATAGAACCAGTCACCCATCACGGTGGTCATACTCATCAGCGCGACCCCGAAGAAGGCGTGGAACGGCAGCGACCCGAACACCATGCCGACCTTGGTCAGCGGCTGGACCTGCCGGGGCTTGGGATCGATGCCGAGCACCACCCAGTAGAACAGGTAGCCCGAGACCAGGAAGTGCAGATTCATCGCCAGATGGGCGCCGTGTTCGCCGACCACGGCGTCGAAGATGCCGCCCAGGTACAACGCGTAGAAGCCGATGATGAAGAACGCCGTCGCGACCGCCGGCTGCGTCATGAACCGCGACACCGGATTGTGCACCGCGGCCAGCACCCATTCGCGTGGTCCGGGCGGGGCGTCCCGGCCCGCGGCCGGCAGTGCGCGCAGGGCCAGCAGCACCGGACCGCCCAGCGCGAACAGCACCGGGGCCAGCATCGACAGCAGCATGTGCTGCGCCATGTGCACGCTGAACATGGCCGGGGCGTAGCGGCCGACACCGGAGCTGGTGGCGATCAGCAGCACAGCACATCCGCACAGCCACGCCACCGTCCGGCCGACCGGCCAGGGGTCACCACGACGGCGCACCCGGCGCACACCTGCCAGATAGAGCACCGCGAGCACGATCGCCAGCGTCCCGAACATGATGTCGAATCGCCAGTCGAAGAGCAGGCGAGCGGCGTTGGGCGGACCGGCGAGGTTGTAACCGAGCTCCACCTCGGCCGGCGAAGGCACACGCTTCAGATCCGGCGGCGGCGTGCGCCCCAGCCCGACCGCCAAGCCGATGGTGGCGGCGAAGATCAGCACCTCGACCCCGGCATAACTGATCAAGGCCGAGCGACTACGGGGGTTGTCGGCCAGCGCGGGCAGGGCACGCCGGCGCTGCAGGTAGCCGATCACGCCGAGCGCGCACAGGGCGACCGTCTTCGCGATCACCAGCCGGCCGTAGGTGGTGCCGACCAATTCACTCCACGACAGCCGCACCCAGGCGTTGATCACGCCCGATATCGCCACGGTCACGAAGGCACAGGTCGCCACCAGCGAGAATCGGTGCGCCGCCAGGCCGGTGTACGTTCCGCCACGCATCGCGTAGGCCAGCAGCGCGAACAGTCCACCCGCCCACACCGCCATTCCGACCAGGTGCAGGATCAAGCTGTTGGTCGCGATATCGTGCGCGCCACCCGCCGATGAATGGCCGGTGAGCGCGACCGGGATCAGGCACAGCACCGACCAGGCGAACAGCACCGGCGTCCAGCCCCAGCGCAGCGCCAGCCGGCAACCGATCGCCAACAGGATCGCCATGATCGCGGTGGCTCGCCAGGACCCCGCGACATCCACCTTGTCGATCGCGTGCCAGAGCTGATCGGGCCGCAATACCGACCGCACCGGCTGCCCGGTGGTATCGGACAGGGTCAGCGGCACCAATAGCGCCGAGGTCACCGCCCAGGCCAAGGCCGCGACTCCGGCGCGACGCAGCGCACGATAGCCGCCGACATCCAGCAGACCGTCGCGCTGCGGCGGACAGAGAAAGGCCGCGAACAGCAGGGACCCGACCGCGACCGCGGCCGAGAAATCGGCCAGCGCCCGCACCGCGGGCAGACCGTAGGTGGTCAACGGACCCGGATCGGGAATGCCGAGCAATGTCAAAGCCTGTGCGGCGGACAGACTGACCACGATCGGCGCCACCAGCGCCGTCACCCCGACCGACAGCACGGCCAGGATCGGGAACGCCGCGGATTCCGACCGTGTGTCCTGCAGATCAGGTGCTACGGACGGGTCCTGCGGTGACGACATACTATTCAGCGTAGTTTGCCGCTCACCTCACACCCGCCCGGCCCCGAGTCGCGCCCCCGCCGGTGGGACCGAGCGCCGAAACGACGTCGGCCCGCCACCTCGGAGGTGGCGGGCCGACGCTCGTCGTGAGGTGCGATCAGCCTGCGCTGCCGCTGGCCAACGCGCTCAACATGGTCACGAGCACCGACAGAAGGTCCATTCGGGTTCTTACCTTTCGATTCAGCAGTGGGCGCCAGCATGCACGGCCAACGTTGCCGTCAGGTTATGCAAGGGTGAAGTAACCCGCACGGCGGGCTCCCGGTTGTGACGAGGCCGACAGTTTTCCAGGGTGTTGTCGGCGACCAGGACGGATCTGGACGATCGCTATAATCAACTCGCTGGACACAGTGCCCACAACCGGGCATCGTGGTCTGGTACTGCCATGCCTCCGTAGCTCAGTTGGATAGAGCAAGGGCCTTCTAATCCCTAGGTCGCAGGTTCGATTCCTGCCGGGGGCGCAACAAGTTCCGACCGTATCCACCCGGTCGGACTCCTGTCCTTATAGCCGTTATTGGTCCATTACCCAGCGCCGAAACGGGCTAAACCCGGTTTCAACGCCTGCGCGCGGTGTGCGACCGGCCCGGTCACCAGCGTGCCGGATGGGACGTCGGGACCGTCCGCAAGAACGGCATATCCATCACAGGAGATTGATATTCTTACCGGATGATCGAGGTCCGGGATGCGCGATGAGTGACGATCTGGGGGCCGCGGGGCTGCGGTTCGAGCGGGACGGGGGGATCGGCTGGTGCGTCATCGACCGGCCGCAGGCTCGCAACGCGCTGACTCCGGCCATGTACTCGGTGTCAAACGGGCGGTGCAACTGGTCAATTCGGATCCCGGACTGGCGGCGCTGATCATCACCGGCACCGGCGACGTCTTCGCACCGGGCGGCGATCTGGGCGGTCGCTCCGACCCCGGGGATGCCCTGCCGCCCGCGCTGTCCGGTCAGGATGTGTTGCCGTTTCTGGCGATTCGCGACAGTCGCGCCCCGGTGGTGTCGGCGGTGAACGGGATCTGTCAGGCGGGCGGGCTGCTGATCGCGACGCTGTCCGATATCGCGGTCGCCGGCGAGCGCGCGGTGTTCCGGGTGCCGGAGTTGTTGCGCGGCATTCCCGATGCCACCTACGCGGCGGTGCTGCCGACCCATGTGGGAGTGGCGGTCGCGCGAGATCTGCTGTTGTCGGCGCGGCGATTCGACGCGGCCGAGGCGCGGAGCCTCGGATCTCAGGGGAACATGCCGTAGGCACGCGTCGGGCGCAGGCGCACCAGCACGCGCCGATCCTCGACCATCGCCCGGCGGTAGTCGTCCCAGTCGGGATGTTCACCGCTGAGCGCGCGGTAGTAGGCGATCAACTCCTCGACGGTGGCGTCGTCCGGATTCGCGGCCACGGGGGTCAGGTCGACATCACCTTCCAGCACCGCGTAGGCCCAGAAATCCTCGCGCGTGATGTGCAGGGCCGCCCAGGGCTCACGGCTCAGGTTGAAGTATTTGGCGCGGTCGGCGGTGATGGATATCCGGATCACACCGTCGGGAGCCGCCCAATGCGTGACGTTCGACAGCTGCGGGCGCCCGTTGCGCCGGATGGTGGTCAGGACGGAACGTGGGGTGGTGCGGGCGAAGTCGAGCGCGACGTCGAGTTCCATGCCGAGTGCAACCCGGGCGGCGGGAGCACTGTTCCCGGCCGCCTACTCACCGTCGGCGGGCGGCCGCACCCGGCCCCCGGAATCGGGCAGATGCACCAGAATCAGTCCGACGCCGGCGATCAGGAAGTTCTGCAGCGCCGCCGAGGAGGCGTTCACCTCCTTGTTCGCCCACATCCGGAACCATTCCCCGCCGATCGTGAGGAAGCCGCCCGCGAACAGCAGTACCGCCATGACCCAGCCCAGGCTCGACAGCCCGGCGGCGGTCTGCGGCCGCACCCGGACGCGACGTGGATGTCCACTCAGCACCCGGCCCCAGGCCGCGGCGGCGGCGAGTAACACGATCGCGATAGCGAATTCCCAGATCACGACGAGCACGTAGGCGATGAGCGCGACATTGCCACTGGTGATCGCGCGCCAATCGGTGCCCGGATTGTGGATCGTGGCCCGCATCGACAGCACGGCCGAGACCCCGCGGCGGTTGGTGACGGTGTCGGTGCAATTGGTGACGGCGACGAACAGGTAGTAGAACCCCGTGATCGCCGACAGTACCGCGACGGCCGTCCGCCGGCTGCCCAGCACATCGAGAATCCCCGCACGCCCGATTCGCATGGTGATACCTAAACCGGTCGCCCGCACGGCGTCAACCGCGATGGGCGAAGCCAACTCTCGGCCACGGGCCGGCCCGGGACTCAGTTCGGTTCGCGAGCGGTGAAGGTGATCGGCAGGCGCAGCGGCGACCTCGCCAGCCCGGCGTGGTACTCGATCGCCGCACCGTCGGCCAGCGCGATCTCGTCCATCCGCCGCACGATCTCCTCCAGCGCGACGCGCAGATTCAACCGGGCGAGATCGGAGCCCGCGCAGCGGTGCGGACCGGCGCCGAAAGCGAAGTGGCGGTTGCGTGTTCGCGTGGGATCGAAGCGGTCCGGATCCGGGAATTCGGCCGGGTCGCGGTTGGCTGCGGCCCAGTGGATGAGCATCTTGTCACCGGATTCGATGGCGTGCCCGCACAATTCGGTCTCCCGGACCGCGGTGCGGCCCACGGAGACGAAGGGCGAATCCAGCCGCAGCAGTTCCTCGACCGCCTTCGGCATCAGTTCGGGCCGTTCGCGTAGCAGCCGTTCCCGGAGGACGACGTCCACGATCTCATCGATGCCATCGGCGCCGACCACGTCCTGTTCGGCTCCGACTTCCCGCATCCGGAGGGGCTCCGTGAGCCCAGGGACTACCTGCCCCGGCTGGAGACCTGCGATCCGACGGTGCGCCACCAGGTGCTGCGTGGCAACACCGCGGCACTGCTCGGTCTGAGCAAAGACCCGGTGCTCATGCGCTGAGCAGCAGTGCCGCAACGGCTTCCGGATCCTCATGCATGGCGTCGTGGCCGGTGGGCAGGTCGTGGACCCGCCATTCGGGATCGGCGTGCAGGCGGGTGCGCAGATCGCCGAACGGCGTGGCCTTCGCCCAGCCCGAGCAGTAGACGAACTCCCGGCGCGGAATCCGGGTGTGCGCACCGGTGAGCCGGATCCTCTGCACGAACGAGGCGAGAGGGTGAGGCCGGCGGCGGGGGTCACCACCGTCCGGCGGCCGGACGGCGTAACCGGTGCCCGCCGCACCCTCGGCGAACAGCTGCCGGTAGGCCTCGGTCGTTGCCGACCAGCACGATTCGCCGTCGCGCGGGACATACGCGTCGAGATGGACCAGGCGTGCGACCCGGCCGCGGGCGCGGTCGGCGGCAGCGGCGATCACCATCCCGCCGTAGCTGTGGCCGACCAGGGTCGCGTCGGTGAGGTGGGCACGATCGAGGAGTCGCAGGACGTCGTCGGCATGGGTGTCGAGATTGGCGGTCGCGACCGTCGCGGGGTCGTCGTCCGGGCGCAGACCGGTCAGGGTCAGGGCGTGCACGGTGTGACCATCGCGCTCGAGCAGCGGGATCACCGCCTCGAACGACCACCAGCCGTGCCAGCCCCCGGGGACGAGGACGAATGTCGCCATGCGTTGTCCTTCTCTCCGACAGCCGCGTCGAGGCCCGCTGCCCCGATGCCGCAACCAGTCTCACCGGAACGCGGTGTGGCCTGCTACCGATAAGATGCCATCCGATGCCCGTACCCAGCCAACCTCGTTCCAATACCGGTGTGACGTCACAGCTGTGGCCGTCCGGCGGGCGGCACTTCTGGCCCTCCGGCGAAACGAGTACGGTGCAGACCCACACCCGGGGACATCTGGTCTACGCGGCCACCGGCGTCCTGGCCGTGCATACCGAGCGAGGCACCTCGGTGGTACCCGCCAACCGAATCGCGTGGACCCCCGCAGGATTTCCGCACTACCACCGCGCCCACGGCGATACCGATATCCGGATCGTCTTCCTCGCCCCCGCACTCGCCCGGCTCGTACCGGATCATCCCGCCGTATTCCTGGCCTCCGATCTCGCGCGCGAGGTCCTGCTCGCTCTGACCGGCCCCCGCAACTACGACGACGCCGTACCCGGTTACAGCCGCACGGCCCGCACCCGCCTGCATCGGGTCCTCGTCGACGAACTCCGCGACGCGGACGAACAGCCGCTACAGCTACCGGAGCCGCAGGACGACCGGCTACAGGCCATCGCCCGGAGGCTGCACGAGACACCGGCGGACAATGCCACGCTGGCCGAACTCGGGAAGACGATCGGAGCCAGCACCCGTACCCTCAGCCGGCTGTTCCGCGACGAACTCGGGATGACCTTCTACGAGTGGCGCACACAACTGCGCATCTACCACGCGCTCGTACTCCTCGCCGACGGCCACGACACCACTCGAACCGCCTATGCCTGCGGCTGGTCCAACCCGAGCGGTTTCATCGCGGCGTTCACCGGCATCATCGGAACCACCCCGGGCCGCTACCGAACCGACCGCCGGACCACCGGTGCGCGTTCGCCCGGCCGCCACCGATGAATTCGTCCGGTTCGGCTCGTCCCCACTCATGTCACGGTATGCCGGACCGGAGGATGGCGCGCGATGCGGAAACTGATCGAATCCACCCATGTGAGCCTGGGCGGGGATATCGACTCCCCCGGCGAGTGGGCGATGTCGTATCTCGGTGAGCAGCATCAGCGGTACGCGACCGAACTGCTGGCCGACGCCGACGCCCTCCTGCTCGGCCGCCACACCTACGCCGGGCTGGCGCGGGCCTACACCGCCATGCCGTCGAATCCGTTCGTGGACACCATGAATCGCATTCCGAAATACGTCGCCTCGACCACACTGCGGGAGGCCGGCTGGAACGCCACGATCATCGACGGCGACGTGGCCGAATTCATCGGCGAGCTCAAGCGGCGGCCCGGCGGGAATATCGTCAAGTACGGCACCGGGCGGTTGGACGACACCCTGCTGCGCCATCGGCTGATCGACGAACTCCATCTGTTGCTGACTCCGGTCGCGGTCGCCCGCGGGCATCGGTTGTTCGCCGATATCGACTACGTGCCGGCACTGACGCTGCTCGATGTCCGGCGCCACGACAACGGGGTGGTGGTCCTGGTCTATCGGCCGGAGTAGATCGCGTCAGTCCGCTTGCCGGGCCACCTCGGTGGCGAGTAGCTCCTCCACTCGTTTGTCGTCGAATCCCAACTCGCGCAATACTTCCTTGGCGTGTTCGCCGACCCCGGGGATCGTCGCGCGCGAACCGCCGGCGACGTCGGGGCACGAGCGCCGGCCCCAGGCCCCAGCCACGAGCTCACCGTCACGGACGAAAACACCGCAGTGCATGAGCATTCCGGCCCCTAGCAGACTGGTCACCACCAGACGACGAGCCGCGTCCGGAATCCGGACCGGCGCCGAACCGGGCCGGCCCACCGACCCGGTGTGGGATTTCCAGCGCACCGCGAACTCCTCCCAGGAAATCCAGCGGCCGGCTGATATGGGTGTGCCGTCGCCGAGTCCCCGCAAGCACCGTCGCGCCGCGCGGGTCCACCACCCGCACGGCTCCCGGATCGACCTCGATCTGGCTGCCGATCGCGACCTCCGCGATCCGATCGTCCTCGATCAGCACCGCTCCGTCGCGGGGCCGTTCGGCAAGCGCGAGAGTCGAATTCTTGTTCTCGAGAATCATCCATCCGCACCCGGGTCGCGCAGCCGAATGCGCCGAATGCCGACCTGTCGTTCCCCACCGGGACCGGAGGCGCCTGCCAGGATGGTCAGCGGGACCGTCGTCCCGCCCGTGTCGCATCATCGAAGGAGCGTGATCGCATGCCCGCCGAAACCCCGGCAACCGAATCCGTGGATGCCGTCGTCATCGGTATGGGCCCCGGCGGCGAGGCCGTGGCCACCGACCTGGCCCGGGCCGGGCTCGCGGTGATCGGCGTCGAGGGCCGGCTGGTCGGCGGCGAATGCCCGTACTACGCCTGCGTCCCGACCAAGATGATGGTTCGCGCGGCCGGCACCCTCGCCGAGGCCCGCCGGGTCGGCACCCTCGCGGGAACCGCTCGGGTACAACCGGATTGGGCGCCGGTCGCACGGCGGATCCGGGACGAGGCCACCGACGACTGGGACGACCGGGTGGCGGTGGAACGTTTCGAGGCCGCCGGCGGCACCTTCGTCCGCGGCTGGGGCCGCATCACCGGTCCCGGCGAGGTCCGCGTCGACACCCCCACGGGCCCCCGCGAGATCCGGGCCCAGCGCGCGATCGTGCTCAATCCCGGCACCGCCCCGGCCGTCCCGCCGATCGACGGCCTGGCCGCGACACCGTACTGGACCAACCGGGACGCGGTGACCACGACCGAGGCGCCGGAATCGCTGATCGTGCTCGGCGGCGGTCCCGTGGGCGCCGAATTCGCGCAGATCTTCTCCCGATTCGGCGCCGAGGTCACCATGATCGTGCGCAGCCGGCTGTTGCCGCGCGCCGAACCCGAGGCCGCCGAAACCCTCGCGAAAGTCTATGCCGAAGAAGGGATTTCGGTCCGCACCGGCGTCGACGTGATCCGTGTCGATCACGACGGCAGCTATTTCACGGTGCGGCTGAGCACCGGAGATCCGGTGCGCGCCCAGCGCCTGCTGATCGCCGCGGGACGCACCACCGACCTGTCGGCGCTGGGTATCGGCGCGATCGGGCTGGACGAGCGGGCCCACGGCATCTCCGTCGACGACCGCATGCGCGCGGCCGAGGGGGTCTGGGCGATCGGCGATGTGACCGGGCACGGCGCCTTCACCCACATGTCGACGTATCAGGCGCGCCTCGCCGCCGCCGATATCCTCGGCGCACCGGCCGAACCCGCCCAGTACCACGCGGTCCCGAACGTCACCTTCACCGAGCCCGAGGTCGGCGCCGTCGGTATGACCGAGGCGCAGGCGCGCGACGCGGGACTGAATGTGTGGACCGGCCGGGCCGAGGTGCCGAGTTCGACCAGGGGCTGGATCCACGGCCCCGGCAATACCGGATTCGTCAAACTGGTCGCGGACGCCGATCGCGGCGTTCTCGTGGGCGCCACCTCGGTCGGCCCGATCGGCGGTGAGGTACTCAGCGCACTGGTCGTCGCCGTCCACGCCCGCGTCCCGGTCACCACACTGCGCGAGATGATCTACGCCTACCCGACCTTCCACCGCGCCATCGAGGCCGCGCTCGCCGATCTCGGATGAGCCACGCGCCCGGATGATCTCGCCGATCCCGCGGCGAGCACGCGGGCCGGGCAGCATAATCGGGCGCATGGCCTATGCCGACGACGTCCGGCGCATTGCGCTGGGGCTGCCCGAGTCCATCGAGGCGCCGCATTTCGACATGCCGTCGTTCCGGGTGCGCAAGGCGATCTTCGCGACGCTGCCCGATGCCGACCACGCCCATGTGATGGTGAGCGAGTCCGAGATCCGGGAGGCGGTGGCGGAGCATCCGCACTGCTGCTCGCAGCGATGGTGGGGTAAGCGGTTGGCGGCGGTCCGCGTCGAACTCGGCGCGATCGACACCGCCGTCCTGGATGAACTGCTGACCGATGCCTGGCGGCGCAAGGCCCCGCGCACCCTGGTCCGGGCCTTCGACGCGAACTCCCCCGGCACCGAATAGATCGACCCGCACCACCACTCGAGAGGTACCCATGTTGTCGTTGCAGGAGATTTCGGATCGGCTCGAAATCGAGGATCTGATGGTGCGGTACTCCCATGCCGTGGACAGCCGGCAGTGGGAACTGCTCGACGAGATCTTCACCGCCGACGCCTATGTGGACTACTCCGCGATGGGCGGCGCCTGCGGCGACCTCACCGAGATCAAACAGTTCCTGGCGACGGTCATGCCCCACTTTCCGGCCTTCCAGCATCTGATCAGCAATTCCTCGATCACGCTCGACGGCGACAGCGCCACCGCGCGCACCATGTGCCACAATCCGATGCTGGTCGGCGAGGAGGGCAACCAGAACCTCATGTTGTGCGGACTCTGGTATCTGGACACCTTCGCCCGCGTCGACGGGACCTGGCGCATCGCGCGCCGCGTCGAGGAGAAGAGCTACATGTTCCTGGCGGCCGGTCCGGGGACCGGCTCCCGGTAAACCCCCGGTTAGAACCTGTTACAGTTCGCGCGTGGGCCTCGACTTCTCCTCATCGATTCATCTCGGGGCGGCCGCGTGATCGCCGATTTCACCGAACACTGGCTGCTGTACTGCTCGATCCCGGTGGTTGCCGCGCTGATCGGCTGGACCACCAAACTCGTCGCCGTCGAAATGCTGTGCCGCCCCCTGGAATTCCGCGGCATCCGGCCCTGGTTCGGCTGGCAGGGCGTGATCCCGAAGGCCGCGCCGCGGATGGCGACCATCGCGGTGGATCTGATGTTCTCCCGGCTGATCGACCCGCAGGAGATCCTCGGCCGCATCGACGTCGCCGCGCTCACCACGACGCTGCGCGAACCGCTCGACGAGGCGGTCTCGCACACCGTGCACGAGCTGATGATGCGCTACGAACCGCGACTGTGGGTCACCATGCCGCAGTTCGCCCGCGAGGCGATGATCCGCCGCGTCCAGCGCGATGTGCCCGAGCTGATCGACGAGATCGTCACCGACCTGCGGACCAACCTCGACCAGATCATGGATCTGCGGTCCATCGCCATCGACACCCTCGTCAACGACAAGGCGCTGCTGGTGGAGATGGTGCGCCGGGTCGGCCACCAGGAACTGCGATTCATCGTGCGATCGGGATTGCTGTTCGGCACGCTGCTCGGTTTCGTGCAGATGATCACCTGGGCCTTCACTCATTCCTCATGGCTGATGCCGCTGTTCGGCGGCTTCACCGGCCTGGTCACCGACTGGCTGGCGCTGCAGATGATCTTCCGCCCGGTGCGGCCGTGGCGGATCATCGGCCGGATCGGCTGGCAGGGCCTGTTCCACAAGCGCCGTGAGCAGGTCTGCATCGACTACGGCGATCTGATCGCCACCGAGATCCTGACCCCGGCCAAGATGCTGGAGGCGGTACTGAACGGCGAGCGGTCGGACCGGCTGGCCTCGATTCTCGCCCGGCGGATGGACGAATTCATCGACACCCAGTCCGCGCCCGCGCAGCCGCTGGTGACGCTGGTGGCCGGTGACACGATCGCCCGGGTCAAGCGCGAGATCGTGCCCGAGATGCTCGCGTATATCCGAAGCGCCGCAGCCGGATTCGAGGACCATGCGATGCGGACCCTGGATCTGCGCAATCTGGTGATCGAGAAGACCCGGCAGCTGACCGACGACGAGTACGAGGGGTTGCTGCGCCCGGCCTTCAAGCAGGACGAGTGGAAACTTGTCGCCATCGGCGGTGTGCTCGGCTTCCTCGTCGGTGAGCTGCAAGTACATCTGCTGCTCAGCTGAAGTGCCCCGACCTGCGGATTCGCGGTTCCCCGCCGCGATCGGCTATTGTTTTCCTCGCACCGCCGCGAGGCGGAACGCGGATGTAGCGCAGCTGGTAGCGCATCACCTTGCCAAGGTGAGGGTCGCGGGTTCGAATCCCGTCATCCGCTCCACGAATCATCAGGCCGGTAGTGCCCGCAATCCTCCGCCTGCCCACCTCCTCCCCTCCGATGGCTACCGGCCGGGCGGGCGTTCGCCCAGCCCTTCTCAATCGGCAAAGCAGTCAACGGATTTCAGCTCGTGCGGGCTCCCAGCACCGGGTAGTCGCCCGGCGGCCCGAGGCCACGCCGCTGCCTAAAATGCTGTCCGCGTTCCGCATTCGACTCCGCCCGGCACGACCTGAGGTCGAGCCGAGCCGGGATCGGCGAGATCGCGCTGTTGCTCGTAGCACCCACCTCCGGGAGGACGCATGGACACCACGACCGAATCCGAACTGGACGATCTGTATGCGGCCATCGAGAAATCCGCGCGACTGGTGCACGTACCCTGCGCACGAGACGCCGTCCTCCCCGCCCTGACCGCTTACGGCTCGATGCTCGCACAGTCGGTGGTCTCGTTCAGAGTGGTCACCGAAGCACGTCGTTCGGGTGATCTCGACTATCGCTTCCTCACCCTGCCCAACGACATCGATCCCTACGACATCGCCCGGTCCGCCGAGCTGCTCCCGGAGACCGATCATCCGATCGGCACTCTGCTCGACCAGGTCCGCGAACAGTGTCCCGTCGACAGCTATGGGATCGACATCGGCGTGGCCGGCGGCTTCAAGAAGATCTGGCCGTTCTTTCCCGCCGACGGTATGCAGCGGGTAGCCGAGCTCGCCGCACTCCCGTCCATGCCGGCCGGTCTGGCCGAGCACGCCGAGATGTTCGCCCGGCACGGCTTGGCGGACAAGGTCGGCCTGCTCGGCATCGACTACCACGACAAGACCATGAACGTGTACTTCCCCGGACTTCCGGCCGAGCACTTCGAACCCGGCGCGATCGCCGCGCTGCACCGGGACGCCGGATTCGCGGACCCGAGCGACCAATTCCTCGCGCTCACCGCGAAAGCATTCGATATCTACGCCACGTTCAGCTGGGACTCGTCTCGGATCGAGCGCCTCTGCTTCCCGGTGATCACGCCGGACCCGACGGCACTCCCGGTGCCGATCGACCCACGTTTCGAGCAGCTCGTCGACTCGGTCCCGGTCAGCACGGCCGACCGTCGCTTCACCTACGCGGCCACCTCGTCCCCCGAGGGCGAGTCCTACAAATTCAGTTGGTTCTACCGGTGGCAACCCCGGATGCTGGACAAGATGAAGACATCCGATTCGTCACACCGCGGGTAGGGCGCGCGGCCCGTCGCGATGTGTACGAAGGTGCGGGATCGGGCCCCGCAGTGCAGCCCGATCCCGCGGTCGGCCCCCGGGTGTGGGACGACGGCCGACGGTCCGATCCCCTCAGGTGCGGCTACCGCACACCATGTCCACCGCGCGCGCCAGAATCGCGATCCCGGTGTCGATCTCCGAATCCGTGATCGTCAGCGGCGGAAGCAGTTTCACGACTTCGTCGCACGCGCCCGAGGTCTCCACCAGCAGGCCCTCCTCGAACGCGACCCGGCTCACCTTGCCCGCCTCGGACGCGTCGTCGAACACCAGTCCGTGCGCCAAACCTCTTCCCCGCGTGGACAATCCGCCTACCGACTCCGCGATCGCGGTCAGACCGCGGTGCACGCGCTCGCCCTGAGCCAGGGTCGAGCGTTCCAGGCGGTCGTCGCTCCAGTACCGCGTCAGAGCGGCCCGGGCGGTGACGAAAGCCGGATTGTTCCCACGGAAGGTGCCGTTGTGCTCGCCGGGCGCCCACTGATCGAGGTCGCGTTTCATCAGTACCAGCGCCATCGGCAGGCCGTAACCGCCGATCGACTTCGACAGCGCCACGATATCGGGAACGATGCCTGCGGTCTCGAAGGAGAAGAACGGGCCCGTACGCCCGCAGCCCATCTGCACGTCGTCGACGATCAGCAGGATGCCTCGCGCCGAGACCAGCTCCGACAGCCGGCGCAGCCACTGCGCGCCTGCGACATTGACCCCGCCCTCGCCCTGGACGGTCTCCACGATCACGGCGGCGGGTTTGTCGACACCGGAGGACGTGTCGTCGAGAATGCGCTCCGCCCACGCCCACTCGTCGATACCACCACCGAGGTAGCCGTCGTAGGGCAGCGGATGGGCATGGTTGAGCGGCACCCCCGCGCCCGCGCGCTTGGCGGCGTTGCCGGTGACGGCCAGCGCGCCCAGCGTCATCCCGTGGAAGGCGTTGGTGAAGTTCAGCACGGTGGTGCGGCCGGTGATCTTGCGGGCGAGCTTCAGCGCCGCCTCCACCGCGTTCGCGCCGGTGGGTCCGGGAAACTGAACCTTGTAGTCGAGACCCCGGGGAACCAGGACGAGATCACGCAGGGTCTCGAGAAAATCACGTTTGGCCGCCGTCGCCATGTCGAGTGAATGGGTGAGCCCGTCGCGGGAGATGTAGTCGATCAGCGCCGCTTTGAGGATCGGGTTGTTGTGCCCGTAATTGAGCGCACCGGCACCGGCGAAGAAGTCCAGATATTCGCGCCCCTGCTCATCACGCAACCAGGCGCCGCGCGCGGTGTCGAAAACCGTCGGCCACACCCGGCAGTATCCGCGCACATCCGACTCCAGCGTTTCGAAAACGGTGGTCATAGGCGGTCCTCAGGAGCGGGAGCCACCACGGCGACCCCAGAGTGAAACATGACTGTTTCTAACACTGCGGCCGAGTTCGCGGCAAGGTTTTGCGGAAATCCCCGATCGCCCGGCAACCTCCCGGCAGCCGCGCCGGTCCGCCGTCTCGCCGCACCGACCATACCCACCGCCCGGATCGCCGGCCGCGATACATCGAAAATCCCGCGACGAGCGGGTCGGATCGCCGTAGCCTGGAGTACTTGTGCGCGCACTCTCGGGGGTTTATCCACGTCTGTTCGGAGCCGGATTCCGGCGGCAGTGGAACTATCGCTCGGCCGTGTTCGCCGGGCTGACGGCCAATGTGGTGTTCGGGCTGATCCGCGGCTCGGTGATGCTGGCAGCGGTCCGCTCCGCACCCGGATTCGGCGGTTACACCGGCGCCTCTATCGGCGCCTATGTCTGGCTCTCCCAGGGCCTGCTGGGCGCCCTGCGGCTCATGGGCCCGCCGTCCGATATCGCCGAGCGGGTCCGCACCGGCGATGTGGCGGTAGATCTGCAACGCCCGATCGACATCCAAACCTTCTATCTGGCAACCGATCTCGGCAGCGCCACCTGCACGCTGATCCTGCGTGGACTGCCCTGTGTCGCGGTCGGCCTGATGACGGCCCAATTCGCACTGTCGGGCGGCGTCATGCCGTATCTACTCGGCCTCGTGAGCGTCTTCGCGGCCGTGGTGCTGTCACTGCTACTGATCCTCTCGGTCGGGCTCGCGGGATTCTGGCTCGTGGAGACGCGCGGGGTGCGCATGCTCTACCAGATCGTCGCCACCTTCTTCGGTGGGCTCTACGTCCCGGTGCACCTGTTTCCCGCACCGCTCGCATCGGCCGCTCGACTGACCCCGTTTCCCTGGATTCTGCAGGGGCCGATCGACGTGATGTCCGGCCGCGCAACGGGTTCGGCGGCGGTCGCGATCATCGCGGTCCAACTGCTCTGGATCGCACTGGCGGTAGGGCTCGGGCGGGTGCTGATCGCGGCCGGACGACGCAAACTGGAGGTGCAGGGTGGCTGATCTCGCAGCGCGCGGCGGACGATTGACACCCTATATGGCGGTGTTGCGCTCACGGATGCGCTCGCAGCGCGCCTATCCGCTGTCCTTCGCCGCCGATATGCTCTCGTCCCTGTTGATCGGGGTCGTCGAATTCGCCGAGATGTGGTTGATCTACCACAACGTGCCGACCTTGGGCGGCCTGAATTCGACCCAGATGCTGCTGCTGTTCGGGCTGTCCAATCTGTGTTTCGCGATCGCGCAGATCGGCGTAGGTCATACCGATACCCTGCCGACCTACATCCGGATGGGCACCCTCGACGCCTTCCACCTGCGCCCGCAACCCCTACTGCTGCAACTGATCACCAGTGACGTCTCGCTGCGACGACTCTCGCGGGCCGGTGTCGCGGCCGTCGTCCTGGTGATCGGTATGACCGCCAACCCCATCGCGTGGGACCCGGCCGCGGTCGCACTGCTGGCGCTCAGCATTCTCAGCGGGATCGCGATCTTCGCGGGCCTGTTCGTCTGCGCCGCCGGACTGCAGTTCCACCTCATCGACGGTTCGGAGCTGACCAACAGTTTCACCTATGGCGGATCCTTCGCCGCCCAGCAGCCCAGCTCGATATTTCCCGGGCCGATGCTGATGCTGTTCGGCTTCGCCGTGCCCGTGTCGTTCGTGGCCTATCTGCCCGCCATCGCCCTGCTGGGCATACCGGGGCCGCGCTGGCTGCCCGCACCGCTGGCCTGGTTCGGACCCGTTGCGGCACTCTGGGTTTGGGTCATGGCGTTGCTACTCTGGCGGATCGGGGTGCGGAACTATCAGGGAGGGGGCGGATGAACACCGTCGAAGTCTCGAATCTGACAAGACAATTCGTCCTGCGGCGCAAACAGCCGGGCAGTCGCCGGCGGCGGCGCGAGGTGCTGACGGCCGTGGACCGGATGAACTTCCGGATCGAATCCGGTTCCGCGGTCGGCTACATCGGAGCCAACGGCGCCGGGAAGTCGACGACCATCAAGATGCTCACCGGCATCCTCGTCCCGACCGCCGGCACCGTGCGGACCTGTGGACTCGACCCGGTCCGACGGCGCCGGGAGCTGGCCGGGCGGATCGGGGTCGTCTTCGGACAGCGATCGCAGCTGTGGTGGGATCTGCCGCTGCGCGAATCGTTCACGATCCTGGCCGCTATCCACCGCCTCCCACCGGCCGAGTCCCGGCAGCGGACGGCGGAACTGGTCGATCGGCTGGATATGGGCCACACCCTCGATACGCCGGTGCGGCAACTGTCGCTCGGACAGCGCATGCGGGCCGAGATCGCGGCCGCGCTACTGCATCGCCCCGAACTGCTGATCCTCGACGAACCCACCATCGGCCTGGATGTGCTGTCCAAACAGCGCCTGCGCGAATTCCTGTGCGCCGAACGCGCGGAACACGGCACCACGCTGCTGCTCACCACCCACGACATGGGCGATATCGAACGGCTCTGTGAGCGGGTCCTGGTGGTGGACCACGGCCGCCTGGCCTATGACGGAACCCTGCCGGGACTGGCGGCCACCGTCGGCGCACAGCGCGTACTCGTCGTGGATCTGGCCCTGCCCGTCGCCGAACTCACCGGTCTGGTGGGCGCGACCGTACTGTCCAGCGAGGGCGGCGGTATCCGGCAGCGCCTGGCGTTCGACCCCGAGACCACCACCGCCGCACAGCTTCTCGCCGCCATCTCGAATCAGGTCGAGGTTCGCGATCTGTCGGTGGAGGAACCCGATATCGAGGATGTGGTCCGGCGCATCTATTCCGCCGGACGCGGCGCTACCCCCGCGCCGGCGGGCGCGGGGGCAGCGGCCCGAGGATCGCTCCTCGCTACGGTTCTCGACTCAGCCGCCGAAGGAACCCGTGAACAAGGTGTTCAGCACTCCGCCGAGGGCGGCGCTGCCGGTGTCGAGAATTCCGCTCAGTGCGGCGCTACCGGTGTCGATGATGACCGGAATCATGCTTCTACCTCTCTGTAGGGGGCACAGGTCGTCGGTGACCGTGTCGGACGATCGACCGAAATCCACCCTGCGGGCCGGAACTGAGCGGCGGCTGGCCGGTAGCTGAGAGAGGCGTAAGAGCGACTGTGGGGAGTATCTCCGTAATGAAAGCGCCTGCGGCAGCGATGGGAAAACGACACCACCGCTTGCCATCCGGTTATTTGCTGTCGGCGGAGTACAGACTGATTTCGCCGCCCTCACCGAGAAAAGCGTTGACCAGCATCGTTCGCTCGGCCTGCATCTCGTCGGCATCCGGGGCGGCGGTGGTGATCGAAATCTGCGGAATGGCAGCCCAGTTCACGACATAACGTTCCGGCGGACCGGCCGCACCCGAGACATGGGCCAAGCGGAAAACCGAAACCGTACGACGTTCCATCAGATCTCGCACCACTTCCGCGATTCGCTCGGGATCCTCCAGGGCGAAAAGGAAGCCGAAGGTCAGCTCCGGCGAGGAGACATAGGCAGGCACAAATCCTCAGGCTAGCCAACCCGACTCGGCCGCGTGGGCGCCGCGCCGAATCGGTTGCCCGGTCGTCGCCGGATTTCATGATGTTTCGGCAACACGCGACACGGGTAGCCCCGACAGATCGACCGCGACCGATGAGGGATCTTCGCGATCGTGTGATCGCGGCGTAATGCGTATAACGATTCTCCGGCACCTTGGGGTGTTCGGCCTGTCAACCGTTGCGTGCCAACTCAGGACACGCTTTCCTGAATATGTCCCCGCATTCGGACTGTCTCTCGCATCGTCGCGGTTTTTCCGGTTTGTGCCCGGCTGAGGATTCGACCGAGTCTCCGTGAGCACTGTGGCAGAGGCCGGCGTCCGAGCCGACGGGACTACGCCGGAGCCGAGGGGAGCCCCTCCCCCTGATCCCTCCTCGGCCCTGGCGTAACCAATCCGACCGCTGAGGCGAGGGTGGGAATGCAATGGTGACCGCATACGCCGGTGACAACGACGGATCCGGCGCACTGCCTTCGGTGTCGGCACTGTTGCGGGCCTTCCGCTCCGCGACCGTGCCGCCCGGCGACCATCCGGTGCTAGAGGCCGCCCGACAACTGGTGCGCTGCCACGAGTCGCGCCGGCACGCCTACCGGGACGCGCACGCACCGCAGGTGTCCAGTGACCGGGTGGCCAGCTGCAGCCAGTTGGTCGACGATATCGATCGCGAACGCGCCGAACTCGTCGAAAGAATAAATACCTGGGTCGCGGACAATGTCGTCCACCGGGAGGGCGCGTCACTGCACACCGAAACTCTCGGTGCCGTCATCGATCGGATGGCCGGAAAATGGGTGTCGGCCCACCATGCCCTGGGAATCCCCGCGTCCAACTCACCGGTGCGGGAATTCCCCGCAACCGGACTCGCGGGTGAAGCGCATCTGCACTGGGTCCGGCTGGCCGAACTGGCCGACGGCTACAAGGATCTGATCACCGATATCGCAGAACACCGGCGCCGGCTGCCGGTGTTCTGAGTCGGTGGATGCGCTCAGTGCTCGGGATCGACGATTTCCACATCGGCGTCGATGACCGGCTGGACCGCGTTCACATTCGGCGTCGGCTCCGGCTCGTCGATCAGCACATCGGGCTCGGAGCGACCGGAATTCACCCCGGCCGCGGATTCCCGGTCGCGGCTCGCCGCGGTCGCGGCCTCCCGCATTTCGATGGCATCGGTGATCCAGTCACCGATTTCGCGTGTCACCTCGGACACGGTGCCGGTGATGATCGTTGCGATATTGCCGACGTGCCGTGCCCCGGACGACGTCAATTCCTGGATCAGATCCTTATTGCTCTCGAATTTCCCGATCATTACCCGCCAACCTCGCTCGGACGCTCGGACTCCCGCTCCCGCATCACGATAACACCAGGCTGCGACCCCTTCCCGACGACAGCCGGCGGCAGTGCGAGCTTGCAGATCTTCAGCCACACCGATCCGATCTGCTTGCTCAGCCGGCCCGTGTTGTAGGGCAGCCCGTACTTCTCGCACAGGGCGCGGACCTCGGGCGCGATCTCCGGGTACCGGTTGGCGGGCAGGTCCGGGAACAGGTGGTGCTCGATCTGGTGAGACAGGTTGCCGGACAGGATGTGGAACAGTTTGCTACCGGTGATATTGGCCGAGCCGAGCATCTGGCGCACATACCACTCGCCGCGGGTCTCGTTCTCGGTCTCCTCTTCGGTGAACGTCTGTACGCCCGAGGGGAAGTGTCCGCAGAAGATGATCGAATACGCCCAGATATTGCGCACCAGATTGGCCGTCGCGTTGCCGGCCAGGGTGGAGACGAACAGCGGTCCGCTCAGCAGCGGGAAGACGACGTAGTCCTTGAGGACCTGGCGACCGGCCTTGCGGATCTGTCCCTTGGCCAGGCGCTTGATATCGGACCACTTGCGCTGGCCCTTGACGATGTTGTCGGCCTCGAGGTCGTGCAGCATCACACCCCACTCGAACAGCAGCATCAGCGCCAGCGCGTACACCGGATTGCCCAGGTAGTACGGGTTCCACTGCTGCCCCTCGTCGATGCGCAGCACACCGTAGCCGATATCGCGGTCGCGCCCGTGGATATTGGTGTAGGTGTGGTGCATGTAGTTGTGCGAGTGCTTCCACTGATCGCCCGGGCAGACGTTATCCCATTCGAACACACGGGAATTCAGGCCGGGTTCACGCATCCAGTCCCACTGGCCGTGCATGACGTTGTGGCCGATCTCCATGTTGTCGAGGATCTTCGACAGACTCAGCGCCGCGACCCCGGCCAGCCAGAACGGCGGCAGGAAACCCAGATACATCAGTCCGCGACCGGCGACCTCGAAACCGCGCTGCGCCTTGATGATCGAATAGATGTATTCGCGGTCACGCTCTCCCAGGTCGGCGGTGATGCGGTCGCGTAGCGCGTCCAGCTCGCGGCCGATCGCCTCGACCTGATCCGGTGTCAGGATCAGCGGTCCGTTGTCGGTTTCGGTAAGTATCGTCATAGCTGTTCTCCCCTTTCAGATTTCGATGTCGACATCGCCGACCGCGGCGCTGACGCACAGCTGGATCGGCTGGTCGGGATCGTTGTCGAGTTCGCCACTGCGCAGATTGCGGGTGCAGCCGGATCGCTTGATCGCGGTGCAGGAGAAGCAGATCCCCATCCGGCAGCCGAATTCCGGGCTCAGACCGGCGGATTCGGCCTGCTCCAGCAGGCTGGCGCCGGTGTTGTCGGATCGCTTTCCGCTCGCCGAGAAGGTGGTGACGCCCTCGACGTCGGTGGTGTCGGCAGGTGCCGCGGTGAGGACGAACTCCTCGCTGTGCAGGCGATCGTCGAGTTCCTCGGCCTGGTAGATGCGGCGTACGGTCTCCATGAGGGCGGGCGGGCCGCAGACGTAGGTGTGGGCGGTGGCGAAATACGGTGCGATGCGCGCCAACTCGTCGTAGTCGAGGAATGTGGCGCCCGGCACGGTGGCGCAGGTCCACGGCGCGCCGTCGAGCCGCTCGGACCGGCCCAGTTCCGGATAGCCGAGCACGATGTCGACATTGTCGAAGCGCCGGGCGATGTCTTCGAGCACATCGCGGTGCGGCACCTCCTCGGGCGACCGCGCGTAGTGCAGGAATACGACCTCGCCCGGATATCCCTCGGCGGCCAGCGTGGACAGCATCGACAGCACGGGGGTGATCCCACTGCCGCCGCTGATCAGCACCAGCCTGTCCGGACGTTGCTCGGGGAGCCGGAACACCCCCGAGGCGGGAGCGAGGTCCACGACCATGCCGCGCTTCGCGTGCCGGTGCAGATATTGCGAGACCAGGCCGTCCGGATGCGCCTTCACGGTCAGGGTGAGGGTGCGGCGCGGGCCGGACTCCGCGTCGATCGGCGAGTAGCACCGGGTGTGCTTCACACCGTCGATCAGCACGCCGACCTGCACGAACTGTCCCGCTTCATGCCCGGACCACTGCCGGGTCGGACGCAGCGACAAGGTCACCGAGCCGGGTACCCGTCGATCCACGCCGACGATCTCGGCCCGCATATCGCGCAGGGTCAGTGTCGGGCGCACCAACTCCAGATATCGGTCGAGCGGGTGCGGTGAGGTCAAAGTCTGGACCAGATCGAGCAGTCCCACCATGGATATCCCCAGCCTTCGTCGGGATGAGCATGTACACCGAATTTCGGTGCACATCTGTACACTGAACTAGTGTGCCTGGCGGTACCGCAATTGTTCAACCTGCATCTGATGTGACCGATGCAACATCTCCATGAATGGACCGATCGTGAACGGATGTATGCTCAGCGAAATGAGCGAGCAGGCCGAAACCCGAATCGAGCGCAAGGAGCGCACGCGTCGAGCACTGCTGGAGGGCACGCTGACGCTGGCCGCCGAGCGCGGCTTCGCCGCCCTGAGTCTGCGCGAGATCGCCCGCTCGGCCGGAATCGTCCCCACCGCCTTCTATCGCCACTTCGAATCCTTGGACGAATTGGGGACCACGCTCGTCGACGAGGGGGTGCGGCAGATGCGTCTGGCGCTACGGCAACTGCGCCGCACCCCGGACGCGCGGCTGGCCGAGACGGTGCGCTTCGTGTTCGCGCAGATCGCCGGGCGCGAGGATCTCTACGGATTCCTCATTCGTGAACGACACGGCGGATCGCCCGCGTTGCGCACGGCCATCGCGGCGGAAATGCAGTTGATCACCAGAGAATTGGTCGTCGACATGTCGCGGGTGCCGGCGCTGGACGCCTGGCCGACCGATGATCTGGAACTCGCGGCCGATCTGATCGTGTCCACCGTCGCCGACCATATCGCCGATTTCGTCGCCGCTCCGCTGCGCGACCGCCCCGATCTCGTCGATCGCACCGTCGGACAGGTGCGGATGATCGCCCTGGGCATGGCCGCCTGGACGCCGCACTCCGCCTGATCGGGCGGTGGCGAGGGCAGTCCTCACCCGGTGATACAGAAGGGCACCCCTCGAACCTTTCGGCGACGCGAGGTGCCCTTCCCGTATCCGAGATAGTGCAGAGCACCGCGGGTGATGATACCCAAACAAGTGACCATTCACAGGATTCTCGGTGCATTGATTCCCCAGGTCGGGGATATGCACCACGTTGCATAGTACATCGGGTATCGGTTAACCTCACCCCATGGCCCTCGAACACGCGCTGCTGGTATCGCTGAGCGAGCGGGCCGGTTCGGGGTACGAACTGGCGCGCCGATTCGACAAATCCATCGGATTCTTCTGGAGCGCAACGCATCAGCAGATCTACCGCGTGCTCAAACGCATGGAGGAACGCGGCTGGGTCAGCGGTGAGGCGGTCGCGCAGGACGGCCGCCCCGACAAGAAGGTCTACACCGTCAGCGCGGACGGTCATGCGGAGCTCGCGCGCTGGATCTCCGAGCCCACCGACGATATCGGCCCGCTCCGCAGTGAATTGGGCGTGAAGATCCGCGCCGCCGCGCACGGCGATCTCGATGCCGTGTGCGCCGAAGTGGCGCGCCATCGCGATCAGCACGCGCAGCGGCTGGACCTGTACCGCCGGATGGAGAAGAAGGACTTTCCCGCCCCGGATCAGCTCACCGGCACCACGCTGTATCAATACCTGGTGCTGCGCGGCGGGATCCGCGTGGAGGCCGGATTCGTCGAATGGTGCGACGAGGTCCTGGCCGGCCTGCGGGGCGGAATTCCCGCAATGTCGCCGACCGATCCGGAAGCCACAGCCCCGCAACCGGATTCCGTTCCCGAAAGGTGAGCTCATGACCGCGAACTCCACCGATTCGCCGCACTCCTATCCACATCTGTTCACACCGCTGGATCTGGGCCACACCACCCTGCGCAACCGCGTGGTCATGGGTTCGATGCATACCGGCCTCGAGGACCGCGCCTGGGATACCAATCGCCTGGCCGCCTACTTCGCCGAGCGCGCCCGCGGCGGTGTGGGACTGATCATCACCGGTGGTTACGCCCCCAATCGGGAGGGCTGGCTGCTGCCGCTGGGTGCCAAACTCACCAACCGGACCGAGGCCTATCGGCATCGCGCGATCACCAAGGCCGTTCACGCCGAGGGGGGCAAGATCGCGCTGCAGATCCTGCACGCCGGACGATATGCCTATGTGCCGTTCAGTGTTTCGGCCTCCTCCATCAAGGCGCCCATCAATCCGTTCCGCCCGCGCAAACTGTCGGACAAGGGCGTGGAACGCACCGTCGACGACTATGTGCGCTGCGCGGAACTGGCGAGATTCGCCGGATACGACGGGGTCGAGATCATGGGCGGCGAGGGCTATCTGATCAATCAGTTCCTGGCGCCGCGGACCAACAAGCGCACCGATCGCTGGGGCGGTTCGGCGGAGAATCGACGCCGGTTCCCGCTGGAGATCGTGCGCCGGATCCGGGCCGCGGTCGGCACCGACTTCGTCATCGTATTCCGGCTCTCGATGGCCGAATTCGTCGAACACGGTCAAACCGAGACCGAAATCCTGGCGCTGGCAACAGAATTGGAATCCGCCGGGGTCAGCATCATCAATACCGATATCGGCTGGCACGAGGCCCGGGTACCGACCATCGTCACCTCGGTGCCGCGCGCGGCCTTCGTCGAGTTCACCGCGAAAATCACCGCGCGCGTGACCGTTCCGGTCTGCGCCTCCAACCGGATCAACATGCCGGAGACCGCCGAGGAGATCCTGACCCGCGGCGATGCCGACCTGGTCTCGCTGGCGCGTCCGCTGCTGGCCGACCCGGAATGGGCGGCCAAGGCCGCCGCCGCGCGCGACGACGAGATCAACACCTGTATCGCCTGTAATCAGGCCTGCCTGGACCACGCCTTCGTCCACAAGACGGTGTCCTGCCTGCTGAATCCGCGCGCCGGCCACGAAACCGAACTGCGGTTGCTGCCCACCCGCAGCACGCGGCGGGTAGCGGTCGTCGGCGCCGGTCCGGCCGGGTTGTCGGCGGCGGTCAACCTGGCCGAGCGCGGGCACAAGGTGGACCTGTTCGAGGCCGACGACAAGATCGGCGGTCAGTTCGATATCGCGCGCCGGATTCCGGGCAAGGAGGAATTCAACGAGACGATCCGATATTTCACCCGCAAGCTGGAACTGAGCGGCGTCCGGGTCTTCCTCGAGCGCCGGGTGAGCGCAACCGAACTGATCGAGGGCCGGTACGACCACGTGGTCGTCGCCACCGGGGTGCGGCCACGTATCCCGAACATCCCCGGAATCGACCATCCGAAGGTACTCACCTACGCCGAGCTGGTGCGGGAGGAGAAGCCGGTCGGTAAGAAGGTCGCGGTGATCGGCGCGGGCGGAATCGGTTACGACGTCAGCGAATTCCTCACCGTCGAAGGGCATCCGGCGCTGAAGCTCGACGAGTGGAAACAGGAATGGGGCGTCGACGCCGGCGATCCGGACGCGCCGGGCCAGCTGACCGCTCCGCGCCCCTCGCCCGCGCCGCGCGATGTCGTACTGCTGCAGCGTAAATCGTCACCGTTCGGCAAGAGCCTGGGCAAGACCACCGGCTGGGTGCATCGCGCCGCGGTGAAGGCCAAGGGGGTGGAGCAGATCGGCGGTGTGAACTACGAACGCATCGACGATCGCGGCCTGCACATCAGTTTCGGGGACAAACGCGCCCGGCCCACCGTCATCGAATGCGATAACGTGATCCTGTGCGCCGGACAGGAATCGGTGCGCGATCTGGTCGAACCGCTGCGACAGGCGGGGGTCGACACGCATCTGATCGGCGGCGCGGAATTGGCCGCCGAACTCGACGCGAAGCGGGCCATCGATCAGGGCACCCGGCTGGCGGCGGCACTGTAATGGCGATTCTCAGCCGACTCGGCCTTCCCGGCGATGAGACATCGTGGACGGCATTGGGTTTCGCGGTGCAGGACCGGATGCTGCGGATCGGGCAGATCTCGTGCACACTCGGCGTCGGCGCGGGCTGGGGTTTCGACGGCACCGACACCGATGCCGGGATCCTCGGGGTGCCCGAGATATTGAGCGGTACCGACGCCGAGACACCCCACCCCAACGGCGTCACCTTCGTCGATCACATCGTGTACTGGGTTCCCGATCTGGACGAGGCCATCGCGGCGCTGACCGCGGTCCTCGGGGTCGGTCCGCGGCGGCGGTTCCATCCCCGCGGACCGGAGGGACCCGAAATGGCCTTCTATCGGGTCGGCGAGGCGTTCATCGAAGTGGTATCGGCCGGTCAGCGCACACCGGGACTGGTCGGCATCGCCTTCGGAACGCCGGATCTCGATGCCACGGTTGCCGCGGTCCGGGCGGTCGGCGGCCCCATCGGCGAACCGAAACCGGCGGTCCAGGGCGGGCGGATCGCCAGCGTCTGGCACGGCCATGTCGACTGGGGTATCGCCTTCCTGGAACCCGCGCCGCGTACCCCCGGAATCCGGACCGCGACCGGCGACCGGGGCACCCGGTAGGCTCGGCCACCGTGAGCCTGCCTGCACCCACCGCCGACAATCGTGCCGTCGTCACCGGAGCGTCCTCCGGCATCGGAACCGCGCTGGCCGAGGAGCTGGCCAAGCGCGGATATTCGGTGATACTCGTCGCTCGCCGCGGCGATCTGCTCGCCCGGCTGGCACAGCGGCTGACCGACACCTACGGCGTCACCGCCGAGGTCCGCGCCGTCGACCTGTCCGATCGCGAACAGCGCGCGCCGCTGGCCGCCGAACTGGCCGAACGCGAGATCGCCATCCTCTGCAACAACGCCGGCGTCGCCACCTTCGGGGCGGTCGCCGACCTCGATGCCGATTTCGAGCGTGCGGTGATGGAACTCAACGCGGTGGCGGTCCAGGACCTGACCCTAGCGGTGCTGCCGGGCATGCTGGCCCGCGGCGGCGGCATCCTGATCACCGGGTCCGCGGCCGGCAATATGGCCATCCCGAACAATGCCACCTACGCCGCGACGAAGGCGTTCACCAACACCTTCTCCGAATCGCTGCGAGGCGAGCTGACCGGCAGCGGTGTCCATGTCACACTGCTGGCTCCCGGGCCGGTGCGCACCGACAATCCCGATCAGGAAGAAGTAGGCACCAAGATCCCCGATTTCATCTGGGTATCGGCCGCCTACACCGCCAAGATCTCCATCGACGCGCTGGCCCGCAACAAGATGCGCGTGGTTCCGGGCCTGATCAGCAAGGGTATGAGTGTGGCCGGGCAGTACGCGCCGCGGGCGCTGACCGCGCCGATCGTAGGCACCTTCTACAAGAAGCTGGCGGGCTGATCCGGACCCCGTCAGGGCGTCGTCAAGATCGCGGAAACGGTGGTCAAGACGGCGTATCGAGGCGTTCCGGGAGCAGGGTCGCGGCGTATTCCTGACAGTGGTCCCACCGCTGAATCAGGAGAACGCCGTGACGTTGCTCGAGATTTTCCCGTCCTTACGTTCGGGGATGCCGTCCCCTCGACTGGACGCCACCGTCTGGCCGAGCCGGACTCACTACGACGATCTGGGCCGCATCACGATCGACGGGGTCGCCCTCGACGATATCGCCGACCGCTACGGCACACCCACCTACGTGTTGAGCGAAACCGAGATCCGCGAACGCTGCAAGTCCTATCGCAAGATCTTTCCCGGTACCGAAATCGTCTATGCCGCCAAGGCTCTGCTCACCCGGGCGGTGGCGGAATGGGTGACCGCAGAGGGGCTCGGGGTCGACGTCTGCTCCTCCGGTGAGCTCGCGATCGCGCTGTCGGCCGGTGTCGACCCGCGCCGAATCATCCTGCACGGCAGCGGGAAACCGTTCGCCGAACTGGAATACGCGGTCGGCGTCGGAGTCGGGCGCATCGTGGTCGATTCGCCGACCGAGGTCAGCCTGCTCAGCACTCTGGTCACCCGGCCGCAGCGCGTCCTGCTCCGGATGACGCCGGATATCGACGTCCACGGCCATCCTGCCGTGCGGACCGGCGTGGCCGATCAGAAGTTCGGCTTCGCCTTGGACGGCGCGGCGACCGAGGACGCGATCCGCGACATCCTCGCGCATCCGCTGCTGGAATTGGCGGGCTTGCACTGTCATCTCGGATCCCAGATCCACGATCCGGACCACTACGGCGAGGCGGTGCGCCGGCTCGTCGCCCGCATGGCCGAGGTCCGCCGCGAGCACGGAAAACTGCTGACCGAACTGAATCTGGGCGGCGGCCATGCCGTGGCCTACCGAACCGGCGACGCCGAGCTGAATCTGTGCGAGCTGGCCGACATCATCGACGACGCCCTCGATGCGGCCTGTGCGCGTAATCGTTTCCCCCGCCCCGTCGTCACCATGGAACCCGGTCGCGGCATCGTCGCCCGCGCGGGTGTCACCGTCTATCGGGTCACCGCCGTCAAACAGGTCGAGGGAGGGCGCACGTTCGTCATCGTGGACGGCGGCATGAACGACAATCCGCGCGTGGCCCTCTACGGCGCCCGCTATACCGCCGTCGTGGCCAATCGCCACCCCACCGGCCCGGAGTTCACCGCCACCGTGGCCGGACGCTATTGCGAAGCCGGCGACATCCTCGCCACCGACGTCCGCATGCCGGCCGATCTGCACGTCGGTGAGCTGCTGGCGATTCCGGCGACCGGCGCCTACCACCACAGCCTGGCCTCGTCCTACAACGGCGTGGGCCGGCCGCCGATCGTCGCGGTCCGCCACGGCCGGATGCGCGAGGTGGTGCGCCGGGAGACGGTGCGGGACCTGCTGGCCCGCGACATCGGCTGAGCCGGCCCCTACCGGAACCGCGCGATGTTCCGGGATACCCAGTCCCGGAACGTCCGCGCCGGGAAGCCGGTGATACGGGCGACCGTGTCCCGGACCGCCAGCAACTCGTCGTTGGCGTCACCGCCGGTGACATCGAGCAGTGCGTCGGCGGTATCGGAATCCATCGCCGCGAGCATTCGTTCCCGCGCTCGGGTCCGGTCGATCTCGGTGACCGTCAGAGCGCGCCCGAGGGCCGAGGCGATGACCTGCACCTGCTCGCGCGGGGTGATCCGGGCGGGACCGGTCAGCGGGTAGGTCCGCCCGCGATGCGCGGATCCGGTCAGTGCCGCCGACGCCACGCCCGCGATGTCCCCGGGATGTATGGCGGGCAGACCGATTCCGGCGAACGGGACCTCGACCTCGCCGGTCTCGCGAATCGAATCCGCCCACCACAGCGCGTTGGACGCGAATTGTGTGGGCCGCAGGATGGTCCATGCCATCCCACTGTCGCGGACCAGTTGTTCCACGGCCGCGTTCTCGCGGGCCGGGCCCAGATGCGGATGGGTCAGCACGGTGATCGACGACACCAGCACGACGTGCGCGACGCCCGCACGTCGCGCCGCCGACAGTATGGCGGCGTCATCGCCTACCCGCGATACCAGGAACAGCGCGTCGGCACCCGCGAGCGCGGGCCGCAGTGCCGCCGCGTCCCGCAGATCGGCCCGGACCGGCTCCACGCCCTCGGGCAGTGCGGCGGTGTCCGGATCGCGGGTGGTCGCCCGCACCCGGATATCGCCGTGACCGGCCAGGCGGTTCACCAGCTCACGGCCGATATTTCCGGTGGCGCCGGTTACCAGGATCGTCGCGGGCCGGGCCTGTGCAGTGATCATGGTCGCCACGTTAAAACCCGAAGATAAGTTAAGGTCAAACGGCGCGTGGCGGAGCCCTAGCGTTTGCGGGTTCCGAACAGGCTGCGGCTGATCTCGCGGCCCGCCGCCGAGGCCGCCGAACGCAGGAAACTCTTCACCGCGGGATTGCTCATGATCCGCTCCGCCGCGGAGGAGTCCGGCTCGGGAGCCCGTCCACCGGACCGCTCGGGCTCCGGTTCCGGCTGCGCCGCAGCTACTTTCGCGGCCAGCATCTCGTAGGCGGACTCCCGGTCGACGGTCTGCCCGTACTCGGCGTACAGCGGGCTCGCCTGCGCTCGCGAACGGATCCCGTCGTCACCGATGCTGCCCATCAGCGAGCGCGGGGGGCGCAGCCGGGTCCACGCGACCGGGGTGGGTGCGCCCACCTCCGACAGCACCGTGACGATCGCCTCCCCGATTCCCAGGGAGGTGAGCGCCTTGTCGAGGTCGTAGGCGGTGGTCTCGGGATAGGTGCGCACCGTCTTCGACAGGGCCTTCTGATCGTCGGGTGTGAACGCGCGCAGAGCGTGCTGAACGCGCGCACCCAGTTGGGAGAGCACGGCATTGGGCACATCGGTGGGCAACTGGGTACAGAAGAAGACACCCACGCCCTTGGACCGGATGAGCTTCACCGTCTGCTCCACCTGCTCCAGGAACGCCTTCGAGGCGTCGTTGAAGAGCAGATGGGCTTCGTCGAAGATGAACACCAGCTTCGGTTTGTCGACATCGCCGACTTCGGGAAGCGTCTGGAACAGGTCGGCCAGCACCCACATCAGGAAAGTGGAGAACAACACCGGACGCGTGGCCTGGGACCCCAGTTCGAACAGCGTGATCACACCCTGACCGTCGGCGGTGCGCAGCAGGTCGGCGGGATCGAGTTCGGGCTCCCCGAAGAAGGTATCGCCACCGTCGGCCTCCAGATTCACCAGCGCCCGCAGGACGACCCCGGCCGTCGCGGCCGACACCCCGCCGATCCCTTTCAGCTCCTCCTTACCCTCCGGACTGGTGAGATGCTGGATCACCGACCGCAGATCCTTCAGATCCAGCAGCGCCAGGCCGCGGGTATCGGCCCAGTGGAAGATCAGGCCGAGCGTGGACTCCTGAGTTTCGTTGAGGCCCAGCACCTTACTGAGCAGCACCGGTCCGAACGAGGTGATGGTCGCGCGAATCGGCACACCGATTCCCTCGGTCCCCAGCGAGACGAATTCGGTCGGGAATCCGCGCGGCGCCCAGTCCGCGTCTCCGGTCTGAGTGGCTCGCGCCACGAGTTTGTCATCGGATTGCCCGGGTTGCGCGAGCCCGGACAGATCTCCCTTCACATCGGCCAGGACCACGGGGACTCCCGCCGCCGACAGTTGTTCGGCGATTCCCTGCAACGTCTTGGTCTTACCCGTGCCGGTGGCGCCGGCGACCAGGCCGTGGCGATTGAGCGTCCGCATCGGAATCCGCACGCGCGCAGCACTGTCGATCGCGCCGTCGACCACCACCGCGCCGAGTTCGAGCGCGGCGCCCTCGAATTCGTAGCCCGCGGCGATCTGCCGGGCCGCGGAATCGCCCGCCGAATCCCCCGCCCCGGCAGCCGATTCCGTCGTGGCCTGTTCGGCGGCGGCCTCGGCTTCGGCCGCCTCCGCTGCCGCCGCCGCTTCCGCGGCGACCCGGGCCGCCTCCTCGGCGGCCCGACGCGCCGCCGCCGCTTTCGCCGCCCTGTCTTCGGGAGTAGTCATCGCCGATCCTCCGTCGCCCTGCCCATTGCCGCCAACAACAACCGAACGCACGAGTCACGCATACAACTGCGCAAACTGTACGGCCGCGACGGCCGAATGCGGGCGCAACGGGCCGGGCGACGCCCGCAACCGGTGCGGTCGGTCCGAATCGGATCCGGCGCGCACTAAGGTTGCCGGGGTGTCAGACAAACTGATGGTGTGGATGGACTGCGAGATGACGGGCCTGCGCCTGGACAGCGACAAGCTGATCGAGGTGGCCGCACTCGTGACCGACAGCGATCTCAATATCCTCGGCGACGGCGTCGATATCGTCATTCACGCCGATGACGACGCCTTGGCGGCGATGCCCCCGGTGGTTCAGGAGATGCATGCCAAATCCGGGCTGACCGAGGAGGTGCGACGCTCCACGGTCACCATGGAGGAGGCGCAGCAGCAGGTCCTCGACTACATCCTGCGGTTCGTTCCCACGCCCGGCACCGTCCCGCTCGCGGGCAATTCGATCGCCACCGATCGCGGTTTCATCGCCCGGGACATGCCCGAATTGGACGCTCACCTGCACTATCGGATGATCGATGTGAGTTCTATCAAAGAACTGTGCCGTCGCTGGTATCCGCGCATCTACTTCGGCCAGCCGGAGAAGGGCCTGGCCCATCGCGCCCTGGCCGACATCCAGGAATCCATCCGCGAGCTGCAGTACTACCGTCGTACCGCGTTCGTCCCCGCGCCCGGTCCGTCCACCGCCGAGATCGCCACGATCGCGGCCCAGGTCAGCGCGGGTTCCGCGGACGCCGAGCAGTCCGGGACACCCGCCGATTAGGTTTCCCGGCGGGGTTCGCGCTACCATCTAGCGCGCCGGTTGTTACCGGCAATGGTGACCGTAGTTCAGTTGGTAGAGCACCAGGTTGTGATCCTGGCTGTCGCGGGTTCGAGTCCCGTCGGTCACCCTGTAGAGGCCGGGCCTTCCGATCGGAAGGCCCGGCCTCTTTCGTTTCGAGCGGCACCGAGCCTCACCACTCCGAGCCTCACCACACCGAGCCTCACCACACCGAGACCCCGAACGGCACCAAGACATTTCGATCTCTTGACGACGCCGACCCGGGCCGGCATACCAGAATCGACCCGTACGCCGTACTCCAGGAGCGAAAGCTCATATCGAGAGGACACGATGCAACCTCGAATCACCGGTAACCGTTTCCGTCGCCACCGGTCGGGTCTCGGCCGAGTCCCGTTCGGGCGCACCCTGCTGGGCCTGACCGTCACCGCCGCCGCTCTCGCGCTCGCCCCCACCGCCGCACAGGCGGATGCGGGCACGGTGTATTTCCGGTCCGGCAGCACCAACTGCGCACTACACGACAACGGCAGCTTCACCTGTGGTTTCAGCAATCCCTACAACCCGCCCGGCGTCACGATCAAGGTCGCGGGCGTGGATCTCCCGGTGCCGTTCGGAGTCGACCAGGTGTCCTACGGCCAGCCGGTGCTGCCGGCGCATCCGTCGTTCGGCCCCGCCTCGGATCACACCCTGCCCGCAGGCAATCCGGATATCTCCACGGTGGCCACCCGACAGAGCACCTGGGGCCCGACGGTCGAATACGGCGGCACCACCTGCTCGGTCGGCTTCCACGGCAGCTTCACCTGCACCTCCCACGGCCACACCTTCACCACCTGGATGAGCAACCTCGCCATGAGCTGATCAGTGGATCAGACGCGAGCCGCCCCGGCCGGAGCGGCTCGCGTCGCCGTCACCCGGCGGCGTTCCGGAAATACCGGTACCGGCCCGGGCCGCGGTGGTCACCGCCGGACCAGCACGTCCGCACCGCTGAACAGCAGATCCGGTGACCGCGGCGGATCACTCTCGGGAACCGGTCGGGCTTGCGGGCTCAACTCGGCCAGCTGGGTCAAAAAGACCTCGACCGCCGCCGTGGCCAGCTGCCGTCCCGGGCAGATGTGCGTGCCGAATCCGAATGTCAACGGCATCTTCCCCGAACCACCGAGGACGAGCGGGTCCCCGAACGCCGCGGGATCGCGATTCGCCGCCGCGAACAGGACCAGAATCTGCCCCTTGGGCAAGGTGGTACCGCTGCGCAGCACGACCCGGCGATCGGCCCGCCGTTTCCATGCCACCAACCCCGGGTCAAGCTGCAGAATCTTCGCCGCCACCCGCGGCGCCTGCACGGGATCCGCCAGCGTGTTCCACCAGGTCCGGTCCGGATCGGCCAGCAGCCGTTGCACTCCCTGCTGAATAGTGCCGCTGATGGTGTGTACCCCGGCGGCAAGCGAATTGGCCATCGCCGCGATCGCCGGTCGATCGGGAATGCCGTGCTCGCGCAGGTGTCCGGCGAAACTCGGCGCGGCGGCGGGTGCCGACAGCACCGACTGCGCACTCACGGCGAACAGACGGCCCAGTCCGTGCACCGCAACAGCCAACTCCCGGCCACGCATCCTGCGGCCCAACAGCCCCGACTGCGCCCCACTCCACTCCGCGAGCCGGGGCCAGTGATGCGCGGACACGCCGACCGCCGAAGCGGTGACCCGGGCCGCATAGGTGATCGACATCGTTGTCACATCGAGAAGCCCGTCGTCGCGTCCGGCACTCGGATCACATACCGCCCGGAAATGCTCGGCCAACTCCTCCCGACATTCATCCCGCCGGGCGGCGGGAATCGTGAAAAAGCCGTCGGGCCCCGCCATGGCATCCCAGATCTGCTTGTGCAGTACAGGATCGGTGGCGTTGGCGGTCGCCTTCGACGGCAGCGGAACGAGGTCGCGGAACAGATGCGGAAGGGCCCGCGCGTTCATGGCGATCCGTGGGAATCCGACGAGCGGATCCAACGCGTTGGCGTTGGAGATCCCCGGTGTCGCGGCGGCCAGCACCTCCCGCACATCCTGGTATTTCCAGATCATGTGCAAGCCCGAATCATGTGCGAAGCTCGACCCCGGCCACTGATGCAGCAGCCGGTATCGCTGGTCGCGTTCGGTGAACGACATCTGATTCGGTGTGCGGGCGGCGAACGGGAAACAATGCGCCGTCGGGGCCGCCGGCAGGACCCGTTCGCCCCGCGACCGGCGCACCGTCATCACAGCTCGGCCGCCACCCGAGCGTGCAGGTCGAGCAGGTCCGGGATCTGCTCGGCGGACCGGCGGCCGAATCCGCATTCGGTGGCGATCCCGAATCCGTCCACCACCTCGCGCGCCGCCGCGATCCGGCGGCGAGCACCGTCCTCGCCGTCGGTGGCGTGGATCAGTCCCAGATACAGCCGGGTCGACTCCGGCAGCGGCAGCGCGGCCAGTGGCGCGAAGTAGTCGCGATCGGCACGTGAGCGGGGCACCGGCATATGCACCCAGTCGATCCCGCGCGGCACCGCCGCCAGCACCGCGGACATCACCGCGACCATGCGCCCGGTGTCGGCGGGCTCGGCGAAATGCCGATGCCCGAAATCGCCGTAGCACAGGTGGTATCCGAGTTCGACACCGTCGGGAACGGCCGCGCCGAGCCGGGTCAGCCGGGTCACTATCTGCGCGAATTTCGCCTCGTCACCGGTACCGAACCAGGACGGGAACACCCCTTCGAAGATCGCGAATTCGACGGGGCAATCCCATTGCACCGCCAGCTCGCCGCGCGGGATATCCGCGACGATCCGGTCCAGCTCGGCCAGCAGCGCCGCCTCGTAACGCTGCTCCAGGACATCCTGCGGGTCGCCGACGAAAGCGCCGACCACCGAGATCGGCGTCGGCAGGCAGACCTGGAAGCGGACGCCCCCCTCGATACCGCCCTGGTCACGAAGCTTGCGGAAGATCCGCCAAGACTCCAGCGCGGCGTCGGCGTACCCCAGCGCTCCGAAATCGATCGACGCCGGATCCACTCCCGGTTTCGGCCGCACCCGCTCGCTGGGCCCGTACTCCGGGCTCGGCGGCGGCACGGTCTCCAGATCCGGATGGGCGCCCATGCGCGGCAACTGCCAGACGGTGAAATTGTCGCGCTCACCGGTCTCCCCGTCCGGGATACGCCCCAGCCACGGCCCCAGCCGCCGCGCGGCCTCGGTGAAAACGGCCTCGGCATTCGACAGCGGCACACTGCCGCACAGATGGACATCGCCCCGGGTCATCACGAACTCCTCGCTTGCGCCGGGCCGGGGCCCTGCGCGGAATACGTGGACACGGCGTCGGCTCGATCGACGCGATGAGAGTAGATCCGCAGGCCGGCACCGGATTCCCAGGCGCGAGAATCCGCGCGACCGGCCCGATCGTCAGCGGTCGGTGTCGGCGTTACCGGCCTTCCACTCCGCCCACGGAATGTTCCAGTCGCCGAGCCCGTCGAGACCGGAAAGGGTTTCGCCCACCGTGTTCTTCACGATCGCGATATCGCCGCGCTTGGCGTTCTCGTACACCCACCGGGCATCCTCGGGGCTGAGGTTCAGGCAGCCGTGGCTGGTATTGGAATAGCCCTGCTGCCCGACCGACCACGGTGCCGAGTGCATGAAAATTCCGCTGTAGGACATCCGCGTGGCCCAGTCCACCGGGGTCCGATACCCGTTGGGACCGGTCGCGGACACGCCGTAGGTGGAGGAATCCATGATCATGTGATCGAACTGGTCGCCGATGATGTAGACGCCGTTCTGGGTGGGCGTGGAGTCCTTACCCATCGAGGTCGGCATGGTCCGCACCACCTGGCCGTTGTGTTCGACCGTGACCGTCTTGGTGTTGTCGTCGGCGGTGAAGACCATCGGATCGCCGACGGTGAAGCTGGAATGGATATCGCTGTCACCGATCACCCCGCGGCCCAGATCCCGGCCGTAGGTGTTCACGTCGACCGTGACCCGGGTGCCGGGAGCCCAGAAATGTTCGGGGCGCCAGCGCACTTCGCGGTTGTTGACCCAGTAGAAGGCACCCTCGACGGCGGGCACCGTGGTGATCTTGATGGCGTCCTGCACGACGCGGCGGTCCGGGATGTTCTCGTCGAACTGCACCGCCACCGGCTGCCCGATCCCCACCACCTGGTTCTCACCGGGCAGCAACCACGGATGGGTGCGCACGCGCGGCGACAGTGTGGTGAAACTCATGGTGGTGGAGGTGGTACCGCCGATGCCGACCGCGTCGGCGGTCAGCCGGTAGGTCCGGTCGAAACCGAGCTGCTCGGCCGGCTCCCAGGACAGGCCGTCGGGTGCGATCCGGCCGGCCACCGGATCACCGTCCGGTGTGAGCATGGTGACACCGGTGAGCTTGCCGTTCTCGACCCGCACCGGCAGCGGCTCCCCCGGCGACACCCCGGTCGCACCGTCCGCGACCGGCATGACGACCTTGGGTTTGACCAGGTCGATGGCCGAATTGGCCTGAATCACCGGTCCGTTGCCCACCGCACCGGTACTACCGCATCCGGTCACCGCGAGCGCGAGTAGCGACACCACACCCAGCCACCCGGCCACAAGCTTCGTTCGTTGTCGGTCTCGACGTCTGCCCATGTCCAAACCCCGTTTCATGCCTCGTACGCAACCGGGAACCCCAGCCACGCTGCTCAACCCACCACGCGTGCGGGGATCGGTCGAGACCACGCCCACTCATTCTGCCAGGTGGAAGGGTCGCAACCGGGTAAACACGACGACTCGCCCCACACGCTCCGTCCGATTCATCCCTTCCGGGCCCCCATCCGTTACCGCCACCGGGCACATTCCCCAATCCACCCCCTGAACAGGCGATTTCACTTTCCGCCCGCGCGCCTGTTATGGTTTCTCCCGCACCGGAACGGAGCCCAGCGCCCGATCCGGAGGTCCAAGCGCCATTAGCTCAATTGGCAGAGCAGCTGACTCTTAATCAGCGGGTTCGGGGTTCGAGTCCCTGATGGCGCACCAGAAAAACCGCTCGCTACCTGCGACAATGCTTCCGGCATCGGATTCCGGAATTGTGCACTGTAGCTTACGAGCACGGCTCTTTTCCTTCGCTCTCCTCATCATCCAGCCAGCGCAGCGGTGATCTTGGTCACTCTCGCGGTCGTCATTGCGATCCTCATCGCGCCGTCAGCGCACGGCGACAGTCCGCTCTGCGGTGCCGGATCATCCTGTGTAGCTAAGGGTTTGCGCCCCTCCCCCGTCACCGCCCCTCTGACACTCACGCTGTCGGCCGAATCGATGCCGCACTCACCGATCCGGACCGGTGCGCGTGATCATGGTGTCTGTCTGGTACCCGGCCGCGAGCACCGGTGCGCCCGCGTCCTACGTTCCGGCGGCCGATCCAATCGCGCGGTCGAATACCGCGATCGAGTCGGCGCGATGGCTGCACACCGAGAAAGCGTCGGGGGCCGATGCTCGCCGCCACCGTCGCGGCCGTCGAGGGGTCAGCCGTCGACACGTCCCTCGGCCGCCTGCCGGTCGTCGTGATGTCGCCAGGTCTCGGGGCACCGCACTGGATTCTGTCCGGCCTCGCCGAGGAGAGCCTCGCGCGGGTACGTCGCGGTCGCCATGGATCACACCGGCGAGGGTCCGGCCGTCGAGCTCCCGAACGGCGTCGTCTACGGCGATCCACCCTGTGGCGCGTTCACGCCGCGATGTGATGCCCGACGATACCGGGTACATGCGCGCCCGACTCGCCGATCGCCGTGCTGACACCCGGCTCGCCGTCGACCTGCTGCCGAGCTTGCCCGTCGTCGGGGCGCTGGTGGACCTCGACTGTATCGCCATGGTCGAGCATTCCTACGGCGATCCGACCACCGTGCGGACGGCCGCGACGGATCCGCGGATCCGGGCCGGCGTGGTGCTGGACGGCTCGGCCGGGTGGGACGGCGTCGCCGATGCACCCGGGCTCGACCGGCCGATGCTGCCGCTCGCGTCCGGCGATACGCCGCTGCACCCGTCGTGGTCGCAGATCCGCGACCCGCGCCTCGAGTACGCCTCGATCGTCGACGCCGGTCACTACTCCGCGACCGATCTGTGCGCGTTCGGTGCCAGCGCCGCACTGTGCGGCACCGTGCCCGCAGACCGGGCTGCGACCGTGAGCCGTGGCGGCGTCGACCCATGGCTCGATCGCCGGCTGCGCGGCGGCGCCGGGCCGCGTTATGTCGCGCCCGAACTTTTCTGGCAGCTCTGAACGTTCTTCATCTCGCGGGCCCGCTGCGTCGCGCGGATTCCGTTACACAACAAGGAGATACACAGATGATCAGCATTCGCACCACCACCGCCGCTGCCCTGCTCGCCGCTACGGCGATCGCCACTGTCGGCATCGCCACCAGCAACGCCGCGTCCGCCGTCGAGCCGGTCGCGTCCGTGCAGGAGAACCACGCGGCGGAAGCTGAATTCGCGACGCAGTTCGGGATCGCGACCGCCCTCGGCGGATTCAGCGGCACCGCGGCGGGCGCGGCGATCGGCTGCGTCGTCGGCGGCGTCGCCACCTCGCCGACGGTCGTGTTCATTCCAGCGGGCTGCGTCGCCGGTGCGGTGACCGGCGCGGCGGTCGGTGGCATCCTCGGCACAATCGCTGTCGGCGGGCCCGCGCTCGCGATCGCCGGGGCCGATCTCGCTGCCACGCTGACCGCCGCGCCCGGCACATCGAAATGGGCGCCGACGCGTTGATCTGAACGCCCCGTATTCCGGATTCAGCGGCGAGTCGCAGCGACTCGCCGCTACTGCCTAACGCCCCGGCGTTGCTGCGCAACAACTCTCACGTCCCGGTGACCCGATAGATCTCGCACCCGAGACGGCCCGCAGACGGTATTCTTCGGGCACCTGCCGCTGACGGATGCGGAAACCCCCTGCGTCATCTCTCAGACGGAAGCGATCACGTGGTCGTCCCGGCCGTCGGTGACAGCCTTCCGCCCGAATCGCCGCGGCGATCGTATTCATCTCACTGTCCGACGGGCTTGCCGAGCAGATTCAGCATGAACGGCGCGATCTGTGGCAGCAGTGTCGTCCACAGCTCCGGCGCGAGCAGTACCGATCCTGCGTCCTTGCTGCCGCAGCCACTCGGCGCGGGGACACCGTCGAAGCGATCGGCGAGGAACTTGATCATCAGAGGTATGGAGAACGTGTCGAGCGTGAGGTGCTCGCTGAAGTGGTCGCGCAAGTACTGCACGCGCGCGGACGGATCGTGGCAGTAGGTATCGACGAGATCGTTCACCGGCCCGACCGGCACCAGCCAGTCCGGGTTGGACTGCAGCATGAACATCGGCATATCCGGCACCCGATGGCCCATCTTTATTCGGTCCATCACCGTCACCGCCCGCGGATCGTCCAGCGGATGCGGAATCGTGAACAGGCTGTCGATATCGACGAACGGCACCACCAGCGAGGTCGGCACCTGGCACAGATTCTGTTTGGCGGCCACGAACACGCGGCCCGCCGGAGACAGATACTTGTCGAAAAGATCCGCCAATTCCGGATATTCGCGCGAGGCTCCGACCGCACCGGCGAAGATGATGCCCGCCCCGGCATTACCGCTGGCCATCTTCAATGCCGCTCCGACGTCGGCCGGGATACCGCCCTCCGCGACGCCGACGATATTCAGCTCGGGCGCGTATTCGCGGTGCAATTCCGCCGCATGCCCGGTGGCCATCGCTCCCCCGGAGTATCCGGTCATCCCGACCTCGGTGCGGGCGCCATCGAGTTGCATGGGCTCGAAGTTCTCCGCCGCACGAATACCGTCCAGCGTGATCCGTCCCTCCAGCGGGCCAGCGCCGAACGCTTGATCCGGGCCCTCGGTATCGGTGACGACCACAGCCCAGCCCATCTGCGCGGCCGCGATCGGAACCGCGAACAGACTCGTCGTTTCCGCGGATCCCGCCAGCGGTCCGATCGATCCCACCTGGCTCAGATATGAAGGGCGGCAATACTGTCCGAGGGAATCCTCGGCGAACTGATAGGACAGTAGCGGTCGCGGCGTCGCCGCGGCGGCGTGCGGTTTCATCACCGTGGTCACCGCCGGAACCGCCTGGCCGCGAGTGTTGGTCGAACGGAACGACAGCTGCCAGGCATCCATATTGATCGGTAGCGCCGAGGCGTAGGCGAGATGCACCTGGCGGGCCGCGATGATCTCACCCGGCTGCTTGCTGTCCACGATCGACTGATCGGGATGATAGAAGGCCGGGTCGAATTCCGGCGGTGCGGGCGGAATCGGAAAGGGCAGCGGAGGTTTCACCGGAACACCCGGCGGCGGCACCGTCGGCGGCTGCGCGTGCGAGACTCCGGCAACGGCCGACACCATGGCCACCGAGAGGGCTGCCACGAGGAACGCCCGGCGGCGCCACGCGTCGAGATGACGGGGCCGCCGCCCCCGGATGCTGTCGGCAAAGACGTCACTGTCCACCTACGCAGCACACCGCACTCGGTTCCGGCGCGGTACCGGCAATACGACAGTGCGCCGGGCCGTCGTTTGGAAAAGTGCCTAAGGGGCGCCGTTGTCCATGCCTTCGGTACCGAGGGCGGTGAGCCGGGCCGCGTACAAGACCATCGCCTCGCGTGGGTGCAACGGGTCCCAGCCGGTCGCCTCGGCGATCCCGGTCAGCCGGTAGGTGACGGTATTGCGGTGCACGCCGAGCCGGCGCGCGGTCGCGAGTTGATTGAATTGGCAGGCGAAGAACGCGTCCAGCGTCTGGACCAGCGCCGGTTGTCCGTCCAGTGCCCCGGCGATCGACGACAGGTGCCGCCCGGCGGCGGGGCCCGCCGTCAGCGCGAATTCGAGCAGAACCTCTCGCACCTCGGTGACCGTCTCCCCCCGTCCCGTCCGCCGGCAGATGCCACTGACCGTCCGGGCCTCCGCCGCGACGGCCGGAATGTCGGACAGCCGCCGCGCGCACGCCGCACCGACCCACATCTGTGCGACACCGTTCCCGTCGCCGGGGCCGTCGAGTATCCGCTGCACCGTCGCCACGGCCTCCTCCCGAGTCGTGGTCAGCGGCATCAGCACGGTCCATCCGGCACTGTCCATCCGCACGAATGTGCCGGCGATCCGGTCCAGATCGTTGCGCATCCGGGTCACCCGCGCCGGATCGGCCGCAGTCGATACGTCGAACACCGCCACCAGGAACGACTTCGCGACCGGAATCGCGGTCTCCTGCGACCAGACCAGCGGATCGCGCCCCTCCAGCAGCGCGTCCGCGATGGCGCGGCGGCGATCGCGGTGCTCCCACAGCGGATCACTCACATCCTCGACACACGCGACGGCCACCCGCGCGGTAGCCGCCGCCACGAACTCCATCAACCGCGGCCCGATGGTGGTGAGTACCGCTCGTTCGGCCGGGCCCGCGGACCGCTCCAACACGCTCGTCATATAAGCGGCGGCGATTCGATACCGGGACAGCACACTGCCCAGCGGCACCCCTTGGCGCACCCGCTCGAGCGCCAACTCCACGACCTCGCCCATCGCGTCGGCAGTCGGCAGTTCGCCCGAATGCAGAAAATCGAAGAACATCTCCACATTCAGCCGCGCGCCGCGCGCGAACTCCGCCTCGCTCAATGCCGACGGCTGCTGCGAATACGGCGGTACCTCGGGCGAAAACCCGGCCACCAGCGCACACGCCCGTTCCCGTGGCCCCGCCAGCACCTCGGCATCGAAGTCGCTCACAGCCCTCACCCTGGCAAATGCGCGCCCTCTCGTACAGCCCCGGCCGCGAACCGGCGAGCGGATCGGAGTGCGTTGTCGCGGCCGCCGGATTCACGGTCGTACTCGCGACCGTGGCCGGCACGGTGTTCGGCGGGTATGCCCTCAGCCGGGGCGGGCCACGATCGTGGTGGGTCGCGGTGGCGGCGCCGACGGTGATGGGTGTGTCGCTACTCGCGTTCGCGGCGACGCTGCCCGATATCACCGACAACGAGGCCGATATCGCCGGAATCAGCACGCTCTGCCATCTGGTCGCCGTCGCGGCCTTCATCGTTGCCGGGATCGTGGCGGTATGCCGCGAAGTGCCGCCGGCTCGATCAGGCCGTCGGCACTTCGCGCTCGGGAACCACGGGCGAGGCCGCTGCGTCCAAGTGTCGTGTGGGGAGCATTATCGATTTCATCGATGCGCGGTTGCGCGAGGATGAACAGGCAGTGCGGGCCGTCGACGGGGGGCGTGTGCGCCGCGAAGTGCTGGCCAAGCGCCTGATCGTCACGATGGCGCAGTTACCACCCGGTCGAGGTCGCCAGGACCGGTTGTTGCGCTGTGTGGCACTGTGCTGGGCCGATCACGCCGACTACCGGCGGGAGTGGATCCTGTAGCCGGGCGCTCGGCGTGGCTCAGGAAATCACCTCGTTGAGTTTTCCGGTGGCCACGTCGAAGACGAAGCCGCGCAGCGAGGTCGTCTTCGTGACGAACGGGCTGGTCTCGATGCGCCGAATGGATTGGCGCACATCCTCGTCCAGATCACCGAACGCCTCGGCGGACCAGCCGGGCTTGATACCTACCTCGTCCTGGATTCCGCGTTTGAAGTCGTCGTCGGTGAAGGTCAGCATGCCGCAGTCGGTGTGATGGATCAGGATGATCTCGGTCGTGCCCAGCAGCCGCTGGCTGATGGCGAGCGACCGGATCTCGTCGTCGGTCACCACACCGCCCGCATTGCGGATGACATGCGCCTCGCCCTCCTGCAGGCCCAGGATGCGATAGACGTCGAGCCGCGCGTCCATACATGCCACCACGGCGACGTGCTTGCTGGGTGGCAGCGGCAGCGGGCCGCTGAACTGGGCCGCGTATTCGGCATTGTTGGCCAGGTACTCGTCGGTCACCGTCATGATCGCGCCTCCGTCGGAGTAGAAAGACATTCACATGTGCGCATGGATTGTGACGCTGTGCGGCGTGGTCCGCCAGTGATCGACTCAGCGTGAAGTCAACGGTTGCCATCGAGACGGCTCCATCCAGCAGAGAGCGTCCGGCCGCCGCGCGGGCGGACGGCGCCGGGCCCACCGCCGGGCACTAGGCTCGGGGGCAACCGTTCGCGATCGGGAATCGACCATGGCCGACTACGCACATACCGACCACGCCAGTAAGGGACGCGCCGACAAGGCGCGACGGCTGGCGGCCTATCTGTGGCAGCGCGATATCTCCGGCGCCGACCTGTCGACGATCCCCGCGGCGACCCGACGCAAACTCGCCCGCGCCGCCGATACCAATCCCCCCAGCACCGACGAGACCTGGACGCTGGTGGCGGAACTGCTCGACGAGAAGGACGCGTGGGCCGCGCGACAGCCGGATCACCCCGCGGCACAACGCGAGTTCACCGACGAGAAGATTCTCTGGGTGAAGCCTCCGGTGACGCCGTGGCTCACCGGCGGCCCGCCCTCTTGACGCAAGAAATGAACAGGAGTTCACTTCTTGAATGACCGAATACGACAATCACTCCGGCACTCGACCGGCCGCCTGGCGTGAGGACCTGATCAGCGGCGAGGACTCCCTGTTCGCCAACCGCCCGGATCCCGACGACGGTCCCGACTACCGCACCCTCACCTACGAGGTCACCGGCCGAATCGCCCGCATCACGTTCAACCGGCCCGAACAAGGCAATGCGATCACCGCCGACACCCCGATCGAGATCGCGCACGCGGTGGAACGGGCCGACGTCGATCCCCGCGTACACGTCATGGTGATCTCCGGACGCGGCAAGGGGTTCTGTGGAGGATACGACCTGTCGATCTTCGCCGAGAACGGTTTCGCCGCCACCGGCTCCACCCAGCCCACGACCGGTACCGTCCTCGACCCGGTCGTGCAGGCCCGCAATCACAACCCGTGGGCCACGTGGGATCCCATGGTCGACTACCAGATGATGAGCCGATTCAACCGCGGCTTCTCCAGCCTGTTGCACGCCGACAAACCGACGGTCGCCAAACTGCACGGCTTCGCGATCGCGGGCGGCACCGATATCGCGCTGTTCTGCGATCAGATCATCTGCGCCGACGACACCAAGATCGGCTATCCGCCCACCCGGGTGTGGGGCATTCCGGCGGCGGGTATGTGGGCGCACCGGCTCGGGGATCAGCGCGCCAAACGCCTGCTGTTCACCGGCGACTGCCTCAGCGGCACCCAGGCGGAGAAATGGGGCCTGGCGGTGGAGTCCTGTCCGGCCGATGAACTCGACGATCGCACCGAACAACTGCTGCAACGGATTACGCGTGTGCCGATCAACCAGCTGATTATGGCGAAACTGGCGCTCAACAGCGCACTGCTGGCCCAGGGCGTCGCCACTTCCGGCATGGTGAGTACCGTCTTCGACGGCGTCTCCCGCCATACCCGCGAGGGTTATTCCTTCCAAATGCGTTCGGCCGCCGCCGGTTTCCGGCAGGCGGTGCGCGAACGCGACGAGCCGTTCGGCGACTGGAAACGAGCCGGGTCCCCGGCGAGCGAAGACTGAGCTCTCAGACCAGGCCGGTGTCGCGCTCGATCTCGTCGGTGACCTTGGCCGCCAGGGAACGCACCACGGCGGCCTCGGCATCGCTGAGCCGATCGACGAACAGCCGCCGCACCAAGTCGACGTGATGTGGTGCGGCGTGTTCGAGCGCCCGGCGACCGGCTTCGGTCAGGCAGACCAGCCGTCCCCGCGCATCGTCGGCGGCGGGACTACGCCGCACCAAACCGCGGGCATCCATCCGGGCCAGATGTTTCGACAGCCGGCTCTTGTCCCAGCAGATCTGCGCACCGAGATCGCGGGCACGTAGTTGTCCGTCCGGCGCCGCGGACAGTGCGACCAGGACCTCGTAATCGGGAACCGACAGGCCGTCCCGCGCCAGCCCGGCAGCCATCGCGGCATCGAGGCGCTGACGCAGCCGGATAAACGCGGACCAGGTCTGCTGCTCCTGTTCGTCGAGCCATCGCACCATGGGAATGATCCTACCGAGCTATTGGTTGACATGGACACCACCAGCCCGAGGAGGACACCATGCCAGCGATCACCGTCGACGACATCCTGGTGCTACCGCGGCTGCCGCGCCCCGAGGCGACGATGCGGCAGGGCCCGGTGCGCACCATCACCACCGCGCACAAACAACTCGAGGGAGCGGGCTTCCAGGTCCGGCGCCCCTTCCCCAGCCTCGACGTGCGCACCGCCGATCCGTTCATCCTGCTCGATCACATGGGACCGGTCGCCTACGAGCCGTACGAGGCCAAGGGCGCACCGTGGCATCCGCACCGCGGCTTCGAAACCGTCACATACATGATCGACGGCACCATGGTCCATCACGATTCCAACGGCGGCGGCGGAACCATCTCCGAGGGCGATACCCAGTGGATGACCGCGGGCTCGGGCATCCTGCACGACGAACTGCCGGCCGAGGACCTGGTGATCTCCGGCGGGGTCTTCCACGGTGTGCAACTGTGGGTCAACCTGCCACGATCGCTGAAGATGGCCGATCCGCGCTATCAGGATCTGCGCGCGAGCGAACTGAAACTCGTCACCTCCCACGACGGTGGCGCGCTGGTCCGCATCATCGCCGGTGCGGTCGGCGGTTTCGAGGGTCCGGGTTCGACCTACACCCCGATCGCGTACGCCCACGCCTCGATCAGCCCCGGCGCCCGCCTGGAGACCCCGTGGCCGCAGGAGTTCACCGGTATGGTCTACGTCCTCGCCGGCAGCGGCACCGTCGGCGACGAAGGGCGTCCGCTGGCGGAGGGACAACTGGCGGTGCTCGGCCACGGTGAGGCCATCGCGGTCACCGCCGACGCGCACCAGGACGGCCCCACGGGCCAACTCGAGGTGCTACTGCTCGGTGGCGCCCCGATCCGCGAGCCCGTGGTGCAGTACGGACCGTTCGTCATGAACACCCGACAGGAAATCATCGATGCCGTAACGGATTTCGAAGCCGGAAGAATGGGACATATTCCCGCAGAACATATGACGGGTAAGCGCTTGGGCGAGTAAGCGGCTCTCGGACGCCCGGTTGACAACGACGGCCGCCATCAGAACAGTAGACTCGGCGGTTCCCGGCCCTCCACTGCGGGGAGTGCGGCCGGCCCGTTGTATCAACCGCAGCTGACATCGAGGAATACATGAACGTTCGCAGGCTTTACGTGACCGCCGGCACGGGCTTGATCACCCTGGCCGCCCCGATCGTCCTCTCCGCGCCGGCATCGGCCGATGGGTTCATCCCCTCCGGCTCGGCCGGCACGGGATCGTCGGGTATCGATGACGCCATCGGCGCCACTGGGTCATCGGGTCTGACGCAGACCGGTTCGGCGGACGGCACGTTCAAGAACTGTGACGAGGCCCGTGCCGCGGGCCGTGCCCCGCTGTTCCGCGGTGAGCCCGGCTACTCGCCGCACCTGGACCCCGACGGCACCGGTATGGCCTGCCCGACCGTCTGATCGGCGATAACGAACGGAACCCGGTGTGACAGTGTCACACCGGGTTCCGTCGTTTCTACGGCCTCAGCGGCGGAAGATCTTGATCAGCACCAGCACACCGACGAAGGCGCCCGCGCCGATCAGGCTGTACTTCACCTTGGGCTCGTTCACCTTCGCCAGGACCGCCTGCTTGGTGTTGCCGGCGATCCGCTGCGGGTCGGCCCGTACCGCGAGCTCGTCGAGTGTGCTCGCGAGCCGGTTACGCGCGGCTTCGATCTCCCGCTCGATGTGCTCGGTATCCCTCGCCACGTTGTGTCTCCTGTTGTCGTTCGTGTAGGTCTGTCGTACATGTAGGTCGCTGGGCGTCGAGTCTATCCGCCGCCACCGATGTCACGTCCCCTGTCACATCCGTGGGCTACCGTGCTGGACATGACCGACAACCAACGACCGGCGGCCGAGGCGAAGGGCCCGGAGGCGACAGCCCGCGCAACCACCGAGGGCACCCCGTCGGCCGCCCAACGACTCGGCCCCGGCGACCCCGCGCCGGATTTCACCTTGCCGGACGCCGACGGTAAACCGGTGTCGCTATCGGACTACCGCGGCCGCAAGGTGATCGTGTATTTCTACCCCGCCGCCAGTACCCCCGGCTGCACCAAACAGGCCTGCGACTTCCGCGACAACCTCGCCGAACTGAACGAGGCCGGTCTCGACGTCGTCGGAATATCCCCGGACAAGCCGGCGAAACTCGCTAAATTCCGGGACAACGAGGGCCTGACGTTCCCGCTGCTGTCGGACCCCGATCGCGAGGTCCTGCGGGCGTGGGGCGCCTACGGCGAGAAGACGATGTACGGCAAGCGCATCACGGGCGTGATCCGCTCCACCTTCCTCGTCGATGAGCAGGGCACGATCCAGGTCGCACAGTACAACGTGCGCGCCACCGGGCATGTGGCGAAGCTGCGGCGCGATCTGTCCGTGTAGCGGCTACGTCCGGTGTACGGACACGCACGAGGGCCCCGAGGACGATCGACGTCCCGGGGCCCTCGGCATCGAACGACGTGCTCAGTCGCGCGCGGGCATCATCGCGATCACCCACCGCAGGGTGAGCCGCCAGTGGTTGTCCCACCACTCGTTGAATTCGTCGGTACCGACCTGCGGTGGTGCGGTCTCGCCGGGGAACAGCAGCGAGCCGTCCGGAGCGCCGACCGGTTCGGTGGGAGCCGGAACCACCGACTTCTGTTGCTGCTGTGCCGAATCCGCATCCGGGGCTTCTTTCACCAGGCGTTTGGTATCACCGCCCTGATCCGATCCGAGCAAACCCAGCCGGGAGGATCCGCTCGGCCCCCAGTTCGCCGATGTCGGATCGAAACCCGGGGAACCATCGGGAGCCGCGTGCCGCGGGCCCGGGACGCCATCGATCGGTGCACCCTCGACCGGTAGTTCCGGAACCGAATCCGGTGCGGGCAACGACGGTTCCGGGCGGGCGTGTCGCGGCCCCCGGTTCTGCTGGGCGGCGCGCGCGTCGGCCAGCCGGGTGGTGGCATCCGAGCGCGGATGGTCGGTGAACTCATAGATGCCACCGATGGTCAGACCACCGGCCAGCACACTCGCGGCGGCAGCCACCGCGACCGTATTGCGAGATATCCGTGCGCGTTCGCTCGGCGCGGCGACATAAGCCTCCGGCTGCACCACCAGCGCCGAACCGATCGCGGAACCGGCCGCCGCGACCGAGCACGGAATCACCGGCGCGTTGAAACCCGCCGAGAGGGTGGCCGACACCGCGGGATCGGCGGCGGCCGAACCGATCACGACGACCGCACTGGGCCGCACCCCCGCCACATCGAGTTGATCCCATGCCGCGGCGATGCCGGGCCGGATCGAATCCTCGGAGACGAATCCGGCGGCGGTGGACGTGGCCGCGACGACGCGGTCGCGATGCGGTGAAATGAGCGAGAAGCCTTGATATCCCGGGGTGAGCTCGCAGACCAGGAGATAGTCGAATTCGCTCGCCCAGGTCATCGCCCGGGCCAGCGCGAGGTGCGCCGACTTGGCCGACACCAGCGACGCCTCGTACCACGGCCCCGCGGCCAGTCCCGTCACGACCGCGCGACGGCCGGCGGCCTCCCGATACGTGACAGCGGCACCGGCGATCTCGAAAATCAGCCCGATATCCGCGGCGAGTCCGTCGAGCAGCGACTCGACCAAACCCGGCAGCCCGGCGGCCGGTGCCGCACCCAGTTCCGTCCAGCGGTGCGCGAGCACTCGATCGGTCAATTTGCCGTTGCCGCCGCGCAATGCCACCGCGTCCACTCGGTCGCGAGCGATCGAAGCACCGAGAGTCACCACAGGTCGAACCACCAGAGATCAAGCCTTCCGTGTGCAGGAACCGCGCCGGAGAAGCCGCACCGAGCAGCGGTTCAACGCCGCAGCGGGACCGATCGAATACCGACAGGCCCCCGCCGATGTAGATCTACTCGGTATGTGTTCGTCACCACATTCGGCTTGGATGGGTTATGAATCGAACCGAATCGCGAACACCGACCTCCCTGTCGTGTGTCTTCCGCGTGTCGCTACCGCTAGCCTGGTGGATGTGGTGGAAGCGCGCACGGCACCGAGGTCGAACCGACGTCCTGACCCGGCGTTGGAGTTGCAGGACGACCCACAGGAGTTGATGCCCCGCCGTCGGCCCACCCAGGAACGCAGTAAACGCAAGTTCGACGCACTCCTGCAGTCGTCGCGGGAGCTGCTGGTCGAGGTGGGATTCGAGTCGTTCACCTGCGAGGAGGTCGCCGCCCGCGCGGAGGTCCCGATCGGCACGCTGTACCAGTTCTTCGCCAACAAGTACGTCATCGTCTGCGAGCTCAATCGGCAAGACTTGGTGGCCGTATCCCAGGAGCTGGCCGACTTCCACGGCGAGATCCCGTCGATGGACTGGCTGCGGCACATGAACAAACTCGTCGATCATCTCGCCGAGTTGTGGATGACCGATCCCTCGCGGCGCGAGGTCTGGCTGGCGATGCAATCGACGCCGTCCACGCGTGCCACCGGCGCCATCCACGAGAAGGAATTCGCCGAGGCGGTGCAGCAGATGCTGCGCCCGCTGATGCCGCGTACGCCACGGGTGCGGCGCTCGATGATGGCCCAGGTGCTGGTGCACGTGGTCTATTCGATGCTCAACTTCTCGGTGCAGGACGGGCTCAGCCACGAGGCGGCCGTCGCCGAACTCAAGCGACTCATGGTGGCGTATCTGCTGATCGCGGAGAAGGAATCACGCACCGGGCAGCGCGATACCACGGCCTGAGTTCCGGTCGCCGGCCCCCGGATCCGTTTCCGGGTGATTCCATCGTCGCGTAATTCCATCGTCGCGTAATTCCATCGTCGCGTAATTCCGTTGCCGCACTACTGCCGTCGTTCCGACGAAGGCCGGAACCGATACGACGCGTGAGCGTGACGCCGCCGGTTCCGGCCTTCGCAGGAGCGGCGGCAGTCGCCGCGGATCGCTCCGACAGTTTGTGGATCAGGGGTTTTCGATCAGATCCGCCAGTTCGCCCGGATCCTCGAGGACGACCATCGCGGCCGCCATATCGCCGTCGTGCGTGATCGACAGGTGCACCCGCACCCGAGGCAGGAATTCGGCTGCCAGCCCGTGCAATTTGATGCTGGGGCGGCCCCAGGCGTCGTTCACCACCTCGATGAGCGGATACGGGTTGTCACCGATCTGCGGGCGGCGGGCGAACCGGGAGGAGGCCCACGCTTTGAGCACGGCCTCCTTGGCCGCCCACCGGGCCGCGAAACTGCGTGCCGGATCGGTGCCCTTGCTCTGGCAGTAACGCCGCTCACCCGCGGTGAAACTCTCCCGGAGCATGGTGGTTCCGGCCCGTTCGAGCTGTTCGGCGAATTCGGAGATGGTCACCAGATCCAAGCCGATACCGAGGATGGTCATGAATCCGGAGCCTACGGATTCGGCGGACCATCATCGGTATCGGCGCATCGTTACCGGGGAGTTGTTACTTCACGGCGCCTCTGAGCTGCCTACTTCGCAGCGTCGGACCCCGCGGCCAGTTCTCCTGTCCCGCAGGCGCCGTGGGCCAGATACAGCCCGTCGGTGCCCAGGCGGGCCTCGGCGGACAGCAGCACATCGGCTTCGAGCTGGCGGATCTGCTTGGCCGGGGTGCCGTCGGCGCCGAGTCGGCGGTCCGCCGGGCGCTCGTAGAGCGGTTCGCCGCCACACATCGCCTTGACCAGCCGCTGCCGGCCGGCGAGACGACGCTCCTCGGCGCGGCGCAGGTAGTCGTCGCGGCGCTGCGGATCCAGCGCCTCGACGAAGGCCTGCGGGTGCACGATCGCCAGCAGTCCGGAGACGTGCCCGAAGCCGAGCGAGGTCACCAGACCCGCCTTGAGCGCGAACCGATCCGCGAACCGCAGCGGCTGCCGCGGCCACACCAGATGCGGGTACTCGGCCATCTTCTCGTCGACGCAGTCGAGGCTGCGGTTCGGCGGAATCACGCCTTGTTCGAGCACCTGGCACAGGCCGATCAGCTGGAAGGCCGCCGCACCGCCCTTGGCGTGGCCGGTCAGCGACTTCTGCGAGATCACGAACAGCGGCGCGCCCTCGGACCGGCCCAGCGCACCGGCGAGCCGCTCGTGCAGCTCCGATTCGTTGGGATCGTTGGCGGCGGTGGAAGTGTCGTGCTTCGAGATGACAGCCACCTCGTCGACCGAGACACCGAGCTTGCGCAGTTGCGCGGCCAGCTGCGATTCCGCCCCGCCCCGGCCCGCGCTCAGCGCACCCAGGCCCGGAGCCGGAATCGAGGTGTGCACACCGTCGGCGAAGGACTGCGCGAAGGCGACCACGCCGAGGACCGGCAGCCCGGCCTCGGCGGCCACGTCACCGCGGGCCAGCAGAACCGTTCCGCCACCCTGGGATTCGACGAATCCGCCGCGGCGGCGGTCGTTGGCCCGGGAGAAGTAGCGGTCGCTGATGCCCTTGGCGCTCATCGCGGCCGAATCGGCGGTCGCGGACATATCGCCGAAGCCGACGATGCCCTCGATACCCAGATCGTCGTAACCACCGGCCACCACGACCTCGGCCTTGCCGAGCCGGATCTTGTCGACACCCTCCTCGACCGACACCGCCGCGGTCGCGCACGCCGCGACCGGATGGATCATGCCGCCGTAGCTGCCGATGTAGGACTGCACCACGTGGGCCAGCGCGACGTTCGGCAACGCCTCCTGCAGGATGTCGTTCGCCCGCGGCTCACCGAGCAGGTTGTCGATGTAGAGCGAGCGCATCGACGACATACCGCCCATACCGGTGCCCTGGGTGTTGGTCACCATCGCCGGGTGCACCCAGCTCATCAGTTCCGCCGGACTGAAACCGCTGGACAGGAACGCGTCCACGGTGCAGACGATGTTCCACAGCGCCACCCGGTCCACCGAGCTCGCCATATCGGGCGAGATGCCCCAGCGGGTCGGGTCCCAGCCCTCGGGGATCTGGCCACCGACGGTGCGCGACAGCTTGGCCTTGCGCGGCACCCGAATCTCGGTGCCCGCCTGGCGGATCACCTGCCAGTCGCTGGAATCGGCGACCGGGTTGATCACGGTGTGCTCGGGGTCGGCGGCGTAGAACGTGCGCGCCTCGGCCTCACTGTTGACCACGAAGCTCAGGTCCCGGTCGAGGAAGACCGAGCTGAGCAGCGGAGCGGCGTTGTCGATCATCGAGCCGTCGTCGCCGTAGCGGCGCACCCCGCAGCGCTCCACGACCGTGTCGTGGTAACGCTCGGCGATTTCCGATTCGTCGACGTACTCGCCGCTCTCGGTGTCGTACCAGCCGGGCTTGGGGTCGTTCTCCCAGGTGACCAGGCCCGTGGTCCAGGCCAGTTCGAGGACGCCGGCGGCCGACAGCTCGTCGGCGACCTCCATCTCGAACCGGGTGCGCGCCGAGCCGTAGGGCCCGAGCTCACCCGCGCCGACGATGACCACCATATCGGCGAGATCGGCGGTGACCGAACCCCATTCGGGGGTGGGCAGCACCGAGCTCAGGGTCGGCGGCACGGGCAGCGCCGCGATCGTGCCCCGCTCGTCGACGACCTCGGCCTCGGCCTCCCGCTCGGCCTGCTCGGCCAGAGCGGACAGATCCAGCTTCGCACCAGCCAGCCCGCCGGTGAGGTCGATCTGCTGCGGACCGGTCGCGGTCACCGCACGAGCCCGCGAGGTGCACCACTTGAGCAGTTCGTCGGCCATCTCCTGGGTGGACCAGGTGTGTACCCCGGCCTTCTCCACGGCCGCGACCAGCGGATCGTTATGACCCATCAGGCCGGTGCCACGGACCCAGCCGATCATCGCGTGCACCAGCGTGACCCGCTGCGCCCACGACTTCTCCACCCGCCACTTGGCGATGACCGCATCGAGCGCGGCCTTGGCCTCACCGTAGGCGCCGTCACCACCGAACATGCCGCGGTTGGGCGAACCCGGAAGCACCACATGCAGTTTCGCGTCCACATCGTGGTCGGCGCCGAGGCCGGACAGACCGCCGATCAGACGCTCCACCGACCACAGCAGAACTCGCATCTCCATCTCGGCGCGCGCGCCGGCGTCGGCGAGATCGCCGGCCACTCGCGGCGCGGCGAACGGCAGCAGCAACGTCGGGGTCATTGCCGGCTTCACGAGGACCTTCGCGCCACCGGCGTTATCGGTCTGCTCGTTACCGATCCAGTCGATCAGGGCGTCGATATCGGTGTAGGAGGCCATATTCGCCGGGACCACCCACAGCGCGGCGCCCGCCCGGGCGTGCTCGCGGTACAGCTGCTTGTAGAAGGCGAGCCGGTCGTCGTCGAGCTTCGAGGTGGTGACGATGACCGTCGCGCCACCGGCGAGCAGTCCGCCCGCGATCGATGCCGCGATGGACCCCTTGCTCGCGCCGGTGATCACCGCGATGTCGGCGGACCAGACACCCTCGTCCTCGGTGCCCGCAGCCGCCTGCGCGATGCGCTCGTAGGTACCGGCCAGCACCGACCGGGCCTGCTTCATCGCCTGCTGCCGCCACCAGTTCGCCTGGGCGGCAACGGCGGTACCGGTGCCGGCGTAACCCGCGATCCGGTCGTCGCCGATTTCGGCGTCGGCGGCCAGCCACAAGGTGGCCAGATCCTCACGGGCGCTCGCCCAGCGGTCGTCGATGAGCACGGCCTTGCGTGCGTCGAAGGCCGGGGCGACCAATCGCGGCCAGTCCGAACCCAGTTCGGCCGAGACCAGATCGACCAGCGACTCGTCCGTCGCCTCCGGCGCGGACACCTTGTCGGTCAGGCCCAGCTGGTCGAGCACCACGCGCGCGGCGGTCGCCAGGACGCCGTCACGCCCGGTGATCTGCTCGGTGAACTCGCCCAGCGCGGCCGCGTCCACGGTGGCGCCTCCGCCACCACCGGCGGCCGGCAGCGCGACACTGATGCCCCGGCGACCGGCCACGGCCTGCACGGCCGCGTCGATCGCCGCGTCCACCGCGGCGCCATCGCTCAATGCTCCGGAGGCCAGGCCACCGAGATCACCGCCACGCACGCTGGCGCCCTCGCGGGTGCCCAGCGAGACCTCGGCGGTCACGTGGTGGGCCCAGCCGTCGCCGAGTTCCCAGACCTTCTTCACCCGATCGGCGATGGCGGCCGGGCGCTTACCCGACGGGCCGAAGACCTTGCGCAGGTGATCGCCGATGGCGTCGGACAGCACCGAACCGAACGGCTTGTAGGTGCGGGCCAGCCGGTCGACGGTGGCCGACAGCGCGCCCATATCGGCATCGGCGGCACCGTCGATCGCACCGAGCGACAGCTCCGAACCGAGGTCCACCAGCAGCTGGTTACGCCGCGAGGACACGCCGTCGCACAGCGCCTCGATGGTGTCCACCGGGCCGATCTGGTCCAGTCGCAGCTTGGTCCACAGCGCGATCAGGACCCGGGTGGCGTCGGCCGCGTTGAAGGTGATGTCGTCCGGGCGCGGGCCACCGGTCGCGGCGGGCGCCGGGGCCGGGGCGGCGGCCGCGGTCGCCGGGGCGGCCGGAGCCGCTTCGGCCACGGTCTCCTCCGGCTCGTCCACCGGCGCCGGGTCGGTATCGGTCGAGTACACGACCCCGGCCTCGCGCTCGATGTTGAGCACCTCGACCTTGGTCGTCGCGAACTGCGGGAGCTTCAGCGTGTTACCCGCCAGGTTCGCCACCGTCGGGGTGGCGGCCAGACCGATCTCGACGAAACGCTCCACCCCGACACCACCGCGGGCGGTATCGGTGAACAGCAGATCCTGCGTCTCGATCCAGCGCACCGGGCTGGCGAACTGCCAGGCCAGCAGCTCGATCAGCAGCACCCGGCACAGTTCTTCCGGACGCGCCGACCAGGATTCGAAGTCTTCCAGCACCGCGCGCAGCGGTTCCGACGGCACCAGATCCGCGATCTCGGCGATGAATTCGCGCTCCAGCGAGAACGGCCGCGGCACCAGGTTCGGAATGTAGCGTCCGGCGAGAACTTCCGGATGCAGGTTCTCCGGCAGCAGTTCCTCGAGCTTGTTCCGGAACTCCGGCACACCCTTGCGCAGCACGGTCGAGTGGAACGGCACATCGATGCCGGGCACCAGCACGAACGCCCGCTTACCACCGAATTCGGCACGGCGACGCTCGATTTCGGCTTCCAGCTCCTCGAGCCCGGCGACCGTACCCGCGATGGCGTACTGCGAACCGCGCAGGTTCAGGTTCACCACCTCGAGGAATTCGCCGGCGCGTTCGCCGACACCCGCGACGAAGTCGATCACCTCGGCATCGGGCAGCCCGATCTGCGACGGCCGGATGGCGGCCATCCGATAGTCGCTGCGGCCCTGCGCATCCCGGGGCACCAGCTCGTGCATCGCCGAGCCACGCTGGAAGACGACCTCCAGCACGGCCTCGAGCGGCAGCACACCGGCCACCGCGGCCAGGGCGTTGTACTCACCGACCGAGTGGCCGGCCAGCATGGCGCCTTCGACGAAGGCGCCGGCCTCGCGCAGTTCGGCGACCTGGGCCACGCCGAGGGTCGCCATCGCGACCTGGGTGAACTGGGTCAGATGCAGAACGCCCTGCGGGTGGCGGTATTCCACGCCGCGCGCCTTGAGGTAGGTCGGGTTGTCCCGCACGACGGCGAGGATCGAGAAGCCGAGCGCCTCACGGGTGTGCTTGTCGGCACGATCCCAGATCTGCTTGGCCGCCTTCGACCGCGACCGGGCGTCCAGGCCCATCCCCTTGGTCTGGATACCTTGACCGGGGAAGGCGTAGACGGTCTTCGGAGCCGCGAGCCGGGCGGTCGCGGTCATCACCAGGTCACCGCCGGTCCGGCAGGACACCTCCACGATCTCGCAGCCGCGGTCGACGGCGATCCGCTCGACCCGCACATCGATCTGCGCACCCGGCCGCACCATTCCGAGGAATCGGGTGGTCCAGGCGGTGACAGTCCGCGCGGGCAGCGGAGATTCGGGATCCACGGCCGAGACCGCGTGCTGCGCGGCGGCCGACAGCCACATGCCGTGCACGATCGGGCTGCCCAGACCGGCCAGTTTCGCGGCGGCGGTGCTGGTGTGGATCGGGTTGTGATCGCCGGAGACCTCGGCGAAGGCCGCCATGGCCCGCGGCGCGGTGATCGTGACATCGCGCCGGCGGCGACGCGGCGTCTCGGTCGCGTCGTCCGAGACGGTGCCGGCCGCACGCGGCGGATCGGTGAGCTCGCCGCTGCCGTTGCGGCCGCGAATCGCGAATCGCTCCACCAGCGTTGCCACGGTGGGGGTCTCGAGGCCGTGGTCGCGCATCACGCCGACGGCGACCCGCACCTCGACGACGCGCCCCAGATCGGTATCGACCACCGAGGCCGATTCCGCGCGCACACTGAGCACCGCGGGATCGCTGGGCAGGGTGCGGACCAGGTCGATCCGATGATCGAGGTGGACCAGATCCAGCATGCCCTCGATGACACTGCCGGCGCTGCCGTCCGCACCCTCGGCCCGGCTGGCGCCGAGGACCGCGAACACGGCCGGCCAGCAGGCGCCGACCAGAACATCGGGCACCCGGCGATCGATGGTGCTGAGACCGGCGGGCAGGCCGGAACCGGTGACGCCGGCGTGGTCGGCGATCATATCCGGCGTCCAGGCCAGGTTGACGTGAGCGACGTGAACACCGTTGGCGGACTTGACCTCCGGCAGCGTCTGCCCGGCGGCCACGGCCAGCAGGGCCGACATCGCGGCTTCGGCGTCGTCTTCGGTGATCACCGGCGCGCCACCGTTGTACACCGACTCCGGCACGGTGATGCGGATCCGCACCTCGTTGGCCGGCGACAGCGGAACGGTCAGCTCCACATACGCGTGATCGGCGTCGGGCCCGTCGGCGGGAGTCAGCGTGGCGCCGGTCGGCCGGTGCACCGCGCCCTGGTTGTCGACGGTCCACTCGTGCAGATCGCCGAGCCGGTGCACCGGGTTGGCGGCGGTGCGCCCGGCCCACTGCACATCGGGTGCGGCCAGCACGATATCGATGGCACCGGAACCGATGTCGGCACGACGGCGGCCGTCGACGGCGGCCGGGGTCACGCCGCCGCGGATCAGGGTGTAGGCGGCGTCCTGCTCGAACCGATCGAGGAGCTCACCCACCGGCTCGTCGACCCGGGTGATACCGGCGACCGACACCGTGCCGGGAATGATGCAGACCTGGTCTGCGGTGTAGCGCGGATCGTGGGCCTGCCACAGCGAATCCGAACGCCACCACCGGCGCACATCGCCGTCGACGACGGGAACGAAGTTCACCGGCTTGCCGGGGGTCTTGCACAGCGAGACGAAGAACGGCACGTCGGCCGGATGCAGCACAGTGTCCGCGGCGGCCGGGTAGTGCTCCTTCAGGGTGCAGATCACATGGACCGGGCGCTCGAAGTCGGCGTCGTCGGCGAACAACGTCGGGATGCGGCCGCGGTCGGCGGGGTTGAGGCGGGCCTCGGCGCGGCGCACCATCTCGGCGAAGCGGTCGCGCCAGGTGATGTCGGCCCACACCGAACGGGTGGCGTCGGCGATCGCGTCACCCAGGTCGGTGCCGCAGTCGAAGCCGTCGCGACCGGCACGCTGATGTTCCGGCAGCAGCGCGGCCAGCTCGACGTAACGCTCCAGCCAGCGCAGGTAGCTCATCGCCGCGACATCGCCGAAGTAGGGCTTGGCGGTGCGATCGAGCGCTTCGATGATCTCCGCGCGGCGCTCGGCGACGGCGTCGGCGTCACCGGCGACCTCGTCGAGCAGACGGCCGGTCTGCGAGGCGGAGTTGTCGATCTCGTGGATGTCGGCGCCCAATTGACTACGGCCGGAGGCCATTCCGCCGGTGGCGGTGCCGGCGGCGACCCAGTCCGGGGTGCCGGGGGTGTCGACGAGCAGCTGCTTGACCTCGGGAGCGGTGGTGGCCTCCAGGGCGGCCATGGCCGCGGTGCCTACCAGCACGCCGTCCAGCGGCATCGTCGGATAGCCGTGTGCCACCGACCATTCACCGGTCAGGTACTCGGTGGCCCGCTCGGGGGTGCCGATGCCGCCGCCGACGCAGACCACCACATTGGCCCGGTTGCGCAGTTCGGCATAGGTCTCGAGCAGGAGGTCGTCGAGGTCCTCCCAGGAGTGGTGCCCACCGGCGCGGCCACCCTCGATGTGCATGATCACCGGGTAGTCCGGCACCTCGTCGGCGATGCGGAGCACGGCGCGGATCTGCGCGACAGTGCCCGGTTTGAAGGCGACGTGGGTGATACCCGCCTCGCTCAGTTCCTCGATCAGCGCCACGGCCTCTTCGAGTTCGGGAATGCCCGCGGTGACGACGACGCCGTCGAACGGCGCGCCGGCGGTGCGGGAACGCTGCACCAGCCGCTTACCGCCCAGCTGCAGCTTCCACAGGTAGGGATCCAGGAACAGCGAGTTGAACTGCACAGCCCGGCCGGGCTGCAGCAGGGTCTGCAGTTCGGCGACCCGGTCGGCGAAGATCTGCTCGGTGACCTGGCCGCCACCGGCCAGCTCGGCCCAGTGGCCCGCGTTGGCCGCGGCGGCAACGATTTTCGCGTCGACGGTGGTCGGGGTCATACCGGCCAGCAGGATCGGCGAGCGCCCGGTCAGGCGGGTGAACGCGGTTTCGACGACGATCCGGCCGTTCGGCAGGCGAATCGGCGTGGGCGCGAACGAGGTCCAGGCCGGCGCCACCTGCGGCGCGGCGCCGGGGGTGAACAGGCTGCGCTGACCGGGACGGGTCGCGGCGGCGACGATGCCCACGCCGGTGCCCTTGAGCGAGCCCTGGGTGAGCCGGCTCAGCAGATCGCCGGGCCCGATGTCCAGAATCCACTGGGCCCCACCGGAAACCGTCTCCTCGACCGCCTGCACCCAGTCGACGGGATCGACCAGAATGCGGCGCGCCAGGTCAGCGGCGAGTTCGGTGTCGATATCGCATTGCGCGGCCCACGCCGAAACCAGTTCGACGGTATCGGCGAGCGCGGGGTGATGGAAGGCGACCTCGACCAGCACATCCTCGAAGACCGGAGCGAAGACGGCACCGCCGCGCTTCTTGGCGTCGCGGTCACGGGTCTGCTCGGCGTTGATCTCGGCGCAGCGCTGCCGCACCCGCTCGAGCTGGGATACCGTGCCCGACAACACCGCACGCCGCCGGCCGTTGCGAATCGACACCACCGCGGCGACGCTCGGATCCACACCCGCCGACACCTCGGCCACTACGGCACGCAGCTCGTCGGGGTCGACATTCGACACCGCGACCATCGGCGACTTGTCGCCCACCGGGATGATGCCGCGGCGGCGGCCCACGAGTGTGGCGGCCGCGCCGATCAGCTGCGCCAGGGCGAGGAGTTCGACATCGCGCTCACCGTTCGCGGCCGCCGCCTCGGCGGCCAGCAGGCCCTGGGAATGTCCGACGATGCCGGTGGGCGCGTGCTCGGCCGGGTCGAGGCCCTGCATCCGCAACGCGCGCAACGCCGCCACCTGCGCGAGCAGGACGCCGGGCATGGACACAGCCGCCGAACGCAACGCCTGCGCGGACGGCGCCGCCGACTCCTCGGGCTCCTCGCCATCGGCGAGTTCGTCCTCGAGCATCCACGCGATGGGGTCGAAGCCGACCGGACGGACCACCAGCAGCTGGGCCGCCACCGGCTCCAGCCGGGCCGCGGCCTCGTGCACCAGCGTGGTGAGCTCGGGCTCGAGCGCGCTGTCGCGCCCGATCTCCTCCAGCTCACGCAGCCACTGCGCACCCTGCCCGCCGAAGGCCAGCGCGTACTTCTCACCATCGAGCAGGCGTTCCAGCAGCGACGACTTGATACCAGTATCCGAAACTCCCCCAACGACCTTCGCGTTCGATCCGGTCCCGGTGCGTTCGTTGATCGTCAAGACGTATCGACTTCCTTCTCGTGGCGGCTCCCCCGAAGGGGCCCGCCGCTGGCGTGCACAGGTGTCCCTCGCCCCTGAGGACCTGAGGAAGCCTCAGGTTCGCACAAAATCATGAGGAAAGCCTCACGTTTCCCCCCAGCCTTCACCCCTACCGTCGAGTATTTCGGGACGCTCGTACAAGAACGTCCACAAACATGACTCTCCCTCATATTTGAACCGCCTGGTGGCAGGGTTACGCCCCGGTAAGAAAGTTGAGGGTTCCTCATATTGGGAGTTACCTAATCGTTATAATCCCTGGTCGTGTTACTCACGGGTACACGACACCCCGCGTGGCTTCGCGATCGGCGCCCGGCCCGGTAGAGTTTGGACGGTCGTACCATCACGCGCGAGTGGCGGAATTGGCAGACGCGCTGGATTTAGGTTCCAGTGTCCTCGGACGTGGGGGTTCAAGTCCCCCCTCGCGCACCGCTCAACCACCCATTTAAGGCAAATTTGCCGGAAGCGCGTGTCTCGGAGACCACTCGCACACAGATCCCCGGCAAATTTGCCTCATTTTTCGTGCCTCGGTGTTCGAGCCTCCACTCGAACACCGGGGGGCGACGCCCACACCGCGAGCAGACGAGCTCCGAGACGATTGCGCACCTGATCGGCCAGGGCTGGCGGGATCGGTGCGCCGGTGCTGCTGATCCTGGTCGGCGATGTCATGGATGGGCTGTCGACTGTGACTGCCGCGCACAGATCGGTGACGAAGGTTGGCGCGGCCGTGGTCCAGCTGACCTGATATCGCTCGATCAGCTCCAACGCGGTGGCCGGATCCGACATGTCCATGCACACGACGGTCATGCCCTACAACATCGGCATCGTGACACCGGTGAAGCCGACGGTGTGAGAGCGAGGAGAACGCCAACAGCACATCCACCGGTGTGAGTTGCGCGGCTTCGTAGGAGGGTCTGGTGCCGACGAATACCGTGTTCCACGTGTGCACGACCCCCTTGGGTTCGCCGGTTGTGCCCGACGTGAAACCGAAGCGTCAGATCCAACCGCCCCAGAACCTTCTCCAGGGCGCCGACCAGCCCGAACCCCATACGGGCGGGCTCGATCCCGGTCACCGAGCACGCCGCGAGGCGCCATGGGGCGCAATCCGAGTCGTGCCGCCCGCTGCGGCGTTGTTACAACACACAGTGCGGCAACGTCATTTTGACCGCTCGCATTGTCGGCTGTCACCCGTGGAGTCCGGGTCGACGTTCGCGCGGATAGGGCGCAGCGCCGCCAGGGATTCGACCGTCGTGTCGGCGCGGGGATGTTCGTCACGGGTCACAGCAATAGGTTGCCCGCGACGCTGCGGCACCGGCACGGCGACGATCTCATCCGCGAAAATGCCGTTGTCCTGCGCCGCGACCGCTCACCGGTGCGATTGCGCGGCCAGTGCGTCCTGGTCGGCACGGCTGATGCCGAATTCGGCGCGCAGGTTCTCGGCGGTCTCGATCATGCCGCCGGGAACGGGGTAGCCTGCCCCGCCGGCAGTCACCCGAGCTCGGGCCAGGCGGTCCGCGAGCTCGACGCCCGCACCTTTCACACCCCACCGAATCGCATGGGTGTAGAACTCGGCCTGACTCATCGATTCGGCTCCACCAGCGACGATCAAGTCGCTCACACCGGTAGCGACCTGCATGCATGCCTGAAGTACCGCGACGGTGACAATGCGCGGCCTGCGGGTCCCGGGGTCGGACACGCGCCGCCAGGTCGCGTCCAAGGCAAGGAGCATGCCGATCGTCTCGAGCTCATCAGGCAGGTCCCGAAGGGAGACCACCACCATGCCGCCGTCGGGCTGGGTGGTGGTGGGGCCGTCGAACAGTCCGGCGGATGCGCCGCCAGTGACGAACGTGTGCAGCCCGGCGGCGAGCTCGTGGGCGGCGGGGGTGTCGAGCCGGGCCAGTTGGTTGCGCAGCACGTTCAGGAGTCGGTGCGGGTCGGGTCCAGGTGGCGGGGTCGTCGGTGATGCCGACGGCGAACAGGTTGTCGGTGGCTGCGAGGTCGGCGAGGTCCATGCAAATGCCGAATGCCGGCGATGATCGTCACCCCACTCCGGTCGAGTGCGTCGGCACGCGGCAGGGCGCGCTAGGGCGTGCCCGCGCGGGATGCGTTGTAGGTGCGGCTCTTCCATTCATATTGTTTGCGAAGCTCACGCTTGAGAATTTTTCCCGCTCCGGAGATAGGGAATTCCTTCACTATTTCCAGGCTGCGCGGCACCTTGTACCCGGCGATGTACTGCCTGGTATGCTCGCGCAATTCTTCAACGGTCAGGGTGGCGCCTTCGACGAGGGCGACGACGGCGTGCACGCGTTCGCCCCATTGCTGGTCGGGGACGCCGATAACCGCGCACTGGATTACTGCCGGATGTTTGGCGATGGCGTTTTCGACCTCGACGGAGTAGACGTTTTCGCCGCCGGAGATGATCATGTCCTTGATCCGGTCGGCGATGTAGACGAACCCTGCCTCATCCATATAACCGCCGTCACCGGTGTGCATCCAGCCGTCACGCACGGCGGCGGCGGTCTCCTCCGGCTTGTTCCAATATCCGAGCATCACGTGGTCACCGCTGACGATGATTTCGCCGACCACTCCGCGCGGAACCTCGGTTCCGTCCGGGTCGACGATCTTCACCAGAGCGTGCGGGGCCGCACGCCCGGCCGAGCGTCGACGAACCGGATCATCATGGAACTCGTCGGTGAGCAGCGTTGCGGCCGGGGCGAGTTCGGTCATTCCGTAGCCCTGCAAGAATTTGGCCGCGGGAAACGCTGCTCGAGCATGTTCGAGCAGCGTTTCGGAGATCGGAGAGGCGCCGTACATGAGGTTTCGCAGCGACGAGAGATCGAATTCGCCCGATCGCGGATGGTCCACCATCATCTGAATCATGGTCGGCACCAGAAGCGTATCTGTGACCTGGTGCTCGGTGATCGCGCTCATCGTGGCGACCGGCTCGAAGGCCGGGAGCATCACGTTGGTGCCCCCCAGCAGGATGTTGGCGATGAACGACGAGAAATCGGCCAGATGAAACATTGGCGCCGCATGCAGCATGGTACCGGCCGCGGTCCACGCCCCCATGGCCGCAGATCCAACCGCTGAGGCGAACAGATTGCGGTGACTGAGCATCACCCCCTTGGGGGAACCGGTGGTTCCGCCGGTGTAGAAGATGCCCGCCATCACATCGCCGCGACGGTGTGCGTCTGCAACCGGCTCGTGCTGTGCAATCAGCGCCTCGAACCCAAGCATGCCGGCCGGCGTCGGCGCATCGCCGGCGTGGATGAGCAGCCCGAGTTGCGGGCAGGCTTCTCGCAGGGCGGGCGCCATCGGGGCGAACGCATCGTCGATGACCAGATGACGCACCTGGGCCTCGTTCAGCGAGTAGGCGATCTCCGGCAGACTCCAGCGGATGTTCACAGGCACCGTCACCGCGCCGGCCCACGCGGTCGCCAGCAGCGCCTGACCGTAGCGATCGGAGTTCAACGACAGAATCGCGACGCGATCCTCCTCGCTGACACCGTGTTCATGCAGCGCGGCAGCGAGCCGTCCTACGAGATCGAGGGTTTGTGCGTAGCTGAAACTACGCTCACCACAGATGCTGAACAGCCGATCCGGGAACTGCTGAACACCTCGATGCAACGGCTGCGTCAGATACATGGCGATCCTTCGGAATGTTCTAAAGGGATTTCTGATGGATGACCACGGGACCGACCGGGCGTCCCGCTCACGGGAATTCGTGACGTCCCTGTGGAGCGTCGTCGGATACCGGAACAGTGGGGGCGATATGTCACGCGTACCTATCATCGCCTCGGACCGGCCGTGCGGCGAATATCATCCTCATCGAATGATGCTGCAATCCAGAAGGTGAGTCAATAGTAGTTAACTTAAATCTATAAGGTTCGTGCCCTCTTACATAAATTTGACACCACCAGGTACACACCCACTAACTCCACAGGCTCTGCCGGCAGGGAGCGCACAGCTGATGCGAGCCACCCACATCATCGAAACAGCATGTGCTACACACGATTCGACGATCACCGGCATTGCGATCGTCCGCTCATCGATCAGGCGGTGTACGGAGCCTCATATCGAGTGACCAGATGCCATGGATCTCCGTCGGCGCTCGCCTTGTCACCCAACACCCGCGCCCACTCGGCTTCGCCGCCGAATTCTTCGCGCCACGACCACAATCGGGTCGTTGCCAGCCGCAGGTCGTGTTCGCGAGTCGTGCCGATCGCGCCGTGCACCTGATGCGCCAGCTCAGCCACAATTCCTGCCGCGCGACAGGCGTTCACCCGCGCCGTGGCGACCAGATGTGCGCCGTTCGGCCGACCCGCGGTCTTGTGCACCGCACTGGCGACGCTCAGATTCGCAGCGGCTACCTCACCGGCCATCTGAGCGAGATACTGCTGGACAGCCTGGAAGGCCGCGATCGGCCGTCCGAACTGCACACGCTGTGTGGCGTACTCCAGACTGTGGTCGAGAGCCCGCTGCGCCGCGCCACCGATCTGCACGCTTCGCGCCAGCGCGCCACGTTCGCGCAGGTCCACCCGGTAGGGCAAACTTCCCAGGTCGTCGGCGTCCACGGTGACGCCGTCGAGGTACACCTCATCCCGGGGTTCACCGGCCAGATTCGCGCCATGCGTGATTCGGCAGTCGGAAGGATCCACCAGACAGACGCGGTCGTCGGCAGCGACGACGATACGAGAAGCGCTGCGCGCCCAGGGAACTCGACGCAAGACGCCGTCCAGTTGCCAACTCGACCCGCTCAGGTTCGGACGGACCCGGAATTGGCCGATGGCGGCGCTCGCCACCGTCAGGGGACCGTCCGGGATCGGCAGCCTCGCGTCGGCGAGCAAGGGCGCGGCGAGCCACAGTGTCTCCGCGAGTGGAAGCGCGACGGCGTGATATGCCGCGCTGCGCAACACGATTCGGGCCTGTTCGGCGTCGCCGCCACTGCCGCCGAGTTCCTCGGCGATCCCGATCCTCGTGAGCCCCAGTTCTTCGATCAGTCGCCAGGCCTGCGGTCCTTCGGCGCATTGCCTGAAGGTCTTGTCCGCGGTGTCGGCGAGCAGTTGCTCGTCGGTCCTCATCGCACTCCTAGTGCCCGCGCGACGATTCCGCGCAGAATCTCGTTGGTTCCGCCGCGCAGCGTCGAGGTCGGTGAACTGGCGATCGCGTAGGCGAGCATGCGCGACAGCGGCTCGTCGGAGCTCGGATCGGGTTCGACGCCGGTGGCGCGGGCCGCGTCGATAACCTCCCGCTCGAATAGAGTGCCCAGGTCCTTGACCAGGGCGGCTGCTGTGTCCGGCGCGCGGCCCGCGCTGAGTGAGACGGCGATCGCGATGGACATTTCGCGCAGCGACCAGAGCCGCGACACCAGCCGTCCGAGTGTCGCGGCATCGAGCAACTCACGCTCGGCGAGCAGACGTAGCAGGGGTATGGTGCTCAGAATTCGCTCCGGGCCGCTGCGTTCGAACGCGAGCTCGCTGCCGACCTGCTTCCAGCCCGCACCCACCTGCCCCAAGACCATGTCGTCGGGGACGAACACCTCGTCGAACACCACCTCGTTGAAGTGGTGGCCGCCGGTCAGCGAGATGATCGGGCGGATCGTGATCCGTTCGTCGGGCACCGGGATCAGCATCTGGGTCAGGCCCTCGTGCCGGCTCTTGCCGCCATCACCGGTACGCACCAGCGCCAGAATGGCATGCGCGAGATGCGCTCCGCTGGTCCAGATTTTCGTGCCGGTAACCAGCCAGCCTCCATCGGTGGGAACCGCTCTGGTACGCACCGACGCCAGATCGGATCCGGTGTCGGGCTCGCTCAGGCCGATCGCGAAAATACACTCACCCGAAGCGATTGCGGGCAGGTAGCGCTGCTTTTGTGGTTCGGAGCCGAAGCTCAGCAGGCTCGGAGCGACCTGCCGGTCCGCGACCCAGTGTGCGGCCACCGGGGCGCCCGCCGCGAGTAGCTCCTCGATGACAACGAACCGCTCGAGCGATGACCGTCCGCCGCCGCCGTAGCGCTGCGGGACCGTCATACCGAGCCAGCCACGTGCGCCCAGCTCACGCGTGAAGTCGAGGTCGGCGCCGATGATCCAGCTGTCGGGCATCGACACGAATCTCCCGGCGGCGGACTGCTCGGCCAGGAAATCGCGCACCTGCGTACGCAATCCGGCCACCTCGGCCGGCAATTCCGCGGGCCGCAAGTCGAGCACGTCGCCGCGACTCATTACCGCACTCATCCGCGTACCCCTTCCTGTCGTACCACCGATTCGGCCCACTGATAGTCCGCTTTGCCCGCGGCGGACCGACGGATCTGCTCGACTCGGATGAATGCCTTCGGCAACTTGTATCGCGCGATTCGACCGGCCATCGCGGCCAACAGGTCGTCGTCGCCGATCGGCTCGTCCAGTTGCACGACCGCGACGATCACCTGGCCCCACCGCTCGTGCGGACGGCCGAGAACCAGAACATCCTGCACGCTCGGGTGCACCCGCGCGGCGCGCTCGACCTCCTCTGCGAAGACCTTCTCGCCGCCGGTGTTGATGGTCATCGAGTCGCGCCCGAGTAACTTCACGCGGCTATCGCCGAGGTACTCCACTCGATCTCCGGTCAGCATCACAACATCGCCCGCCACGTCGATCAGTGCCGTCGCGGACTTCGCCGGATCGTGAAGATAGCCGCGCGGCAGCGGAGTACGGGCCGCCAGCCAGCCGTGTTGCGATGATCCCGGTGCCAGAAAGGAACGCTTGTCCTCGCTGATCACGCAGGCGCGTGGCAAGGGTCGAAAGACACCTGCCGCCGGGGCTTCCCCCGGCAGTACCTCCTCGCGCAGGATTCCTCCCGTCTCCGTGCACCCCACGGAGTCGAAAAGTGCGGCATGGGGCATCGCCGTCATCAGTGCGTCTTTGGTCTGCGCGCTGGTCATTCCGCCGCCTAGCCCGATGAGCCGGACGCAATCGAGCCGGTAACTTCGCCGGATCACCTGACGGACCAGAGGATTCGCGAACGCCTCCGCGACGAGGACAATGGTGTCCAGACGCTCGCGCTCGATCAGTTCACATACCTCGGCAGCATCGAACCTGCTCGCCGTCGCGGGTATGGCGACCAGTCCCCCGCGCACCAGGACGCGCACCATGTACCACAGTCCGGCACCGTGCATGAAGGGTGCGGCACCGAGTAGACGCGGACCTTCGGATTGCCGGGCCGATTCTCCGACCGCGGCGGCGGTGACGTCTGCGGGGAACTCGGCTCCACCGCTGGTGGCCAGCCACATGTCGTGCTGCCCCCACATCACGCCTTTGGGCAACCCGGTGGTTCCGCCGGTGTAGACCAACAGCAGATCATCCGGTGACGACGTCGGCAGCGAGACCTCGGGTGCTTCGAGCAACGCGGCCTCGAATTCCACCGCACCTGGCAGCAATGCCCGCCCGGAATCATCGGCAACCTGAATCAGCAGCGGCTCGACTGCCAATCCGGGCAGTACCTGGGCCAATGTCGGTGCGAAACATGCGTGGTACACGATCACAGCTGGACGCGCATCGTCGAAGATCTGCGTCAATTCCGTCGGCGTATAACGGTAGTTGACGTTGAACGGAGCGTACCGGGCCCCGAGGGCGGCGAAAGTGGCCTCGATGTACTCCGGACCGTTGTACATGTACACCGCGACGTTTCCCTGGCCCGAATCCATCCCGGCGCGATCACCCCTGCCGATCACACCGGAACCGCGTCGGGAGACCAGCATCCGCGCCAGCGCATCGATGCGCGCAACGGTCTGCGCATACGTCCGCCGCACATCACCGTGCACCACGGCCTCGCGATCACCTACCGCCGAAGCGACCGCGCGCAGCAGGTCCACCAGACTCGGCCGAGCGCGTTCCTCCCCTTCCAGCGGCTGGTTCACAGCGAAAGGCTCTTCGCGATAACGGTTTTCATGATCTCACTGGAGCCGGCGGCGATCCGGGAGAGCCGGATGTCGGCGTACAGGCGCGCAATCGGATACTCCAGCATGTAGCCGTACCCACCGTGCAGCTGCAGGCACTTGTCCACCACGCGCCCGGCCATTTCGGTGACGAACAGCTTGACCTTCGCCACGTCCGCGACGGTGAGCTTGCCTTCGTTGTAGGTCACGATCGCCTTGTCGATGAGCGCTTGGCCGGCCTCGACCTCGGTCGCGCAGTCCGCGAGCACGAACTTGGTGTTCTGGAACGACGCCACACTCTGTCCGAAGACCTTGCGGTCCTTCACATAGGGAAGCGCCGCGTTCAATGCCGCCTGGGCGGTCGCCACCGCGGAGACGGACTGCGTGAGCCGCTCCTGCACCAGGTTGAAAGTCAGGTAGCTGAATCCCTTTCCCTCCTCGCCGAGGAGATTGGCGTTGGGTACCCGCACGTCCTCGAACGACAGCTCGGCGGTGTCGATGGAGCGGGTGCCGAGCTTCTCGAGTTTGCGGCCCTTGCGGAATCCGGGCATACCGTCCTCGACGACGATCAGGCTGAGGCCGCCGCGGCGATCGGATTCGTCCTTGGAGGTACGGCAGGCGACGATCACCAGATCGGCGTTGATGCCGCCGGTGATGAACGTCTTGGCGCCGTTGATGATCCAGTCGTCACCGTCACGCACCGCGGTGGTCTTGATGCCGGACAGATCCGAGCCCGCGCCCGGTTCGGTCATCGCGATCGAACACATCTTCCTGCCTGCCGCGACATCGGGCAGCCACCGCCGTTTCTGCTCCTCGTTCCCGCAGTGCAGGAAATAGGGCGTGACGATATTGGTGTGCACACCGAGCCCACCGAGGCTCGAGTAGGTGAGTTGTGTTTCCTCGACGACGACGGCATTGAACCGGAAGTCGCTCACGCCACCGCCGCCGTACTCCTCGGGAATGTTCAGGCCCGCCAGTCCCATATCACCGAAGCGCACGAAAATGTCCTTCGGAAGAACTCCGGCCGCCTCCCATTCGGTCATATTGGGCGCGACTTCGGTCTCGAGGAACTTGCGCACGGTAGCGCGAAAGTCGTCGTGGTCCTGGTCGAAAATGCTGCGTTCCATGGTGTTCCCGTCCTAACCAGCGACTGGTTCATTGCCGACGACAGAGATGAAGCTCACGCAATCGCCCGGACGACCACCGAGGTTGTGGGTCAGGCCGAGCGTGCGTTCACCGCTGACGATCGAGGCGATCTGGCGTTCCGCCGGGGCCTCCTGGCGCAACTGCAGCCAGCATTCGAACAGCATCCGAAGCCCGGACGCGCCGATCGGGTGACCGAAGCTCTTCAGGCCACCGTCCGGGTTCACCGGCAGTTCGCCGGTCAGGTCGAACTTTCCGTCGAGCACATCGCGCCACGCTTTTCCGCGCTCACTGAATCCCAGGTCCTCCATCAGGACCAGCTCGGTCGGAGTGAAGCAGTCGTGCACCTCGGCCAGCGCGAACTCGTTGCGCGGATCGGTGATACCGGCCTCGGCGTAGGCGGCTTCGGCGCACTTGATCACCTCACGGATCGAGGTGTAATCGAAGGTGGGGTCCATCGGCCCGTCACCGGGGCCGGCGACCATGGACAGCGCCTTCACGAAGATCGGCTTGTCGGTGTACTCGTAGGCGTCCTCGGCGCGCACGATGATCGCTGCGGCTGAGCCGTCGGATACCCCGGAGCAGTCCAGCACTCCGAGCATGCCGGACACTTTGGGGCTGTTGCGGATCGCATCCATCGACAGCTCCGTGCGGAACTGCGCGCGCGGATTGCGCGCGCCGTTGTAGTGGTTCTTCCAGGCGATGCGGGTAATGACCTCTTTCAGGGTGTCGTCGTCGATCCCGGTCGCGTTGGCGTAGGCCGGCGCCAGCAGGCCGAAAGCGGCCGGTGCCGTGATCGCGGCCGCGGTGCCGTCGTGTGGCGGGGCCGCCGAGGTCAGGCCCGAGTAGCCGGAGTCCTTCAGCTTCTCCACGCCGATCGCCATCGCCACATCGATGGCGCCGGAGGCCACCGCGTAGCAGGCGTTGCGGAATGCTTCCGAGCCCGTGGCGCAGAAGTTCTCCACCCGGGTGACCGGCTTGTAATCGAGTTTCAGTGTGCGTGAGAGCAATTGGCCGGAGAAACCGGAGCCCATCGTGCCGAGCCAGTAGGCGTCCACATCGGCCTGGGCGATGCCGGCCGAGGCCAGCGCCTCGGCGTTCGCGTCGACCAGCAGGTCTTCGGCGCTCTTGTTCCAGTGCTCGGCGAAAGGGGTGCATCCCATTCCGACAATCGCGACCTGGTCGCGAATTCCGTGTGTAGCCATGGTGTTCAGGCCTCCTTGCTGACGGATCCGCGGACCGGCCGCGCTTTCCAGAAGTAGTTGTGCACCCCATCGGCGGTGGTGTAGAGCCGGCGGAAGGTCATCTCGACCTCGTCACCGATGCGCAGGGTGGCAGGGTCGGCGTCGGTGATCTCGCACATCAGGCGACCCCCGCCCGCGAAGTCCACCGCGGCGCCGATGAGCGGCGGGCTGAGGGTGTAGGCGAGCAGATCTGCCTGGAACGTCGCCACCGTGGCCCGCTCCTCCGCAACGCGTTCGCGTTCCATCCGATCCACGCTGTGACACTGACGGCATACCCTGATCGCTGGCATATGTCTGGTTCCGCACTCGGTGCAGCGGCCGGCCGCGAGACCGAACTTCCATTCGGCGTTGCGTGCCGACGGCGGCGCGGCCGGGCGGTCCGGGTCCGGGCGGCGCGGCGCCTCCCGGCGCAGAAAACCGCGCCAGGTGAGGAAACGCTGATAGTCGATAGCGCGGCCGTCTGCGACCTGCTCGGAAACTGTGCGTGCCGCGCGCTTTTCGCGTGCGGCAGGAAGCGCCGCGGTAGCGCGGAAAACCAGGGCGTCGGCGCCGTCGCCGATCTGGACGAGCAAGATCGTCTCGCCGGGAGCGGCCTCGTCCAGCGCACCGGCGAGCAGAATGCCGGGCTGCGCTGTCCCGGTGGCACCGATCGTGTCGGACAGATCGTCGACCAGTGCCGCGTCCCGAGCGTAGGTCTTGGCGATCGCTTTGGCGGCCCGTCGATGCAAACCGGCCACCGCGACCCGGTCGACGTCGGCCATCGTGATCCCGGCGTCCTTCAACGCGGTATCCACGGCTTGCTGCGCGAGCGTGATGTACTGCCCCTCGGCGAACCGCTCCTCCCATACCCGGCTCGACGAATCACCGGGCACTCGCCACCGATCCAGGAATTCCGCCGAGGCGGACCCCCGGCCGGCCAGCTCGGCGAGCACTTGGTCACCGTCGCCGAAAACCACTGCCGCGGCGCCATCACCGCCGTCACGCTCCTCCGCGGAGGACGGCAGGCCGGTCCGGATGTCGGACAGGACCGCCATCGTCGGTCGGCCCGCCGCGGCCGCGTCCGCCGCGGCACACAGCGCGCCGATCGCCGAGCGGGACGCTCCCACGAAGTCGTAGGCCGGCACCGAACGGTCGAGATCGAGCGCGGCGTGCAGGATCGCGGCATTGGTTTTGTCCGCGTACGCCGGTGTGGCGGTAGCGAATACGAGGCCGCGCGGCGGCTGTGCGTCACGCAGCGCGGCGCGGCCGGCCTCGACGCCCATCGAGGTGGAATCCTCGTCGAATCCGGCGGTCGACCGGGTACCTCGCCCGCCGCCCGAGCCGAGCACGGAGCCTATGTCGCCGCGCCGCACCCGCCAGATCGGCAGGTGCACACCGTAGGAGGTGATCCCGATCGGTGAATGTGTCGTCATTACCACTCCTTGGGGAATATCGTGATCGGTGTCAGGCGGGCAGCCGGAATTCGGCCGAGCCCTCGATGGCCACGCCGCCGGTCTGGCGGGTGCAGGTGAGCTCGACCTCGACGGTGGTGCCGCCATCGCCAGTGCGGACATCGACGATCTCGCCGGTGCAGGTCAGCGTGTCGCCTGGCCACACCTGCTCCTTGAAACGGGTGGTGAAGCGACGCACGTTCTCGGCGCCGAGCCAGTTCACCGCGAAGGTGGCGAGCAGGCCGGCCTGGAACATCCCGATGGAGAAGATGCCGGCGAAACCGGCTGCCTCGGCCGCCGCTTCGTCGTGATGCAGCGGATTCATGTCGCCCGACGCACCGGCGTAGCGGACGATGTCGGTGATCGTCAGCGGGCCGAAGGACTGCTCGGTCACGGTGTCACCGACTGCGAGGGAACTCGTTTCGGTCGTGGTCATCACGACTCCTTCGGGGCGCGTGCGGTTTCCACGGCCGTCGTGCGCTGCTCGGCCACGAGCCGTCCGGTCTCGTCACGGAACTCGGTGACGATCTTCACGAAGGTCAGGGCGCCGCCGCGGCGGCCTTCCTTGGTGAAGCGGTCGGCGATCCGCGTGGCAGCGGTCAGTTCGGTACCAGCCCGAGGCGGCTCGCCGTGGAAGACGTACTCCTGCTCGGCGTGCAACGTCCGCTTCGGATCCAGTCCATGCGCACCGGCAGCCTTGGATTCCGCGGTCTGCCAGAAGAATCCGGCGGTGGTGAGGAACGTCGGCGGGATCACCGGGTTCTTACCCCAGTAGGCAGGGTTTTCGGACATGGTCGCCTTGGCGAATTCCCCGATCTTGCCCCGCTCGAGCGACATCTCGAACGTCGGGACCTGCTGCTCGGCGCTCATTTCCGGATTCCAATCTTGTCGCGGTGTTTTCCTTTGAGCTCCTCTGCGGGCTTGATCGGCATGTGCGCGGTGGCCGCGGCGATGCCCTCGATGGTCCAGCGGCTCTCGCTCTTGATCTCGTCCACGACCGTCCAGCCGCGATACAGCCCGACCTCGCCGCCCATGACGCGGAACGTGTGACCGGTGAATTCGCAGGTATCGGCGGCCAGCATGGCGACCAGCGGCGAGATATTGGCCGGGTGCCACTCGTCGAAGTCCTTGTCGATCGACTCGACCATCACCTGTCCCAGACCGGGCGTTGCCTCGGTGAGACGAGTCCGGGCGACGGGCGCGATGCAGTTCGCGCGCACGTGATAACGCTCGAGTTCCTTGGCGGCGATCTGAGTCATCGCGGCGATCCCGGCCTTGGCGGCGCCATAGTTCGTCTGCCCCGGATTGCCGTGCAGACCGGATCCGGAGGAGGTGTTGATCAGCGAGCGGTCCACCTGCTTGCCGGCCTTGGCCTGCTCGCGCCAGTACACCGCGGCGTGATGGCTCACCGCGAAGGAACCCTTGAGGTGGACGTTGATCACGCTGTCGAACTCGTCCTCGGTCATGTTCACCAAGGTGTGGTCACGCAGGATGCCCGCGTTGTTGACCACGATGTGCAGGTCGCCGAAGTTCTCGACGGCGGTCTCGACGAGACGCCGTGCACCGGCCCAGTCGGTGACGCTGTCGCCGTTGGCCACCGCCTTGCCGCCGAACGCGGTGATCTCGTCGACGACAGACTGAGCGGCGGTCACATCCGATCCGCTGCCCTCGGGGCCACCGCCCAAATCGTTAACCACGACCTGCGCGCCCTGCTGCGCGAACAGCAGTGCGTGCTCGCGGCCGAGACCGCGACCACCGCCGGTGACGATCGCCACCCGCCCATCCAAAGCGCCCATGAAATCCTGCCTTTCGCGTTCGGCCGAAGCGGGGTGGCTCGATCCGTCTTGTCCGCCCCACGGCCCTGTGATGTTCTGTTCAGCGGGACAGCCCGCCTGCCTTCAAGGTAAATGATCGTTAACCAAAGGTGTAGCCCCAAAATACCTAGACAAGTGTTAGGTTCTACCTATGGACCGCCGCCAGCTCACACAATTCATCACCGTCGTCGACGCGGGGAGCTTGTCCGAAGCCGCGCGGAGACTGCATCTGAGTCAGCCGTCGGTATCGCAAACCATGCGAGAGCTCGAGCGCGAACTGAAGACACCATTGTTCGTGCGCGGACGAGGGATGTCGCTCACCCCGGCCGGGCGGGCGCTGGTCGGTCCGGCCCGCAGAACGCTGCGCGCCTTCGACCACGCACGCGCCGCGGTAGAGGCCGTCGAGGCGCTCGAGTCCGGCCGCCTCGACATCGCCGCCGTCCACGGTTTCGCGGTCGATCCGCTGTCCCCGCTGCTGGTCAAGTTCCATCGTCGGCACCCGAACATCGCATTGCGGATCGCGACCGCGGCATTCGGGCCCGACGGATTCGAGGTATTGCGACGCGGCGAGGCGGAGCTACTACTGACCGATCACCCCGCGCCTTATCCACGACACTCGGCTGTTCCGCTCCCGGTGGCGCCACTGATGGCGGTCTTCTCGCCCAAGGTCACCGACATCCCACCTGGTGAGCGGATCGCCGTGGCCGACCTGTTGCGCTACCCGCTGATCATCGGTTTGCCCGAGAAGTCCGCGGCCCGGCAGGTGTTCGCCGCCCATCTCGCGGCCGAACAACTGCCGCTGCCCACGTCGATCGTGGAAACCGACCACCGCGACATCATTCAGAGCCTGCTGATCGCGGGTGTCGGTGCGGCGGTACTGTCGGCGCCGGAGGCCGACACCGCGCGTGGACTCGGCGCACAGGTCCGAACGCTCGACCTCCCGCCGATCCGGACCGGATTCCTCTACTACCGCGAGGATCCACTCTCGCCGGTTGCGCGCGCGTTCGTCTCCATGCTGCAACCCGACGCCATCTGATAGTGCTCACGCAAGCGCACACGGTTGATTTTGCCCGCGGGCGTACGGGGCAGTTGCTCGACTACTTCGAGAACCCGCGGCACCTTGAATCTCGCCAGCCTCCGGCGGCAGTGGGCCAGTACGGAATCCAGCACCGCGGGGTCGCCGGCGATTCCCTCCCGTAATTCGATCAGGGCAACCACCTGCTGGCCCCATTCGTCGTCCGGCACCCCGAACACGGCCGCGTCCAGCACGACGTCGTGACCAAGCAGTTCGCTCTCGATCTCGGCCGGGTAGATGTTCACCCCGCCGGAGATGATCATGTCCGTGCGCCGGTCGCACAGGTACAACCAGCCGTCCTCGTCCACATAGCCGATGTCACCGGGGACGAAGTACCCGTCGCGATGACTGCGCGCGGTCTTGTCCGGATCGTGCTGGTACTCGAACGGCCGACCGGTCAGCAGATACAGTAAACCCGGTGTGCCCGGCGGCAATTCGTTGCCGTGCTCGTCTCGGACTTTGACATCCTTGCCTGGTGCCGGTCGGCCCACCGACCCTTGGTGCTGCAGCCAGCTGTGCGAATCGATGGAAGTGATCGCCCCCGACTCGCTGGCGCCGTAGAACTCGTACAGGATCGGGCCGAACCATTCGATCATCGCCCGCTTGGTAGGGATCGGGCAGATCGCCCCCGACTGCAGGATCACCCGCATCGACGACACGTCGTAGCGTGCCCGGCTCGTCACCGGAACGGTCACGAGTCGGTGCATCATCGTGGGAACCATGAAGGCGTCGGTCACCCGGTGGGTCCGGATCAGATCCAAGATGTGCTCGGCGTCGAAACCCGAACTGAGCACAACGGTTTGGCCGAGATGCAGGGCCCCGATAGCGTGGGAGTTCGGAGCGGAGTGATATAATGGGCCGGTCCCCAGATACACCCCGCCCGGCGTCATGCCCATCTCGATGAGCTGAGCCGCCATCGCGTCGTGTTCGGCCTCCGGCGCCGCTCCGGTGAGCGGCCGGCGGATCCCCTTCGGCTTGCCGGTGGTGCCCGAACTGTAGAGCAGCAGGCTGCCGGATATCCGATCGGTCGGGCGCTCGGCGGCGCCGAGCAGATCGGTGAACGGCCGAAAACCGGGTACCGGCCCGATACCGAATCGCGCGTCACCGGCCAGACCGGCGAGGTCGGCGGCCTCCCGTGCAGCCGGCGCACTCGCCACGTCGGCGACCACCACCCGAGCGCCGGAGTCGCCGAGTACGTAGCCTGCCTCGTGCCCGGTGAGATGACGGTTGAGCGGTGCCAGGACCAGACCGATCTGGTGCGTGGCCAATTGCAGCGCGAGGAATTCGACCCGGTTCGACAGCAGCACGGCCACCGTGTCGCCCGCAGCCAGGCCGATCGCGCGCAACCCGTTGGACAGCCGATCGGCCAGCGTAGCAAGCTCGCCGTAAGTCGTTGTGCCGCCGCCATCTTCGACAACAGCCGGACGATCGGGATCCGATGCGCCGATCCCCCAGAAGGTCCGTTCATTCATTGGCCGATCACTCCCGAGGTCGTGAGTTCGCTGATTTCTGCGGTGGTGTAACCGAGTTCGGTCAGGATCGCGGCGCTGTCGCGCCCAGGCCGGGCCACGCCGCCGCGTGCCGCGACATTCCAGGTGTCGTGTGACGCACCCACACGCTCGACGCGCAAAACCTCGGCGCCCATATCGGCGAACAGCATGCCGCCGAACGGTCCCGGCCCGATCCCGGCCGATTCGACAATCTTCACCCCACCCAGCGGGCCGGACATCAGTTCGCTCCCCTGCCCGACATCACACCGCCTCGTAGTCGAAGGTACCGCGATCGAGCACGACATCTCCCTCGGCTGTCCGGGTCTGGAACAGCGCCTTGCCGTTGTCTTTCCAGATCGAGACGGTGAGTTCGGCACCGGGCATGACCGGCTTGCTGAACCTCCCGTCCATACCTTTCACGCGGGTCGTGTCACCGTCGCAGAGCGCGTTGACGAGCAGGCGGCCGGTGACGCCGTAGGTGCACATGCCGTGCAGGATCGGGCGCGGGAATCCGGCCTTGGCGGCGAATTTCGGATCCGAGTGCAACGGGTTGCGATCACCGGAAAGCCGGTACAGCAGTGTCTGATCCGTCCGGATCTGCGCGGAGACCTCGATATCGGCCGGGCGCCCGGGCGCCTGCCAGTCCGCCGGCGGCTGCGGCTCGCCGCCGAAGCCGCCTTCCCCGCGGATGAACAGGCTGGTCCGAGAGGTCAGCCAGGCCTGATCGGTGGCGGCGTCGGCGACCGTGGTCTCCATGACGGCGAGCGCGCTCTTCCCTTTGTCATAGATGCCGGTGACCACGGTGGCGACCTTGGCGCTGCCCGCCACCGGCAGTGGTGTGTGCACGGTGAAGGACTGCTCACCGTGCAACACCTTCGACAGGTGGTAGTCACCGAGATTCGGCCGCTTGCCGTAGGTCATACCGAGTACGACGCCGAAGACCGGCAGCATCTGCTGGGTGACCCCCTCGGAGTTCTCGGTGGTGTACTGCAGTTCGGCGAGCGGATCTGCTTGTCCCGCACCGACACCGAGCGCGTAGAGGATCGCGTCGCGGTGGGTCCAGGTGACCTCGCCGAAGCCGTTGTCGGCGCCGATCGCGCCCAGGTTCATACTCATGTCGCGCCCCTTCCTATTTCTGCGCCGACTGTCCCGCGGTGAAATCGACGTTGGCCCTCGCCTTGGCTACGAGATCCTTCATCACCGGACCGAGTTCGGCCGTGACCCAACGAGCGTCCTGTTCGATACTCGGGCCGTCGATCCAGCCTTCGGCCACGGTGATCCGGCTTCCACGCAGCCCGATCACCCGGCCGGTCACCTCCTGCGACTCCGGGCTGCCCAGCCATGCCACGACCGGCGCGATGTAGTGCGCGTCCATCGGGTGCGGGCCGTCGCCCGCGCCCGGGATGACACCCGCCGTCAGCCGGGAGACCGCGCCGGGGTAGATCGCGTTCGCGGTCACGCCGTAGCGGGCGAGTTCCTTCGACGCGATGATGGTGAAATTGGCGATACCTGCTTTCGCCGCACCGTAATTGG